>LXQJ01000009.1:54538-63618 GCA_001683895.1 Luteimonas sp. ANT-B3E | reverse complement strand
GACTGGCCGCGGCGTAACGCCGCAGCTCATTCACGTGCTTCTTGGGCTCCGGTAGGACGGGACAACATCAGGATCTCCTTCGCCGCTACCCACTGGCGGGCTTGGACATGCTCACCCCCGCAACCGCGGAGAAGGTGGTCGATGGGGATGAAAGCGCTTTGGAAGGCGCGGCGGTCAGCGATGCACCCAAGGCGGACACCCCTCGCAGGGCGCCGAGGCTTCATTGATTTCTCTCCGCCGAATATGACGAGGCTAAAGCAGCCCCACGGTTCCCCCCTGGCACCGTAGGGCTGCTCGCGTCCGATCAGTGGAGCGTGTGCCCTCGGGCGATCCTCGCGTCGCGGGGAGCCTCACTGGTGCGATTACGTTGCTCTCTCAACTCCTTGAGCTGCACCTCTTCACGTCCGACACGCGCCTCGCGGGTCCTGATGGGCTTGGGAGGGTCCAACGTGAGGTCCAGGTCTGGCGGGCTTCGCTCTTCGCTTTGACGGATGAGTTCGGCTGCCACATCGAGCGAATGGCGGATGTCATCCGATCGATCGGTCAGCTTTCGGTTCCGATCCTGCGAGATGATGCCGCTGAGCAGTCGGCTGGCGATTTCTAACTTCGGGTCTAGCTGTTGCATGGTGCGCTCCTATGCGCTGGGGGGAACCTTCCATACAAGCAGCATCGAAGCGTGGCGCAAGGGGCAGAAGTCGGCAGTGGTTCACACTTCCGATACTTCCTGAAATGTAGCGCTAGTCTGCCATGTCACCACGGGTCAATCCGGAACAGCGAGTGTCGCGTGCTCACCATTGCGACGGAGCCGAGAGTCAGCAGGGCAGCGGAGCCTAGAGTCAGCAGGGCAGCGGAGCCTAGGCGCAATTCCGACGGAGCATCGAACCCGCTATGATCCCGGGACACAAAACAGGACACATCTCGATTTGGGTTCTGCAATGGGATCAGTGGGTTAGGTCGGAGCCGATCCGATCCCACTCTCTCCGCCATCCAGCGGCGTGCGTCACATGGGAGCCGGTCTTTTGGGCAACGGCGCCCCGGCGACCTGGCAGCGGCAGGTGTTGGCCTTCGACGACTGGTTCGCCATGATGCATTGGCGCGCGGACCAGAACCCCGTCAGGCGCTGGTGTGACCGGAGACGGCTATGGTGCCTTACATCCATCGCGCTGCGTGGTCCCTGCAGGCTTGCGTCCTCGCTGCTAGTGGGTGGGCGTCCAGTGCCGGCGGTGCACCTCCGCGATCATCTGGCGAGCGCGGTCCAACGACACCGCCGGGCGTGACCCGCGAGCTTTCCGGTTTCGCGACGGTGTTGCACGCACCGTCCTCACCCGTGCCTACGTCGCGGCCACCCGCAGCGCAAGCCGAGCACGAGCCGGTTGAGCATGAGCGCGGGATCCCCCTGTCCGATCCCATGGCATGGATGGACCCTGACGAGGCAGCATCCGTGGCCGCCAGGTCTTTGGACGTCGAACTGACGGAGAAGGCTGCCGGGAACTACGTCGGGATGCGGATCGTGCATGATCCGAACGCCCGATTCGCGTTCCAGTTCCGTCATGACGCCAGCTCGAGCCTGGCGCGCTTCACGACCGACAGTCGCTTCATCGCGATCGAGGGCGGTGTCCCGTCGGAGGAACTCCAGCCGATCTTTGACGCGTGGTGGGCGCGCTTCGTCCCCCGTCGCCTCGTCAACGGCGGTTCGGTCTCGCAGTTCGCCGGTACGGTCGAATTCGACATGACCATCGACGAAGCCGCTTTCCAGGTCATCGCCGCGGAGCAAGGGTGGGTCCTGCCCCCACGGATCCGCCTGCACTTCCCGCCGCCCCGGAATCCACGCCCGGTGGATCCCGCGCTGACCCATCTTGTCCGGGTGTTTCCGCGTGAGGAGCGCTCGCCCGGGGCAGTGCCGCTTGTCAAATACGGCGGCCGTCTGATCCTGCGTGACGGATGTTTCAGGATCGAGGAGCCAGGCGATACCGGGCCGTTGGTCCTCTTCAGTCGCGGGTCGGAGCTGGGACTGGACAGCGAAGGGTACATCGCGGTCGGCGCGCCGCTGGCCATGGAAGGCTGGGATCGCGGTGCCCGCGTGGGAGAGCGAGTGTCGTGGGCAGGCCCACGCAGCGCCGACGAGACCGATGAAGGAGTGAAGGCGCTCCGCGCCGCGTGCGGCAAGGGTGAGGTCATTCCCGTCGGCGCGGTCGCGAGCGAGAGTCTCTTTGACTGGCGCTCGCCGCCGGGTGGATAAGGGCGATGCCACGTTCCGCATCGCGGACTGCGGCCGCTTCATCGGCGATAGGCATGGTTTCGACTCCTCCTGTGGGCGCCCCCTGCCGAGGCGTGCGTCACAGAATCGCGAGGACGCGGCAAATCCTTCCTTGCGGCCACTGATGCGCGTGGCTAGCCTCGGACGCGGGGAATCGCGACACGGACAAAGGGGACATGGATGACAATTCGCGTCTACGTGGTGGATGACCACGCGCTGGTGCGTGCCGGCATGCGCATGATCCTGTCGGCGGAAGTCGACATCGAGGTCGTGGGCGAGGCCGAGTGTGGCGAGGATGCGCTGCCGCAGATCCGACGCCTGAAGCCCGACATCGTGCTATGTGACCTGCATCTGCCCGGCGTCAGCGGGCTGGAGGTCACCGAGCGCATCGTCAAGGGCGACTACGGGCCGAAGGTGATCGTGGTGTCGGTGCTCGAGGACGGACCGATGCCCAAGCGCATGATCGCCGCCGGTGCGGCGGGCTATGTCGGCAAGGGTGGTGACGCACGCGAGCTGGTGCGGGCGGTCCGCGACGTGGCGCGCGGCAAGCGCTACCTGGCGAGCAGCGTCGCCCAGAACCTGGCGCTGTCGGGCATGGGAGGCGACGACTCGCCATTCGACGCGCTGTCGCCGCGGGAGACCGAGATCGCGCTGCTGCTGGTGCAGGGCCTGCGGCAGGAGGAGATCGCCCGGCGCCTGTCCCTCAGCGCAAAGACCGTCAACACCCACAAGACGCGGCTGTTCCAGAAGCTGCGAATCACCGACACGATCGCACTCGCGAGGTTGGCCAGCCAGTACGGCATGGCCGATCCCGCGCACGCGCTCTGAAGGCGCGGGCGCGGGTTCTCGCGGCGACGATCAACCCTGTCGCGGCTGGCCGTCGCTGTCGTTGCCGCCCGAGGCATTGGCCTGCGAATCTCCGTCGTTGGCGGACGCCACCGCCCGCGGCACGTCGATCGCCTGCTCTGTGGCGAGCGCTTCGACGGCGGTACCGGCAGGTGATGGCATCGGCGTCTCCTCGGCATCGAAGAGCCCCCGCGGCGGCAACCCAGCCGCTTCTGCCGCCGCGACAGCGACGGGATCCGGCGTCGACGCGTTGGCCAGGACGGCCGGAGCCGCCACCGGCGGCACGACTGCGGCGTCGACCGATGGACTGGTTGGCCCACGCAACCCGGCAGGCGGAACCGCGGCCAGGGCCGGCTCGCCCGCCTCCGCGGGCGGCGCATACGCCACCAGTTTCTCGACGTAAGGCGGCTGTCCCTGGGGCGCGGCGGACGATCCGCCGTCGACCCTCGCGTCCAACGTCGAGATCGTCGAGGACGGGTGCCGGTCGCCAGAGGTGGGCGAGGGCGGCGCTGCCATGGCGGCGCCGGACTGCCAGGCGCCGTCGACATATCGACCCTGCGCCGTGGGCGGGGCGGTCGGATTCGCTTGATCGGCGTCATCCATCGCATCGCCACCGTCGCCCTCGGCATCGACGTCGCCATTGGCCGCGGCCGCGCGTCGCACCGGCCGTGGGACCCGCTCACGGCGTGGGCGCGGAGTGGTCGCTGTCGACACTGCATGCGCGGCCGACGGCGGGGCCGCGGGCGCAGGGCCCTCGTCGTCGTCGAAGTCGAACTCCGGCTGCGAGCGATCCGCGGGAAGGACCTCGTCGCCGCCCAGGCCGTCGTCGAGCGACTGGACATCGCTGCCTTCGCCGGTGCCTTCCGCACCGCCGCGTCGGCGGCGGCGACCGCCGCGGCGGCCGCGGCGGCGACGCGCGCTGCCATCCGCGCCGGCATCGTCGCCCGTGTCGCCGGGGGCACCCTCCGCGGGACGCGCGTTGGCGTCGGACACCGATGTGTCAGCCTTGGCAGAGGACGGATCCAAGGTCGCCGACATCAGCGTCGGCTCGCTGTCCAGGGCGCCGACGATCCGCTCCTGGTGGCCTGCATCGGGCGCATTGCGGCGCGGCGCGCGCGCCGGGGCCTGGTCGTCGCCGTCCAGGGCGGCGGCGACGTCGCGACGGGACTCGGTCGCCGGCGAGGCTTCGCTGGCGTCACGGCGCGGACCGCGGCCGCGGCCCTCGCCGCGTCCAACGCCGGTGCCACTTCCGTTGCCGCCGTTACCACCGGTTCCACTGCCGCCGCCGTTACCGCCTGCCTTGGCCTTCTGCTGCTGGGCGCCTCCCTGGGCAGCGCCACCGCGTCGCGGGTCGTCACGGCGGGGCTGGTCGCGCCCGCCCTGTGCACCTCGTCCACCGCGTCCGTCGCGCCGGCCTTGGCCGCGATCCGGTCGCTCGCCGCGTTCGCGGTCCGCGCGCTCGCTGCCGTCTCCGCGCGCATCGCGCTGCGAAATGCCGGCATCGCGCGACGCGCTGTCGCTGTTGCTGGCGATCGAGGCACCGCCGAAGATCGACTTCAGCCAGCCCACGACGCCACCGGTCGCGGCAGCAACCGGCTCCGCGGCCGGGGTAGCGGGACGTGCTGGCGCCTGGGCGGGTGCAGCCAAGGGCGCCGCGGCGGGCGCTGGTGCCGCCGCCGGCTCCGGGCGGGGCTCGCGCACGGGGGCCGGCTGCGCCGGACGCACGTTGGTCACTGCAGCCGTGGGCACGTTGAGGTTGGCCTTGGTCAGCGCGATGGTCGCGACCTTGCGCGGCGTGCCGCGACGATAGCTGGGCTTGCTGCTCTCCTCGTCGAGCTCGTTGTCGCGCAGGCGCGTGACCTCGTAGTGCGGGGTCTGCAGCTGCTCGTCGGCGACGATGACGATCGGCGCGTCGTGGCGGGCTTCGATCTCCGCCAGTGCGCGGCGCTTCTCGTTGAGCAGGTAGTTGGCGATCTCGACCGGGGCCTGCACCAGCACCTGACCGGTGTTGTCCTTCATCGCGTGCTCTTCGGCGAGGCGGATGATCGACAGCGACAGCGACTCGACGCTGCGCATCCGGCCGTGGCCGTCGCAGCGCGGGCACACCAGCTGGCTGGACTCGCTCAGACTCGGGCGCAGCCGCTGGCGCGACATCTCCAGGAGGCCGAAGCGCGAGATACGCCCCACCTGCACGCGTGCGCGGTCGTAGCGCAGCGCGTTCTGCAGCTTGTTCTCGACGTCGCGCTGGTGCTTGCTCGACGACATGTCGATGAAGTCGATGACCACCAGCCCGCCGAGGTCGCGCAGGCGCATCTGGCGCGCGACTTCCTCCGCCGCCTCCAGGTTGGTGTTGAACGCCGTCTCCTCGATGTCGCTGCCCTTGGTGGCGCGCGCGGAGTTGACGTCGATGGCGGTCAGCGCCTCGGTCTGGTCGATCACCAGCGCGCCGCCGGACGGCAGGCGGATGGTGCGCTCGTAGGCGTTTTCGATCTGGGACTCGATCTGGAAGCGGTTGAACAGCGGCACGTCGTCCGTGTAGTGCTTGAGCTTGCGCAGGTTGTGCGGCATCACCTGCTCGACGAACTCGCGCGCTTCCTCGTACATCTCCGGCGTGTCGACAAGGATCTCGCCGATGTCGGCGCGCATGTAGTCGCGCAGCGCGCGGATGATCAGGCGCGACTCCTGGTAGATCAGGAAGGGTGCGGGCTTGGTCAACGCGGCCTGCGCGATGGCCTGCCAGACCGACAGCAGGTAGTCGAGGTCCCACTGCAGCTCTTCGGCGTCACGGCCGACGCCCGCGGTGCGGATGATCACGCCCATGTCGTCGGGGATCTGCAGCGCGTCCATCGCCTTCTTCAGCTCGGCGCGGTCCTCGCCCTCGATCCGGCGCGACACGCCGCCCGCGGTGGGCGAATTCGGCATCAGCACCATGTAGCGCCCTGCCAGCGAGATGAACGTGGTCAGCGCCGCGCCCTTGGTGCCGCGCTCGTCCTTGTCGACCTGGACCACGACTTCCTGGCCCTCGCGCAGGAGCTCCTTGATGCCGGCCTTGTTGGGGTCGACGCCCGCTGCGAAGTAGTCGCGCGAGATCTCCTTCAGCGGCAGAAACCCGTGGCGCTCGCCGCCGTACTCGATGAACGCGGCCTCCAGCGACGGCTCCAGCCGGGTGATCTTGCCCTTGTAGATGTTGGACTTCTTCTGCTCTTTCGACGGTTGCTCGAGGTCGATGTCGTAGAGCGTCTGTCCGTCGACGGTGGCGACGCGGAGCTCTTCGGCCTGCGTCGCATTGATCAGCATGCGTTTCATGTGTGCGTTCCTCACGCGCTCCACCCCGGTCAGGGGCGGTCGCGCGGAACGCCATGGCGTTTCGCCTGGAGTTGGCCCGGCGCCAGCCGCGCAAGCGCAGCGGCGACCTGGTTGTTCCAGCGCTTCGACACCACGGCGGGCCGCGGGAGCGCTTGTACGTGTCGTTCTAGCGGGCCGGCAGCCGTCTCCTGCCGATGCCGGTTGGCAAGGGCGTTCGCGCCGCGCGGGACATGTTCATCACCGGCGCCGTGGCGCCAGGCAACCCTTCCCACCGCCGCCCCGGTCGCCTGCGTGTCTGCCCCTGGGGCAGTGGCCGCGTGCCGGGCGGACTTCGTGCAAGGCCGGCTTTCGGCCGGGGAACTTCCAACGAAATCAGCAGGTTATGTCGCCATCCGAGTGTAACAGAAAAGCATTCAGGAATGATGCCCTGGGTTTGCGTCTAGTCTCAGGATGGACCCAGCGCACCGCGGGTGCCGACTGCCTACACTGTCTCGCCGCGCCCGCGCACCGCCGCCAGTCCCCGACATGACCCAGCCGCCCCCCAGCGGCGCCCCTGCCGGGGGCGTCCGCACCATGACCATCGATTCCGAGCGCGAGGGACAGCGGGTCGACAATTTCCTGCTGGGGATGCTGAAGGGCGCGCCGCGGTCGCTGGTCTACAAGATCATCCGCAGCGGCCAGGTCAGGGTCAACGGTGGCCGGGTCCGCGCCGAACGCAAGCTCGAGGCCGGCGACGAGGTGCGGGTGCCACCGGTCCGGCTGGAACCGGTGGGCGAGCGCGGCGCACCGGCACCCGGCCTGCTGCAGGCCCTGGACGCGGGCATCGTCTTCGAAGACGACCGGCTGCTGGCGCTCAACAAGCCCTCGGGAGTCGCAAGCCACGGCGGCAGCGGGATCGCCTTCGGCGCCATCGAGGCGCTGCGGGCCCTGCGCCCGACGCAGTCGCTGGAGCTGGTGCACCGGCTGGACCGGGACACGTCCGGGCTGCTGCTGGTGGCCAAGAAGCGCGCGGCGCTCACCGAGCTGCAGGCGCTGATGCGCGAGGACAGTGCCGCGCTCGGCGCCGGGCGCGCAGGAGGCGGGTCGGGCGGACTGCGCAAACGCTATCTCGCGCTGCTGTTGGGGCGCATGCCGGACGGCGTCATGAGCGTCGACGCGCCGCTGCACGTGGGCCTGCGCCAAGGCGGCGAACGCCACGTGCAGGCGCTACCGCGCGGCAGCCCGCCCGGCGGCACGATCGGCAAGGAGTCCTTGAGCCACTTCCGGGTACTGGAGCGCCGCGACGGGCACTCCTACTGCGAAGTCCGCATCGAGACCGGCCGCACCCACCAGATACGCGCCCATGCGCGCCATATCGGCCACGCGGTCGCCGGCGACGACAAATACGGCGACGCGGAGGCCAACCGCCGGCTGCGCGATAGGGCAGGGCTCCGGCGGCTGTTCCTGCACGCCGCGTCGATCGAGTTCGCGCTGGACGACGGTCGCGTGCCGTACCTGATCCACGCGCCGCTCGCTCCCGACCTGCTGCAGGTCCTCGACCGACTGGGCTGACCGCGGGTCGACCCGCGGCGGCCCCGCGCCTCAGGTGTCCAGGGCGCTCGCGCGCGCGGCGCAGATGAAATCGTTCTCGCTCAGGCCGCCCACGTCGTGGGTCGAATAGCGCACGACGCACCGGTCGTAGTGCACGCCCAGGTCGGGATGGTGGTCCTCGCGGTTGGCCATGTGCGCCAGCGCGTTGACGAACGACATCGTGCGATGGAAGTCGGGGAACCGGAACGTCCGCCTCAGCGCACGTCCTTCCTCGACCAGCTCCCATCCGGCGACCTGCGACAGCATCTCGCGGACGCGCGCCTCGGCGAGGCGGTGCTCGTCGCCGCGGCGCGGGATGCAGTGGGCCTGGGACAGCGGGATCATGTCGGTCATGGTGGTTCCTCTGGCGAGCAACGCGTTGACCGCGCCGCATGAACGCCGCGCCCCGCGCCCCCGCCGCGGGGCGCGAGCCGGGGGAGGAAGGCGGCGAGGGGACGCTAGAATACGCCGATGATCCAGATCTCCGAGAACGCGCAGACCCACTTCCGCCGCCTGATCGAGCGCGAGGCCATCGCCGGCATGGGCGTGCGCCTCGCCGCCGTACATGGAGGCACGCCCGCCGCCGACGTGCGGCTGGAGTTCGCCGAGCCGGCCGACCTCGCCGGCGACGAATGGGCGATCGACTGCGACGGCTTCACGCTGTGGCTGGACGCGGCCAGCGTGCCGTACCTGGACGGCGCCGAGATCGACTACGCGGCCCAGGCCACCGGTGGCCAGCTGCAGATCCGCGCGCCGAAGGTCAAGGGCAGCGCGCCGGAGGCGGGCGCGTCGCTGGTGGAGCGCGTGCGCTGGGTGGTGGAGCACGAGGTCAATCCGCAGCTTGCCGAGCACCGCGGACATGTCACCGTCGAGGAGGTGACCGCCGAAGGCGTCGTGCTGCTCCGCTTTGGCGGCGGTTGCCATGGCTGTGGCATGGCCGACGTGACCCTGAAGCAGGGCATCGAGAAGACGCTGATGGACAAGGTGCCCGGTGTGACCGCGGTCCGCGACGCCACCGACCATGACACCGGGCAGGCCCCGTACATGCCGCGCGACGTGGCCTGAGCTGGCCCGGCGTCCCGTCCCATGGCGTCCCCGGGTG
>LXQJ01000009.1:0-54341 GCA_001683895.1 Luteimonas sp. ANT-B3E | reverse complement strand
GGCCGGGCGCCCGCCGGGCCGCGCCGGCCCCGTGGTGCCGGCGCTGGGACAGTGGCGGGCATTCCGCGTGCTTTGGCGGCAACAGTGGGATCCCGCCGCGCGCGACGAACGTGGAGCGCGGCGGACGGCGGCAACGCTGTCGCTGTTGATGCATGTCGGATTCGTAATCGCGCTGCTTTGGCTGCTCACCGTCGGCATCCGCCGGATGACGGCACCGGATGCCGCCGCAGGCGAGACGGTCACCGAGGTGACGTTCGTCGGCGACGGCACGCCGCAGGACCGCGGGGGCGGGGAGGACGCGCCGGCTCCCGCGGAGGCGACACCGCTGCCGCCGACCGAAGAGCCGCCAGCACCGGCAGCGACCGCGGTCGCGCCGCAGACGCAGCCCCCGCCGGCTGTCACCATCGATCCGCCCGAGCCACCCGCCGAGGCGCCCGCCGCGCAGACGCAGCCGCTGCAGGTGACGGAGGTCGCGACGACGGATAACCGGTTCACGCTCCCGCCGCCGCGGCCGGTGGCAGTGCCAGTGCCTACGCTGGCGACCCCGGTGGTGGCCGCGCGCAGCCGCGATATCGCCGTGGTGGAGCCGGTTCTGCCGCCGCAGACCCGACCGCTGCCGGTACGGGAGATCGCCGCGCCTGACCTGGCGCGCCCCGTGGCGGAGGTCGAGATACGCGAGATCCCGGCACCGCTGCCGACGCTGCGTCCGGTGCCGGCGCCTGCTGTCAGCGCGGCGCCTGCGATCGTATCGGTGGACGCGCCAGCCGTCGCGGTGCGCCAACTGCCGATGCCTGCCGCGCGCCCGGTGACGATACCGGCGACGCCCTCCGCGAGTACCCGGGTGTTGCCTGCGGCTGCAGCACCGGTGGACGGCGGCCAGGCGACACAAAACCCGGCGCGGGCCGCGACGTCGAGAACCGGCGCGGTCGGCGCCGGGCCGGCTGCCCCCCGCCCGGGGGCCGCCGCGACGCCACGCGCCGGCGACGACTGGGCCGATGCGGCGAGTGCACGCAGCGGGTCGGCGCGTTCCGGCGGTCCGCCAGGGCTGTTCGACGCCGACGGTCGTCCGAGGATCGCCGGTGGCGGTCGCGTTGGCGGCGGCCTGCCGCCAGGGACCGTCACCGAGGATTTCGAGAAGATCGACCGCATGGGGACGTGGCTGAAGCGTCCGCCGACCGATTACGAGCCGACCAGTTTCGACCGCTTCTGGGTGCCGAGCGAGACACTGCTCCAGGAGTGGGTGCGGCGCAGCATCCGCACGGTGATGATCCCCATTCCGGGCACCACCAAGCAGCTGCGCTGTGACGTCGCGCTGCTGGCGCTGGGCGGCGGCTGCGGCATCAGCGATGCCAACCTTCAGGATGTCGAAGCCGGCGCGCGCCCGCCGCCGGACGTGCCGTTCAAACCCGAGCTGCAGGAAGATCCGGAAGCACTACTGTAGCGGCCAACCGCCAGACGGCGTGCAGCTGCTGCGCGCGGTCCGGAGGGTGCGGACGCTGGAGACCGGGTCTATCGGTCGTGCACGCCGCGCAGGTTGCGCAGCTGCGACGGCCGCGAGGCGAAGTACGCGGCCAGGTCGGCAATCTGCTGGTCGGTGAGGTCGCGCGCCTGGTTCGACATCAGCGCGTGGTCGCGGTCGCCGCTGCGGTAGAGCTGCAGGGTGTGCGCCAGGTAGTCGTGGTACTGGCCGCCGAGCTTCGGATACGAGGGGTCCAGCGGCGCGTTGCCGTCGGCGCCATGGCAGTCGATACAGGACTGGCCGGTGGCCGCACCCTTGACCTGCGACTGCTTCTCGCCGGCGGCGATGTGGCCGCCCGGCAGCCCGGCCGAGGACGTGGTGTTGCCGCCGGACCGGTCGGCGCCGGAATGGATGGCGGCGGTGTCGGTGCCGCCGCAGGCCGCGACCACGCCCGCAATGGCCAGCGCCAGCGCGGCGTGCGCGGCGCGATGGCCGGCGAAAGTGCGGGTCACGGGGTCACCCCGGCGAGGAACGCGGCGATGTCGGCGATGTCCTGGTCGGAAAAACTCTGTGCCTGGACCTGCATGGTCGGATGCCTGCGCGTGCCCTTGCGGTATTCGGTCAGCGAATTGACGAGGTACTGCGTCGACTGGCCGCCGATCAGTGGCACGTGGTAGTTCGGGTACGCGTTCCTGTAGCCCTCGATACCGTGGCAACCCTGGCAGGTGTAGGTCAGCGAACGCCCGGAGGCGAGGTTCCCGACCAGCGCGGGCGGCGTAGCCGCCGTCGGGGCGGAGGCTGCGGGGGTGATAACCGGCGCGGCCGCGCCAGGGTCCTGCGCGGCGAGCGTGGCTGGCAGCAACGTAAAAGCAAGGCAGGCGGCGATCAGGAGCAGTCGCGTCATGTGGGCGTCCGGGAACTGGAAAGGGACCTGGCCCGGGGCGCGGCGCGGCGCTGCGCACAGGCCATGTCAGGCAGGCGGCGGAGTATAGCGTGGGCCTTCCAGCGTGTTGACGCGCGATGACAGTCGAAAGGCCGCGTGTGGGCTCCTGGTCCGACGGTGCCCGGACGCAGTCGCGCGTGGATCCGGTCGGATCGATCGCGGCAGGGTCACACTGTGCAGGAGGATACGTCCTGCATTCCAGGACCATCGCAGGCCGCCAGGCAACGACGCCGCCACGCCGGGCGTCACCGCCGCCCATACGCACCCTCAGCGGCACATCGACGAGGCCGCGAGCACGGCACGCCGGGAGTCACCATGACCTCTGGCGCATACCGATGCGGTATGCGGTGATATACCTTGCTACAACACCATTGGGGCCTCTGATCATGTCTTCGTCCGCGTCGTCCACAACCATCCTCCGCGCTGCGTCGCGCTTCCCTCTGCTGGCTGCGCTGGCCCTGGCCTGCAGCCTTGCGCTGGCGGGCTGCGGGGGCAAGGGCGGCGGCGCCGACGCGCGTGGCGAAGCCGCCAACAAGGCGCCCGACCCCATCCCGGTCGAGGTACAGCCGGTCACCCGGCGCGCGATCGCCGCCAGCTACACCGGTACCGCGCCGCTGGAGCCGCGTGCCGAATCACAGGTGGTCGCCAAGACCTCCGGCGTGGCACTGTCCGTGCTGGTGGAGGAGGGCGACCGGGTACGTGCGGGACAGGTGCTGGTGCGGCTGGATCCGGACCGCGCCACCCTGCAGGCCGCGCAGAGCGCCGCCCAGATGGCCAAACTCGAGGCCAGCTACCGGCGCTCGCAGCAGCTGGCCGCAGAGCAGCTGGTCAGTGCCGCGGACAACGAGCAGCTGCGTTTCGACCTGGAGAACGCGCGTGCCGCCAACCGGCTGGCGCGGCTGGAGCTGTCGTATTCCAGCGTCACCGCGCCAATTTCGGGGGTCGTCGCGTCGCGGTCGATCAAGACAGGCAACTTCGTCCAGATCAACACGCCGATCTTCCGCATCGTCGACACGTCGCGGCTGGAGGCGGTGCTCAACGTGCCCGAGCGCGAGCTCGCGACGCTGAAGGCGGGCCAGGCGGTGCAGCTGCAGGTTGACGCGCTGCCCGGCCGCACCTTTCGCGGCGAGGTCGACCGCGTCTCGCCAGTAGTCGACGCCGGCAGCGGCACGTTCCGCGTGATCTGCACGTTCGCGGGCAGCGACGGCAGCGAGGAAGGCGGCGCACTGCAGCCGGGCATGTTCGGTCGCATCGGCATTTCCTATGACCAGCGCATGGACGCGCGCGTGATCCCGCGCGTCGCGCTGCTCGAGGATGAGGGCGAGGCCGCAGTGTTCGTGGTCCGCGACGGCAAGGCCGCGCGGGTCGCGGTGAAGCTGGGTTATGCGGAAGGACCCTGGGTCGAGATCCGCGACGGCCTTGATGCCGGTGAACAGGTGGTCGTGGCCGGCAAGGCGGCGCTCAGGGACGGCACGGTGGTCCAGGTGATCGGCGCGGCGGCCCGGCCGTCCGCCGTCGCCGCCACGCCCGCCAAGCCCGCGGCGAAGTGACAGGAGTCCGGCAATGAGCGAGTCCCAGACCCAGCGCCCGACGCCGCCCGGCGAGCACACGCCGATCCCCTTCAACCTCGTCGAGTTCTCCACGCGCCGCAGGGTCACGGTGGCGATGTTCACCATCACCTTCCTGCTGTTCGGACTTCTGGCGCTGGGCGACCTCAAGGTCAACCTGCTGCCGGACCTCAGCTACCCCACCCTGACGGTACGCACCGAGTACACAGGCGCCGCGCCAACCGAGATCGAGACCCTGATCACCGAGCCGGTCGAGGAGGCCGTGGGCGTGGTCAAGGGGCTGCGCAAGCTGAAGTCGATCTCGCGCACCGGGCAGAGCGACGTGGTGCTCGAGTTCGCGTGGGGCACCGATATGGACCAGGCCAGCCTGGACGTCCGCGACAAGATGGAAACGCTGCAGCTGCCGCTGGAATCCGCTCCACCGGTGCTCCTGCGCTTCAATCCGTCGACCGAGCCGGTGCTGCGCATCGCGCTCGCCGCTACCGGGGACGGCGATCCGATCCGCCAGCTCACGGTGCTGCGGCGCTATGCCGACGACGACCTGAAGAAGAAGCTCGAGCCGGTGGCCGGAGTGGCCGCGGTCAAGGTCGGCGGCGGGCTCGAGGACGAAATCCAGGTCGATCTGGACCAGCAGCGTCTGGCACAGCTGAACCTGCCGATTGCCACGGTGGTCAGCCGCCTGCAGCAGGAGAACGTCAACCGCTCGGGCGGCCGGCTCGAGGAAGGCTCGCAGCGCTATCTGGTTCGCACGGTCAACCAGTTCGCCGGGGTCCCGGAAATAGGCGACATGCTGCTGACGATCCAGAGCGCTTCAGGCGGCGAGGACAGCGCGGCGCTGCAGATGGCGCGCGTCGCCGCCGCCAGCGGCGATCCCAGCTCGATCGCGGCAGCGGCCTCGCTGCAGAATTCGGCCGGCTCGTCGTCCACCGTCGCCGGCGGCGTGCCGGTGCGCCTGCGCGACGTGGCGACCGTACGCCAGGGCTACAAGGAGCGCGAGGCCATCATCCGCCTCGGCGGCCGCGAAGCGGTCGAGCTTGCGATCTACAAGGAAGGCGACGCCAACACCGTCGCCACCGCGGACGCGGTCGATGCGCGGCTGGAGCAGATCCGCGAGGAGCTGCCGGCCGACATCGAGCTGACGGTCATCGACGACCAGTCGCAGTTCATCCGCCACGCCATCGCCGACGTCAAGAAGGACGCGTTCCTCGGCGGCCTGCTGGCGATCCTGGTGATCTTCCTGTTCCTGCGCGACGGCTGGAGCACCTTCGTCATCGGCCTGTCGCTGCCGGTGTCGATCATCACCACGTTCTTCTTCATGGGCCAGATGGGGCTGAGCCTCAACGTCATGTCGCTGGGCGGGCTCGCGCTGGCGACGGGCCTCGTCGTCGACGATTCGATCGTGGTGCTGGAGTCGATCGCGAAGGCGCGCGAGCGCGGGTTGGGCATCATCCGCGCGGCGATCCAAGGCACGCGTGAGGTCAGCATGGCGGTGGTCGCGTCCACGCTGACCACGATCGCGGTGTTCCTGCCGCTTGTGTTCGTCGACGGCATCGCCGGGCAGCTGTTCCGCGACCAGGCCCTGACCGTGTCGCTGGCGATTTTCATCTCCCTCATCGTGTCGATGACGCTGATCCCGATGCTGAGCGCGCTCAAGGCGCGCTCGGAGACCGCGTTCCCGGTCGAACAGGCACGCGAGCGCTGGCAGCCGGCGTCACCGCTTCAGAAGCCGCTGGCGGCGACGCAGCGTGGGCTGGGCGCAGCAATGCGCGGCGTGTTCTTCGGCGTCGCCTGGCTGCTGGTGCGCGCGTGGCGCTGGATCAGTGCGGGCGTCGGCCCGGTGATGCGCAAGGCCAGCGACGTGGCGATGGCGCCGTACGCCCGCGCCGAGCGCGGATACATGCGGCTGCTGCCGGCGGCGCTGACGCGCCCGTCGCTTGTGCTGGGCACGGCGGCCGCGTTCTTCGTCGCGGCGCTGATGGCGGTGCCGCTGCTGGGCACCGACCTGATCCCGCAGCTTGCGCAGGACCGGTTCGAGATGACGGTCAAGCTGCCGCCGGGCACGCCTCTGCGCGACACCGACGCGCTGGTGCGCGCGCTTCAGCTGGCCCACGGTGACGAGCCCGGGGTGCGCGCGCTGTACGGCGTCAGTGGCAGCGGCACGCGGCTGGACGCCAACCCGACCGAGAGCGGCGAGAACATCGGCAAGCTCACCATCGTGATGGCGGATGGTGGCAGCGAGGCGGTCGAGGCAGCGACTATGGAGCGACTGCGCACGAGCATGCAGGCGCACCCGGCGGCGCAGGTGGACTTCGGCCGCCCGGAACTCTTCAGCTTCTCGACGCCGCTCGAGATCGAGCTGCGCGGCGAGGACCTGGACACGATCCAGCGCGCCGGGCAGCGCATGGCCGCGATGCTGCGCGGCAATCCGCACTACGCCGACGTCAAGTCGACGGTGGAGCAGGGGTTTCCCGAGATCCAGATCCGCTTCGACCAGGATCGCGCAGCGGCGCTGGGTTTGACTTCGCGCCAGGTGGCGGATGCGGTGGTGACCAAGGTCCGGGGCGAGGTGGCCACGCGCTACAGCTTCCGCGACCGCAAGATCGACGTGCTGGTACGGGCGCAGGAATCCGACCGGGCTTCGGTCGAGGACATCCGCCAGCTGATCGTCAACCCGGGCAACGGCCGTGCGGTGCGTCTGTCCTCGGTTGCCGACGTGGTGTCGACCACCGGACCCAGCGAGATCCACCGAGCCAACCAGGTGAGGGTGGCGGTGGTCTCGGCCAACCTGCGCGACATCGATCTTGGCACCGCGGTGGCGGAAGTGCGGCAGATGGTCGCCGACGATCCACTGGGCACAGGGGTCGGCATGCATATCGGCGGCCAGGGCGAGGAGCTGGCCGATTCGGTGCGCTCGCTGCTGTTCGCATTCGGGCTGGCGATCTTCCTGGTCTATCTGGTGATGGCGTCGCAGTTCGAGTCTTTGCTGCATCCGTTCGTGATCCTGTTCACGGTACCCTTGGCGATGGTCGGCGCGGTACTGGCGCTGCTGCTGACCGGCAACACCATCTCGGTGGTGGTGTTTATCGGATTGATCCTGCTGGTCGGGCTGGTGACCAAGAACGCGATCATCCTCGTCGACAAGGTCAACCAGCTGCGCGAGGCCGGCGTCCCGAAGCACGAGGCCCTGGTCGATGGCGCCCGCTCCCGCCTGCGCCCGATCATCATGACCACGCTGTGCACGCTGTTCGGCTTCCTGCCGCTGGCGATCGCAATGGGTGAAGGCGCCGAGGTGCGCTCGCCGATGGCGATCACGGTGATCGGGGGGCTGCTGGTGTCGACGCTGCTGACGCTGCTGGTGATCCCCGTCGTCTACGCGCTGCTTGACCGGCGACCGGACGCCCACTACGTGGCGCGCGGCCTGCGCCACGGCGGCGAGCACGTCGGCGGCACGCAGGGTGAGGGCCAGCCCGCGTGAGCATCGCCGAGCTCAGCCTGAAGCGGCCGGTCACCACCGTGATGCTGTTCGTGTCGATGGTGGTGGTGGGGCTCATCGCGTCTTTCCGGCTGCCGCTGGAGGCACTGCCCGACGTATCGGCGCCGTTCCTCTTCGTGCAGCTGCCGTACCCCGGGTCCACGCCCGAGGAGGTCGAGCGCACGGTGCTGCGTCCGGTCGAGGAAGCGCTGGCCACAATGACCGGGCTGAAGCGCGTGGGCGGCCAGGCAAACTCGGATGGCGCTTTCGTCTTCATCGAGTTCTCCAGCTGGGATCGTGACATCGCGATCGCCGCGTCCGAGGCGCGCGAGCGCATCGACGCTATCCGCGACGAGCTGCCCGCCGACTTCCAGCGTTATTTCGTGCGCAAGTTCTCCACGGCGGACGCGGCCGTGCTGCGCGTGCGCCTCGCGGGCGACACCGACCTGACCGGCGCCTACGACCTGATCGACCGCGAGATGAAGCGGCGCATCGAGCGGATCCCCGGCGTGGCTCGGGTGGACGTGAGCGGGGCGCCGCCGAACGAGGTCGAGATCGCGATCGATCCCGGTCGCCTCAGCGCCCATGGGCTCGACCTCAACGAACTGACGACGCGCCTGCGTGCGGTGAACTTCTCGGTGTCCGCCGGCCAGATCGACGACGGCGGACAGCGCCTGCGGGTGCAGCCGGTTGGCGAGCTGGAGGACCTCGAGCAGCTGCGCACGCTGCCGCTCGATGCGCGCGGCCTGCTGCTCGGCGACATCGCCGACGTGCGCCTGAAGCCGGCGCGCATGGACTACGGGCGTCGGCTGGACGGTCGCGTCGCGGTGGGGCTGGACGTCTTCAAGGAGCGCAACGCGAACCTGGTCGAGGTGTCGCGGCTGGTGATGGCCGAGATCGGCGATATCCAGCAGGAGCCCGGTCTGGTCGACATCGACGTGAAGGTCATCCAGGACCAGGGCAAGGAGGTCACGAGCTCGCTGCTGGAGCTGGCCGAGGCCGGTGCCATCGGACTGGCACTGTCGATTTTGGTGCTGTTCTTCTTCCTGCGCCATTGGCCGTCGACGCTGATGGTGACGCTGGCCATCCCGATCTGCTTCATCATGACGCTCGGCTTCATGTACTTCGTCGGCGTGACCCTCAACGTGCTGACGCTGATGGGCCTGCTGCTCGCGGTCGGCATGCTGGTCGACAACGCGGTGGTCGTGGTCGAGAGCATCTACCAGGAGCGCGAGCGGATGCCCGACCAGCCGCGGCTGGCGTCGATCATCGGCACCCGCAACGTCGCGATCGCGCTGTCGGCGGGGACCCTTTGCCACTGCATCGTGTTCGTGCCCAACCTGCTGGGTGAAACCAACCAGATCAGCATCTTCATGGCCCAGATCGCGGTCACCATCTCGGTGTCGCTGCTGGCGTCGTGGCTGGTGGCGGTGAGCCTGATCCCGATGATCTCCGCGCGCATGAAGACGCCGCCGGCGGTCAACACCACCACCGGGCTGATCCCGCGGCTGCAGCGTGGCTATGCGCGCACGCTGCGCTGGACGCTGGCGCACCGCGGCTGGAGCGTGCTCGGCATCGTGCTGATCGTCGCGCTGAGCGTGGTGCCGGTCATAAAGACGAAGTTCGACATGTTTGGTGGCGGCGACGGCAAGGAGGTGAACCTCTACTACCAGTGGAAGGGCAGCTTCACCAAGCCACAGATGTCGCAGGAGGTCGCCCGCGTCGAGGACTACCTCGATGCCAACCGCGAGCGTTTCAAAATCGTGCAGGTCTACTCGTGGTACAGCGAGCAGGATGGCGAGGCCTCGACGATGATCACGTTCGCCGACGACGCCGGTGACACCAAGCCGACCATGGACACCATCAGCGAAGAGCTCCCGAAGTCCGCCCGTGCGGAGATCGGCGTCCGCGGGCAGGGCGAGCAGGGCGGAAGCGACAATGTGCAGGTACAGCTGATCGGCGACTCGACAGAAACGCTGGGCGCACTGGCGCGCGACATCGTCCCCATCCTGGCGCGGCACGACGGCCTGCGCGACGTCCGCGTCGATGCCGGCGATACCAACAGCGAGCTCACCGTGCGCGTCGACCGCGAGCGCGCCGCCGCGTTCGGGTTCAGCGCCGAGCAGGTGTCGAGCTTCGTCGGCCTGGCGCTGCGCGGCGCGCAGCTGCGCGAGTTCCGGCGCGGGCAGACCGAGGTGCCGGTGTGGGTACGGTTCGCGGGCGCGGAGAGCTTCAGCGTGGAGGATATCGCGGCTTTCACGGTCAGCGCGCCTGACGGCCAGAGCGTGCCGCTGCTGGCGATGGTCGATGTCTCGGTGGTCCCGGCCGCCAACCAGATCAGCCGCTCCAACCGACAGACCACGCTGACCATCATGGCCAACCTTGCTGGCGCAACGACGACGCCCGAGGCGCGCAAGCTGATGGAGGAGACACTCGATGGCATCGCGTTCCCGCCCGGCTACGGCTACACCTTCGACGGCAGCGCATTCGAGCAGGACCAGGAAGCGAGCAAGCAGATGCTGTTCAACCTGCTGATCGCGCTGGTGATGATCTACGTGGTGATGGCTGCCGTGTTCGAGTCGCTGCTGTTTCCGGCTGCGATCATGAGCTGCGTGGTGTTCTCGATCTTCGGCGTGTTCTGGTTGTTCTGGGCCACCGGCACGGCATTCACGGTGATGGCGTTCATCGGCATCCTGGTGCTGATGGGCGTGGTGGTGAACAACGGCATCGTGATGGTGGAACACATCAACAACCTGCGGCGGCGCGGGATGACGCGGACCGAGGCGCTGGTGGAGGGCAGCCGCGAGCGCTTGCGCCCGATCCTGATGACCATGGGAACGGCGATCCTGGCCATGGTCCCGATCTCGCTGAGCGACACGGTGGTCCTCGGGGGCCTGCAGTACTCGCCCATGGCAAAGGCCGTGGCCGGAGGACTGGCGTTCTCGACCGTGGTCAGCCTGCTGTTTTTGCCGACCATCTACGCGATGCTCGACGACCTCAGCGGAGGCACGTCGCGCCTGGTCGGCAGGGCGCGGCAGCGCTCGGTGCGCGACCCGCGCGGCGGTACGCTCGCGCCGACTTCGATCGCGGAGTGACCCGGGCAGGCGCCCGTGCCGAGCGCTGCGGGCGACGGACCGATGCAGCGGGTCGGGGAGCGGGGCGGGGCCGATGCGTGGTGGCTGGGTCTCAGGTGATGAGCTTGCCGATGATCCGTGCACCGGCCAGCCAGACGCCGATGCCGGTGCCGAGGTTGGTCATGATGAAGTTCAGCACCACCCGCGAGACCCGGTTGCGATACCAGCCGCGCAGCGTCTGCGCGTCGTCGCGCAGCGCCAGGAAATCGCCGTACGCCGGCTTGCGGAAACGCAGCTCGACCAGCGCGCTGAACGCGCCCGACGGGATGCCGGGGCGGAACGGCTTCAGCGGCGCGGCGATCGCGCCCGCCAGCACACTCAGGGGATGTCCGCCCGCCGCGATGCAGCCGATCGCCGCGAATCCGACGGTGAACAGGACCCACTGCCGGAGCAGCTCGGCGCCGAGTTCGGCGCCGCCGCGCCAGTAGCCCCAGCCAATCCCGCCCAGGATCAGCGCGGTGACGCCGATGGTTACCCACGGTACCTTGCTGCGCGTCGGCACGGCATCGAGTCCGGCGACAACGTCTGAGGGTGCCCTGTCGTCGTCGCGCAGGTGGCGGGCGAGGCCCTGCAGGTGCCCGGCGCCGATCACCACCAGCATCTCGCGCGCATCCCCTGCGCTCTGCCGCAGCCGCGCGGCCATGTACTGGTCGCGTTCACCGATCAGGGTGTCGAACAGCGCCGGGTTGTCGCGCGCGAACTCGCCGAAGCTCGCTTCCAGCATGTCACCCTGCTTGAGCCGCTCGATGTCGTCGGCCCCGACCTTGTCGTCGGCCACCAGCCCGACGATGAGCCCTCCGATCAGCTTGAGGCGCCCGAACCAGCCAAGCCGCGCGGAGATGCGGCGGAAGGTCACGCCGACCTCGCGATCGACCAGGTGCACGGGGAGGCCTGCGGCTCGGCCGTCGTCGACCGCGGTGCGCAGCTCGGCGCCGGGCTCGATGCCGAGCTGCTCGGCGAGCCGGCGCTGGTAGGCCGCAAGCCCGAGGTTGGCCGCGAACAGTGCGGTCTTGCCCTCGCGGATCACCTTCACCAGGTCCAGCCGCGCCAGTGCGTCGGGGTCGCTCAGCGCCTGCAGCCGCTGTGCGTCGAGTTCGACGGCGACGGCATCGAAGCCGCCGCCGGCGATCGCTGCGCGGACCGCGTCGACGCTCTCGCGCGAGACGTGCGCCGTGCCCAGCAGCGTGTAGCGCACGCTGTCGCGTTCGACCACGGCGTGCGGCTGGTCGCGCCAACCCTGGGCGCCGTGCTCCGCCGCCGCGTCGACGCGCTCGGCGTCGGCGTCGGCGTCAGTCACGGTAACGTTTCAACAGGTCGCCATAGGCGTCGATGCGCCGGTCCCGCAGGAACGGCCAGATCCGTCGCACGTCCTCGCTGCGGCCCAGGTCGATATCACAGACGAGCACCGTCGGATCTTCGCCGGCCTCGGCGAGGAACTCGCCCTGCGGGCCGAGCACGTGGCTGTTGCCCCAGAAGCGGATGCCGGCGGTACCCAGCGGCGACGGTTCGTGGCCGACGCGGTTGCACGACAGCACCGGCAGCCCATTGGCCACTGCATGCCCGCGGTGGCTGAGGATCCACGCATCGCGCTGGCGCTCGCGTTCGTCGTCGGCGTCGCCCGGATCCCAGCCGATTGCCGTCGGGTACAGCAGCACCTCGGCGCCGGCGAGCGCCATCAGCCGCGCGGCCTCCGGGTACCACTGGTCCCAGCACACCAGCACGCCGAGGCGCCCGACGCTGGTGTCCACCGGCTCGAAGCCGAGGTCGCCGGGCGTGAAATAGAATTTCTCGTAGAACCCCGGGTCGTCAGGGATGTGCATCTTCCGGTACTTGCCCGCCAGCCGGCCGTCGCTGTCGAACACCACCGCGGTGTTGTGGTACAGGCCTGCCGCACGGCGCTCGAACAGCGAACCGACGATAACCACCCCGCAGCGCGCCGCGAGCGCCGACAGCCGCGCCGTGCTCGGCCCGGGGATGGGCTCGGCAAGGTCGAACGTCGCCACCGACTCGTCCTGGCAGAAATAGGCGCCGTTGTGCAGCTCCTGCAACAGCACGAGACGCGCGCCCTGCGCCGCGGCCTCGGTCACGCGGGCCTCGATCACCGTCAGGTTGGCGTCGGCGTCGCCGTGGTCACGCTCCTGGATCAGCGCCACCGGCAGGGTGCGTGGGGCAGTCATGGCACGAGGCCCTCGGGAAGCTGCATGGTGAGGCAGTGCAGGCTGCCGTTCTGCCAGATCAGCGCACGGCAGGGGACGGGCACGATGTCGCGGCCCGGAAAGGCGTCGGCAAGCACTGCCAAAGCCGCATCGTCGGCGGGGTCGCCGTAAACCGGGGCCAGCACCGCCCCGTTGATGACCAGGAAGTTGGCATAGCTCGCGGCGAGCCGTCGCCCGGCTTCCAGGATCGGCGCCGGCCAGGGCAGCGGGAACAGCCGGTAAGGCGCGCCGTCGCGTGTACGCAGCGCCGCGAGCTCCGTCGCCATCGCGCCAAGCTCCGCGAAGTGCGGGTCATCGCGGTCGTCGCAGGCCTGGTGGACGATGCCGTCGCGTGCGCAGAAGCGGGCGAGGGTGTCGATGTGGGCATCGGTGTCGTCGCCTTCGAGATAGCCGTGCGCCAGCCCCAGCACCCGGTCCTGCGAAAGCCAACCGCACAAGCGTGCGGCCAGGGTGTCGCGGTCGAGGTCGGGATGGCGCTCCTGCAGGCAGCGCCATGTGGTCAGCAGCGTGCCGTCCCCGTCGGTGTCGATCGCGCCGCCCTCCAGTGCGAAGTCGATCGGCTCGCGGTGGGCGTCGCCGAACAGCCCGTCGTCATGCAGCCGTTCGACAAGCGCATCGTCGCGCGACGCTCCGTACTTGCCGCCCCAACCAGTGAAGCGGAAGTCGAGCAGGCACAGGCCGCGCGGCGTGCGGAGGGTGATCGGGCCGCTGTCGCGCAGCCAGGTATCGTCGTAGACCGCCGACACGAAGCGAACGCGCGACATCTCGGCGCGCGCCGACGACAGGCGCGCCAGCGCGTACGCCTCGACGTCGTCGTCGGCGACGCAGACCACCACCGGCTGGTAGCGGGTGATCGCCAGCACCAGCGCAATGTACGCCTCTTCGACCTCACCAAGGCGCGCGCTCCAGTCGGTGCCGGCATGGGGCCATGCGATGAGGACGGCAGACTGTGGCTCCCACTCGGCGGGGAATCGCGCTCCGGCTGCCTGCATGGATCAGCGGATGGCGGGCTTGGGCCCGACTTCGTTCGCGGACGCCTGGTTGGCGACGGCGTCGATGACACGGTTGCGCTCGAAGTAGACCGTAAACGCCGGATAGACCCAGCGGTTGATCGTGGGCCATTGGCGCTTCTGGCCGCCGCGGGGATCCATGCGCTGCGTGGGCGCGCCGAAGCGCGCCTCGACATCGGACATGCTCGCGCCACGCGCGGGCATCGCGGCCTGTGCGGGCTGCTGGACGCGGTCGATCAGCAGCGTATCGGCGGACGCAACGCCGGAAGCGGCAAGCAGCAGCGACAGGGAGAGAACGGAGAGCAGGCGCATGGCGGTGTTCCTCGGTCGGCGATGGGACGGATGGCAACCGGACCGCGGAAGTCCGCGCGGAGGGTCGACCGCGGCGAGCTTACCGTCTCCGCGCGCTGCGCGATGCATGCATCAGCATCCTCAAACGCGAAAAGCCGCATCGCTGCGGCCCTCCGGGTTCATGCCTGCACGCGCCCGCGTGGGACTCAGCGCTGGCGCGCCTTGAATCGCGGGTTGCTCTTGCAGATCACGAAGACCTTGCCACGGCGACGGACGACCTTGCAGTCGCGGTGACGGGCCTTCGCCGATTTAAGGGAGGACAGGACCTTCATGACACACCTCGGAAGACGGTTGGGTTGGAGCAGCCGCGCATTCTACCGGGATTTTGCCCATCGTTTCAAGTGCTTGCGAGGCCGTTGACTGCGCAGCCCGCGCGCGTCTCGCTAGAATGGCGTCGGCCACCTGGAGCTCCCATGCCCGACACCCCCGCAGCCAGCACCCCCGTCATGACCATCGACGGCCCCTCCGGGTCCGGCAAGGGGACGATCAGCCGCATCGTCGCGCAGCGCCTGGGGTGGCACTACCTCGACTCCGGGGCGCTCTACCGGGCGATCGGCGTCGCCGCGGGCTGGGCCGACCTCGACCTGGACGACCCGGGTGCGCTGGTCCGCTGCACCTTCGACACCGAGATCGGTTTCCGCGAGCAGGGTGACGAGCTGCGGGTGGTGGTCAACG
The DNA here is from genome assembly GCA_001683895.1 of Luteimonas sp. ANT-B3E. Classification (GTDB taxonomy): domain Bacteria; phylum Pseudomonadota; class Gammaproteobacteria; order Xanthomonadales; family Xanthomonadaceae; genus Luteimonas. The sequence goes on along the minus strand of LXQJ01000009.1, from coordinate 39,513 downwards.
GCCATGATGCTACCGACGAACTGCGCATGGAGACCGCCGGGGCCGCGGCCTCGGCGATTGCCGCCATCCCCGCGGTGCGGGCTGCGCTGAAGGATCGTCAGCGGGCATTTCGCAAGCCACCGGGGCTGGTCGCCGACGGCCGCGACATGGGGACGGTGATTTTCCCGGATGCCGGTTGCAAGGTATTCCTGACTGCCAGTGCCGATGAACGCGCGGACAGGCGCTATAAGCAGTTGAAGGACAAGGGGGTTTCCGTTACCTTGGACGGTCTGCTGCGCGAGATCCTCGCCCGCGACGCCCGCGATGCCAACCGCGCGGTGGCGCCGCTGCGGCCGGCCGAAGACGCCGTCTGCATCGACACCACCGGCCTCGGCATCGACCCGGTGGTCGAATGCGTCCTGGCCCTGGTGCCGGGATACGGGTGAGTCCCACGCGGCAGTTCCGTTCCGCCAGGCAGCCGCCGGCGGGTGCTTCCACAACAACACTCACGGCCCATCGCAATCCCGCGCAGGCCGACAACGGGTGGACCGACGCAGCGCGACGCGCGCGCCGGTCTGATGTCCAACCGAGAACTCCTTCCAATGACCGAATCATTCGCTGAACTGTTCGAAAGCAGCCAGAACAACCTCGCCAAGCTCAAGCCCGGCTCCATCGTCACCGGCATCGTCGTCGACGTGCGCACCGACGTGGTGGTGATCAACGCCGGCCTGAAGTCCGAGGGCATCGTGCCGATCGAGCAGTTCCGTAACGATGCCGGCGAGATCGACATCGCCATCGGCGACTCCGTCAAGGTGGCGCTGGATTCCCTCGAGAACGGCTTCGGCGAGACCGTGCTCTCGCGCGAGAAGGCCAAGCGCTCGATGGTGTGGGACGAGCTCGAGGAAGCGCTCGAGAAAAACGAGACCATCACCGGCCGCATCAGCGGCAAGGTCAAGGGTGGCTTCACCGTCGACATCAAGGATGTCCGCGCCTTCCTGCCCGGCTCGCTGGTCGACGTGCGTCCGGTGCGCGACCCGGTGTACCTAGAAGGCAAGGAGCTCGAGTTCAAGCTGATCAAGCTGGACCGCAAGCGCAACAACGTCGTCGTCTCCCGCCGTGCCGTCGTCGAGACCGAGCACTCCGAGGAGCGCGAGCAGCTGCTCGAGAAGCTCGTCGAGGGCGCGGTGCTGAAGGGCGTCGTCAAGAACCTGACCGACTACGGCGCGTTCGTCGACCTGGGCGGCATCGACGGCCTGCTGCACATCACCGACATGGCGTGGAAGCGCGTGCGCCATCCGTCGGAAGTCGTGGAAGTCGGGCAGGAGCTCGAGGTGCGCGTGCTCAAGTACGACAAGGAGCGCAACCGCGTCAGCCTGGGCCTCAAGCAGCTGGGCGAGGATCCGTGGGACAACATCGGCCGTCGCTACCCGTCGAACACCCGCGTATTCGGCAAGGTCAGCAACGTCACCGACTACGGCGCGTTCGTGGAGATCGAGCCCGGCGTCGAGGGCCTGGTGCACGTGTCCGAAATGGACTGGACCAACAAGAACGTCAATCCGTCCAAGGTCGTGCAGGTCGGCGACGAGATGGAGGTCATGGTGCTCGACGTCGACGAGGAGCGTCGCCGCATCTCGCTGGGCATCAAGCAGGTCACCAGCAATCCGTGGGAGACCTTCGCGGCCATCCACAAGAAGGGCGACAAGGTCGAGGGCCAGATCAAGTCGATCACTGACTTCGGCATCTTCATCGGCCTGGACGGCGGTATCGATGGCCTCATCCACCTGTCGGACATGAGCTGGAACTCCACTGGCGAGGACGTGGCGCGCGAGCTGAAGAAGGGCGATACGCTGGAGGCGGTGGTGCTGGCGGTCGATCCGGAGCGGGAGCGCATCAGCCTGGGCGTCAAGCAGATGGAGCAGGATCCGTTCGGCCAGTTCATGGCGGCGAACAACAAGGGCTCCAAGGTCACCGGTACGGTCAAGGAAGTCGACGCCAAGGGCGCGACGATCGAGCTTGCCGACGGCGTGGAAGGTTATGTGGCGGCGCGTGACATTGCCGACGAGCGCGTCGACGACGCCACCGAGCACCTCAAGGTTGGCGACACCATCGAGGCCAAGTTCACCGGCATGGATCGCAAGGGCCGCACGCTCCAGCTTTCGATCAAGGCCAAGGACGAGCCGGATGCCCCGGATACTCTTGCCGAGTACAGCCGCGCGTCGGCGGATGCTTCCAGCGGCACGACCAAGCTGGGCGCGCTGCTGCGCGAGCAGCTGGACAGCAAGTCCGAGTAAGCGACACGCCGCCAGCGGCCCGGCGTCTTGCCGGGTCGCTTCGCGGTGGCCCAGGCGACGGCGGCACCCATGACGAAATCCGAACTGATCGAGATCCTCACCCAGCGCCAGGGCCATCTGAAGGCGGACGACGTCGACCTCGCGGTCAAGTCGATGCTCGAGATGATGGGCAGCGCGCTCGCCGGTGGCGAGCGGATCGAGATCCGCGGCTTCGGCAGTTTCTCGCTGCATTACCGGCCTCCACGCACGGGACGCAACCCGAAGACCGGCGATGCCGTGTCGCTTCCGGGCAAGCACGTCCCGCATTTCAAGCCGGGCAAGGAGCTGCGCGAACGCGTCAGCCCCGTGATCCCGCTTCCCACCGACGATTGAGGGCCTGACATGGCCTTCGTGACCGAATGGTTCTGGTTCTTCCTGCTGCTGCCGATCGCGGCGCTGGGCGGGTGGGTCATCGGCCGGCGCGGCGGCGAGCGCCACAGCGACAGCCAGGTCAGCCGCTTGTCGACCACGTATTTCCGTGGCCTGAACTACCTGCTCAACGAACAGCCTGACAAGGCGATCGAACTCTTCCTGCACATCGCCGAGCTCGACAAGGACACCTTCGAGACGCAGGTGGCCTTGGGCCACCTTTTCCGGCGCCGCGGCGAGGTCGACCGCGCGATCCGGCTGCACCAGGGGCTCGTCCAGCGCACCGACCTGACCGACCAGCAGAAGGTGCAGGCGCTGCTGGCGCTGGGCGAGGACTACATGCGTTCGGGGCTGCTCGACCGCGCCGAGACCGTGTTCACCGACCTCGCGCGCATCGACCAGCGCGCGCCGCAGGCGTTGAAGCACCTGATCGGCATCTACCAGGCGGAGCGCGACTGGCCCAAGGCGATCGAGAACGCGACCCGTTTCGAGGCCGCGACTGGCGAGCCGATGGGCAGGCTGATCGGGCAGTTCGAGTGCGAGCTGGCCGACCGGCTGCGGTCCGCGGGCGACACCCGCGCGGCGCGCGAGGCGGTGGCCCGTGCGTATGCCGCGGACTCGACCTCGGTCCGCGCCGGGATGCTGGAGGGCAGGCTGGAGCTGGAAGGCGGCAACGACGTCGCCGCGATCCGCGCATTTGAACGCGCCGCGCGCCATGACACCGACTACCTGCCGGAACTGTTGCCACCGTTGCTGGAGGCCTATGCGCGGGTCGGAGACAGGCCCGGGGCGCGCGCTTTCCTGACCGAGATGAGCGAGCACTACCGCGGCGTGGCTCCGGTGCTCGCGTTGACGCGGCTTGTGGAAGCTGACGAAGGCGTCGCGAGCGCCCGGACGTACCTTGCCCAGCAGCTCAAGGATCGCCCTTCGGTCCGTGGCGAAGCGGCCCTGATCGACCTCACCCTCGCCGACGGGGTGGATCCGACCGCGACGCTGCGCGAGCTCCGGCACATCACCGACCAGCTGCTGGTACGCAATCCCAGCTATCGCTGCAACCGCTGCGGGTTCGGCGCGCGCAGCCACCACTGGCACTGCCCCAGCTGCAAGGAATGGGGTTCGATCAAGCCGCTGCTCAACTACGCCGTCGTTTGACGTGGCTGCGATCTGGCATCTGGTGGTCTGGTGCACCGTGCATGCAGTGGTTTCGCTGGTCGGCGCGCAGCTCGCGCGAGGGCATGCATTGCGCCATGATCTGCTCGACCAGCCAGGAGAGCGCCGGAGCCATGCCGTGCCGACGCCGCGCGGGGGCGGAATCGGGATCGCGGCATCCTGGCTGCTGGCCTGCGGCTGGCTCGTGCTGCTACCCGGCGCCGATGCCCGTCTCGCCGCCGCCCTCGCCGGGTCCATGCTGTGCGTTGCCGGCATCGGCTGGAGCGACGACCAGCGCCCGCTGCGAGTGTCGACGAGGCTCGTGGCGCAGCTGGTCGGTGCGGCTATCGCGGGGCTGGGCTTCTGGGCCGCGACCCGCAGCGTGCCGGTCGCGCTGGTCACCGCCCTCGCGGTGATGGTGCTGGTCAACGTCTGGAATTTCATGGACGGGATCGATGGCCTGGCCGCGACCCAAGGCGTGATTGCCGCGCTGACGCTGGGCGCATTGGGTGGGTCGGCCACATCCGTGCTGCTCGGGGTGGCGCTTGCAGGCGCCTGCATCGGGTTCCTGCCGCTGAACCTGCCGAAGGCGCGGCTGTTCCTGGGCGACGTCGGCAGTGGTGCCATTGGCATGGGGATCGCGGTCCTGCTCGCGATGGCATGGCTGCAGCAGGACGCGGCGGGTGATGGGGTCCCCGCGACCGCCCTTGTGCTGCTGCCGATCGCGGTCTTCATGGTTGACGCGACGTTGACACTTGCAGGGCGCATCGTCCGTGGCGAGCGGTGGTGGACGCCGCACGTCGGACATGCCTATCAGAAGCTCGCGGCAAGGTGGAGGCTGCACGTGCCGGTGACCATCGCGTATGGTGTCGCCAGCGTCATGGCGGTCGTTGTGGGCATGTCGGTAGCGGACAGCGTCGCAGGCGTGCGGATCGCCGCGTTCGGCGGCGTCCTTCTCGGCCTCGTCATCGCTTGGGCCTGGGTGCAATCGGGAAGGACCGCCGGATTGACTGCTGAAGGACCATCCAAGTGACGACGTTCGGGGATCGAGTCACCATCGGCCTGCCGCGGGCCGCGATCGTCGCCCACGATCTGATGATGGTGTGGCTGTGCTGGTATGGCCTGCACTACTTCCGCTATTCGATCATCGGCGGGGCGGCATCCACCCCGACGTGGTCGACGGAGATCGCCCTGATCCTCGCGGTCCAGGGCCTGATCTTCTGGAAGGTGGGGCTGTACCGGGGGGTATGGCGCTTTGCCAGCATCCCGGACCTCGTCAACATCATGAAGGCGAGCGTCTTCGGCTTCCTCGCAATCCTGCCGGTCCTGTTTCTGTTCTTCGATCGCGCCGACCAGGTGCCCCGGACGGTGATGGTGCTCTACCCCGTGGTGCTGGCCGCGCTGCTTGGCATGCCTCGGCTGCTGTACCGGGCATGGAAGGACCAGGGGCTGATGCAGACCGACAAGGCCGCGCTGCGGGTGCTGATCCTTGGGGCAGGGCAGGCCGGCGAAACCCTGGTGCGCGACCTCCGTCGCGCCGGCGCCTACCAGCCCGTGGGCTTCCTTGATGACGCGATCAGCCTCCGCGGCAGCCACCTGCAGGGCCTGCCGGTGCTGGGACGCGTCGACGAAGTAGCCAGGATCGCGCCCGAGACCGCGGCCAGGCTGCTGGTGATCGCGATGCCGTCGCTCGACGCCACGGCCATGCGGCGGATCGTGGCACTGTGCGAGGAGACGGGGATCCCGTTCCGGACCGTTCCACGACTGAACGACCTGCTCGAAGGCCGGTCGCTACCCGGCGAGCTCAAGGAGGTCGCGATCGAGGACCTGCTGGGACGCAAGCCGGTGATGCCCGACTGGAAGGCGATCCGCGGCTGGCTCGGTGGCCGTAGCGTTCTGGTCACAGGTGCAGGAGGCTCGATCGGCGCGGAGCTGTGTCGACAGTGCGCGCGACACGGGGCGCGAAGCATCACGCTGATCGAGATCGACGAGCTCGCACTGGCGACGATGGAAGCCGAGCTTCGCCGGGACTTCCCGCAGACCCAGTGCGTCCCGGTCCTGGGTGACTGCGGGGATCCCGCCGTCATCCGCTATGCGCTGGAGCTGTCCAGCCCGGAGGCCGTCTTTCACGCCGCGGCCTACAAGCAGGTTCCGGTTCTGGAGACACAGCTGCGCGAGGCGGTGCGCAACAACGTCCTCGCCACGCGCATGGTCGCCAAGGAGTCGCTGCGCGCGGGCGTCGGCACCTTCGTGTTGATCTCCACGGACAAGGCGGTCGACCCCGTCAACGTCCTCGGAGCCACCAAGCGGCTTGCCGAAATGGTGTGCCAGTCACTGACGGGCCAGACCGGGACGCGGTTCGTCACGGTGCGCTTCGGCAACGTGCTGGACTCCGCCGGGAGCGTGGTGCCACTGTTCCGCGAGCAGATCCGGCTGGGCGGGCCGGTGACCGTGACCGACCCTGAGGTCACGCGTTACTTCATGACCATCCCGGAGGCCTGCCAGCTCATCCTGCAGGCGGTCTCGATCGGCTCGCACCAGGCGGTCTATACGCTGGACATGGGCGAGCCGGTGTCCATCCGCCTGTTGGCCGAGCAGATGGTGCGTCTGGCGGGCAAGCAGCCGGGGAGGGATGTCGCGATCGTCTACACCGGCCTGCGCGCCGGCGAGAAGCTCCACGAGACGCTGTTCCACGCCGAGGAGCGCTATCGCCCCACGTCGCACCCTAAGATCCTGCAGGCCGAGGCGCGTGAGGTATCGGCTGACCGCATCGACCAGGCCACCGACCGCATGGTGGAGGCCGTGGCGACCTATGACCTGACTGCGCTGGCGTTTCTGCTGCGTGATTCGGTGCCCGAATTCGCGCCCGCAGGCGATGGCGCTGTACCCGACGATTCCCAGCGCGTGGCGACCGTGGTCGCCTTTCCCGCGCGCCTCTCACGGAGGACCTGATGAATCACCGGATCCGCAAGGCCGTTTTCCCGGTTGCCGGTCTCGGCACGCGATTCCTCCCGGCGACGAAGACGGTGCCGAAGGAGATGCTGCCGATCATCGATCGGCCGTTGATCCAGTATGCGGTGGACGAAGCCATCGAGGCGGGGTGCGACACCCTCGTGTTCGTCACCAATCGCTACAAGCATGCGGTCGCCGATTATTTCGACAAGGCCTACGAGCTCGAACAGAAGCTCGAGCAGGCGGGAAAGCTGGAGCAGCTCGAACTGATTCGCAACGTCCTGCCGAAAGGGGTGCGCGCAGTGTTCGTGACCCAGGCCGAGGCGCTCGGGCTCGGGCATGCCGTGCTGTGTGCCAAACCCGTCATCGGCGATGAGCCGTTCGCCGTGCTGCTGCCCGATGACGTCATCTGGAACCGGGGTCCCGGTGCGCTCAGCCAGATGGCCGACGTAGCCGAACGCAGCGGCGCCAGCGTGCTCGCGACCCAGAGCGTATCGCGCGAGAAGACGTCCAGTTACGGCATCGTAGCGGTCGAGTCGTTCGACGAGCGTCAGGGGCGGGTGACCTCGATCGTCGAGAAGCCGGCGCCCGAGGAAGCGCCCAGCACGCTCGCCGTGGTCGGACGCTACGTCCTGTCGCCGCGGATCTTCCCGCTGCTCGAGGCAACCCGCCCCGGCGCGGGCGGAGAGATCCAGCTGACGGATGCGATCTCGGCGCTGTTGACCGAACAGGAAGTGCTGGCATACCGGTTCCGTGGGACCCGATTCGACTGCGGAACGCACCTCGGGTTGATCGAGGCCACCATCCGGTATGCGCTCGACCACGAGAAATTGAGCGAGGCCGCAAGCAGGCTGATGCAGAATGCGCTCGACGAGCTGGGGGTGGTCGACGCCGATTAGTCCGCCGTGTCCCGCTCGCGGTGGCGCGCGCCGCACGGCGAGGGCGTCAAAGCGGTGGCGTCCCAGCGGGTAGTATTCCGTCACTTCACTGATGCTATATTCGGGCCCGAGCGGGAAGTCACCACCGTCTTCGCGCCGCTGCCCCAGCCAACTCATCATCTCCAGGGAGAGAGTCATTCCATGAAGCTTGCCACCGGTTTTGCCATCTTGACTGTTGCTGTCGCCTCGGCGTACAGCCTGCCTTCGTCCGCCGCCATCGAGGCGCACGGCAACGGCTCCAACCCCGTTGCGCGCTGCCAGGGCGCCCTTCCGGTGTTCGAGACCGCGATCCGCAAGCGGCCGCTCGCGGTCACCAACGAAGGTTCCTCGGCGACGTTCGTCAGCTGTGGCTTCGAATACGACATCATTGACGCCGAGGGCAATGCCCCGGTGCTGCTCGACACCTATTTCAGCAACCGCTCCAGTGCACCGCTCGACGTGACCTGCTCCGCAGTGACCGGCTTCGATACCGGTGACAACGAGTTCTTCTCGCAGACGGTCACGATCGCGCCGAACACCCAGGGCAACCTGTTCTGGGAAGACGAGGATTTCCCGGTCGACGGACTGTCCAGCGGGCTTATCTCGATCAGCTGCAACCTGCCCGCGGGCGCGGGCATCAACGACACCTACATCTGGTGGCTGGCCGACGACGCCTGAGCCTTCCGGTTCAGGGATGTGATCAAGGGCGCCGGGTGACTGGCGCCCTTTTTGTTGCGTGCCGTGGTCGATCTGCAACATGCATCTTGTTTGCGGACTCCATCCCGGCACATGATCGCGGGACACCGCCCCTCCCTCTTGCAGGATCTCCCGCATGTCCATCCGAACGTTCGCCGTCACCGCGCTCACCGCCGCAGCCCTGCTGCCCTCCGCCCCGACGCTGGCGGTCAACAAGAACGTCGAGGTGTCCGGCAACGCGACTGCCATCTGCCAGGGAGCGCTGCCGAACTTCGAAGGCTCGATCCGCAAGCGTCCACTCGCGGTCCAGAACGAGGGCAGCGCCAACTCGTTCGTGACGTGCTCCTTTCTGACCCAGTACGACAGCGCCAACCAGGCGGCGGTGAGCTACTTTGGCGCCTACTTCACCAATTTCGCCACGGTGGCGCGGACTGTCACCTGCACCGGGGTAGCCGGCCACAGCACCAACGTCGGCAACCAGTTCGTATCCAAATCCGTGACCGTCGCGCCGGGCGGTGAGCTGCAGACGCAGCTGCTCTTCACGATCGCGGACAACGGCAACGTCGGCTATTACCCGCTGGTCTCGATGAGCTGCAACATCCCGCCGGGCGTCGGCATCAACGACACCTACGTCGGCTACGTGGTCAGCGACGACTAGGAGCGGCGCGATCGGCAGGTGCCGGGGCACGGGGTTCCGCCCCCGTGCGCCCTCGGCGACAATAGGGGTCTTCCATGCCCAGGTACACCACGATGGCCGCTAGCAAGATGCCCCTGATAGTCGCCGCGGTGGTCATCATCGCCGTCGCCACCGTCACCTTCGTCGCCAGGCGCGACGCGCCCGGGTCTGAAGCGCAGGACGCCGGCGTCACTGCAGAGGTGCCGACTTCGGCTCACCAGGCATCGGCGCCCCCGGCATCGCGAGCGCCGCCAAGGGTGGGGGCTGGCCCAATGACCCCCGGCCAGGTCCAGGCTTCGCTCGATCGGCGCGCGACCATGCGTGACGCGCACGTCGCTCGGACCACGAAGGCACGGGAGGAGGCGACGGCCCGCTTCGAGCAAGAGTCGGTGGATCCGGCCTGGGCGCCGCAGAAGGAAGCAGAGCTGACATCGTTCACGCAGCAGGAGGCGTTCGCCACGGCTGGCGTGTCGCCGCGTTCGCTCGCGATCGACTGCAAGAGCAGCATGTGTCGCGTCGACGGCAGCTTTGCATCCAATGGCGATGCCGAGGACTGGATCCTGATCTACATGTCGAGCGTCGGCAGCAGTCTCCCCAGTTCGCTCGTCTCTCGCCGCGCGAACCCGGACGGGACGACCGGCGTGCAGATCTACGGTCGCGGTCGTTGAGGCACGCCGGGGCTCAGTGACCATCTGCTCTGGGTGGGCGCCGCGGCCGCGCAGCTCTGGTCCGCAACAGCCGGGCGGGGGAAACCGCGGGACGCTCGCGGGACAGCTGCGGTAGATGGCAGCGATCGGCAACGCGGCCGGGCGAGGATCACCTCGGCAGCCGGACGGCCATCACGACCGCGGACCGCAAGCCTCGCGTCGCGGTCCGACCGTCAGAGCGCCTCGATGATGCCGGCGGCACCCATGCCGGTGCCGATACACATCGTCACCAGGCCGTACTTCAGTTGCCGCCTGCGCATCCCGTGGACGATCGTCGCCACCCGGATGGCGCCGGTGGCACCCAGCGGGTGGCCGAGCGCGATGGCGCCTCCCAGCGGGTTGACCTTGGCGGGATCCAGCCCGGTATCGCGGATCACGGCAAGGGCCTGGGCAGCAAACGCCTCGTTGAGCTCGATCCAGTCGATGTCCGAAATAGACAACCCGGCCTGCTTGAGTGCCTTGGGAATCGCGGCGATCGGGCCGATGCCCATCACCTCGGGACGCACGCCCGCGACCGAGAACGATACGAAGCGCGCCAGCGGCGTCAGCCCATAGTCCTGGATCGCCTGTGCCGAGGCCAGCAGCACGGCACCCGCGCCGTCGCTCATCTGCGATGAATTGCCGGCCGTCACGCTGCCCCCGAACTGGTCATTCCGGAACACCGGCCGCAGCTTCGCCAGGCCCTCCGCGGAGGTGTCTGGCCGGGGACCTTCGTCGTTTTCGACGCGCTGCCGCCGCTGGGTGACCGATCCGGTCCCCAGGTCCGGCTGCCGGGTGATCACGTCATAGGGGGTGATTTCCTCCTGGAAAGCGCCGTCCTTGATCGCCGCGAGTGCCTTCTGGTGCGACGCCAGCGCGAACGCATCCTGGTCTTCCCGCGAGACCTTCCACTCCTCGGCGACCTTCTCTGCGGTGATGCCCATCCCATAGGCGATCGCGACATGCTCGTCGCGGAAGACCGCCGGCGACATCGCCACCTTGTTGCCCATCATTGGCACCATCGACATCGATTCGGTGCCGCCTGCGAGCACCAGGTCGGCATTGCCGAGCCGGATCTGATCCGCGGCCAGCGCCACGGCCTGCAGGCCGGAAGAGCAGAAACGGTTGATGGTCTGCGCCGCGACAGTGTCGGGCAAGCCGGCCAACAGCACGCCGATGCGCGCCACGTTCATGCCCTGCTCGCCCTCCGGCATGGCGCAGCCGATGATGGCGTCGTCGATGCGCGACTGGTCGATACCGGGCGCCTGTGCGACGACGGCCTTCAGCACGTGGGCAAGCATGTCGTCGGGCCGGGTATTGCGGAAGACGCCCTTCGGCGCCTTGCCAACCGGGGTGCGGGTGGCAGCGACGATGTAGGCGTCCTGGATTTGACGGGTCATCTTGGGATTCCTGGGAAAGTGGGGGCTGGGAGCGCTGGCGGGAGGCGCGCGCGGCGACTAGTTGCGCAGCGGTTTGCCGGTATTGAGCATGTGCGCGATGCGTTCCTGGGTCCTGGGCTGCTGCGCAAGTTCGACGAAATGCTGGCGCTCCAGCCGGAGCAGCCAGTCCTCGTCCACCAGCGCGCCGCGGTCCACGTCACCGCCGCACAGCACGGTGGCGATGCGGGTGGCGATCTCGTAGTCGTACTCGCTGATGAAGCGGCCTTCCAGCATGTTGACCAGCATCATCTTGAAGGTCGCGATGCCGATGTCGCCGGCGACGGCGATGCGACGCGCAGGCAACGGCGGACGGTAGCCGGCATCCGCCAGGGCGAGCGCTTCGCGGCGCGCAACGTGCAGCAGTTCGTGGGCGTGGAAGACGATGCGGTCGGTCTGCCGGGCGAGGCCGAGCTCCTGCGCCTCGCGCGCGGACGTCGACACCTTCCCCATTGCGACGGTTTCAAACCTGCGCTTCAGCTCTGCGAAGACGTCGCCCTGCGGACCCGCGGCGTGCGCCGCGCGCACCGCGATCTCCTTCAGGCCACCACCCGCGGGCAGCAGCCCGACGCCAGCCTCGACGAGGCCGACGTAGCTTTCGAGCCCGAGGACGGTCTTCGCGCTGTGCATCTGGAATTCGCAGCCGCCCCCCAGCGCCATGCCGCGAACCGCTGAGACGACCGGGACCAGCGCGTACTTGATCCGCTGGCTGGTGGCCTGGAAGTTCTCGACCATCGCCTCGAAACCGGCGACGTCGCCCGACTGCAGCAGTCCCAGCGCGCCAGCCAGGTCGGCGCCAGCCGAGAAGGGCTCCTTCGGCTGCCAGATCACCAGACCGGCGAAGTCGCGCTCCGCACGGCCGATGGCCTCCTGGAGCCCATCGAGGACGTGATCCGACACGGTGTGCAACTTGGTCTTGAACGAGACCACAGCGACGTCGTCGCCGTCGCTCCACATCCGCACCCCGTCGTTTTCATACACGGTGTCGCCCGGTGCTGCGGCCTCCGCCATCAGCGGGTCGGGGAACCGCTGGCGCCGGTACACCGCAAGCGACGACCGCGGCAGCCTGGCGTTTCTGGCCGGGCTGTAGCTGCCCTCCACGGCGTGCACGCCCTCGCGGCCATCGAACACCCAGTCCGGCAGCGGCGCGGTGCTCATCGCTTTGCCGGCGACAATGTCGTCCGCGATCCACTGCGCCACCTGTTGCCAACCGGCGGCCTGCCAGGTCTCGAACGGTCCCAGCGACCAGCCGTAACCCCAACGGATCGCGAGGTCCACGTCGCGCGCGGTCTCGGCGATGTCCGCCAGGTGATAGGCGCTGTAGTGGAACAGGTCGCGGAACATCGCCCAGAGGAACTTCGCCTGCGGATGCTCGCTCGCGCGTAGCCGGGCGAACTTCTCGGCGGGCGACGTCAGCCTGAGGATCTCGACCACTTCCGGCGCGGCGACGCGATCCGCCGGCCGGTAGTCCTGCTTGCCGGGATCGAGCACCACGATGTCGCGACCGGCCTTGCGGTAGATCCCGGCGTCGGTTTTCTGCCCCAGCGCCCCCTTCGCGATCAGGGCATCGAGCCATTTCGGCGACTGGAAGTATGCATGCCAAGGGTCGTCGGGGAGCGTGTCCGCCATTGTCTTGATGACGTGGGCCATCGTGTCCAGCCCGACGACGTCCGACGTGCGGTAGGTCGCGGACTTGGGGCGACCCGCCAGCGGTCCGGTCAGCGCGTCGACTTCGTCGAACCCGAGCCCATGGTCGGTGGTGTGGTGCATCGTCGCGAGGATCGAGAACACCCCGATGCGATTGCCGATGAAGTTCGGCGTGTCCTTGGCGTAGACCACGCCCTTGCCCAGCGTGGTGGTGAGGAATGCTTCAAGGCCCTCGAGCACGGCGCGATCGGTGGTCCGCGCCGGGATCAGTTCCGCCAGGTGCATGTAGCGCGGCGGATTGAAGAAATGGACGCCGCAGAAGCGGCTGCGCAGCTGCTCCGGCAGCACATCGGCGAGCTTGTTGATGCCGAGGCCGGAGGTGTTGCTGGCCAGGACAGCGGTACCGGAGACGAACGGTGCGATCTTCTGGTACAGCTCCTGCTTCCAGTCCATGCGCTCGGCGATCGCCTCGATGATGAGGTCGCAGTCGCGGAGCTTTGACAGGCTCAGCTCATAATTTGCAGGCGTGATCGCCTCGGCGAGCGAGCGGCTTGCCAGCGGGGCGGGACTGAGCTTGCCGAGGTTGGCGATTGCCTTCAGCACCACGCCGTTGGGGTCGCCCTCCTTGGCCGGGAGGTCAAACAGGACGGTGTCGACACCGGCGTTGGTCAGGTGCGCGGCGATCTGCGCGCCCATGACGCCGGCGCCAAGCACAGCGGCGCGTCGAACCAGGAGTTTCTGAGTCATTTGCGATCCCTTGTCGTGGAACGGAGTCTTTGGATGGAGTCCGGGGCGTTCGTCATGCCTTGAACCCGGCTGCGGCAAACTGGATCAGTTCGCGCGCGGCCCGGGCGCGGTGGGCGGCCTCGGTGGTCCCGGCGGGCCGCTTGATCAGGCCGAAGTCGGCCATGGCATACGTCAGGGCCCCGGCAAGGTAGTCGAGCCGCCAGTACAACTGCTCCTTGCTCAAGCCCGGCACGCAGTCGGCGATGGCACGTGCGAATTCGCGCAGCACGTGGCCGTACTGCTCCGAGAGGAACTGGCGGAGGCCGTCGTTCTTCTCGGCATAGGCTCGGGCGATGACCCGGATGAAGGCGCCCCCGCCGTTGCGATCCTGCGCCAGCGCCAGCGCCGGCTCGACGAAGGCCGCGAGTACCGGCTCGAGTTCGCCAGGCGCGGTGGACCGCGCCTGCGCCAAGCGCGACAGACGCGTCGCGCTCATGTCGTCCATGCGCCGACGGAAGACCTCGTTGACCAGGTTTTCCTTGCTGCCGAAGTGGTAGTTGACCGCAGCGATGTTGACATCGGCGCGCGTGGTGACCTGTCGCAGCGATGTCCCGCCGAAGCCATTGAGGGCAAACAACTCCTCGGCGGCACCGAGAATCCGGTCCTTGGTGGAGAATTGTGTGCTGGCCATCACGGTCACCGCCCTGAATCAAACGCTTGTTTGGAGAATAGGCGCCCCCGGGCACCGGGTCAAACCCGGTAAACCGACGCGCAGGGACGTGCAGAGCGCGTCGCCAATCCGGTAGAATTACGCGAGCCATATCGGCTAAACCCGCGCCCCGCCGTGGGTTTTTCCATGTTAGTGTCTGGGCCTGCGAATGCTCGTGGGCCCGCCAAACCGGAGATTTCCCATGGCGCTGGAGCGCACCCTTTCGATCATCAAGCCCGACGCCGTCGCCAAGAACGTGGTCGGTGATATCTATTCACGCTTCGAGAAAGCCGGACTCAAGGTCGTTGCTGCGCGCATGAAGCACCTGTCGCGCGCCGAGGCCGAGGGCTTCTACGCCGTTCACCGCGAGCGTCCGTTCTTCTCGGCGCTGGTCGAGTTCATGGCGTCAGGCCCGGTGATGATCCAGGTCCTGGAGGGCGAGGGCGCGGTGCTGCGCAACCGCGAGCTGATGGGTGCGACCAACCCGAAGGACGCCGACGCCGGCACCATCCGCGCCGACTTCGCAGACTCGATCGACGCCAACGCCGCGCACGGCTCCGACGCCGCCGACACCGCGGCCACCGAGATCGCGTATTTCTTTCCCGCGACGGACGTCTACTCCCGTTGAGCGATGTGAGCACCGCGACCGCCAAACTGCAGAACCTGCTCGAGCTCGACCGCGTCGGGCTGGAGGATTTCTTCGCCGATACCCTCGGTGAGAAGCGCTACCGCGCGCACCAGGTGATGAAGTGGATCCATCATCGCCACGTCACCGACTTCGACGACATGACGGATCTCGGCAAGGCGCTGCGGGCCAAACTGCAACAGCACGCGGAAGTGTGCGTACCTGTCGTGCAGTTCGAGAGGCCGTCCACGGACGGCACGCACAAGTGGCTGCTCGGCATGGACGGCCGCAACGCGATCGAGGCGGTGTTCATCCCCGACAAAAGCCGCGGCACGTTGTGCGTGTCTTCACAGGTCGGCTGCGCGCTGAACTGCCAGTTCTGCTCCACGGCGACCCAGGGTTTCAACCGCAACCTCAGCACCGCCGAGATCATCGGCCAGGTGTGGGTTGCGGCCCGGCACCTGGGCAATGTCCCCCACCGGCAGCGCAAGCTGACCAACGTGGTGATGATGGGGATGGGAGAGCCGCTGATGAACTACGACAACGTCGTCCGCGCGATGAGCGTGATGCGCGACGACCTCGGCTACGGACTGGCCAACAAGCGCGTCACGCTGTCGACCGCCGGCATGGTGCCGATGATCGACCGTCTCGGCGAGGACAGCGACGTATCGCTGGCGGTCTCGCTGCATGCAGCCAACGACCCCCTGCGGACCGAGCTGGTGCCGCTCAACAAGAAGTACCCGATCGCCGAGCTAATGGCGGCCTGCGAGCGCTACGTGCTGCGCAAGCCCCGGGCGTCGATCACGTTCGAATACACGCTGATGAAGGGCGTCAACGACCAGCCCGAACACGCGCGTGAGCTGGCCCGACTGATGCGGCAGTTTGATCGGGCGGTGCAGATGAACGATGCCGCCAAGGTCAACCTGATCCCGTTCAATCCGTTCCCGGGCACGCGCTTTGAGCGCTCGGGCGACGACGAGATCCGCGCCTTCCAGAAGATCCTCCTCGACGCGAAGGTGCTGACGATGGTCCGGCGGACGCGCGGCGACGACATCGACGCGGCCTGTGGCCAGCTCAAGGGCCAGGTCGTCGACCGCACCCGCCGCCAGGCGGAATTTCGCAAGGAGCTGGCGCGGCAGGGCCTGAACGGGGAGGGCGTCGATGCGGCTGCGTGAGACGATGGCTCTCGCGATCGCGGTAGCCGTACTGTGCGGCGCATGCTCGCGACTGACGTTTGTGAAGCCGAACACGAAGCGCGGCAGCTCGGAACGGGTTGCGCCCGAATACACTTTCCGCGACGAATCACGGCGGCGTCCGGCGGCGACTGCTGCCAGCCTCGAGGCGCGCGCTGAACAAAGCTTGAGGGCCGGCGATCTGGCCGAGGCCCGGAAACTCGCGGAGGCGGCGCTGAAGCTCGATCGGGAGTCGACAACCGCACATACGATCCTGGCGGTCGTGGCTGACCGCAACAGCCGGTCGGCGGAGGCGGGGAAGCACTTCGCGCGTGCGGCCGCGCTCGCACCCAATGATGGGGCCATGGCCAACAATTACGGCGCCTGGCTGTGCGGCAGCGATCGCGCCGCCGAGTCACTGGCATGGTTCGACCGCGCGCTGGCGGACCGGACCTATGCCCAGCCGTCGTCGGCGCTCGCCAATGTCGGCGCCTGCGCGGCGCAGGCTGGCCAGTTCGGCAGGGTCGAACGCGATCTGCGAGCAGCGCTGTCGATCGACCCCGACGATGACGTCGCCCTGGGGGCGATGGCGGCTGAGCAGTTCCGGCAGCAGAAGCTGATGGAGGCGCGTGCGTTCTCTGAGCGCCGGCTCTCCGCGGCTCCCGCGACGCCTGCCAGCTTGCAGATGGCATCACGGATCGAGCAGGCGCTTGGCGACACCGCGGCTGCCGCGCGCTATGTTCAACGCCTGCGGGCAGAGTTTCCGCAGGCTTCCACCGTCCAACCGGGGACCCCTGTCCAGCCATGATCTCGCATCCGCGCGCCCGTACCGACATCGACCACGGCTTCGGCGAGCGCCTCAGGCAGGCCCGGCTGGCGGCTGGCCTGGGTGTAGAGGACGTGGCTACGCGGCTGAAGATGTCGGCCCGCGTCGTGGAGTCGCTCGAGGCCGAGGACTGGACGCGGCTCGGCGCCACGGTCTTCGTGCGCGGCCAGCTGCGCAGCTACGCGCGCTTGGTGGGCGTACCCGTCGATCTGATGGGATTCACCCAGGGCGTGGCGCCGATCGAGCCCGCCCGGCTGGAGCCGCGGAGCTTCGTACCACCGATGCAGAGACTGGCCGAACAGGTGGCGCGGCGGATGGTCTACGTGGTGATCACCGCGGCGATCGCGGTGCCGGTCTGGCTGGCCACGCGCCCACACCTTGGCATCCAGGAGCACGACGCGATCGCACTCGACGTGCCGCCGGGCGCCGCCAGCAGCGGCCCGGTGCCGGCGGCGGCGAGGCGGGAGCCGGTCGTAGTCGCGTCGATGGCACCCGTGACCCAGCGGCAGGAGGCACCGGCGCTGTCGCTGCTGCTGCGCGAGGATGCCTGGGTGCAGGTGGTCGCGCCAGACGGTCGCATGCTGGAAGAGTCGCTGCTCCGCGCAGGCGACAGGCGCGCCTATGCCGCTGGCGAGGTGGGTCGGCTGGTGTTGGGCAACGGCGCGGCGGTCGAGGTGCGTTACCGTGGCCAGGTGCAGGACCTGACACCATTCCTGCGAGCCAATGTCGCGCGCTTTGCGGTATCCTCCGACGGCTCGCCCTCGGCGCCTGCGCGCTGACCGCGGCGGCGGCCTGGCCACCCTGGGCCGGCAGCGCCGGGAACCCGGTATGCCGTCCGGGGTCGATCAATTCCCAACATGACAGGACCGGCATGGCCCGGACCCGCAACTGCATGGCAATCGACACATGGCGATAGACGAGCTGCTGGACGAACATGAGCAGGGCGAGCGCGTCCGCGACTGGCTGCGCCGCAATGCACTCGGGCTGATCGGCGGCGTCGCGCTCGGCCTGGCGCTGATCGGTGGCTGGCGCTATTGGCAGTCGCACCAGCAGGGGCAGCGCGCCGCGGCCAGCGACAGCTACGCCGAGATTCAGCGGACCCTTGCGGCAGGTGACGTCGAGCGGGCCGCGACTCAGGCCGCGGCGCTGCGCACCGGCACCCTTGCTGCGTTGGCCGCATTGGACCTCGCCAAGGCGCAGCTGGAGGCCGGTGAGCGCGACGCGGCTATCGCGACCCTGCGCCAGGTATCGGTTGCAGACGCTGCGCTGCGGCAGGTCGTCGACCAGCGCCTTGCGCGCCTGCTGACCGATGCCGGTAAGGGGCAGGAAGCTGTCTCGCTGCTGGACGGGGCCACGGATCCGGTCGCGCTCGAGGCGCGTGGAGACGCGTTCGCTGCGCTGGGCGAAGCTGTTGCCGCGCGCGGCGCCTATGCCGACGCATTGGCGCGCCTGGACCTTGCGGCGCCACAGCGCCGACTGCTTGAAATCAAACTCACCGATGCCGGCGGCAAGCCGCCAAGCACTGAGGTACTCAATTGATCATGTCCCCCCTGATAACCGCGCGCTTGTTCCGCCCCGCCCGACTCGCCGTCGTCCTGGTGCTGCTTGGCGCGGCAACCGGCTGCACGACGGTGCGCGGATGGTTCGGTAGCAAGGATGACGGGGCGCCTACCAAACCCGCCGAGCTCGTGGCGTTCACCCCGGGGGCGCAGGTATCGCGCCTGTGGACCGCGAGCGCCGGCAAGGGCGAGGCTCGGCTGGGAGCGCGGCAGGGTCCCGCGGTGGCGGATGGCCGGGTCTACGCGGCCGCCGTGGCCGGTGGTGTCCGCGCCTTCGACCTGCAGACCGGCGCCGTGCTGTGGCGGCATGACTCCAGGCTGCGGTTGGCGGGCGGCCCCGGCGTCGGCGATGGCCTGGTGGTCGCGGGCAGTCTCGATGGCGAGATCGTCGCCCTCGACGCGGCCACCGGCGCGGAGCGCTGGACGGCGAAGGTCGGCAACGAAGTGATCTCGGCGCCCGTGATTGGCCAGGGCATGGTCTTCGTGCGCTCCAACGATGGACGCGTCACCGCGTTCGACGTCGCCACCGGCGCGCGCCGGTGGTTCTGGAATCGCGACCTTCCACCGCTGAGCGTACGCGGTAACGATTCACCGGTGCTCGGGCCAGGCTTCGTGTTCGTCGGCAATGACGACGGCACGGTCGCCGCGCTGGCCGTCGCCGATGGCCGCCCGCTGTGGGAACAGGTGGTGGCCGCACCGGATGGCCGCACCGACCTCGACCGCATGGCCGACGTGGACGGCACCCCGGTACTGGACGGCGCCACGCTCTTCGCCTCCAGCTACAAGGGCAGGACGGTCGCGATCGAGGGCCCCAGCGGCCGCACGCTGTGGTCGAGCGACAACGGCGGCTCCGGCCGCGTCGGTCTGGCTCCCGATCGCCTGGTGGTGGCTGACAACAACGGAACCGTGTGGGGCCTCGACAAGCTCAGCGGCACCGCCTACTGGCAGCAGCCGGGACTCGCGCGCCGCGGGCCGGGCTCCGCCGCGATCCACGGCGACTACGCGGTGGTGGGTGATTTTGCCGGCTACCTGCACTGGATGCGCCTGTCGGACGGCGAATTCGTCGCGCGCGAGCGCGCCGGACGTGCCGCCGTGCGCGCAGCGCCCATCGTCGTTGACGGCATCCTGCTGGTGCAGAACGTCAATGGCGACATCAGCGCGTGGCGCCTGGCGCCCTGAGCATCACCGCCGCGCGTCGCACCGGGCGCCCCGGCTAGTCTTGCCGCCTGGCGCCTTGCATCTCCGCTGGATCCCACCTCCCTTCAAGCCGTCCCCGCATGTTGCCCCTGGTTGCCCTGGTAGGTCGTCCCAACGTCGGCAAGTCGACGCTCTTCAACGCGTTGACGCGCACGCGTGACGCGCTGGTGCACGACGAGCCGGGCGTGACCCGCGACCGCAACTACGGGGTCTGCAGGCTCGAGCCCGAGCGCCCGTTCGTGCTGGTGGATACCGGCGGCATTTCCGGCGAGAACATCCACCTCGAGAGCGGCGGGCTGGCAGGCGCGACCGCGCGCCAGGCGCGCGCAGCGGCGGAGGAGGCAGACCTCGTGCTGTTCGTGGTCGATGGGCGCGAGGGGGCGTCCGCGCTCGACGACGACATCCTGCGCTGGCTGCGCAAGGCGGCGCGGCCGACGTTTCTGGTGGTCAACAAGACCGATGGCCTCGATGCCCGCGAGGCGCTCAACGACTTCTCGCGCTATGGCTTCGCCGACGTGTTCGCGGTGTCGTCGGCGCACCGGCATGGCATCGATGAGCTGCTGGCGGAGGTGCTGGCCCGGCTGCCCACCGCGGAAGAAGCCGCGGCGCGCAACGGCCAGCCGCTCGACGAGGATCCCGAGCGGATCCGCATCGCGTTCGTCGGGCGTCCCAATGTCGGCAAGTCGACGCTGGTCAACCGCATCCTCGGCGAGGAGCGGATGATCGCCTCGGAGATCGCCGGCACCACCCGCGATGCCATCGCCGTCGACCTCGAGCGCGATGGCCGCAAGTACCGGCTGGTCGACACCGCCGGTATCCGCCGCAGGGCGCGCGTGGAGCAGGCGGTCGAGACGTTTTCCATCATCAAGACGCTGCAGGCGATCGAGCAGTGCCAGGTCGCGGTGATCATGCTCGACGCCACCGAGGGCGTTACCGAGCAAGATGCGAGCGTGCTCGGCGCGGTGCTCGACGCCGGGCGCGCGCTGGTGGTGGCGGTCAACAAGTGGGACGACGTCGGCACCTACCAGCGCGCGCAGGCCGAGGCGCTGCTGTCGCGCAAGCTGGCGTTCGTGACTTGGGCGGAAGCGGTGCGGATCAGCGCACTGCACGGGTCCGGGCTGCGCGAGCTGTTCAAGGCGATCCATCGCGCGCACGCATCGACGACGCGCCAGTTCAGCACTGCCGAGACCACGCGTGCGCTCGAGATCGCCTACGAGAGCAATCCGCCGCCGGTGGTCCGCGGCCACGTCGCCAAGCTGCGCTTCGCGCATCCAGGCGGCGACAATCCCCCGACATTCGTCGTCCACGGCAACCGGCTTCGGACGCTGACCGAGACCTACCGCCGGTACCTTGAGAACTTCTTCCGCAAGCGTTTCAAGCTGGTGGGCACTCCGGTGCGCTTCATCTTCAAGGAAGGTGAAAACCCCTATAAGGACAACAAGAACGTGCTCAGCGAGCGCCAGGTGGCCAAGAAGCGGCGCCTGATCCGGCACGTCAAGCGCGGCAAGTAGGTCCTCCGGGCCACCCGCCATGAGCACCCACGCCATTGATTCGCCGCGTTCGGTCACACTCGGCATCCTGGCAGGCGGTCGCGCCTCGCGGCTGGACGGACGCGACAAGGCGTGGCTCCAACGTGATGGGCAGCCTCTGGTGCTCGCGCTGTCGGCGCCTCTGGCGGCGGCGTTCGACGCGGTGCTCGTCAGCGCCAACCGCAACCAGGAGCGCTATCTTGCACACGGCCTGCGCGTGGTCCACGACCGCGAGGCTGATGTCGGTCCCATGGCGGGCCTCGATGCGCTGGCCGACGCCTGCCGCACGCCGTGGCTGCTGACGCTGCCGGTCGACATGTTGCGGGTGCCGGAGTTGCTGCTGGAGCAGCTGTCGGCCGTCTCCGGCGGGGCCTGGCTGCATGACGACGATGGCGCGCAGCCGCTGGTCGCGCTGTGGCCGGTGGCGGCGCTGCGCAATGCGGCAGGCGCCGCGATCGCCGGCCGCAACCGTGCCGTGCATGCGCTGCAGGCGCGCATGGGCATGCAGGCCGTCACCATCCCCGGCATCGGCGTCGGCAACCTCAATACGCCCGCCGACCTGGCCGCTGCGGGCATCGCCTGGCCATGACCGGCTTCGCGCAGCGCATCGCGTTTGCCGCGGCATGCGGGATAGTCGCGCGGGTCGCCGGTGCGAACCGTGTCGCGGTGGAGCGGGTCACGCTGGCGCGCGCGCATGGCCGGGTGCTGGATGGCGACGTCGCCGCCACCCTCGACCAGCCGCCGTTCGACAACGCGGCGATGGATGGGTTCGCGCTGCGGCATTCCGATCTCGTGGCCGACAGCTTCGACGAAGGCAAGCCCGGCACGCGGCTCGTGCTCGCGGGCGAGCAGTTCGCGGGTGCGCGGCAGCCGCTGCGGGTCGACGCGGGCAGCTGCGTGCGCATCACCACCGGTGCTCCGCTGCCGCACGGCACCGACACCGTGGTGATGAAGGAGAACGCGCGGGAAGAGGGCGGCGCCGTGACCGTCACGGCCTGGCCCGCGTCCGGCCGCCACGTGCGCCGCCGGGGCGAAGACGCCTGCATCGGCGACACGCTGCTGCGCAGCGGCGACGTGCTGACCCCGTCGCGGATCGCGCTGCTCGCGGCACAGGGGCACGCGGACGTTGCCGTCTCGCGGCGACCGACGGTGGCAGTCTTCACGACCGGCGACGAGCTCGTCGAGCCCGGACTTCCGCTGGCGGACGGACTCATCTACAACAGCAACCGCGAGCAGCTTACGGGCCTGCTGCGCGCCGACGGCTTCGAGCCGGTGGCATGGCCCACGCTGCCCGACGATCCCGGCCAGGTGGCATCGGCACTGCGACACGCGGGGCACGCCTTCGATGTCGTGCTGACCTGCGGCGCGGTGTCCGCAGGCGAGAAGGACCACGTTCCCGCGCTGCTGCAGCGGGAAGGGCGCATGCACTTCTGGCGCGTGCGCCTGCGCCCCGGCATGCCGGTGCTGCTGGCCGACGGCGGTGGCGAGGCTGGGTTGGGCGATGCCGTGTTCCTGTGCCTGCCGGGCAACCCGGTGTCGGTGCTCGCGACCTATCTGACGCTGGGCCGGCTGCTGCTCGACGGCATGCAGGGCAGGTCGTCGCCGCGACCGCGCCTGCGCGCACGCCTGGCGGCGCCGTGGATCAAGACCCACGACCGCGTGGAGTTCCTGCGCGGGCGGCTGGACAGCCGCGATGACGGCAGCCTGTGGGCCTGGCCGAACCCGGCCGACGGTTCGCACCGCATGCGCGCTGCGGCGGATTCCGATGCGCTGCTGGTGTTGCCGGAGGACGCGCGCGACCTGGTGCTGGGCGACGTGGTCGACGTGCTGCCTTATTGAGCCCACGCGCCGCGACCCCGTAATCACCCGAGGTGGTGGCGCCCGCCGATGCGCGGATAATCCGCCGATGACCAACGAGATCACGCCGCAGGAAGCGCAGCGCCGTCAGCAACGCGGTGCCACCCTGGTCGATGTCCGCGACGAAGACGAACGCGCGTCGGGGATGGCCGAAGGCGCGCGCGGCATCGCGCGCGCCGAGCTGGAGCACGACCCCGCGTTCCATTTCTCCGATCGCGACGCCGAGCTGATGCTGGTCTGCCAGAGCGGCGGCCGTTCGCTGCTGGCCGCGGCCACGCTGCAGCGGTTGGGATATACGCGCGTGGTGTCGGTGCGGGGCGGGACGGTGCGCTGGATTTCCGACGGGCTGCCGGTGACGCGCCCGGCGGCCGATGTCGACCACGACTTCCATGATCGCTACGCGCGCCACCTGCGCCTGCCGGAGATCGGCGCACGCGGCCAGCGCCGGCTGGAGGCGGCGAGCATGCTGGTCGTGGGCGCAGGGGGCCTGGGTTCGCCGGTCGCGTTCTACCTGGCGGCGGCGGGCGTCGGCCGCATCCGCATCGTCGACGACGACGTCGTCGAGCGGAGCAACCTGCAGCGGCAGATCCTGCACGTCGATGCGGACATCGGCATGCCCAAGGTCGACTCCGCCGACAGCCGCCTGTCCGCGCTCAATCCGCGGACCCGGGTCGAGCCGGTGCGCGAGCGGCTCGATGCTGGCAACGTCGACCGGCTGCTCGAGGGCATCGACGTGGTCGTCGACGGCGCCGACAACTTCGCGACCCGCTACCTGCTCAACGACGCCTGCGTGCGGCTCGGCAAACCACTGGTGTACGGCGCGGTGCACCGGTTCGAGGGCCAGGTCAGCGTCTTCGACGCCGGCCGGCAGCCCGGCGTGGCGCCGTGCTACCGCTGCCTGTTCCCCGAGGCACCGCCGGCCGATGCCGCGCCCAACTGCAGCGAGGCCGGCGTGCTCGGCATGCTGCCTGGCGTCGTCGGCCTGCTGCAGGCCACCGAGGCGATCAAGCTGCTGCTGCGCATCGGGTCGCCGCTGATCGGGCGGCTGCTGCACTTCAATGCGCTGGGCATGCGCTTCCGGGAAACGCGCCTGGCCCCGGACCCGGCGTGCGCGGTCTGCGTGCCGTCACGGGACTGCGGCCCCGACGCCCGCTGATCGCGACCGGTCCCGGCGGGCGCGACCGCCTGCGCGGTCGATCCCGCACCGCGACGTCACGGGTGGGTGCGTCCGCCTAACATGTGCCGCCGACGCCGCGCCTGGCCCCATCATGACCTACCGTGTTTTGCAGCTGCTGCTGACGCTGTTGCTGGTTCCGACCATCGCGCCGCCGGCATCGGCTGCGGATCCGTGCCCGCTGCTGCGTGCGCAGACGCAGGCGCCCGATACCGCCACCCGCATCGCCGCGATCGCCTGCGACGAGCACCAGCTCTGGTACCGGCCTTTCATCGATCGCGACGGCCGCCTCGCCGGTTCCACGGTGCGCGAGGCGGAGGCCGCGCTGCTGGCGAACGGCGAGCAGGCCTGGCGCCGTGTGGCCGGGTACTGGCGAGACAGTGGGCAACTGGTCGCCGCCGCGGGACGGCCCGGGGCAGGGGAGTGCGCGTACGCGGCGACGTCGACGGGCGGGTCCCCGGAATGCCGCGCTTTCGTCGTCGATACGCCGTGGTCGGCAACGTTCGTATCGTGGGTGCTGCAGCGCGCACGCCTGCGGGGGTTCCAGGGATCGCCGAGCCACGTCAGCTACGTCCGCACCGCATACCGCGACCCGCAGGCCAGCGCGTACCGGGTGGCGGATCCGCGCGCAGTACGCCCGGCCGCCGGCGATCTGCTGTGCTCCGTGCGCGCGTCGGCGCACATCTTCGGCTTCGGTGGGCTGGCGTCGCTGCTTGCCGGCAGCGACGAGGGGCTGGGAATGCACTGCGACATCGTCGCCGCGGTCGACCCGCAGCGCGACGGCACCGCCTACCTCGTGGGCGGCAACGTCCTCGACGGCGTCACCATGCGCCTGCTGCCGCTGACGCCGGGCGGGCAGTTCCGCGACCTGCCGCAGCGTGCGCTGGACGACGCGGCGTGCAGCCCGGATGCCCCCGCGGCGTGCAACGCGAACCGCCAGGACTGGGCCGTGCTGCTACAGCTCCGCCCGGCAGCCGAACTCGCGACGCTGGCGCCGGCGCCACCGATGCGAACCGATGGCGCTCAGCCGCCCTCCGCGACGGGCTGCTGCGTGATCTGCATCGTCGGCGCGGGAGTCCCGCGCTGTCCGTCGCCCGCTGCGGGTGTCGCCCCGGTGCGTTGAATGCGGGAGTTTCCGCCTTGCGGGTCGGCTGCGTCTGCGCTCGCGACAGTGGATCAGGGGCCGACGTGCGCGCGCTGTGCCTGGGCCAGCGCCTCCAGCTGCGCCGGCGTTGCGTCGCGCTGGTGCCGCGCCTTCCACTCGACGAACGCACCGCCGTAGACGACGTCGCGCGCAGCGGCCTTGTCCAGCGCGACGCCTTCCGCCGCGGCCGCCTCGCGGTACCAGTCGGCGAGGCAGTTGCGGCAGAAGCCCGCCAACACCATCAGGTCGATGTTCTGCACGTCGGGACGTGTGTCCAGCAGGTGCGCGCGCAACCGGCGGAACACCGCGGCCTCGATCGCAGTCGTGGCGGCGTCGTCGGTGTGGTCGGAGGTCATGCGTCGTGTGCTCCATGGGGCGGCGAGGGTCGCCGCACGAGTGCCACTGTAGCGAACCGCGTCGCCGCGCCTGCAGGCCGCGGCGCGAATCGGGGACAATGCCAGCCCCTCGACCGGCACGCGCCGGAGGATCGCGATGGACGACCGCCCGGCCGCGCACGCCCGGATCCTGGACGGCAGGCGCATCGCCGACGACCTGCTGGCCAACCTGCGGCTGCGCGTCGACGCACGCATCGCGGCAGGGCTGCCGCGCCCCGGGCTGGCCGTGGTGCTGGTCGGCAGCGACTCCGCGTCGCAGTCCTATGTACGCAACAAGCGGCGCGCCGCGGCGAAGGTCGGCATCCGTGCGCTCGATGTCGATCTACTTGCTGGCACGTCCGAGGCGGACCTGCTGGCGCTGATCGCGCGCCTCAACCGTGATCCGGACGTGCACGGCATCCTCGTGCAGCTGCCGCTGCCCGGCATCCCGGACGCTACGCGGCTGATCCACGCCATCGACCCGCGCAAGGATGTGGACGGGTTCCACCCAGAGAACGTCGGCCACCTTGCGCTGCGCCAGTTCGGGCTTCGGCCTTGCACGCCGCGCGGCATCACCACGCTGCTGGCGTACACCGACCGCCCGGTGCGTGGCCGCAGCGCGACGATCGTCGGCGTCAGCAACCACGTCGGCCGGCCAATGGCGCTGGAGCTGCTGATCGCCGGCTGCACGGTGACCAGCTGCCACAAGTTCACGCCGCCCGAGGTGCTGCGCCGGCATGTCGGAGAGGCCGACATCCTGGTGGTGGCCGTCGGCCGTCCGGGGCTGGTGCCGGGCGCGTGGATCAAGCCCGGTGCGGTGGTGATCGACGTTGGCATCAACCGGCTCGACGATGGCCGTCTTGTCGGAGATGTCGACTTCGCCGAAGCCGCACGCCGCGCCAGCTGGATCACGCCGGTCCCCGGCGGCGTCGGACCGATGACGGTGGCGACGCTGATGCAGAACACGATCGAGGCGGCCGAGGCTGCGGAGGCCGCGGCCGCGGGCTGACCAGCCGCGCGCGCGGCCGGGCAGGGCGGCAAAACAGCTACAATGGCGCGCTTCATCCCCACTGGCCCGCCCATGCTGCGCATCCAGGCTGAAGCGCTGACCTTCGACGACGTGTCCCTCGTCCCCGCGCATTCCCGCGTCCTGCCCAGGGACGTCTCGCTCGCCACCCGGCTGACCCGCACGCTCCACCTCAACCTGCCGATCGTCTCGGCGGCGATGGACACCGTCACCGAGGCGCGGCTGGCGATCGCGATGGCCCAGCTCGGCGGCATCGGCATCCTGCACAAGAACATGAGCGCCGAACTGCAGGCGCGCGAGGTCTCGCGGGTCAAGAGCTTCGAGGCCGGCGTCATCCGCGAGCCTTTCACCGTCGGGCCGGACACCAGCATCGGCGAAGTGCTGCGCCTGACGCGCGCGCGCAACATCTCGGGCGTGCCGGTGGTCGAGGGTGGCCTGCTGGTCGGCATCGTCACTGGGCGCGACATGCGCTTCGAGACACGGCTCGACGACCCGGTGCGCAACGTGATGACCAAGAAGGACCGCCTGGTCACCGTGCGCGAGGGCGCCGGCGACGACGAGGTGCTGCAGCTGCTGCACCGCCACCGCATCGAGAAGGTGCTGGTGATCAACGAGGCCTTCGAGTTGCGCGGGCTGATCACGGTGAAGGACATCCAGAAGGCACGCGACAACCCCGATGCAGCCAAGGATTCCTCGGAGAGCCTGCTGGTGGGCGCGGCAGTCGGTGTCGGCGGCGACACCGAGGCGCGTATCGCCCTGCTGGCCGAAGCAGGCGTCGACGTGATCATCGTCGACACCGCGCACGGACACGCACAGGGCGTGATCGATCGCGTCGCGTGGGCGAAGCGCACCTGGCCGCAGCTGCAGGTGGTCGGTGGGAACATCGTCACAGGCGATGCCGCGCTGGCGCTGGCCGATGCCGGCGCCGATGCGGTCAAGGTCGGCGTGGGCCCGGGGTCGATCTGCACCACGCGCGTGGTCGCCGGCGTCGGCGTGCCGCAGATCACCGCCATCGACCTCGTCGCGAGCGCGCTGCAGGACCGCATCCCGCTGATCGCCGACGGCGGCATCCGCTACTCGGGCGACATCGGCAAGGCGTTGGCGGCGGGGGCGTCCACGGTGATGATCGGCGGGCTGTTCGCCGGTACCGAGGAGTCGCCAGGCGCGACCGAACTGTTCCAGGGGCGCAGCTACAAGAGCTATCGCGGCATGGGCAGCCTGGGCGCGATGGAGCAGGGCTCCAAGGACCGGTACTTCCAGGACGCCAGCGATGCCGACAAGCTGGTACCCGAGGGCATCGAGGGCCGGGTGCCGTACCGCGGCCCGTTGTCGGGCGTCATCCACCAGCTGGCCGGCGGCCTGCGCGCGACGATGGGATACGTGGGCTGCGCGATGATCGACGAGATCCGCACCAGGCCGTCGTTCGTGAAGATCACCGGTGCCGGCCAGCGCGAGAGCCACGTCCACGACGTGCAGATCACCAAGGAGCCGCCGAACTACCAGGCGGGCGGGTGAGGGCGGGCCGCGCATGACCTGCACGATCAGCGGTCTCCACGCCGACAGGATCCTCATCCTCGACTTCGGCGCGCAGTACACCCAGCTGATCGCGCGCCGCATCCGCGAGATCGGCGTGTACTGCGAGATCTGGGCCTGGGACCACGATCCGGCGGAGATCGCCGCGTTCGGCGCCCGCGGCATCATCCTGTCGGGCGGCCCCGAGTCGACCACCGTCGAAGATTCCCCGCGCGCGCCGCAGGAGGTCTTCGACGCCGGCCTGCCGCTGCTGGGCATCTGCTACGGCATGCAGACCATGGCCAGGCAGCTGGGTGGCGAGACCGAGGCCGCGGATGCGCGCGAGTACGGGCATGCCGAAGTGTCGCTGGTCGCCGCCGACCGGCTGTTCGAAGGGCTCAAGGACCGCCCGGGGTCGCCGCCGCGTCTCGACGTGTGGATGAGCCACGGCGACCACGTGTCGCGCGCACCGCCGGGTTTCGTCGTCACCGCGCGCACCGACCGCGTGCCGGTCGCCGCCTTCGCCGACGACGCTAGGCGCTGGTACGGCGTGCAGTTCCACCCCGAGGTCACGCACACCCGCTCCGGCGAGGCGATGCTGCGTCGATTTCTGGTCGACATCTGCGGCTGCGACACACGCTGGACCGCGTCCAACATCATCGACGACCAGGTGGCGCGCGTGCGCGCGCAGGTCGGCAGCGACGAGGTGGTGCTCGGGCTCTCCGGTGGGGTCGATTCCTCGGTGGTGGCCGCGCTGCTGCACCGCGCGATCGGCGACCAGCTGACCTGCGTCTTCGTCGACACCGGCCTGCTGCGCTGGCAGGAAGGCGACCAGGTCATGGCGACGTTCGCCGACGCCTCCGACAGCCACGGACTGGGCGTGCGCGTGATCCGCGTCGATGCGCGCGACCGGTACTTCACGGCACTCGCGGGCGTCTCGGACCCGGAGGCCAAGCGCAAGATCATCGGTGGCCTGTTCATCGAGATCTTCGACGAGCAGTCCAGCAAGCTCACAAATGCGAAATGGCTGGCGCAGGGCACGATCTACCCCGACGTGATCGAGTCGGCTGGCAGCAGGACCGGCAAGGCCCACGTGATCAAGAGCCACCACAATGTCGGTGGCTTGCCCGAGCACATGAAGATGGGCCTGGTCGAGCCGCTGCGCGAGCTGTTCAAGGACGAGGTGCGTCGCCTCGGCGTCGAACTCGGCCTGCCGAAGGCGATGGTGTATCGCCATCCGTTCCCGGGCCCGGGCCTGGGCGTGCGGATCCTCGGCGAGGTAAAGCCCGAGTACGCCGAACTGCTGGCCAGGGCCGACCACATCTTCATCGAGGAACTGCGCGCGGCGGACCTGTACGACAGGACCAGCCAGGCATTCGCGGTGTTCCTGCCGGTGAAGTCCGTGGGCGTGGTGGGCGACGCGCGTGCCTACGAGTGGGTGATCGCGCTGCGCGCGGTGGAAACCATCGATTTCATGACCGCGCACTGGGCGCGCCTGCCGTACGACTTCCTCGGCAGGGTCTCCAACCGGATCATCAACGAGGTCCGCGGCGTGTCGCGCGTGGTCTATGACATCAGCGGCAAGCCGCCCGCGACCATCGAGTGGGAGTAGGCATGCATGGAGATGTCGTCGCCATGGTGACGCTGCCGCCCGTGCACCGGTTGTACTCGTCGGACGCGGCAGACGCGGCAGACGACGAAGCCTGGATGCGCCATGCGCTGGCACTCGCGTCGAGAGCCGAGGCCGAGGGTGAGGTGCCGGTGGGCGCGGTGCTGGTCGGCGCGGACGGTCGGGTGCTGGCGGACGGCTGGAACCGCAACATCGCCGAGCACGACCCCAGCGCGCACGCCGAGGTGGTTGCGATGCGCGCCGCCGGTCGGACGCTCGGCAACCACCGCCTGCTCGGCACGACGCTCTATGTCACCCTGGAACCGTGCCCGATGTGCGCGATGACGATGATCCATGCGCGCATCCGGCGCGTGGTATTCGGTGCGGCCGACCCCAAGACCGGCGCGGCTGGCAGCGTGTTCGACGTGCTCGGCGACCGGCGCCACAACCACCGTGTGGCGGTGGCCGGCGGCGTGCTGGCTGGCGAGGCTGGCGCTCGCCTGCGCGACTACTTCCGTCGCCGTCGCGCCGCACCCCGTAGCTGAGCCGCGTGTCCCGTCAAGCGGCCGGCGGCCGCCGCTGCGCGCGCCGGTGGCCGTGGTCCATCTCGTCGTTGACCGCCGACACCGCCATCGATGCTTCCCGTGCCAGCAGCAGGCTGGCGGCGAACATCGCGATCACGCCGGCAGCGGCGAGTGCTGTCGGCAGGCCGACGTAGCGGTAGCCCAGCAGTGCGTCGGTGGCGACCGCCAGGCTGGTGGCGACGAAGAACGAGATCGCGACGTACAGCAGCTGGCTGCCGCGCAGGATGATCAGGCTGCGCCGGCGCTGGAGGCTGATGAGGCCGTCATAGAGGCGGCGGTCCTCCTCGTCCTCCACCTCGGCGAGCTCGCGCAGCAGCACGCGCGCGCGGTCGATGACGCGGGCTAGGCGCGAGTTCGCCGACATCAGCAGCGACGCGGTCGCGGTCAGGAAGAACGCCGGCGCCAGCATGGCGCTCAGGATCGCGTAGTGGGCGACGTCTTGTCCGGGCAGGGCCATGGTGATCCAAGGGTCTCGACGGGGCGCGCTATCATGCCTGCCGCCACGCCCGGCGCAACTGCTGCGGTTGCGCGGCAACGGCAGGGGGAGGCACCCGCGTGAGCGCACACGACGACCGCCTGGTCTGGATCGACCTCGAGATGACCGGCCTGGACACCGACCACGATGCGATCCTCGAGATCGCGACCGTGGTGACCGATGCCGACCTCGAGATCATCGCCGAAGGACCGGAGTACGCGATCGCGCATCCCCTGGCCACGCTGGAGGCGATGGACGACTGGAACCGCGACCAGCACGGGCGCTCCGGCCTCTGGCGCCGGGTGCTGGAGGAGGGAGTGCCGCTGGCCGACGCCGAGCGCGGCACGCTGGCGTTCCTGCAGCGCTGGGTCGCGTCCGGCCGGTCGCCGATGTGCGGCAACTCCATTTGCCAGGACCGGCGCTTCCTGCACCGCGGCATGCCGGCGCTGGAGCGGTTTTTCCATTACCGCAACCTCGATGTCAGCACGGTCAAGGAGCTCGCGAAGCGCTGGGCGCCTGCCGTTGCGGCCGGCGTGCACAAGGTCTCGGCGCACACTGCGCTCAGCGACGTGCGCGATTCGATCGACGAGCTGCGCCACTACCGGCGCGCGATGGGTGCGCTGGGCGGAGTCTCGCGCCTGGACCGGCCTGTACGGGACGACGCGGATCCCGCTTCAGCTGTCTGAGTGGCGCCGCGCCGCCCGCGGATGCCGCGATCGGCGTCGGACTGCGACGTTGGTCGTGCCACCGCCGCACCGGATCATTCGGGATCGGTGGCCGGACGGTGCTCCGGGTCGTCGATCGCCACGTCGCCCGGGGCGGGCGCGGCCAGCGCCCGTGTGTCACGTCCATCCGCGCCCCGGGAGCTGCCATCCGTGTCGGAACGCCAGGCCCCCAGCGACGCGTCGTGGTGGTGGACGTGCACGTCGCGCTGCGGGAACGGGATGCTGACGCCAACCCTGTCGAAGGCGCCCTTGATGCGCTCCGTGAGTTCGCACTTGGTCACGAAGAAGTCGCCGTTGGCAACATGGCAGCGGATGCCCAGGTTGACGCTGTTGTCGCCCAGTGCGTAGACCAGGACGTCCGGGGGTGGATCCGGCAGCACGCGGCTGTCGGCGTGGATCACCTCGAGCGCGGCACCGCGTGCCGCCTGGATGTCGTCGCCGTATCCGATGCCGATGACCAGTTCGATGCGGCGCACCATTCCCGGGGTCAGGTTGATGATCGACGCGGTGGTGACCAGGCTGTTGGGCAGCACGATGGTCTGGTTGTCGGGGCCACGCAGGCACGTCTGGAAGATGCTGATCGACTCGACCTTGCCGGTTTCGCCTCCGATCTGGACGATATCGCCGACGCGGAACGGGCGCAACGATACGAGCATCACCCCTGACGCGACGTTGGACAGCGAATCCTTGAGCGCCAGGCCGATCGCCAGGCCCGCGGCGCCGAGCACCGCGATCATGGACGTGGGTGCGACGCCGAAGATCGCCTGCAGCACCGCCAGCACCAGCACCACCAGCAGCAGCACGTAGGCGACCTTGCGCAGGAAGATGACCGCCGTGGGTTCGACCTGGCTGCGCACCAGCGCCTTCTCCACCAGCCCGGCCATCCAGCGCACGATGCGGATGCCGATCCACAGCGCCAGCAGTCCGCCAACCAGGCGGATGCCCCAGTGCATCGCCAGCGCGGTCCAGGCGCCTTCGCGCAGCGCGGTCAGCATGCCGTTCTCCATCGTGGGTCTCCGATTGCGGGGACGCCCCGGGAACGGGGCGTCGTGGTCGTGGTACGTGGCGCGGACAGTATGCGGTGGCGGCCGCTATCGGCCTGTCAGCCTGCAGCCTTCGACTTGGCCAGTCGCAGCCAGGTGTCCACCACCGTATCGGGATTCAGCGATACCGATTCGATGCCTTCCTTCATCAGCCAGTCGGCGAGGTCGGGATGATCGCTGGGCCCCTGGCCGCAGATGCCGATGTACTTGCCCTTGGCGCGCGCCGACTTGATCGCCATCGACAGCAACTTCTTGACCGCAGGGTCGCGCTCGTCGAACAGGTGCGCCACCACCGCGGAGTCACGATCGAGGCCCAGCGTCAGCTGGGTGAGGTCGTTGGAGCCGATCGAGAAACCGTCGAAGATGTCCAGGAACTCGTCGGCCAGCAGCGCATTCGACGGCACCTCGCACATCATGATGACCTTGAGGCCCGGACCGTCGCCCTCGCGGTCCCCCTGTCGCAGCCCGTTCGCGGCTAGCACCTCGATCACCCTGCGGCCCTCGTCGAGTGTGCGCACGAACGGGATCATCACCCACAGGTTGTCCAGGCCCATCTCGCCGCGCACCTTGCGCACGGCGCGGCACTCCAGCGCGAACGCATCGGCAAACGACGGATCGACATAGCGGCTGGCGCCGCGGAAGCCGATCATCGGGTTCTCTTCGTCCGGTTCGTAGCGCTTGCCGCCGATGAGGTTGGCGTACTCGTTGGACTTGAAGTCCGACATACGCACGATCACCGGATGCGGCGCGACCGACGCGGTCAGCGTCGCGATGCCCTCGGCCAGGCGGTCGACGTAGAAGCTGACCGGGTCGGCATAGCCGGCGGCCTTGGCGTCGATCAGCTTCTTGGTCGCGGCGTCCTGCTGGTCGTATTCCAGCAGCGCCTTGGGGTGCACGCCGATGTGCGCTGCGATGATCATCTCAAGCCGCGCCAGGCCGATGCCGGCGTTGGGCAGCTGGCCGAAGTCGAATGCGCGCTCCGGGTTGGCGACGTTCATCATGATCTTGAGCGGGGCTTCCGGCATCGACGTGAGGTCGGTGGTGATGCGCTCGAAGGGCAGGGCGCCGGCGTAGATGAAGCCGGTGTCGCCCTCGGCGCAGCTGACCGTGACTTCGCTGCCGTCGGCGATCAGGTCGCGCGCATTGCCGGTGCCCACCACCGCGGGCACCCCCAGCTCGCGCGCGATGATCGCGGCGTGGCAGGTACGCCCTCCGCGGTTGGTGACGATGGCCGACGCGCGCTTCATCACCGGTTCCCAGTCGGGGTCGGTCATGTCCGCGACCAGCACGTCACCGGGCCGCACGCGCTCCATGTCGGCCAGCGTGCGCACCACGCGGGCGATGCCGCTGCCGATCTTCTGGCCGATGGCGCGGCCCTCGGCGACCACGTCGCCGCGTTGCTGCAGGTGGTAACGCTCGATCTGGGTTGCGCGCGCGCGCGACTTCACGGTCTCGGGCCGCGCCTGCACGATGAACAGCTTGCCGCTGACCCCGTCCTTGGCCCACTCGATGTCCATCGGGCGCTCGTAGTGCTGCTCGATCGTCAGCGCCTGGCGCGCGAGCTCGTGCACGTCATCGTCGGAGATAGAGAAGCTGTCGCGCAGCGCCGCGGGTGTGTCCTCGGTGCGCACCCGCTCGCCGGGCGCATCGGAATAGACCATGCGCAGCAGCTTGCTGCCCAGCGAACGGCGCAGGATCGCCGGCTTGCCCATGGCCAGCGTCGGCTTGTAGACGTAGAACTCGTCCGGGTTGACCGCGCCCTGGACCACCATCTCGCCGAGGCCGACGCTGGAGGTGATGAACACGACATCGCGGAAGCCGGACTCGGTGTCCAGCGTGAACAGCACGCCGGAGGCGCCGACGTCGGAGCGCACCATCAGCTGCACGCCCGACGACAGGAACACGTCCTCGTGCTTGAAGCCGTGGTGCACGCGGTAGGCGATGGCGCGGTCGTTGTAGAGGCTGGCGAACACCTCCTTGACCTTGCGCACCACGTCATCGGCGCCGGTGACGTTGAGGAATGTTTCCTGCTGGCCGGCAAAGCTGGCGTCGGGCAGGTCCTCCGCGGTCGCCGACGACCGCACCGCGACCGCGACATCGCCGCCGCCGTTGTCGGCGCACAGTGCTGCATAGGCGCGGCGGATGTCGGCGTCGAGCTCGGGCTGCAGCGGCGCGTCCATCACCCAGCCACGGATCTCGCCTCCGGCGGAGGTCAGTGCGGCAACGTCCTCGACATCCAGCGGCGCCAGCCGGTCGAAGATGCGGGTCTCGAGGTCGTTGTGGGCAATGAACACCCTGAAGGCATCGGCCGTGGTCGCAAACCCGCCGGGAACGGAGACGCCGAGACGGTCGAGGTTGCCGATCATCTCTCCGAGCGAGGAGTTCTTGCCGCCCACCTGGGCGAGGTCGGTCAGGCGAAGGTCTTTCAGCCACAGGATGTTGGCGCTCAAGGCGGCACTCCGATCGGTGGGGTGTGCGGGCGGCAAGGCCTGCGGAGCCTGCTATTTTAGCAAGCCGTGCCGTTCCGGCGGTGCCCGTGATGGAGACGCCCGCCATGTCGATGATCCGACCCGTGTTCTATGTCTCCGACGGCACCGGAATCACTGCGGAGACCATCGGCCACAGCCTGCTGACGCAGTTCGCCGATACGCGTTTCGTCACCGATCGAATCTCCTTCGTCGAAAGCCCGGAGCGGGCACGCGAGGCGGCTGAGCAGATCCGCGCCACTGGGCTGGCGCATGGCGCGCGGCCGATCGTGGTCAATTCCTGCGTGGACCCCCTGCTCAGCGCACTCGTCGGGGAGAGCGGGGCGCTGATGCTGGATGTGTTCGCGCCGTTCATCGAGCCGCTGGAGGCGGAGCTCGGCCAGACGCGCCAGTCGCGGGTGGGCCAGGCGCACGGCATCGCCGATTTCGACACCTATCACCGGCGCATCAACGCGATGAACTACGCGCTGACCCACGACGACGGCATCGCGATCAACTACGACGAGGCCGACCTGGTGCTGGTGGCGGTATCGCGCGCCGGCAAGACGCCGACCTGCGTGTACCTGGCGCTGCATTACGGCGTCAGCGCCGCCAACTATCCATTGACCGACGAGGACCTCGAGCACGACCGCCTGCCGTCGCGCCTGCGCGCGCATCGCGACAAGCTGTTCGGATTGACGATCGACCCGGTGCGGCTGCAGCAGATCCGCCAGGAACGGCGCCCGAATTCGCACTACGCGAAGCTGGAGACCTGCCGCTACGAGGTGTCGGCTGCCGAGGCCTTGTTCCGCGCCGAGCGCATCCCGATGCTGAGCACGACGCACACCTCCATCGAGGAGATCTCGAGCAAGGTGCTGACGACGCTGGGCATCCATCGCGGCATGTTCTAGGAGCTGCCGTCCCACGTCGCCTACCGGGAGCGCGGAACGCGCACTCACGGCGCTCGGCGGCTGCCACTGCTGGCGATGCGCACAGGGTGAACGCGTGGCACGGCCTGCATCGCACACGGTCCACGACGTCTGGACCACCGTGTAGCATCGAGCCATGTCCAACGTCGCCAACCGTCGTCTCCGCGTCCCTGGCCTCAGCCGCTTCGGCTGGCTGATGGGCCTGTACGCAGAGAACTACCTGCGCCTCACGCGGCTGTTCGCACCCGGCGACCTGCCCCCGGGCGCATACGCATCCACAGTGGGTGACGGGCTCGACGTCCGCATCGACATCATCGAGCGACATGCGTACACGACCGAACTGCGCCTGACGTACGCGCTGCTGGACCCCTTGACCGGCGAACCGGACCCTTCCGCGTTCCTGCGCCTGTACCGTGATGCAAAGCAGGTGGAGGCAACGCATTGCTACGTCGGCCGGCGCTGGCAGGACGTGATCGGCATGTACCCGCCGCCGGCTGAGGTGCTCGGCCACCGCATGCGCATGAATACCTTCCTCGGCAAGTGGCTGCAGTACCTCGCCGAAGGCGGGCATGGCGTCGCAACGCTGGGAATGCTGCCTGCCGATGTCACCCGGTTCCCGCCACCGCTACCGGTGGCTCCCGCGACGTCGTCGCGCTGAAGCGGCAGGCGTTCGCGGTTCCACCCCAAAATACAAAACAGAAAGCCCGCGTCAGCGGGCTTTCTGCAGAAGATGGCGTCCCCACGGGGATTCGAACCCCGGTGTCCACCGTGAAAGGGTGGTGTCCTAGGCCTCTAGACGATGGGGACGGATGCAGCTAACCGTCACGTTACTTCGGCCACCCGGCGCGACAGGCCCAGGGTTGAAACATTGGTGGAGCCAGGCGGGATCGAACCGCCGACCTCCTGCATGCCATGCAGGCGCTCTCCCAGCTGAGCTATGGCCCCACGAGGCTGGAAAGCGCGCAAGTCTATCGATCGCCGCGGAATTGCGCAAGGGAGGGCAGGGAGCGACACAGCAGCTCGCCAGCCGCGTCGGGAGCGCATCGTAGTCGCACGATGCCCGCGTTTGCAGGGGCGGCGCTACTGCTGCGGGCCGGGGCAGGGCGGAAGCGCAGAGTTGAAGCTCAGGCCGCCATCGCGCGGCAGGCAGGGGCGCATTTCCGGCAGGCTTCGGCGCAGCGCTGGCAGTGCTCCATGTCGTGCTCCGCGCATTGCCTGGCGCACCAGTCGCAGATGTCCGCGCAGAGTTGGCGAAGCTGTTTGGCGAAAGGACTGTTGCGTGCCATGGCATCGGCGCACAGGCGGCAGATCGCCGCGCATTCAATGCAGCAGGCAGGACAGTCATTGGGACTGTCCTGGCCGACCATGTGGCTGAAGCAGTTGCCGCACTCGGTGGCGCAGTCGTTGCAGCCGGCGATGCAGTCGCGGACGGCCTGGGTGAGGTGGTGACTCATCGTGGCGCTCACTTTCAGTGAGTGGGTGAGGGTGTTCCCCTCACGTCCGTCAGAGTGTCCTCGGTTGAATCATTGACCGCGCTGCGCGAACGCCTGGTGACCGTGCTGCGCGAATGCCTCGGTGTTGCCGTCGTCGCCAACCAGTTCGACCACGTAGGGTGGCACCCGGTCATAAGGCATCTCCATGCCTGGCGAACCGGCCGGCATGCCGGGCAATACCAGGCCCTTGCCAGCCGGCTTCTCGGCGAGCAGGCGTTTCACATCCTCCGCCGGCACGTGACCTTCGACGAAGTACCCGTCGACCTCAGCGGTGTGGCACTAAAGCTTTGCCCAGCGGCACCCCGAGGCGCTCCTTGATCGGGTTGAGGTGGTCGTGATTGTGGACTTCCACCGGGAATCCGGCCTGCTGCATGTGTTCGACCCACAGTCCGCAGCAATCGCAGCTCGCGCTCTTGTGCACGACCACCAGCGGCAGCGGGCTCGAGTTGACCTCGGCTTCGCCGTGCTACTGCCTGCGTGGCCGCCAGTGCTGCATCCCCGGTGTGGTCGGTTGCGGCCGATTGCGTTTGGCTACGTGCTGGCAGCGCCGTGGCAAGCCGCAAGGCGGCGGCAAGCAGCGCGCGCGCATCTCTCGATGCGATGAACCGCATCGGCAACCTGCCATGGCCGCTGTCGTTCTCCTACGGCCGCGCCATGCAGTCGGCGGCGCTGCAGCTGTGGGCCAAGGACCCCGGCGGCAACTTTGCCCAGGCGCAGGCCACGGTGCACGGGCGCGCCACGGCCAACGGCATGGCCGCACTAGGCAAGTGGGAAGGCTGATACCCGAGCCGCTGCAGCACCCTCTGCATTTCAGGCCTCGCCTGTTTCGGGTGCGCTTTCCGTCGCACGCGCCGCCGACGAAATCGCCATGCGCCGGTCGATCGTGTCCAGACCGATGTCGGCGACGGTCTTGAGCGCGGTGAAGACGATCAGGGTGATCGTGCCTCCGCCCAGGCCGCCGATCAGGATGATCAGGTGGATCGGCACGATGCGCAGGTAGGGCAGGAACATCAGCGAACCCAAGTTGGGTTTGCCGCGCATGTCGGCCGCGTGCTGCACCGCATAGGTCTGGCGCTGCGACCACACGAACGACAGGCCGCAGGCGAGCATCGCCAGCGTGTCCCACGCGCCATGCACCGGGTGCCCCAGCACGATGAAGTCGAGATAGACCACGTGGAAGATGCCGTAGTGCAGGCTGAAGAAGCTGGCCGTGGCGCGCTTGCCGGCTCGGTCCTCCGACACGCGCTGCCCGTTGTAGGTGAAGCCCTCGGTGCTGAAGCGGTCGACTTCGAGCAAGCGCCTGCAAGCGTACCAACCGATCACCACGCTCTGGATCCAGTACGGCCAGATGAGCCAGCCGGCGTCCCAGTCGAACGCCAGCGCCAGTGCCAGCGCCAGCAGGTTGGAGAGGACCAGGTTGCGTGCTGAAGGCTGCATGCGTCCAAGAATAAACGAGCCGCGTGCCTGGGACGAGGCGCCAGCCGGCCGGCGCGCTTACGGAAGCGCAGCGTCGGCCAGCAAGTCCAGCCAGTCGTCGTCCGAACCTTCGTTGACCCCTTTGAACAGCGGCGTCGAGAAATAGCGCTGGCCGGTGTCGGGCGCCATCGCCAGGATTACCGAACCAGCTTCGGCCGAGCGTGCGACTTCCAGCGCGGTGGACACAGTGACGCCGCCGCAGATGCCGGAGAAGATGCCTTCCTCTGCGGCAAGGCGACGCGCCACGGCGATCGCATCGGTGTCGGTAACCGTGAGGTTCTGGTCGGCGGCCTGGCGGTTGAGCACGTCGGGAATGAAGTCCGGGGTAATCCCCCCACAGATTAGCTGACCCCAGAAGTGGAATTTTCTCGTAACATTTCCCGAGGAGGTTCCATGAAGACATCGCGATTTACCGACAGCCAGATCATCGGCGTACTCAAGCAGGC
>LXQJ01000008.1 GCA_001683895.1 Luteimonas sp. ANT-B3E | reverse complement strand
CGCGCCTGCGCGACGCCACCGACACCATCGAAGCCATCGCCGCCGACCGCGGCCTGCTGGCCGCCGCCGACCCGGCGCTGCGCGCGCGCCTGCAGCTGGCGCTCGCCGCGCTGCACGCGCCGTCGGATCCGGTCGCGCGCCGCCAGCGCCGCAACGCGGCCAAGCGCGCGCGGCAGCGCGACCAGTCCGCGCGCGAGGAGGCGGTGTTGGACGCCACCGGCATCCGCGCGCTGCGCCGCCAGCCGGTGTTCTCCACGCCAAACTGTTTCCCGCCTGAGCACGTCGCCGCCGACCACATCGACGACGACGCGCCCACCGCGCGCGAAGCGCTGGAGCCGCAACACTGCTACGTCTGCAAGCGCAAGTACGACCGCATCCACCACTTCTACGACCAGCTGTGCCCGGCGTGCGCGGCGTTCAACTTCGTCAAGCGCACCGAGCTCGCCGACCTCACCGGCCGCGTCGCGCTGCTCACCGGCGGCCGGGTCAAGATCGGCTACCAGGCGGGACTCAAGCTGCTGCGCTGCGGCGCGCGGCTGGTCGTGACCACGCGCTTCCCGCGCGACTCCGCGGCGCGTTACGCCGCCGAACCGGATTTCGCCGACTGGCATGGCCGGCTCGAGATCTTCGGCCTCGACCTGCGCCACACGCCCAGCGTCGAGGCCTTCTGCGCGCAGCTGCTGCACACGTACGACCGGCTCGACTTCATCGTCAACAACGCCTGCCAGACGGTGCGCCGCCCGCCGGGGTTCTACGCGCACATGATGGACGGCGAGACCGCCGCGCTGCGCGACGCGCCGGAGCACCTGCGCGCGCTGCTCGGGCGCTACGAAGGGCTCCGCGCACCCGACCTGCTGCCGGGCGCCGACGCCGCGCTGCACGCCGGCCTGTCACCCGCGCGGCTGGCCGACGCCACCGGCCTGGTGCGCGCGGCGGAGCTGTCCCAGGTGCCGCTGCTGCCCGATGAGCTGCTGGGCCAGCAGCACCTCTTCCCGCAGGGCCGACTGGACCAGGACCTGCAGCAGGTGGACCTGCGCGGCCGCAACTCGTGGCGGCTGCAGATGGACGAGGTGCCGGCGGTGGAGCTGCTGGAGACGCAGCTGGTCAACGCGGTGGCGCCGTTTTTGATCAACGCACGGCTGAAGCCGCTGCTGCTGCGCACGCCCGACGGCAGCGCGCCGGCACACGACCGCCACATCGTCAACGTGTCCGCGGTCGAAGGTCAGTTCTACCGCAAGTTCAAGACCACGCGGCACCCGCACACCAACATGGCCAAGGCCGCGCTCAACATGATGACGCGCACCGCGGCCGCCGATTACCACGGCGACGGCATCCACATGAACTCGGTCGACACCGGCTGGGTGACCGACGAGGACCCGGTGGAGATCGCCGCGCGCAAGGTGGTGGAGGAGCGCTTCCACCCGCCGCTGGACATCGTCGACGGCGCAGCGCGCATCGTCGATCCGATCATCCACGGCATCAACACCGGCGAGCACGTGTGGGGGCAGTTCCTGAAGGACTACCGGCCGACGGACTGGTGAGCGGTCGCGGCGACCCGACGCGTCGCATGCCGACGCCGCGCCAGTCCCTTCATGCGCCTGCGGCGGCGCCTTCCAGCCGCGCCCAGGCCGCGTCGTCAATGTCCGGCAACACCTCCAGCGCGGACCGCGCGATCAGGTAGCCCTGGAACAGCGTGACCCCCATCGCGCGCAGGCAGCGGTACTGCTCGACGGTCTCCACACCCTCGGCCAGCACCTCGCAGCCCAGCGCGCGGCAGGTCGATACGATACCGGTGACGATCGCCTGCCGCACCGGCTCGCGGTCGATGTCGCGAATCAGGGCCATGTCGATCTTGACGATGTCGGGCTGGAACGCGGCGAGCAGGTTGAGGCCGGCATAACCGGCGCCGAAATCGTCGATGGCGGTCATGAATCCACGCTCCCGGTAGTCCTCGACGATGCGCACCATGTGCGCGGTGTCGCGGATGCGCTCGGACTCGGTGACCTCGAAGATCAGCAGTCCGGTGTCGAAGCCGCACCTCGCGGCCGCCGCCAGCGTCATGCGGATACAGGTGGCCGGCTCGTAGACCGCATTGGGATTGAAGTTGATCGACAGCTGCTTGCGCAGGCCCAGGCGCGCGGCGGTCTCGATTGCCTTGACCCGGCAGGTCTGGTCGAAGCGGTACATCTGCTCCGGACGCAGCCGCGCGAACACCGACGCAGCGCCTTCACCTTCGGCCGAGCGCACCAGCGCCTCATAGGCGCAGACCTCGCGCCGCGCGGCGTCGACGATCGGCTGGAACGCCATGCGCACCTCGAAGTCCAGCAGGTCGGCATCGCCGCAGTTGGCGCATGGGTGCGGCAGGACGTTGTCGGCAAAGAAGCGTTGCAAGTACATGCGGGACGATCGAGGCGGGGTGACGCCATTGGTAACACGGGTTCGCGTCAACCCGGCGCCAATGCCAGGTCGCAATGGGCCCGGCCGGGCACCACCCATTCGTCGCCACGCGCCGCATACACCTCCGCCAGGCGTCCTTTGCCACAGCCTCGCCAAGGAGGCACCGGCAGCGGGGCGCGCCGGCATGCGGGTCGGCAATAATCCCTCCCCTTCGCCCTCCCCGGGGCGCAGCTTCCGGATCCCGGCGCATGCCGCATGTCACCACGATGGAACTGTTCCTGATCGCGATGGCGATCATCTTCAGCCTGCCCTACCTGGTCTGGCGACTCGGCCGCACCGAATACTTCGCGCCGCTGGTAGTAGTGCAGATCATCGCCGGCATCCTGCTCGGGCCGGGCGTGCTGGGGGCGGCTGCGCCGGGCTACTACGCGTTCGTGTTCACCCCCGAGGTGATCACCATCCTCAACGGCTTGGGCGCGTGGGCGGTCATGCTGTTCGTGCTGATCGCGGGCGTCGAGCTCGATGTCCGCCAGGCCTGGCGCCATCGGCGCGAGGGCGTGGTCACCGCTGGCATGGCGCTGGGCGTGCCGCTGCTCACCGGCGCCATCGCCGCGGTGGCGCTGCTGGCATTCCCGGGCTGGCTCGGCGTGCAGGGACGGCCGTGGCAGTTCGTCGTCGGCGTCGGCATGGCCTGCGCGGTGACCGCGCTGCCGATCCTGATCCTGTTCCTGGAGAAGCTGTCGCTGCTGCGCCAGCCGATCGGCCAGCGCATCCTGCGCTACGCCAGTCTCGACGACATCGCCATCTGGGGTGTGCTGGCGCTGGTGCTGATGGACTTCGACCGCGTCGGGCGCCAGGTGGGGTTCCTGCTGGTCTTTGCGCTCGCGTGCGTGGGGTTCCGCCGGCTGATGCGCCGGCTGCCCGGGCGCGACCGCTGGTACGCGATGCTGATCTGGCTGGCACTATGCGCGCTGGGCGCCGACTGGGCGGGGCTGCACTTCATGGTCGGCGCGTTCCTGGCCGGCGTGGTCATGGATGCCGACTGGTTCGACCAGGCGCAGATGGACTGGCTGCGGCACCACGTGCTGCTGGTGCTGATGCCGGTGTTCTTCCTCAGCACCGGCCTGCGTACGGAGTGGACGCTGGGCGGCGCGGCGGTCTTCATCGCCGCTGCCGTGCTGCTGCTGGCCTCGGTGTCGGGAAAACTCCTTGGCGTGCAGATCGCCGCGCGGCTTCTGCGCTGGAGGCCAGGCGAGGCTTGGGTGATCGGCTGGCTGCTGCAGACCAAGGCGCTGATCATGATCATCTTCGCCAACGTCCTGCTGGACAAGGCGATCATTACCGCCGCCACCTTCACCGCGCTGCTGCTGATGGCGGTGGCGAGCACCATGCTGACCATCCCGATGGTGACCCCGCGGCTGCGCTGGCTGGCCGCCGGTGATGCATCCACGCACGACTGAACGACGACCCGAGGGACTGGTCCACGGTGCCTGAAGCGTTCACGCGCGGCGTGTCTGAACATACGCGGCCTTGCCACGCCTCTGCGTAGAGTCCCGCGGGCGCCAGGTGCGCCCTTCCCCCGCAGGACCCATCCAGATGTCTCCACTCCATACCTTGCGCGCGCATCTCGCTGCCCGCATCCGCGCGCCGGGCACCAACCCGGCGGCCGCCGCAACCACGTCGCGCGCCCCGGCAACCCAGCCTGCCGAGATCGCCGCGACCATCGACCGCGCACTGTCCGCGGCCGGTATTTCCGCCG
The DNA here is from genome assembly GCA_001683895.1 of Luteimonas sp. ANT-B3E. Lineage (GTDB taxonomy): Bacteria > Pseudomonadota > Gammaproteobacteria > Xanthomonadales > Xanthomonadaceae > Luteimonas. The sequence goes on along the minus strand of LXQJ01000008.1, from coordinate 38,013 downwards.
GCGGACAGCATGCCGACCTGCGGTCCACGATCGACCGTGCGCTCGCGCAGGCCGGCCTCCTCGCCGCCGACGGCAGCGGCGTTGCCTTCCGCGCTGCCGACGCACCGGGCCGCTCGAGCGCCGCTTCCTTCACCGCCGCCGCAGGCCCTGCCACCGCGCGCACCAGCGTGGCTCTCGATCCGCTGCCGCCGACGCGGCCGGCGATGCAGGACTGCAAGACGACCACCGCAGGTGCCGGTCGCCGCTACCGGCTCTACGTCCCCTCGGCGCTGGCCAGCGCCGATGCACCGGAGGCGCCGCTGGTGGTGATGCTGCACGGCTGCACCCAGGACCCGGAGGACTTTGCCGCCGGTACGCGGATGAATACGTTGGCCGACGCACACGGATTCATCGTCGCCTGGCCGGAGCAGCCCGCGCGCGACAACGGTTCGCGCTGCTGGAACTGGTTCCGCCCGGGCGACCAGCAGCGCGGTCGCGGCGAGCCTGCGCAGCTGGTGGCGATCGTCGAGGACATCGCCGCCATGCATCGCGTCGACCGGGCGCGGGTGTATGTCGCCGGCCTGTCCGCGGGCGCGGCCATGGCGGTGATCCTGGGCCAGACGTATCCGGACGTCTTCGCCGCGGTGGGCGCGCACTCTGGGCTGCCGCACGGCGCGGCGAGCGACGTCGCATCGGCGTTCGCCGCGATGCAGGGGCGCAGCAACGCAGCGACCCCCAGGGGCACCAGCGCGGTGCCGACCATCGTGTTCCAGGGCGACGCCGACAGGACGGTGCACATGGGCAACGCCAACACCATCGCTGGCGCGGCGATCGCCGCGCATGGTGGGGCGGCGCTGCCCGTGACCGCGGCGACGGGCTCCGTGCCGGGCGGCCGCCGTTACGCGAGTTCCGTGGCCAGTGACGACGCCGGCCGACCGCTGGTCGCGCAGTGGACGGTGCACGGTGCCGGACACGCGTGGGCCGGCGGGGCGGCGGCCGGCAGCTACACCGATCCCGAAGGCCCGGATGCGTCGGCGGAAATGGTGCGCTTCTTCATGCGGCAGCGCCGCGCCGCGGCGGCCTGAGGGCGCTGGCGAGCGGCGGTGGCGCGTCCCGCTAGGTCGATTTCACCACTCGCCGCGTACCGGAGGCCTTCTTCGTCTTGCCCTTCTTTGCCTTGTCCTTCGCCGGCTGGCGTTCCCGCGGCGTCTCCTTGGATGACTGCCCGTCGACGGCCGCCACGGGCAGCGGGCTGGTCGCCAGCACCGCTGCCTGCAGCCGGCGCAGCGCCACCACGTAGGCGGCCTGGCGCAGGCTGACGTCGAGCTCCAGCGCGGTGTCGCCGACGCGACGCGCGGCGTCGCGCATCACCCCATCCAGGCGCTGCTGCACGTCGGCTGCGCTCCAGCGGTCGCGGCTGCGGTTCTGCAGCCATTCGAAGTACGACACCACCACGCCGCCGGCGTTGGCCAGGATGTCCGGCACCACGTGCACGCCGGCGCGGTCGAGGATGGCATCGGCCGCCGGTGTCGTCGGCCCGTTTGCGAGCTCCAGCACCACTCGCGCGCGCACCTCGCCGGCGTTGTCGCCGCGCAGCTGGTCCTGCATCGCGGCCGGCACCAGCAGGTCGCAGTCCATCGCCACCAGCGCCTCGGCGTCCGCGTGGCGGGTGACGCCGCGGCCGCGATAGGCGGTGACGCTGCCGCCGTCGCCCTTGGCCTCTCGCACCGCGGCCACGTTGAGGCCGTCTGCGCAGGTAATCGCGCCGCCGGAGTCGCCCAGGCCGACGATGCTGTAGCCGTCGCGCTGCATGCGGTCGGCCAGCGCGCCGCCGGCGTTGCCGAACCCCAGGATCGCCACTCGCGTGCGCTCCGACGCCAGGTCCAGCCGCTGCGCAAGCGCCTGCAGTACAAGGTAGCCACCCATGCCGGTTGCGCCGCTGCGTCCCTCGGAGCCGCCGAACGCCACCGGCTTGCCGGTGATCACCGCAGGCTCGGGATGCCCGAGGCCACGGCCGTACTCGTCGGCCATCCACGCCATCACCCGCGCGTCGGTATTCACGTCGGGCGCCGGGATGTCCCGCTCCGGGCCGATCATCCTCGCGAAGGCGTGCACGTAGGCGTGCGAGAGCCGCTGCAGCTCGGTGTCCGACAGCTGCTTGCGGTCCACGCAGACCGCACCCTTGGCGCCGCCGAACGGGATGTCGACCACCGCGCACTTGCACGTCATCCACAGCGCCAGCGCCATCACCTCGCGGATATTGCTGTCGGGATGGAAGCGGATGCCGCCCTTGGTCGGCCCCAGCGCATCGTTGTAGCGGCAGCGCCAGGCCTTGTGGCTCGACAGCGACCCGTCGTCGTGGCGCAGCAGCAAATTGGCCGCCAGCGTCTCCTTCGGATAATGCAGCGCCTGCAGCACCTCGTCGTGGACGCCGATCAGCACACCGGCATCGCGGACGCGCGCGAATGCGGCTTCGAAGATGCCGGCGTCGTCGCCGGCATGGGACGGATCGGGTCGGCTGCTCTTGGCCATCGGCTCGGTCTCCTGTGTCTCGCGTGGCCCGCTTTTCTACCCGCGACGGGGTGCAGCCGTGGTGACGCGGTCATCCCGTCGACACGCCACACTGTGCCAACCTTGCGTCCCCTCGCAGCCGCCCACGACGACTTGAGCAGCCCGCCCGACAGCGCGCGACCATCCGCCCCGTCACAGGATTTCCTGCCCGGCGACAGCGTCGTGGCGCGAGAGATCGCCGACTACGATTGGGCGCGCTCGCCGGTCGGCGCGATCGCCACCTGGCCACCGTCGCTGCGCACGACGCTCTCGATCGTGCTCGGCTCGCGCTTCCCGATGTGCCTGGTGTGGGGCCCGGAGCTGGTGCTGTTCCACAACGACGCCTTCCGCCCGATGCTGGGCGCCAAGGAGCCCGGCGCGCTGGGCGGCCGCATGCCGGAGGTCTGGTCGGACGTCTGGGACGAGGTCGCGCCGATCGTCGACTCGGCCCTGTCCGGCCGCGCGACGTGGTCGGAGGACCTGCCGCTGGTGGTGGACCGCAACGGCTACCCGGAGGATACGTGGTGGACGTTCTCGTACACCCCGGTCCGCGACGAAACGGGCGAGGTCCACGGCATCCTCAACATCGTCACCGAGACCACCGCGAAGGTGAAGAACGAGCGCCGGCTGATGCTTGAGCGCGCGCAGCTCGCACGCACCTTCGACCAGAATCCCGCGTTCATGGCCATGCTGCGCGGGCCGGAACATCGCTTCGAGTTCGTCAACCCGGCCTACATGCGTCTCGTCGGCGACCGCGAGGTCCTGGGGCGGCCCGTCGCCGAGGCGCTGCCGGACATTGCCGCCCAGGGCTACCTGCAGCGGCTGGACCAGGTCCGGGCCAGTGGCCGGGCCTTCAGCGCCGAAAGCGCGCTTTACCGCATGGAGCCCGTCGACGGCGGCCCGGCCGAGGAGCGCTACGTCGACTTCGTGTTCCAGCCGATCACCGATGAGACCGGGGCGGTCGACGGTATCTTCGTGCAGGGGGTCGACGTCACCGAGCGCAGACACGCGCACGAGCGCCTGCGCGAGCGCGAGGACGAACTGCGCGCGCTCAACGCCGACCTGGAGCGCCAGGTCGCCGAACGAGCGCACGAACGCGCCCGCACGTGGGCCGTGACCCCGGACCTGCTGGCGGTGCTCGACGCCGACGGCCTGCTGCAGAAGACCAATCCGGCCTGGCAGTCTCTGTTGGGTTGGCCGGAGCATGAGCTCGCATCGCGTCCCTGGTGGTCGATCGTGCATCCCGACGACGTCGATGCCACCCGCGACGCCTTCGCACGGGTACGCGCCGGCGAGCCGGTGCTGGGCTTCGAGAACCGCTGTCGCACCTGGGCGGGCGACGACCGCCAGCTGGCGTGGGTGGCGACGCCCGAGGGCGACCGCACCTACTGCAGCGGGCGCGATGTGACCGAGGTCAACGCCGCCGCCCGCGCGCTTGCGGCGACGCAGGCTCGGCTGCGCACGCAGTTCGAAACCAGCTACCAGCTGCAGGGGCTGGTGGCCTTGGACGGCACCCTGCTCGACGCCAACCAGACCGCACTCGACGCCGTCCAGGCGCGCTTCGAGGATGTCATCGGGAACCTGCTCTGGGAGTCGCCCTGGTTCGCCGGGACGATGGGTGCCCCCGCGCAGGTGCGCGAAGCCTTCCTGCGCGTGGTCGACGGCGACGACGTGCGCATGGAGCTTGCGCTGAGCCTGCAGGGCGGCTGGCGCGTCTACGATTTCTCTATGCGCCCGATCCGCGACGCGGACGGCGTGATCAGCGCCGTGGTCCCGGAGGCGATCGACATCACCGCGCGCCGGCATGCAGAGGAGGCGCTGCGGCAGTCGCAGAAGCTCGAGGCGATGGGCCAGCTCACCGGCGGCGTCGCGCACGACTTCAACAACCTGCTGACGCCGATCGTGGTGGCGCTGGAGCTGGCCGGCGACGACGGCGCCGACCGCGCGCGCACCCGGCGCATGGTCGGCGCCGCCCGCCGTGCCGTCGAGCGAGCGGCCACGCTGGTGCAGCGGCTGCTGGCATTCGCGCGCAAGCAGCCGCTGCGCGCCACCGAGGTCGACCTGGCGCACCTGCTCGGCGACATGCGCGCGCTGATTGCCAGCACCTGCGAGCCGCGCGTGCGACTCCACCTGGACGTCGACGACGATCTGTGGCCCGCGATCGTCGACCCGAACCAGCTGGAGATGGCGATCCTCAACCTTGCGGTCAACGCGCGCGACGCGATGCCGAATGGCGGCACGCTGACGATCGCCGCCCACAACTGCGCCCTGCCAGGCGCCGACGGTCCTGCCGGGTTGCCGCCGGGTCGGTACGTGCGCCTGTGCGTCGCCGACACCGGCACCGGGATGGATGTCGACACACGCACGCGCTCGATCGAACCCTTCTTCACCACCAAGGGCGTGCACGGCACCGGCCTTGGGCTGTCGATGGTCCACGGTCTGGCATCGCAGCTCGGCGGCCTGCTGGCCATCGACAGCACGCCCGGCGAAGGCACCACGATGGTGCTGTGGCTGCCAGCCGCCGCCACCCACGGCCCGCAGGCCGACACTCCCAAGGAGCAAGACGTGCAACAGCATTCCAGCGGCAAGGGTGTCGCCCTGGTCGTCGACGACGAGGACGGCGTGCGCATGTGTACTGCCGACGTGCTGGGCGACATGGGCTACGAGGTCGTCGAAGCCGCATCGGCGGAGGACGCGCTGCAGGCCATCGCTGATGGGGTCGTCCCCGCGGTAATGGTCACTGACCACCTGATGCCCGGCATGACCGGCGCGGAGCTCGCGCGCGGCGTGCGGGTGCGCTTTCCCGACGCCGCCATCGTGCTGGTATCGGGCTACGCCGACCTCGAGGGCCTGGACCCGGGGCTGCGCCTGCTGCGCAAGCCATTCGGGCAGAAGGATCTGGTGGCGGCGGTCGGCAAGGCCTGCGCGGCGGCGCAGTGATGAACGAGGAGCAGGCGCGCGAGTACATGCACCAGGCGCTGGCGGCGATGGTCAAGGCCGGTGGCTCGGACCTGTTCATCGCCCACGACTACCCGCCTAGCATGAAGGCGCATGGTCAGATGACGCCCTTGAGCCAGCAGAAGCTCACCGGCGCCGCCACCGCGAGGCTGGCCGACGCGATGATGTCGCCGAAGCAGCGAGAGGAGTTCGCCCGCGAGCTGGAATGCAACTTCGCCATCGTCGTCCCCGGCGTATCGCGCTTCCGTGTCAACGCCTTTGTCCAGCAGGGCCACGTCGGCATGGTCCTGCGCACCATCGCCTCGGAGATGCCCAACTTCGAGCAGCTGCGGCTGCCAGAGGTGCTCAAGGGCGTGGTGATGGAGAAGCGCGGCCTGGTGCTGCTGGTCGGCGGCACCGGCTCCGGCAAGTCGACGTCTCTGGCGGCGATGGTGGACCACCGCAACCGCACCTCCGCCGGCCACATCATCACCGTGGAGGACCCGGTGGAGTACGCCCACGTCTCGCAGATGTCGCTGGTCACCCACCGCGAGGTCGGCGTCGACACCCACAGCTGGCGTCATGCGCTGAAGAACACGCTGCGCCAGGCGCCGGACGTGATCCTGGTCGGCGAGATCCGCGACGCCGAGACCATGGAGCACGCCATCGCCTTCGCCGAGACCGGGCACCTGTGCCTGTCGACGCTGCACGCCAACAGCGCCAGCCAGACCATGGAGCGCATCGTCAACTTCTTCCCCGAGGAGCGACGCACCCAGCTGCAGATGGACCTGTCGGTGAACCTGCGCGCGATCGTATCGCAGCGGCTGGTGCGGCGCGAGGACGGCAAGGGCCGGGTGGCGGCGATCGAGATCCTGCTCAACACCCCGACCATCGCCGAGAAGATCTTCAAGGGCGAGTTCAACGAGCTCAAGGGCGTGATGACCAAGTCGCGCGAGCTCGGCATGCGCACCTTCGACTGGGCGCTGTTCGACCTCTACAACCAGGGGCTGATCGGCTACGAGGATGCGATCCGCAACGCGGATTCCGCCAACGAGCTGCGCCTCAACATCAAGCTGAAAAGCCAGCGCGGCGAGCCGGAGACCGCGATCGCCAAGTCGTTGTCGCTGCAGCAGGATCCTTCGCCGCAGCAGGTAGAACGCCTGCGCGCCGAGGAACTCGAGCGCCAGCAGGACAAGCGCGACACGCTGGAGCTGGCGCGGCTGCAGGCGGCGAAGCTGGGGCAGCCGCCGCCATCTGCCTGACCAACGTGAACGGCGGAAGCCGCAACCCGCCAGGCGCCGCTCAGTCCTCGCGCGCGCCGTAGAAGAGCCACGTCCTGGCCTCGCGCTCGCGCACGAACACGCGCACCACCAGCCCGGCGTCGCCGGCGAAGATCTCGCAGTGCTCCACCTCGCCCAGTCCGTGCGGCTTCACGTGGGCGATGCGCAGGCCCTCCAGGCCGCGACCGCGCATCGCGTCAACCAGCCACCGCCACGCATTTGCGTCCAGCGGCGGACCGGTGAACTCGTCGACCAGCAGCACCAGCTGAGGCCGGTGTCGGGCGATATCGGCCACGATGGCCTGCCATGTGGCGATCACGTCGGCCAGCGTGCCCACGCCTTCGGCCCGGACGCAAAGCAGCGCCTGTCCTTCGCGGCGGAGGTCGATCTTCGGCACTGGCGGCGATGGCTCGTGCATCTCGGTTTCGGCAGCGTCCCTGGGGCGGCGGCAATGGTGCGACGGCGGCACGCGGCACGCCGGGCGCACGAGGCTTCAAGGGAGCAACGGCGGTTGCGTCGCCGCCCGGCCGGCGACCCCGGGGTCGATGATGGCTTACGCTGGCGCCCCCCCGAGACGAGCGTGATCGCCATGGCGATGTCCGAAGACGATATCCAGACCGGCTGGATCTACCGCACCAGCCACAACCAGCAGCGCCTGGTGCTGGGCCGCGATCGCGACCAGCGCGTGGTCTACGTGTCCAAGGGACGCAACCCGGAAGCGCCGTTCCACAACTGCCACGTGCGCATCAATGCTCGGCGCTTCGCCGAGCGCGCGATCGGCAAGGACCGGTTCATCGACGACGTGCGCCCCTACATCGTCGCCAACAAGGCCACGACCGTGGTCGTGCGGGAACCGGGGCCGCGCCGCGTTGTAGCGCCAGCCGCACCGCCCGCTTCACGCGGCGCAACGCAGGCGAGCGGCGTGGATGGCGGCGAAGACTGAAGTGCAGCCGGCGGCACCGCGTGCGCGGCAGCGGCCCCTGCGCGGGCGTACTCGTCAGACCGTCGCGGCGCTCACTCCGCGCGGATCCACGCCACGTCGAGCGCGAACGCACCGGCCCGGCGATCGCCCAGCAGCAGGCCCAGTTCCTCGACCGCGGCGGGATCCAGCGGCGGCCCCTCCAGCCGCTTGCCGCGGCACGTCGGCACCAGGGCGTCCAGCGCCACGGCGACGTCCGTCCAGAGTCCGCCGATGGTGTCGAAGTCTCCCGCATAGGACACCCTCACGCCCCGGTGCCGGGCACCGGTCGAGAGCCGCAGCGAGTAGCGGCGCCCGTCGCCGCGCACGCACAGGCGGACCGCCCTCGCGCCGGCGAGATCGAACGCGGCGCCGCGCGTGCGCGCCGATGCGAAGCCGCCGCCATCATCGAGCGACAGCCGGCCACTGAAGCGGAGCAGGCGATCGTCGATGCGTACGGTCGACGCGGAGCGACCGCCCATGACGTCGTCGTCGACCGTCACCCACGCGGGTCCTCCGTCATGGTCAAACCGCAGTGCCAGCGGCACGCGCTCAGGCGCACTGGCCGCGGCCGCGGGCGGTACGGAATCATCGGGTGACGCTGGAAGCATTGTTGGCGCCGGCAGAAGGCCGTCAGGCCGTGGCGGCGAGCATCGCCGCCGGGTGGTCGCCGCGGGGTGACGCGGGACCGCGCCGGCATGCGCCAGCGCGTCCCGCACGCGCGTCAGCGCGGCTTGCGCTTCAGGTCGTCGGTTGCGTCGGCGACCTTGTTCTGCGTCTTGCCGACCGTCTTCTGCGCCTTGCCTTCGGCCTCCTTGGCGCGGTCGCCGGTGGCCTTGCCGGCCACTTCCTTCGCCGTGCCCTTGACGGTATTGCCGATGCCGGATGTGCGTGTGCTCATGGCGCTGTCCTCGTGGGGCGCCGGCCAGTTGCCGGCGTGTACAGGTGTAGCGGCCCGGGGATCGTGCCGGGGTGAAGCCGCACCGGCGGCGTTCATCCCCGGCGCGCCCTGTCCCAATGGCCAATGGCCGCCGACGCGCGAGCGGCGCACCGTGGTCGCCTGGCCTCCCCCCGGCGCCACCGGCCAGACACGGGGCCCGCGCGCCCCAGTCCGGCCTTCCGGCCCATCAAGGGAGTCTCCGCCATGACGTTCATCACGCCCCACCTCCGCACCAACCGGGTGGTCGCCGCACTCGCCATGTCACTGCTGTGCACGCCAACGGCCTGGGCCGCGTGTCGCGATGCCGTCGTGCTGGTGCACGGCAACGGCGCGCGACCGTCGTCGTTCGACAACACCTATGTCGAGCTGCACGCGCGCGGACTGGCCGCCAACGAGATCTTTCGACCCGACTGGGGCAGCAAGACCTGCGTCGCCTGCAATGACCACAATGGCAGCGAGGAGGCGCCGGTGCTGGATGCAATCGTCGACGCCATCGCACGTTCCTGCACCGGGCGCATCGACGTCATCGGCCACTCGATGGGCGTAACGCTGGCGGCGCGACAGATCGTGCGCTACCAGCTGGCCGGCAGCGTCGATGCCTTCGTCGGTATCGCCGGTGCGTGGCGCGGCCTGCGCAGCTGCGGCACGTACCCGTTCAACGTCGCCACCAGCACCTGCGGCTACTGGGGCCTGTCGATCGGCAGCCCGCTGCTCGCCAGCCTGCAGTCGCGGCCGCTGGCAACGCGCATCTACACGATCAAATCCAACATCGACCAGGTCGTCTGCGCCGGTGGCATCTGCACGGTCGGCGGCGTACACGCATCGCGGATCCCGGGCGAGCGCAGCAGCGACACCTACCTGCTGGGCCACTTCGGTCTGCAGACCGGCACCGCGGTGCGGCAGGTGAACCTGATCTGGTAGGGCGCAATCGCGCGCCGTGACCACGTATCTGCCGGCTTCAGCAAGCGCGGCGTACGTTGGCAGCCTGACCCGCAGCGAGGCACCACCATGCGCACGATCCTGACCGCCGTCATCGCACTTGCCCTGGCCTCCGGTCCGCTGCTTGCGAACGGTCCCGGCAAAGGCAAAGACAAGAGCCATGACAACGACCGCCACGACGTCCGGCAGCACCCCGCCGCGGCGCGTGGCAAGGGACCCGGACACGACAACGGCCGCCACCTTGGCTGGCAGAAGCAGGCATGGAAGCGCGGCGAGCGCCTGCCCCTCGCGTATCTGGAAGACGGCTACTACGTCACCGACTACCGCACCTACGACCTCGCACCGCCGCCGCGCGGCTATCGCTGGGTGCGTCCGGACGAAGACCGCTATCTGCTGGTGGAGATCGCGACCGGGTTGATCGACAGGGCGCTCGGCTACTGAGGCTCGGCGTCGCGGCGCGCGATCCGCCGCGCCCACGCATACAGCAGCAGGCCGCCGACCGCGGTGGCGGCGCCGATGTAGCCGGTCGACGTCCAGCCGAGGCCGGCAGTGATGGCCATGCCGCCCAGCCACGGGCCGAGTGCGTTGGCGGCGTTGAAGGCGGCGTGGTTGGACGCCGCTGCCAGCGTCTGCGCCTGCGCGGCGACGTCCATCAGCCGCGACTGCAGTACCGGCGCCAGTGCGCCCATCGTGCCGACCGCGACCACCGCGGGCAGCAGTGTCCACGGTGACAGCGCCGCCAGCGGGAACGCCAGCAGCACCAGCACCGACCACGCCAGCACGATCGCGGTCGCGCGGAAGCGGTAGCGGTCGACCAGCCAGCCGCCGGCGAGGTTGCCGATGATGGCGCCGACGCCGAACGCCGCCAGCGCCAGCGGGATCCACGCCTCGCGCATGCCGGTGACTTCGACCAGGGTCGGCGCCAGGTAGCTGAAGACGCAGAACATGCCGGCGAACCCGACCGCGCCGATCACGAGCGCCAGCCAGACCTGCGGCCGATGGAAATCGCGCAGCTCACGCAGCGGCGACGCGCGCGCCTCGTCCGGCGCCGGGGCGAGGACGCGCGCGACCAGCACCACCGTCAGCAGCGACAGCAGTGCCACCACGCCGAACGTGTAGCGCCAGCTCAGCACCTGTCCCATCCACGTCGCCAGCGGGTTGCCGACCAGGATCGCCACCGACAGCCCCAGCAGCACGCGGCTCATCGCGGTGCCGCGCTGGGCCGCCGGCGCAAGCGATGCGGCCACCAGCATCGCGACGCCGAAGTACGCGCCGTGCGGCAGCCCGGCGATGAAGCGGAACGCCAGCAGCGCGTGGTACGTCGGTGCCAGCGCGGTGGCAAGGTTGCCCAGTGCATAGAAGCCCATCAGTACCAGCAGCAGCGTGCGCCGTGGCAGCCGTGCGCCGAGGATCGCCAGCAGCGGCGCGCCGATCACCACGCCCAGCGCGTACGCGCTGATCAGGTGGCCCACCTGCGGCTCGCTGACGCCCAGCCCGCGGACCAGGCTCGGCATCAGCCCCATCATCGCGAACTCGCTGGTGCCGATGGCGAACCCGCCCATCGCCAGCGCGAACAGCACCAGCCGGAACGTCCGCGGCGACGGCAGCGCGTGCACCGCCAGCGGCCCCGGCGGGGCATCGTTGCGCTGACGTAGCCGGCTGCTGCGGGACATCCGGCAATTATGCTGCGCCGCACCAGCCCACGCGGACAACCGCGAGCGCTGCGACGACGTCTGCAGCGAAGTTCACGCGCGTGACGGCGGCGCCGGTCGTCGCGCGGCCGGGTTCCGTCGCCCCCTGCACGTATCCGTCACGCGTCCCGTGGCGGCGGTCCACGGCGTCGCTATGCTCCGCCGCACGTCATCCATCGGGACCACCACCGTGTTCAAGAGCCTGTTCTTCGTGCTGCGCATCGTGCTGGCCTGGCTGCTGGTGGTGCTGCTGGTGTCGGCGATATGGGCTGAGCTGCCGCTGCTGGGCCGGATCGAGTGGCCGGTGGCCATCGCCGGCATGGCGACGATGGCGCTGGTGGTCGCCGGCGCGCTGTCGCACCTGGGACGCGTGCGGCTGATCGCCGGACGCATCGACCGCGGCGCGCTCGACAACCGCCAGCGGCGGCAGGTGGAGGTGCCGCTGGAAGCCGGAGAGGCGTTCGACCTGCTCGACGCCGCGGTGCGCGAGCTGCCGCGTGTGCAGGACGTCGAGAGCGCGCGCGACAGCCTGCAGGTACGCGCCAAGGTCGGGCGGCCGCAGCGCGACGGCGAGCTGCCCGGCGGGCGCTGGAACCCGCTGTCGTGGTTCGGCGAGGCGCGCAACCAGCTGCTGGCCACGGTGACACCGGGTGACGACAGCGGCAGCGTGACCCTGATCTGCGAACCGGAGACGCCGGCATGGAGCGACTGGTTCCTGGTCGATGACGGCACCAACTACGAGAACGCCGAGGCGATCACGCGCGCGATCACCCGCCGCATCGCGGAGCGTCGCCGGCATGAGAAGGCCGACGTGGTGCAGACGAGCACCGAGAAGGAGCTGAGCGTCGCGCGCCTGGGCCTGCTGCAGGCGCAGGTCGAGCCGCACTTCCTCTACAACACGCTGGCCAGCGCGCAGCTGCTGACACGCAGCGACCCGGCGCGCGCCGACGAGATGCTCGGGCATCTGATCCAGTACCTGCGGCGCTCGCTGCCGAGCGCCGACGAGGCGATGTCGACGCTGGGCGCGGAACTGGAGCGCGCACTTGCGTACCTGGAGATCCTGCGCATCCGCATGGGACCGAGGCTGTCGGTGCAGGTGGAGGTGCCCGAGCCGCTGCGCGCGACGGTGCTGCCGTCGATGATGCTGCAGACCCTCGTGGAAAACGCGATCAAGCACGGGCTGGAGCCGCGCACCGCCGGCGGCACGGTGTGGATCCGCGCCCGGGCAGGCGACGGCGAGGTGGCGGTCACCGTGGCCGACGACGGAGAGGGCTTCAACACCCGCACCAGCGGCACCGGCATCGGGCTGAAGAACGTGCGCGAGCGCCTGCGGCTGGCCTTCGGCGGCACGGCGACGCTGTCGGTGGTCGCCAACTTCCCTGCGGGCGTCGCCGCCACGATCACGGTCCCCGCCATCGCCGATGTGACCGCGCCTGGGACCCTGAATGCGGTCCCGCCTGCGCCCGCCGTGCCCGGCGTGGCCCGCGACGACGCGGCCCCTTTTTCACGTTCGCCCGGTGCCGGCGCCAGCGCGGTGCGCGATGTCTGAGCCGCGCCCCACCGCCGTCGTCGCCGAGGACGAGGCCCTGCTGCGCGACGCACTGCTGGCGCAGCTGGCGCAGGCATGGCCGCAGCTCGACGTGGTGGCCGCCTGCGAGGACGGCGCCGCCGCGCTGGAGGCGCTGGCCACCCACCGGCCCGACGTCGCCTTCCTGGACATCCGCATGCCCGGGCTCACCGGGCTCGACGTTGCCGCCGCGGCCGCGGAGCTCAGCCCGCGCACGCAGGTCGTGTTCGTCACCGCCTATGACCAGTACGCCATCGACGCCTTCGATCGCGGCGCGGTTGACTACCTGCTCAAGCCGGTCGCCGCCGACCGCCTGGCGGCGACGGTGGCGCGGCTGCAGGCGCGCGACGCGGTGCACGACGCGCGCGCGCTTGCCGGCCTGCTGCAGCGGCTGGGCGGCGCGCTGCCGCCGGTGGCCGATGCGCCGCCGCCGTTGACGTGGCTCACCGCCAGCGCGGGGCGCGAGACGCGACTGATCCTGGTCGACGACGTGGCCTACTTCCGCGCCGACAACAAGTACACGACGGTGGTGACCGCCGACGGGGAAGCACTGCTGCGCACGCCGCTTCGCGAACTGCTGGCGGTGCTGGATCCGGACACGTTCCGGCAGGTGCACCGGTCGACGATCGTCAACCTGCGCGCGGTCGCCGGCATCGTCCGCGACGACAGCGGCCGCGGCACCGTGCGGCTGAAGTCGCGGCCCGAGACGCTGCCCGTCAGCGCGCCGTACATGGCGCTGTTCCGTCACATGTGAGACGCGCACCGCGTCCATCCACCCTGCTGCACGCCACATCCCCCATCGTCATCGAGGTGCCCCATGAACCGGTTGATCGCGCTGTGCTCGTTCGTGCTGTCGCTGTACGGCTGCGAGATCGGCGGGCAGGAGGCGGTGCAGCGCACGACCGTCGACGGCCACGACACGCTGCACAGCAGGGTCCTCGCGCGTCCCGGCGTCACCCGGTTCGACTGCCTGCGCAGCGCCAGCGGCGCCTGCCATTACGTGGTGCTGCCGGCCGCGTGCACGGGACACGCCGCGCATCCCGGCGCGGTCGACGCCGGCGACGCCATGGAGACCGCCGACTGCTCGGCGGCGCCCGCAGCGCGCCGCTTTACGCTGCGCGACGGGCAGACGCGTCGCGAGGCGGGTCTGCGCGCATTCGGGGTCTGCGTCAGCACGCGGCGCGACGCACCGGTCGCCGCGTGCGAAGCGCAGCAGCTGCTGGCGGCCTGGTGACGCTCGTTCTGCGCCCACTGCCGGCAAGGCGCGTCGATGGCGCCTTGCCCCGTACAGGTGGTGCAACGCCGTGCCGGGTGCGATCTAATGCGTGATCGCGGTCACAGGGGGCAGCGTCGATGGCACACCAGGGTCCATGCCACGCGGGGGCGCACCGCCGCGTGCCCGTGCACCGCGCGCCGCTCTTCGCCCGGCCGCGTCCGCTGCCCCCGCCGCGATGACGCAGGTGCGCACGCGACGGCTGGCCCAGGAGGTCGCCGACACCTACCAGCGCGCGCTGACCGGCGGGCCGTTCTACGCCGCGGCCTGGGCGCTGGTCGGCATCTATGGCGACGCCTTCGTCCGCGCACCGGTCGCCAGCTGGGCGCTGCTGGCCGCGTTTCTCGGCCTGGCCGCCTGGCGGTTCGTGCACCGGCCGCCGGGCGAGGACACGGACGCCGCGTCGCTGGCCGCATGGCTGCGGCTGCACTGGGGCATCGTGCTGGCGACCACCGCGCTGTGGGGCGCGCTGTTCTTCTGGGCCTCGTTCGACCCGGCGTTCGGCGAGGCCGCGACCACGGCGCTGCTGTTCACGCTGGGCCTGGCCACCGCCATCGCACACGCCTTCAGCATGCGCCGGCGGTTCGCGTTCGCGTCCATCGCGCTGCTCTGCCTACCCGGGCTCGTACTGCTGTGGAGCACCGCCGCCGGGCGCCCGAGCGCGCTGATGATGGCGATCTACCTCGTCTACGTCGTGATCTCGCTGCTGCGCGCGCACGCAGAGTACCAGCAGCGGCTGGACCTCGACCAGGAGCTGCGCAACCAGCGTGACCTGTTCTCGCTGCAGAGCCGCATCGACCCGTTGACCGAGCTTGCCAACCGCCGCCAGTTCGCCGACGTGCTGGCCACCAGCACGCTGCGCGCCAGCCACACCGGCGAGCCGCTGACGCTGCTGCTGCTCGACATCGACCACTTCAAGCAGATCAACGACAGCCACGGCCATACCGTGGGCGACGGCTGCCTGGTGGCGCTTGGCCAGCGCCTGCGCGACCACTTCGGACGCAGCAACGACCTGGCCGCGCGCGTGGGTGGCGAGGAGTTCGGCGTGGTGCTTGTCGGCCAGCCGCTGGACGCCGCGCTGCGCCGCGCAGAGACCTTCCGGCAGGACCTCGCCGCGCGCCCGATCCAGTTCGACGACATCGCGCTCACGATGACCGCCAGCGTCGGCGTGGCGGCCTTCGATACGCGTTCCCACGGCAACGACGACGCCCTGTACCAGGCCGCCGACAGCGCGGTCTATCGCGCCAAGGCAGAAGGCCGCAATCGGGTGGCGCACGCACTCGCCGAGAGTGCGCAGGTGGACGACGATGCGGGCCGCACCGGCACGATGCCCGACACCGTCGCGGCAACGGCGTCGCGCGTGCCGGTGCCGCAGGCCTAGCCGGCACCCGGATTCAGCGCATGCCGCCGCCGGTCGGCGACAGCGTCGACCCTGACGCGGACGCTCCGGCTTCGGCCTGCGCCGGCGCAACGCCCTTCGGCAGGATCACCTCGACTCGCCGGTTGCGCTGGCGCCCGGCCTCGTCGTCGCTGCCGTCGGCGTTGATGTTGGGCGCAACCGGGCGCAGCTCGCCCAGGCCGATGGTACGCAGCCGGCTGGTGGCGATGCCTGCGGCGGTGAAGTAGTCGCGCACCGCGTTGGCGCGCGCTTCCGACAGCCGCTGGTTATAGGCGTCGTCGCCCTTGGCGTCGGTGTGGCCCTCGATCGAGATCATGCCTTCCGGGCCGCCCTGGATCAGCTCGACCAGCTGGTCGAGCGTGCCGCGCGCCGCGCCGCGCACACTGGCCTTGTCGAACTCGAAGGTGACATCGCCTTCCAGCGACACCACGGTGCCGCGTTCCGTTTCCACTGCACCAAGCTCGGACCTCAGCGCCTCAACAGTGCGCAGCCTGCTGCTGCCGGCGCCGCCGGCACCGAAGGTCGACGACGACGACGCGGTCGCCGCGCGCAGCGTCGAGGCCGCGTTGGCGCGCATCCCCGACAGGCGGCTGGTGGCGAGCGTCGCGCGGTCGTCGCTGAAGGCGTCGTCCAGCGGCAGCGACAGCTGGAACTTGCCATGCGACGAGTTGGCGCCATCCAGCCCGGGCGAATCGTTGAGCACCAGCGTCACGCTCTCACCGCGCGGCAGCTGGCCGGCGAACACGAGCTCGCCATCGGCGGTGCGTCCGCCCATCACCGCCAGGGTGGGGTTGCCCTCCGGCAGCAGCAGCGGCAGCTTCTCGCCGGCATCGGTGATCAGGTAGCCGCGGCTGTCGCGACCGTAGAGGTTGAGCTGGGTCTCGCGCTCGCGGCCGTTGGCGACACGGATGCCGACCACGGTCTGGGTCGGCTTGGCCTGGATCGAGGTGACCTGCAGCACGACGCCATTGGGATGGGTCGCCTGTAACTCCAGCGGCGCCGGCTGGCCGCCGCCCCAGAGCGCGGCGATGTTGAGGCCGCGGCGGTCCTTCGCCGGCGCGCCGCTATCCACGTCGCCATCGGGCGCGCCGCCATCGCCGCCGCACGCCGACAGTGCAAGCGCCAGCCCGGCCACCAGCGCGACGGCGGGTTGCCTCCTCAGGCGGACGACGGGCATCGCCTCGGGCGAGCCCCCGATCACTGCGCCGTCCCGAAGCCGCCTGCAACCGGCAGGTCCAGCTGGAAGCGCGGCGTGTCCGTCGCGCGGTTGTCGGCCGAGCTGTTCTCGTTGAGCACCAGCGTCGCCGACTCAGCGCGCGGCAGACGCCCGAGGAACACCAGCTCGCCCTCCATGCTCTGGCCCGCCGGGATGGTGAGGTCGGTATTGCCCGCGGGCGGCGAGATGTAGATCCGCTCGCCGGTGTCCATGACGATGTACGCCCGCCGCGAGTTGAAGCGGTTGAGGTGCACCTCGCGCTTGCGGCCGTTGACCACGCGCACGCCCACCGCGGTCTCCATCGGCCGCGACTGCAGCGACGTCAGCTGCAGCACGACCCCGTTGGGGTGCGCGACCTGCACGTCGAGTGGCGCCACCTCGCCGCCGCGCCACAGCGACGCGGTGGAGGCGGCTGGCGCCGCGTTTGCCGCCGCTGACGGCGAGTCGCCGCGCGCAGCAGATGGGGCAGCGGTCGGCATATCGGCCGCAGGCTGGGCGGCCGCCCCCACCTGCGTGGCCTCGTGGTCGCCGCAGGCACCCAATGCCAGCACCAGCGAGGCCGCCAGCGCGGCGGAACGAAGGGGTCGATAGTTCATCGTTGAATCTCCATTGGGATGGGCATCAGTAAATCACCACGACCGCGGGCGCACTGCGCGCCGATCGGCCGTGCTGCACGGCCTCGATGTTGTTGCCATCGGGATCGAGGACGGACGCCGCGCAGTAGCCGGGATGGTAGTCGCGTTCGCCAAGTGCACCACCATCGCGGCCGCCATGTGCCAAGGCCGCGGCGTGGAAGGCGTCGACCATCATCCGGTCGCGGGCCTGGAAGGCCAGGTGGTGGCAACCGGTGAGCTCTCCGCGCGCGGTCGGGAGATCGGCGCTGGACACGAACAGTTCGTCGGCCCAGAAGTAGTCGTCGACGCTGCCACCCATCGGCACGCCGAGCGCCGCCGGCACGGCACCGTTGAACGCATGGCTCGCCTGGATGTGGCCCACGACGAGGGGCAGTGGTCGATCAGTCGCCCCCGCAGCAGGACGTCGATTTCCATCGCGTGCTCCCGGTTTTGCGTCGGCCACCGATGTACCCGACCGGGCGTTCAGCGTGCGTGGAGAGATACAGCGGCTCTGCCCACGTCCGGCACCAGCATGCCGATTGCGCTGCCGCTCTCGCTGAGCGTGCGCGCCTCGTGCAGGCGAGCCGCGTCCGCGCGCCGACCTCGACCGGCGCGCAGAGCACCGCGCGCACGCAACGCGCGCCCCGGTCAGCCGGGGAGCGTGTTCGCGATCGACGCGACGCGCTCGCGGTCCGCTTCCAGCGTCATCGCGTCGCGGGCGCGCTGCAGCGCCTCGCCGGCGTGCCGGCGCGCCGCATCGGCATAGCCGGGTGTCTCCATCCGCGACAGCGTGCGCAGGGTTTTCTGCAGACGTACCGCCACTTCGACCAGCCCGGCGCCGTCGCGTGCGATCGCCGTGAACGCATCGTCGAAGAGTTCCGTCGCCAGCACCGGCGGCACGTGGACGCGAGGGTGCTCGGGCGCTTCGCGCACCAACGGTGCGGTCCACAGCGCCAGCAGGCGCAGCAGCCGGCCCAGCACGTCGATCGCGGTGCCGGGATCATTGACTGCCGGCGACAGCGCGCGCGCGGCGATCTCCGACAGCACGCAGATGCCGAACCGCGGATCCTGGTCGAAGGACCGCACCTTCTCGACGCTGAAGGCCTCGCGCACCGCGTCGAGAGTGTCGTCGTCGCACGCGGTCGAGAACCACGCCAGCGGCTGCGAGGGTTCGACGTAGCGACCCGGCAGCGCGGCGACGTAGACCTCGCAGTCACGGGCCTCGCACTGCGACGACAGCGCTTCCATGTCCACATGCGCCACGTAGCCGTAGGCGTCGGTGAACACGGCCACGGCGTCGTCAGGCATCGCCTCGGCAGCGGTCAGCGGCCGGCCACCGAGGTAGGGGTGCCGGTGCCGGTCGCGCATGGCCGAGGCGGCAGCCTCCTCCACGCGGTCTGTGGTCTGGCCAACGCGGCCCAGCTTGGACACGTGATCGATCCACTTCAGCAGGGTGGCCACGATGACCACGATCACCAGCAGCGTCACCACGTACAGCACCACCCGCCCGGTGCCGCCGTAGAGCCCCATCTGCAGGGCGATGATGCCGACGAGGCTGTAGAGGAACGTGCCAAGGAAGGTCGCCAGTGCGTTCTGCGCGGTGCTGTTTTCGGTCAGCAGGCGGGTGGCGCGGGGGGTGACGTTGCTGGTGGCCGAGGCCAGGGCCGCCACCAGCGTGCTCAGCGAGAAGATCGTCACCGACAGCATGCTCGCCGCCAGGATGTTGAGAAGGTTGTCCACGGCGTCGGCGCCGATCTTGGCGGGGATGTCCTCCGGGATGTAGCGTTCGACCAACACCGCCACCAGCGCGGTGGCCACCGCGAGCAGCGAGAACGCGGTTGCGCGGACCCACAGCTTTCGCGACAGCTGCAGCACCATCCATTGCAGTCGGGTAATGATCAAGTCGGGTCCTGCGGCGGCGGACGGCAGACCATAGCGCCCCGCAGATCGCGGTGGCGTGCGCGCCGGACGCCACGGCTGCCACGGCCACCACCGCGGCGCCACGCAGCGTCACGACGCCCGCGGCGCGGGGTCAGTCGACCTGCAGATCCAGCTGGAACATGCCTTGGCTGTCGTCGAGGCTGGAGACGCGCACCTCGTAGCGGCCCGGACGCAACGTCTCGGAGATCCGCGAGTCGGTGCCGCTGCCGCCGTCGTCGTCCTCGAAGGTGCCGCCGGGGCCGGTGATGCGCAGTACGGTGTCTACGTCGTCGGAGCGCGCATCGAGCGTCACCGTCGATAACGCCGCCACGTCGAGCACGAACCGGCGCTGGCCGTTGCTGCCGAGCTGGCCGTGCACGGTGTCGCCGGCGCGCAGGGTGCTGCCGTCGCGGTCGACGAGGCCGCCGGGGATTTCCGCGTAGCGCACGCCGAGCTGGAAGTCGCCGGTCGCCGACGGGCCTTCCACCGCAGACGCGGACAGTGTGTAGGTCCCGGGCTGCAGGTGCAGGCGCAGGCGCGAGTTGGTGCCGTCGCCGCCATCGTCGTCCTTGCTGTCGACACCCGGTCCGCGCACGCCCAGCTGTGCGTCGAACGCGGTCGACGCCAGGGTGACGGTGTACAGGCTACAGGCCGGCGCGCTCGGCGCGCAGCGTGTAGTCCTGCCGCGCGGTCGTCAGCCAGTCGATGATCTCGCCCTCGCCGACCAGCGGCTTGCCGTCGTAGGGCACGAGCGCCTCGGTCTGCAGGGTGTACGGCCCATACGCGCGCGGCCCGCGGCCGCTGACCGTCACCAGATAGCGCCCCGCGTCCGCGGCGCGGAACGCCAGCCGCGTGGCGCCCTCCTCGCGACCGCCGGCCGACGTGATGGCCACCAGCCTGTCGCCGCTGAAGACCGACAGCGAGCCGGCGAGCGCGCCTTCCAGCCGCAGGGCCACCGGCTGGCCGGCGTCGAGGGTGATGGCGTACAGCTGGTGGCGGCTGCCGTCGGCGTAGTTGAGGCCGCTGGCGCTGGTGATCTCACCCTGCTGCCTCTGGCCCAGCGTGATGGCGGTGGCCCCGGTACCGGCCTTGGCGGCGCGCTCGCTGCCGTCGGCCAACGGCAGCACGACATTGCAGCCCGACAGGGCGAGGCCGGCCGCGACGGCCAGGGTCGTGAACGCGATGCGCATGGTGGAGCTCCCCGTCCGGGCGACGCCCGGGATCGGGGAATTCTGCCTGAATGGGGGGCGGTCCGGGAGTGGGACGGAGGGTTCAATAAAAAAGGGCCAGGATCCCGCCGCTGCAGTCGCGGACGGCGTCCCTGGCCCTGGCGTCACGTACCGCCCGCGGCGGCACGCGACCTCACATCAGAACGCGTATTCCGCGGTCACGCCGAGCAGCGCGGTCGAGCGCTTCGGGCCGTCGAACTCGATGCCGGTCGCCCTGTCGCGCACCGTTCCCGACTTGGCGCGGTAGTAGTCGTAGTGCACGCCGACGCTGAAATTCTCGCTGGCGTTCCAGCCGGTACCCACGCCGGCGTACCAGCTGTTGCGGCCATCGGTACGGCCACTCTCGATGCCCAGCTGCTCGCGGAAGCTGTTGAAGTAGTCGGCGTTGTTGTCTGAAGCACGGAAGTAGCCGCCGCGCGCGCCGAGGTACCACTCTGGCGTGATGTTGAAGCGCGCGTTGCCGCCCGCCAGCCAGCCACGCAGGGCATTCGAGCTCTCCCGCTGGTTGATCTGGTCGCTGCTGAACGCGTTGCGCACGCGCAGGTTGCCGAGGTCGGCGTAGCCGCCTTCGAGACCCAGGCCCCAGCTGTCGCCCAGCTTCCAGCGATAGCCGCCGGTGAGGCTGTAGCCCGTCTTGCGGCCATCGCGGCTCTCGAAGACGTTGAAGTCGCCCGTGCCGAAGCGGCCAGCGGTGCCGCCATCGGTGCGGCCGAGGCTGCCGGCAACGAAGCCGTTGCCCTGGCCGACCTGCAGATCGGGGCGGTAGGTGTCGCCGGCACTCTGGGCGAAGGCGCTAGGCGCGAACAGCGCGGCCGCCAATGCGGCGGGAACGAGGTAATGCTTCATGGAGTGATCCTTTCTGTTCTTGGGCATGCACGAAAGAGGGGGAGTGCACGCATGTGGGCGGTGGTGACCAGGGTCACCGACCGCGCCGGACAGTAGGGACGCGCAGCGCTGAAGCGCGCTGAAACCTTCACGAAAAAAAGACGCAGCTTGAACGCGCTGGTTCAAGCGACGTTAATGATCCCATCGCGTACGCGTTCTGGCGACGGTGGCGCCGATGCGCGCCACCGGTACATCAGCCCGCCGGCACCACCCGCCACACGATGTTGGACAGATCGTCAGCGACGATCAGCGCGCCGCCGGGATCGACGGTCACGCCTACCGGGCGACCGCGGGCCTTGCCATCGGCGCCGAGGAAGCCGTCGACGAACACCACCGGGTCGCCCGCGGGGCGGCCGTTGCGGAACGGCACGAAGATCACCTTGTAGCCAACCGGGTCGGCGCGGTTCCAGCTGCCATGCTCGCCGATGAACACGCCGTCCGCGAACCGCGAGCCCATCGCCGGCGTCGAGAAGTCCACGCCCAGCGCGGCGACATGCGCGCCGAGGCTGTAGTCGGGGACGATCGCCGCGGCCACCTTTTCCGGATCCTGCGGCCGCACGCGGGTGTCGACGTTCTGGCCCCAATAGCTGTACGGCCAGCCGTAGAAACCACCTTCGCGCACCGAGGTGAGGTAGTCCGGCACCAGGTCGGGGCCCAGCTCGTCGCGCTCGTTGACCACCGCGAACAGCGTGCCGGTGCCGGGCTGCATGGTCAGCGCGGTCGGGTTGCGCAGCCCGGTGGCGAAGGTGCGGTGCGCACCGGACGCGGCGTCGACTTCCCACACCACCGCGCGGTCGGCTTCCGCGGTCATGCCGCGCTCGGTGATGTTGCTGTTGGAGCCGATACCCACGTACAGGAAGCGGCCGTCCTCGCTCGCGGTCAGGGCCTTGGTCCAGTGGTGGTTGATGGCCGAGGGCAGCGCGGTGACGGTGACCGGCGGACCGCTGGCCTCGGTCTGGCCGTCGGTGTAGTCGAAGCGCACCAGCGCGTCCTGGTTGGCGACGTACAGCTGGCCATCGACGAGCGCGAGGCCGTACGGGGCATCGAGGCCGCTCGCAAAGATCGTGCGCAGCTCGTAGGTGCCGTCACCGTCGGCATCGCGCAGCAGGGTCAGGCGGTTGCCGCTCTCGACCTGGGTGTTGCCCCGGGCCTTGATGTAGCCGGCAATGATGTCCTTGGGCAGGAGCTTCGGCGCATTGCCGCCGCGGCCCTCGGCCACCAGGATGTCGCCGTTGGGCAGCACCAGCGTCTGCCGCGGGATCAACAGGTCGGTGGCGATGGCGGTGATGGTGTAGCCGGCAGGCACGGTGGGCTGCTGGTCGCCCCAGCTCGCCGGCATGGAGATCTTCATGCCCGGCAGCAGGCCACGCTGGGCCTCGGGCAGTGCGGGGTCGCTGCCGTACTCCAGCGGCCCACCCGCGCCGGTACAGCCGGCGAGGAAGGTCGCGAACGCGACGGCGGCAAACAGCCTGGAACGGATCATCGCGACACTCCCGTGCGGAAACCGGAGACACCCCACCACGTCGCCACGCACGCCATCAGCAGCGTGACGACCGACAGCACCAGGCCGGCCGGCATCGCCGCCCACGCGTCCTTGGCATGGACCAGCGCGTTGAAGACGGCGAGGACCCACGTTGCCGCTAGCGCCAGCACGTAGAGCACGTCGCGGCCGGCGCGGTGGCGCGCGCGCAGCAGGTCGATCTTTGCCAGCACCAGCACCACGCCGCTGAACACCAGCCCGCCGACGATCAGCCACGACGCGAAGTTGGTCCACTGCACGTGGTAGGTGACCGCATAGGCCCAGTCGGCCAGCGTCGCACCGAGGAACCACGGGATCATCCCGGCGAGCAGCACGAGGTGCAGCGGATGCGGTGCGATGGGTCGCGCGTGGTCAAGCGTGGCTGCCATGACAGCGTGTCTCCTGCAGGTGGGCGGCGGTGTGTGGCCGCGTGCTGGGCGGCCGACGACCGGCGTGGCGACATCGGGCACGCGATGGCATCACACCGGAGGTGCACGCAGGGCGAAAGCGGAGAAAAACGGTGGCCGCCCTCAGCCGCCCTGCTTTTCGCTGGCGATCCACTGGGCGATGCGCCGCTCCAGCAGCGTCAGCGGCATTGCGCCGCCACCCAGCACCGCGTCGTGGAAGCCGCGGATGTCGAAGCCGTCGCCCAGCTCGGCCTCGGCCTTCGCGCGCAGCGCCTGGATCCTGATCATGCCGACCTTGTAGCCCGTGGCCTGGCCCGGCCAGGTGATGTAGCGCCGCACCTCGGCCTGGATCGCCTGCAGCGGGATCGAGCTGTTGTCGAACATGTAGGCCACCGCCTGCTGCTCGGGCCAGCCCTTGGCGTGCAGGCCGGTGTCGACCACCAGCCGGATCGCGCGCCACATCTCCGACGTCAGCCGTCCGTACTCGGAATACGGGTCGGTGTAGGTGCCCGGCATCTCGCGCGCCAGCCACTCCGAGTACAGGGCCCAGCCTTCGGCATAGGCGTTGAAGTTGGCCTGCTTGCGGAACTCCGGCACCCCCTGCAGCTCCTGCGCGATCGCGATCTGCATGTGGTGGCCCGGCAGGCCCTCGTGGTACGCGATGACCTCCAGCGTGGTCTTCGGCATCGACGCCATGTCCGACAGGTGCGCGTAGTAGACGCCCGGCCGACTGCCGTCAGGGGTGCTGGGGTAATAGTGCTGCGCGCCGCCGTCGACCTCGCGGAACGCCTCCACGCGCTTGACCACCAGGTCGGCCTTCGGCAGCACCCCGAAGTACTCCGGGAGCTGCGTCTTGATGGTGGCGATGGCCCTGGTGGCGTCGTCGATGTAGGCCTGTCGACCGGCGTCGGTATCCGGATACTTGAACTGAGGATCGGTGTCGATGAAGCGGAAGAACGCCTTGAGGTCGCCGTCGAACCCGACCTTGTCCTTCAGCGCCTCCATCTCGCCGCGGATCCGCGCGACCTCGGCCATGCCCAGCTGGTGCACCTGGTCGGCGCTCATGTCGGTGGTGGTCGACGCCTTCAGGCGCTCGGCGTAGTACGCGGCGCCGTCGGGGTGGCTGCTGCCGACGCCGGTCGGATTGACCGCGGCGTTCGGCAGGTCTGCGGTGTACCAGGCAATGACGTCGGCAAACGCGGGCTGCACCGCCTCCACCAGCGCCGCGCGCGCCTGCGCCTTCAGCGCGTCGCCGCGGGCGGCGTCGATGGTGCCGGCCTTCACCAGCGCGTCGGCCTTGGCCTGCGCGTCGGCCCACAGCGCGCTGTCGTCGCCGTCGGTGAAGGGTGCACCGGCAATGACCTTGCCGCCCTGCTCGATCACTCCCTCATGCGCAAAGCGGGGCGGGCGGATGCCGGCGGCCGCCGAGCGCTTGACCTGGCCCATCAGCTGGCCGAAGGCGCGCGGCACCTCGTGCAGGCGTGCCACGTAGGCGACGTAATCGGCCTCGGTCTGCACCTTGTGGAACTGGAGCAGGAAGGTCGGCAGGAACGACTGCGCGCCGCCCATCTGCTCGAAGGGATAGCCGTGGTCGGCGAAGCGGTCAGCGGCCCGGGCGGCTTCCAGCTGGTACACGAAGAGGTCCCATGACAGCCTGGCATCGTCGCCCAGCGCGTCGTAGTCGAACGTCGACTGCATCTCGTCGACCGCGGCGGCCCGCCACGCCAGCTGCTTCGCCGCGCCCTCGCGGGACATGTCATCGAGCGCGTCATACCGGTCCTTGCGGCCGAGCATCGTCATGCGCATCGGGCTGTACTGCAGCTGCTCTTCGTACCTGGTTTCGAACCATGCGTTGAGGCGCGCGTCGACGGTGTTCGCGCCAGCGCCGGCAGACGGGGTGGTGGCGGGCATTGCCGGCGTGGCGGGCGCAGCCACGTCCTGCAGGTGGGCGGCAGCAGGTGCGCACGCCAGCGACAGCGCCAGCGTGAGGACGGACATGGCAACGAAGGGGCGCATGGCAGGCTCCGGAGGGGATCGGGAGCGGCGCTCCCGGAAACCTCGATGATGCCGCAATGTGCCGGAGCCCTGATCCCGTCCACCAGTCCCGAGCCGACCACCCGCGGTTCCAGGCACCGGTGCCCCGGCGCAAGGCTGCCCGTTAGACTGGCGTGGTCCCGGGCCCAGCCCCGCCTGGCCGGTCGCGCTTGCAGCGGCCTCATCGAGGAGCATCCGCGTGAGACTGCCGGCACCACACCGCATCGCTCGGCTGTACTACGTGCCGCGCATGCTCGGTTTCGTGCTGACGTTCGTCGTCGCCGGGCTGCTGTTCTTCGAGGGCGACATCCCGGGCAGCCAGCTCGCGTATGCGGCCGTGGTCTGCCTGCTGTATCCGCACGTGGTCTACGCCTGGTCGTGCCTGGCGCGCGACAAGAAGCGCGCCGCGCTGCGCGGCCTGGTGATCGATGCCTGCGTGCTGGGCAGCCTGGTCGCCGCCATCGGCTTCAACCTGGGCCTCACGTTCTGCCTGCTGACCGCGGTCTGTCTCAACAACGGCATCTACGACGGTCTCAGGGGCGCCACACGCGCGGTGGCGGCGTTCGTCGCCGGCGCCGTGGCGGCCGTGGTCGTGGTGGGCCTGCGCTTCGATCCCGGCGGCAACGCAACCACCACCTACCTCGGGCTGCTGGTCCTCTTCATCTACCTGATGAAAATCGCGACCATCTTCCACGGCCAGAACGCCCTGCTCGTGCGCGCCACGGTGGAAGTCGACCGCCGGCGTCGGCTGTTCCAGGGCCTGGCCGAAGCCGGGCTCGCGATGCCGGGCGCGAGCCGGCTGGAGGACCTGGTGGACGGCTGGCTGCACCATCTGTCCGCCACGCTGCCGCCGGACATGGCGATGGCCATCGTGGTCCGCGCCCCGCGTCGGCCGCGCCTGGTGCACCAGGCGTCGTTCGTGGCGATGGACGCCGACGAACAGTCGCGGCTGCTGTCGGTCGTCTGCGAAACCGCGTCGTCCGAGCTGGTCCGGCGCAGCGTCGATGGACGCCAGGCGCCGGGTGGCGATGGGGACGACGCCAGCGACGCCAGCGATGTCGGCGATGTCGGCATCGACCATTCCGCACCCCGCGTGCCGCCAGGCGCGCTGGCGGCGTACGAGCTGCTTCCGATTCCGGTCGACGCTGCGCTGCTGGACGCGCTGTTCGTGATGCGCGTCGGCGGCCCGCTCAGCGAAGCGGAACGCGGCGTCATGGCGCTGTTCCTGCAGCAGCTCGGCGCCGCGCTGTCCAACTACGGCCTGACCCACCGACTCACGCAGCTGGCCAACACCGACACGCTGACCGGCCTGGCCAACCGCGCCTCGCTCGACGACCGCATGGGGCAGGTGGTCGCGCGCAAGCGCAGGCAGCCCGGTGCCGACTTCGCGGTGCTGATGGTCGACATCAACGGACTCAAGGAGGCCAACGACCTCCACGGACACGACGTGGGAGACCGGCTGATCGTGTCCGTCGCCGAGGCGCTGCGCAGCGTCTGCCGCGACAGCGACCTGGTGGCGCGCATGGGCGGGGACGAGTTCGTCATTGTCTGCCATGCCTGCACCGTGGCGCAGGCGGGCCCGCTGCTGGAGCGGCTCACCGACGCCGTGCGTGACCGGATCGTGGACTGCCGTGCGGTCGACGGCACCGCCATCTCACTGCGCGTGCACCTCAGCGTCGGCGTCGCCGACTCCACCGAGACCACGCCCGACGCCGTGATGCGTCTTGCCGACCAGCGGATGTACGAGGACAAGGCCCGCTATTACCGCGACAACCCGCGCGAGGCGTAGCGGCCGCAAGGCCCACTGACAGGGCGGCGCGCTGTTCCCGCTTGTGGTATCGGGACAAGGCGTTGCCTGCGGTGGCGGTTCGCGGCCCGCCGGCCGTCTGCGACAATCGGTGCAGGCCGCCGGGGGCGGAAGGCCCACGGGGAAACGTCGATGCTGGACAGGACACGCGGCCCGCGCGGGCAACGCAGGATGCGCGCATGCGCGCTCGCCATGGCGCTGGCGGCGGCATCGGGGCTGGCGCTCGCACAGTCACCGGCACCGGCATCGGCGGAAAGCACCGCGGAGACCGCTTACTTCGCGCAGCGTCTTGCCGACGCGCGCCGGACGCTGGACGCGGGACGCCACGAGCGCGCATCAACGCTGTATGCCGCGCTGCTATCGGATCCACGCTTCGAGGCGCTGGACGACGAGCAACGCGCAGCCGTGCTGTCGCTCGCTGCCAGGGCGGCCATGGACAGCGGCAGGCCCGCCGAAGGGCAGTCGCTGTTCGCGCGCGCCGTCGCCGCGGGCAGCCGCAATCCCGACGACTGGTACTGGCAGGCGGGCGCCGCGATGGACAATGGCGACTTCCTCGCCGCAACCGCGGCGATGACCGGCTTCGTCGAGCAGTGGCCGAGCTGCTCGACAACCTTGCACCCTGGATGATCCCGCGGCTGCTGCACCTCGCTGCGCCGGCCTCCGATGCCCGCCTGGCGCTGCTCGACGCCAACTGGACCAACAACGGCCTGGGTGCCAGCAGTACCTGGTTCGACCTCGCGCTGCTGCGCCTGGAGCGTGGCGAGACGGACGCGGCACGGGCCGCGGTGCGCCGTATCGTCGACCCACTACCGATCATCGCGATGCGGGTGGACCGGCGCTTCGACGCCCTGGTCGACCGCGGGTCGACGCGCGCGGATGTCGCCCGTGCGATGTCGCAGCAGGTGCAGCACCTGCGGCTGCAGGCACTGTCGCACCCCGACCGGCTGATGCCGCGCTCGCAACTCGCCTCTGTGCTGCTCATGGCGGGGCGCCCCGACGAGACCGTGGCGCTGGTCGATGACGCGGTGGCCACGATTGCGGCCGCCGCGGGCGGCGCACCGGCCTTTGTCGACATGGAGGACCAGATCTGGCTGCTGAACGCGCGGTCGCTGGCGATGCGCAGGCTGGGTCGCACTGGCGACGCACTCACCGACATGCAGCGCGCCAGCGCGCTAGGCGAGAACGGCGGCGCCAATGTCAGTCAGGCGCTCAACCTGGCCACGTACCACGTCAAGCTCGGACAACCCGAAGCCGCACTCGCCGCGGTCGACGCGGTCGGGGATGACCTCAGTGGCTATGGCTCGATGGTGAAACACCGCGTGCTGCACGACGCGGCGCTGCTGCGCGGTGACGGCGAGGCAGCAGCGGAGGCGCTCGCCCACCTGCGGACCCACAGGGGCGATGCCCAACTCCGCTACCTCGATGCGCTCGTTGGTGCAGGGCGGTTGGACGACGCCTCGGCGCACGTCGCGACGCTGCTGGCAGACCCGTTCGAGCGGACCCCGGCGCTCACCTGGATGCAGGAATGGCGACTGGCTGACGCGCTTCCCGGCGAGGTGCGCTATCGCGCGTCGCGCGAGGCGCTGCTGGAGCGCGACGACGTGCAGGCCGCGGTCGCGCGCGTCGGCCGCATCGAGACGCAGCCGATCTTTGCCCTGGAGTGATCCGCGCCGCTCACGGCCACGGGCTTGTCCTGCTGCGCGCGCCCGCGATCATTCGACATCCGCCTCCGGGCCGCCCGGCATCCGCCCGGTCTCGCGCGCGAAGCAGTGCCGCCCCGCCGGGTGCGCCCACTGCGCAGCCATGAATGCCGTGCGCACGTCCTGGTTGCGCTGCGCGGAGGCGAACACCGCGCAGAGTTCATAGCGGCGTGCGTCCAGCACGCGGTACCCGAAGGGCGCACCGGTGTCGGGGTCGACGACGACCAGCCCTGCGCCGTGCGGCGTCGCCTGCAGCGCGGCGAGCGACGCCGGCAGCCGGCGCCGGGACTCGACATGGTTGCCGATGGCCAAGCCGACGCGGTGCAGCGCCTGCACGCGCTGCTCGTCGAAGCGCTGCTGGCGCTGCTGCGCCGGCGAGCCGATCACGGCGATGGCCGTGACCACCGTCGCCAGCACCGCCACGCCGGCCACCGCCAGCAGCCACGCGCCCACCGGGCGCGCGCTCATGCGCTGCCCTCCTCGCGGCGCAGGTCCCAGAGGTACCAGCCGAAGATGCCGCCGGCGATGAACGCCACCACGCCCACCTTCAGCACGAAGCGCAGCGTGATCTCACCGCCCAGCAGGTGGTACAGCAGCGTGGTCATGTCGCCCACCAGCACCGTGGTGGCGATGAACAGCGTGAGGTAGGTGAGCCAGCGCCGCACCGGCGACAGCCGATTGATCGGATGCCGCGCCACGTCGCGCGCGACCCGCCGCGCCACGAACGCGAACACCGGGAACGCGATCAGCAGCGCGGCGATCGAGAACCGGATGGAACTATCGAGCGAGCCGCCGTAGTTGCCGTCGACCGCCACGTCGGGCCACGCGCGGTCGACCAGGTCGAACAGCAGGCTGCCCAGGTGCCACGCGCTGAAGTACAGCGTGGCGAACAGCACCAGGTACGCGAACGCCTCGCGGGCCGACAGCGACGCCTGCGGCCGCGGCACCGGCACCGGGAACGCTACCTCGGCATAGCCGTCGAGCACGCCGCGGGTCTGCTCCGTGGTCCAGCCCGCCTGCGCCAGCGCGTCGGCGATGGACTGGCGGCTCTGGCCCTGGGTCAGCGCGTCGCGGACGAAGCGGTCGAGGTCGTTGGATGCGGATGCCATGGGGTTGTCTCCGGGAGTGCGCGCGCAGCGTAGCCGGTCAGAGGCAGGGCGTATGGGGGAACCGTGAACTGCGGGCCGATCCCCTATCTCCGGCGATACGACCGCCCCGTGGTGTGGGCGACGGTCGAGATGGCAATGCACCGCCTCAGCGGCGTCTCACTCAATCCCAGCTGGCGACGATGGACCGCACCACCGCCGACGCCGACGGCATCGAATCCTCCGGCAGGAAATGGGTGACTCCATCGATGGCCAGCCGCGACCAGCCGTGCACGATCGACCAGACCGCCAACGCTCGCTGCAGCATCAGCGGGTCGTCGGCGTCGGTGCGGCCGCTGGCTTCGGCGGTAGCCTGCACCAGCCGGCCAAAGCAGCCGCGGCCGGCGTCGCCCAGCACCTCGAACTCCATCAACACGTGCTTGTCGGCGCCGAACATGACCCGGTACAGCGCCGGCTGATCCATCGCGAAGCGGGTGTAGATGTCACCCATCCGCGCCAGGCGCTCCCTGGGCTCCGGGTACGCGTCCTTGTCGAAGTGCGCCGAGAGCTCCGAGAACCCTTGAGCGGCGACCTCCGCCAGGATTTCGTCCTTCGAAGCGAAGTGCCGATACGGCGCGTTCGGGCTGACGCCGGCCAGGCGCGCGAGCTCGCGCAGGCTGAGGGACTCGTATTCGCCGGTCGTCAGTTTCAGCCGCGCGACTCCAAGCAGCACGTTGCGCAGGTCGCCGTGGTGATAGGTCGTCGCGGCCTTCTTCTTTCTGGTAGGGCTTGTCATGGTATGTGGGCAGTGTATACACTCTGATGTGTGCGCCGTACACATCCGTTGGGAGCCGCCATGTCGCCGTCCTTTCGAACCCAGCCTGGAGTATCCATTGTCGCCGCCCTGGTGCTGCTGATTGCAGCAGGCTGTGGCAGACCCGCAGCGGGCACCCAGGTGCCGGAGCCCACGCCGGTGCGCGTGGCTCGCCCCGCCCTGCTCGAATCCGGAAGCGCGGTCTCGGCCGTGGGCCGGCTGGAAGCCATCGACGAAGCGCGCCTGGGGTTCGTCGGCGCCGGCGTGCTGCGTCGGGTGAACGTGGATATCGGCGACCGCTTCCGGGCCGGCGCGGTGCTGGCCGAACTCGACACCACCGCGCTCGACGCCAGCCTGCGCCAGGTGCAGGAACAGGCGGCCTTGGCACGGCGCGACCTGGCGCGGGTCGAACCCCTGGCTGCACGCCAGCTCATCGCGCGCCAGCAGCTCGACGACGCGCGTACCAGCGTGCAGGTGGCCGATGCGGCGGTGCGCAGCGCCGGCTTCCAGCGTCGCTACGGGCAGGTCGTGGCCAGCGCCGATGGCATCGTGATGAGCCGGCTGGCCCAGCCGGGCGAAGTGCTGGGAGCCGGCCAGCCGGTGCTGGCGGTGTCGTCATCGACCCTGGGCTGGCGGATGAAAGTCGAAGTCGCCGACCGCGACGCCACGCGCCTGACGCCGGGCCTGGAGGCTAGCGCGCGCTTCGACGGCTACCCCAAACAGACGTTCACCGCGCGCATCCGCGAGATCGGTGGCCGCGCGGCTGCTGGCAGTGGCGCGATCACCGTCGACCTGGACCTCGACGGTGGCACACATGCATTGCGTAGCGGTCTCATCGGCCGCGTCTCGATCCCGCTGCCAGGCTCACCGACGCTGTCGATCCCGGTGTCGGCGCTGGTGTCGGCGCAGGGC
The DNA here is from genome assembly GCA_001683895.1 of Luteimonas sp. ANT-B3E. Taxonomy (GTDB): domain Bacteria; phylum Pseudomonadota; class Gammaproteobacteria; order Xanthomonadales; family Xanthomonadaceae; genus Luteimonas. The sequence continues at coordinate 6,358 of LXQJ01000008.1, read as the reverse complement.
GACCAGGGGCAGGTGCTGCTGGCCAGGGGCGGCAAGGCGGTGGCGGCGACGGTCACGCTGGGCGAGTTGCGCGGCGACCGGGTCGACGTCATCGACGGCCTGTCGCCGCAGGACGACGTGATCGTCGAAGGCGCTGCGTGGGCCGACGTCGGCGGGCCGGTCGCGCTGCTGGCGGCACGCTAGGAGACCGGCCGTGCGCCTCTGGGAATTCGCGGTGCTCCGCTGGCAGTTCACCACCGTGGTGTTCCTGCTGCTGGTGGCGCTGGGCGCGTACGCCTTCAGCGCCATCCCGCGCCAGGAGGATCCGACATTCCCGATCCCGCTGACCACCATCATCATCGTCTACCCCGGCACCGACCCGGTCGACGTGGAGCGGCTGGCGGTGGATCCGATCGAGGATGCGCTGTCCGAACTCGACGACGTGCAGGACATCCGCTCCACCTCCGAAAGCGGGCTGGCGGTGATCCGCGTGCAGTTCGACTGGACCGTCGACCCGGAACGCAAGTACGACGAGGTGGTGCGCGAGGTCAACGCGCTGCGCGGCTCGCTGCCCGAAGGCATCGCCTCGATCACCTTCAGGAAGGCCAACCCCGGGCTGGTCAACATCGTGCAGGCGGCGCTGGTGTCCGAGCACGCCGACGCGCGCACGCTCAAGCGCCTGGCCGACGACCTGGAGCGCAGCGTCAACTCCGTGCCAGGAGTCCGCCGCGCGGAAACCTGGGGCTACCCGGAGCCGGAGATCCGCGCCTCCATCGACCTCGCGCGGCTCGGCGCGCAGGGCCTGGACCTGGCCACCGTGTCCGACGCCGTGAGCGGCGAGGGCCAGAGCATCCCAGGTGGCGCGGTCGACGCCGGCCTGCGGCGCTACACGGTGCAGGCCACCGGCGACTACGGCTCGCTGGAGGAAGTGGGCGACACCATCATCGCGCTGCGCGACGAGCGCCCGGTGCGCCTGGGCGACGTGGCCGACGTGCGCTGGAGCACCGAGGAGCCGCTGTACCTGGCGCGCTTCGACGGCCAGCGCGCGGCCTTCGTCACCGCCAGCATGAAGGACGGCTACAACATCTTCGACGTGCAGCGGGGCATCCAGGCGCGCTTCGTCGAGTTCCGCAAGACCCTGCCGCCGGGCGTGCGGCTGGAGGTCGGATTCGAGCAGGCGCGCAACGTGCAGGACCGGCTGGGACACCTGGCGCGCGACTTCGCCATCGCCCTGGGGCTGGTGCTGATCACCCTGCTGCCGCTGGGCCTGCGTCCGGCCGGGCTGGTGATGCTGGCGATCCCGCTGTCGCTGGCGATCGGCATGGCCGGGCTGTGGGCGCTGGGATATTCGCTCAACCAGATTTCCATCGCCGGCTTCGTCGTGGCGCTGGGCCTGCTGGTGGATGACGCCATCGTGGTGGTGGAGAACATCGCCCGCCACCTGCGCGGCGGCGCCACCCGGGTGCAGGCCGCGATCCGCGGTACCGGGCAGATCGCGCTGGCCGTGTGCGGCTGCACCGCGGTGCTGGTGCTGGCCTTCCTGCCGCTGCTCAACCTGCCCGAAGGCGCGGGCAAGTTCACCCGCGGCCTGCCGCTGGCGGTGGTGCTGACGGTGATCGCCTCGCTGTTCGTGGCGCTGACCATCATCCCGTTCCTGGCCAGCCGGTTCCTGCCGCGAGAGGAGCGCCCCGAAGGCAGCCGCCTGCTGCGCGCAGTCGAAGGCGGCATCCATCGCTTTTATGCACCGGTGATGCACCGCGCGCTGGCCGCCCCGCGCCTCACCCTGCTGGTCGGCGGACTGCTGGTGGCTGGTTCCCTGGCGCTGGCGCCGGCGATCGGCTTCTCGCTGTTTCCCGCCGCCGACAAGCCCCAGTTCCTGGTGACGGTGCGGGCGGCGCCCGGCAGTTCGCTCGCCGCCACCGACCGGGCGCTCACCTTCGTGGACGACACTCTCGCCAACACCCCCGGCGTGCGCCACCGCATGGCCAACCTCGGCCGCGGCAACCCGCAGATCTACTACAACCTGTTCCCTGCCGAGACCACGCCAACGGTGGCCGAACAGTTCGTCATCCTCGACGAGTGGCACCAGCAGCGATCGACGGCGCTGCTGGAAAAACTGCGCAAGACCTTCGACGGCTATCCGGAAGCGCAGATCACCGTGCAGGCGTTCCAGAACGGCCCGCCGATCGACGCGCCGATCGCGGTGCGCATCCTCGGTCCCGAGCTCGACGTGCTCAGCCGGCTGGCGCGCGAAGCAGAGGTGCTGATCCGCGCGGTGCCCGGCGTGCGCGATGTGCGCAATCCCCTGCGCCTGCCCAAGGTCGACCTGGACCTGGACTTCGACCTCGGCAAGGCCGGCCTGTTGGGCGTCTCCAGCCTGGACATCGACCGCACCGTGCGCCTGGCCATCGCCGGTGCGCCGGTGGCCACGTTCCGCGACGAACGCAGCGACGCGTATCCGATCCGGCTGCGCCTTTCGATGGACGCACACCCCACGCCGGCGGTGTTCGACGAGCTGTACTTCAGCAGCCGCACGTCGGGCGCGTCGATCCCCTTCCGCCAGCTGGCACGGCCCGGGTTCGACAGCGGGCCCACCGAAGTGCGTCGCCTTGACCGCGAGCGCATGGCCGGGGTGACCGCCAACATCGCCGACGGCTTCGTTTCCGGCCGCGTCACGGCCGACGTCTACCAGGCACTGCAGGCGCTGCAGCTGCCGTCCGGCTACCGCATCGAAGCCGGTGGCGAAGCGGAAGCGACCTCGCGCAGCCTCGGTGGCCTGGGCACCTCGATCATCATCGCGAGCTTCGGCATCCTGGCCGTGCTGGTGCTGGAGTTCGGCAGCTTCCGCTCGGTGCTGATCGTGGCCAGCGTGATCCCGTTCGGGTTCCTGGGCGCGGTGGTGGCACTGTGGCTCACCGGCAACCCGATGTCGTACATGGCGATCATCGGGCTGGTGGCACTGGTGGGCGTGGAGACCAAGAACTCGATCCTGCTGGTGGATTTCACCAACCAGCTGCGCCGCGAAGGCATGCCGCTGCGCCCGGCCATCGAGCAGGCCGGTGAACAGCGTTTCCTGCCGGTGCTGCTGACCTCGGTCACCGCCATCGGCGCACTGACCCCACTGGCCCTGGGCGGCTCGGCCCTGTACGGCCCGCTCGCGATCGTGATGATCGGCGGCCTGGTCAGCTCCACCCTGTTCGCCCGCGTCGTCACGCCGGTGATGTACCAGCTGTTTCCACCGGAGATCGCGTTGGCGGGGAAGTCAGGCTCCGCCGCACCCACGTGCTAGACCGCGTTCCCTTGCATCGTTCCGAGCTCCGCATCAAAGGCAGCGCGTGCGTGAGCCATCGCCACGCTGTTTTCGCTCGCCCACGCCGCCAGCCCCCTCAGTGAACCCAACAGCGACAGTCCCAGCGGGCTGAGCTGATAGACGACACTTGGTGGGCGTGTGTCCATCACGTCGCGGCGCACCAGTCCATCGCGCTCCAGGCCTCGCAGCGTGACGGTCAATACCCTCTGGGAAATGACGCCCACCGCGCGTCGCAACTCCCCGAATCGCAGCGGCCGCACTCCCAGCTGCAGCATCACCAGGACAGACCATTTGTCGCCGATGCGGTCATAGACCTCGCGCACCGGACACGGCCCCTCGTAGTTGCAGGCAGCCCACTCCTGCGGCGAATGCGGTGGTGCGGGAATGGTTACCTCCGCCTCACCAGAAGACGGCAAAGTGCCTTCTTGTGGCTGTTTCGTTGCCTTCATAGGATGCAGTCCCTTTCGTCTCTACGCGGTTGACAGGCCACCATGACACCCCGACTCCTGCATCTCGATGCCAGTGCGCGTCCCGGCAGCTACTCGCGCCAGATGTCCCAGGCCTTCGTCGACAGTTTCACCGAAATGCGTCCGGATACCGCCATCCTGCGTTGCGATCTCAATGCCTCGCCACCGCCCTTCGTCGACGAGGGATTCCTGCAGCATGCCTTCCTGCCGCGGGACCAGCAGGACAGCCCGGCGCTGGCTGCCAGCAACGGCTATACCCGCGACTTCCTGGACGCAGACGTCGTGGTGGTGGGCATGCCCATGTACAACTGGGGCGTACCTGCGATCGTCAAGGCCTGGATCGACCAGATCGTCCGTGCCGGACTCACGTTCTCGATGAGCGCGGAAGGCATCGAGGGGCTTGCCCAGCCTGACAAGCAGGTGTTCTCGCTGGTGAGTCGGAATGGCGGTTTTCTACCGGGAGAGCCTTACGCGCCGGTCAATTTCCAGGACGCGCACTTCGCCGGCATCATGGGGTTCATGGGCATCAGGCAAACACGGCTGGAGGCGCTGCAGGACACGTTCGATCCCGGGACGGTCGATCAGAATCTCGCCCGCGCGTTGGCCAACGTGCGAAAGCTCGCCCAAGAGGCTGCGACGCGCCTCGGCTGATGGCTCGGCAAGGCGAGTCGTTCCATCCCGAGGCTACGTTGATGGACGCACGGAAACCCATCCGGTGGCGATGCCATACGCCGACAACGGCGGGCGGGCGCCCAACTGCGACGAGAGACGTTTGGCGTGGATGTCGGGCACCTTATTTCGCTACCGCGCCACCCAGGTGTGTCGACAGGAACGCCAGCAGGCGCGTGTAGAACTCGCGGCGGTGGGGCTCGGTGTAGAAGCCGTGGCCTTCGGTCGGGTAGTACAGCGTTTCGACGGGCACGCCTGCACGCTTGAGCGCACGCTCCATGCGCTCGCTGTGGACCAGCGGCGCGCGCTCGTCCTGGCCGCCCGCCGCCAGGAACACCGGGGTCTTGATGCGGTCGGCGAGCGTGACCGACGAGCGCGACGCCAGCGTGTCACGCGCCCCCATCCACTCCGCGGCCCAGGTCCTGCCCGAGCGACTGCCCTGCGACTGGTCGCGGTGCACCAGCTCGAGATCGTAGACACCGAAGTAGCCCACCGCGCAGCGGTACAGGTCGGGCTCGCGGGCGACGCCCATCAGCGCCGCGTAGGCGCCGTAGCTGGCGCCATAGATGCAGATCCGCGCCGGATCGGCGATCCCGGTCTCGATCGCCCACCGCGTCGCATCGGTCAGGTCGTCCTGCATCGCGGCACCCCACTGCTGCGCGCCGGCATCACGGTGCGCGCGGCCGTAGTTGCCCGGCATAGACCGCCCCCTGCGAGCGCGATGCGCTGACCGCGGTCGAGCCGAAGCCGAGCACCGGCACCACGCCGGTGAGCGGGTCGGCGGTCGCCAGCGCTGACGGCAGGTCCTCGACCTTCTCGCGACGCGCCTCGGCGCCAAAGGCCCAGCCGATATCGCCGCCGCCCAGGCTGCCCGCCGAGCCGGCGAACTTCGCATCCCACGCGTACAGCGTGGACAAGCCCTCGCGCGGCACCTGCTCCTGGACCAGCGCCAACACCGCGGGATCCTGCTGCGCCTGGCCGCCGAACGGGTTATACCAGAGGCCTCCCGTCGCGGGCCTGCACGTGGTCGTGCCGTCGGCGCAGAGCCTGCCGGCCAGTCCCGCCAGGAACTGCGCGCGGTTGTAAATGCCGGCCTGTGCTTCCTGCTCCGACTTGCTGCGTGACGCGGTCACGGTGGATTCCCAGTCCCACTCACCGACCGTGCCACGCACGCCGTTGAGCAGGCGCCAGTTGGTGCTGGTGACCTCGATCGTGCGTGCGTCGGGAAAGCGCCCTACGGCGTCGATCGGGAATCTTGGATCGGCGCCTGCGGCGATCAGCCGCTGGCGCAGCTCCGTCGGGAACTGCGGATGGGTGAAGGGCAGGCCTTCGATGGCGGTCCACGGCGCCGGCGCGCTGTTGGCGCTGGAGGTGTTGCGCTGCAGCGCAAGTTCAGCGAAGTACTCCAGGCCCTGGCCAAACTCGTAACCGAAGGTGCCGTAGGCGCCATAGCGTTCGGTCTCCGGATCGGTGGCGGTGTAGGCATTGCGGTTGACCGCGCAGTATTCGCCGAAGCCACCCCGCGGGAAGCCCGGGCGGCCGTCGAAACGCTGCGCGTCGGGGCAGGCGGCTTCCACCAGCTCCTCGTCCATGCCCACGAAGTCGATGAAGCTGGGGTAGATGCCCTGCTGCGACGGCCGCGGCTCGACGGCGGTGATCGCCCGGTCGCGGTTGTAGAACGCGTTGCGCTTGAACGCATCCACCACCAGCATGCCGCGTGCGCGCTCGCCGCGGAATCCGGTGATCAGGTTGGCGTTGAACTTGGCCTCGTCGGTGCTCGCGGTGGAGTCGCCGTAGCTGGCGGCGAGCCGCAGGCCTTCGAAGTCCTCGCGCAGGATGAAGTTGACCACGCCGGCCACCGCATCGGCGCCGTAGATCGCCGAGGCGCCGGTGGTCAGCACTTCCACGCGATCGACCGCGGCCAGCGGGATCG
>LXQJ01000007.1 GCA_001683895.1 Luteimonas sp. ANT-B3E | reverse complement strand
CTGACGGTCGCGCCGCCATTGCGACACCCGATACTGGATCGGAAGCCGGCCGCGCGTGGCTTGGCCGGGGTCCCGTACAGGCCGCAGGCGGGCGTCAGGCGGGCGTCAGGCGGGCTTCCGCGGGCGCTTCGGCCCCGGGGCGGAATCGCGGCCGGTGCTGGCGTCGAGCGCGTCGATCCAGCCCGCGGCCGACCCGGGGAACGCATCCGCGTATGGCACGTAGGGCTTGATGTCGAGCACCGGCGTGCCGTCGAGCAGGTCGACGCCGAGTACCCGCAGCGCCGCGTCTTCGACCTCCAGCAGCGTCACCGCCGACAGGCCGATCGGGTTGGGGCGGTGCGGCGACCGCGTTGCCAGCACGCTGCGCCGGCCGCCGCCACGCGGGGGGCGCACCTCGGCCTTCCAGCCCTCGCTGCGGTCGAACACGAACAGCAGCCAGATGCGGTCGAAGCCGGCGAGGTCGCGGAACGCGGCGTGCGCGATGCCCGGGACGAACACGATCCGCGCCTCCGCCGCGTCGCCGCTGCGCGTGCCAGCCACGATGTGCGGCTGGTGCGGCGCGTCGATGCGGCGCGCATACGGCGACTGCACGTGTGCGATGGCCCCGAACGCGGGTATCACGGACCGCGCTGGCGCGGCCTCTATCGCGACATCGACAGCGACGGCCGCCGTCGGTGCCGGCGCCCCGGGATGCGGTGCGCGCGCGCCGCTCACGTCGCGAACAGCTGCGCGTCGATGTCGGCGAAGCCCTTGAACTCCAGCGCGTTGCCCGACGGATCGTGCAGGAACAGCGTCGCCTGCTCGCCTGGCTGCCCCGCGTAGCGCACGTGCGGGGCGATCACGAACGCCACGCCCGCCGCCTCCAGCCGGCGTGCCAGCATGTGCCAGTCGGCCAGCTTCAGCACCACGCCGAAGTGCGGCACCGGCACGTCGTGGCCGTCGACCGCGTTGCCTCCTGCACGCGGCGCCACCATGCCGTCGACCCGGTGGCAGACGAGCTGGTGGCCGTACAGGTCATAGTCGATCCAGCGATCGGCGCTGCGGCCCTCAGGGCAGCCGAGCAGGCCGGCGTAGAAGGCGCGCGCCGCGTCGAGGTCGTGTACCGGGATCGCGAGGTGGAACGGGGTCAGCGTGCGGGCCATGGGCAGGATCCAGGACGGGCCGACAGTGTGCCGCAGGCGACGCCCGCCACCTCGGCGACGGCGACCGCGTGCACATCGCCGCCGCGGGCTGGCGGCAGCGCGCCTTCACGCGACCGGCCCGCGGGCGTGCGCAACACTCGCCACCCCACTTCCCGGAGCTTTCTGCCATGGCGGATACCCCCAAGAGCGCGGCCGAGATCGCCGAGCTGGTGTGCGACATCGACATCGCGATGCTGACCACCATCGGCAAGGGCGGCGCGCTGGTCAGTCGTCCGCTGTCGACGCAGCGCTCGCAGTTCGACGGCCGCCGCATGCTGTTCATGACCGAAGCCGACAGCCCCAAGGTCGGCGAGATCCGGCGCAACCCGCGCCTCAACCTGGCGTATGCGTCCAAAGGCAGGAACACCTACGTCTCGATGTCCGGGCGCGGCAGCATCTTCCGCGACCAGGCCACGATCGACGCGCTGTGGAACGACGCGCTGAAGGCGTTCTTCCCCGGCGGCAAGGACGACCCCAACCTGACTCTGCTGCAGGTCGACGTGGAGACCGTCGAGTACTGGGATGGCCCCGGCAGCCTGATCGGCAAGGCGATCGGCTTCGTCATCGCGCGCGTCACCAAGCGCGAGGAGGCGATGGGCGAGAACCGCATCGTCGACCTGCGCGGCCGCGCGACCTCGCGGCTGCCGCCGTCGCACGCCGATGCGCGCGCATCGTCGAGCGGGCGCGCCGGCAAGGCGGCGAAGAAGACAGCGAAGACGGGCACCGCCGCGAAAAAGACGACCGCGAAGAAAGCCGCTGCGACGAAGGCCACCGCAAAGAAGAAAACCACAGCGAAGAAGACCGCTGCGAAACGGCCTGCCGAGACCAAGGCCGCCGCGAAGAAGTCGACGGCGAACAAGTCCACGTTGAAGCCGGGCACGTCAACGAAGTCGGTCGCGAAAAAGAGCGCCTCGCGTCGCGCCGGCTGAAGGACGCGCCGCCGGGGGCCTCTGGGACCGATGCGCGGGGGATGACCACAGGACAGCGGGAATGCCCCTGGCCTCGCGTGTCGCCGCCCCGCATCACGCGTACAGCGACGCCAGCCTCGCCACGGCCGCTTCCGACGCGGCCCGGTCGGGCGCGGTGTCGCCGCTGCCGTAGTCGCCCGGCGCCTGCGCCTGCACCAGCAGGCCGTCACCGCGTGACACGACCGCCAGGTTGTGGCCGAGCCACGTCAGGCCGTAGTCGACCTCCGGCTGCGGCACCAGCCGCGCGATCTGCCCGCGTACCGGCACCAGAGACGCGTCGCCCACCAGCACCCGCGCGCCGTGGCCCGCGGCGTTGACGACCGTCCTCTCCCGCAGCCGCGCGAACTCGCGAGCGTCTGCAAACTCATGCAGCACCACCTCGCCGCCGGCGAGCCGGAACTCATCCATCAGCAACCGCGAGTAAGCGGCGATGTTGAACACCATCTGCGTGTAGCGGCGCACGTGCGCGACCGGGAACGGATGTGCGCCGTCGGCCACCGGGGTCGATCTCGGGCCGAGGTCCGGAACGAGGCGCGATTCGAGCGACGGATACTCGGGCTCTCCGTCATCGTGCGCGGCGCGTGGCGCGTCGAACGGGAGGTCCGACAGCACGTAGCCGTCGCGCCACGCCACCGGCGCGCCGGGCACGCCCAGCAGCGACTGGTAGCTGCGGAACGAGGCGCGCGTCATCGCCTGCCAGTCGCGCTCGAATGCCGGTGTTGCATGTTCGCTGGTACAGATGCGCGACGCCGGCGACCAGACCCCGGTGGCGCGCGCCGACGGCGCGTCTGGCAGCAGCTCGCGGGCGTAGATGCGCACCCGCAGGCCCGCCCGCTGCGCGGCGAGCGCGCAGGTGAGGCCGATGGCGCCGCAGCCGACGACGGCGAGCCGCGATTCGCCTGTGGCGCGCGCCAGCGCCAGCACGCGTGCCGCCGAACCCCACGACAGTGACCAGCCGCTGCCGCCGTGGCCATAGCAGTGGATCAGCGTGCGGCGCCCGACGCGCTCGGCCTCGATCCGCGGTCCCTGCGGACGGAACGGGCGCAGGCACACCGTCAGCGCCACGATACGGTCGGAACTGGCGCGGATCGGCGCCAGCGGGGGCGGCGATGCGAACGGGGCCCGTGTAGCCGGCGCGCTCGCGACAGCGGCGCCGGCGTCGGCACGCGCCAGCGCCGATGCCAGCGCGGCGTGGGCCGGCAGCGCAAGCGCCGTGGCACCCGCGCTGCGGAGGAAGCGACGTCGGTGCATGGCGGGCCGGCGGCAGGCAGGGTCCGCGAGCTTACCGGCGCCACGCCCCCACCGCACGTCGGGCGCCGCGACCGGATGGCCTGGCGCCGTGGCCTATGCTGTGGCGCCACGACACACCTGCCCGCCATGCCCGACCACGACGCCTTCGATCCCGACGACAACTTCGCCAACGCCGTCATCGACGACGCCGACATCGACGAGGACGCATCGACCGAGGCGCTGGTCTGGCAGCTGCTGCTGCTGATCAACCCCGGCGACGGCGAGACCGCGCTGCAGCAGTTCACCGCCTACCGCGATGCGCTCGCAGACGGCGTTGGCGACGAGGTGGAGCCGATCTGGGTGCTGCGCGACATCATCGACTGGAAGTCCGGCTTCCACGTCGCCGACGACGACAATGCCGCCCTGGTCGACAGCCTGGTCGAACTGGCCGCGCGCTACCACCTGCGGATCGACTGGGACACCGAGGACCCGACCGACGCCGAGTACCTCGATGGCGTCGAGATGTCGGCGCTGGTCGCCACCGCCTACGACGCGCTGCGCGCGTATGGCTACACGGTCTGGCTGTGGGACACCGGCACCGCGGCGACCGCGGGCTTCATGACCCGCAGCCACGACGACGAGGCGATGCGCGCGGTGGCGCCGGCGCTGGGCATCGACGTGCGCCACGGCAACGGCTGAAGAGTCTCGCTGGCAGCGGCTCGCTCGCGTGCGTCTACGCGTCCGCCGCGCGTGCCGCGAACGCTGCGCTCACAGGCTGCAGGTGGTCTCGGCGAGGATCCGGCCGACGCGCAGGAAATTCTCCTGCAGCGGGGGCTTGTCGCCGGCGCGGGCGTAGCGCCAGGTGGATTCGATCTCGCGCTGGCGCCGCGTCCAGCCGCCGCAGGCGGCGCCGTCGGGGATGCGCTGGCACTGGTCGTACTTCATTTCGCAGGCCTCGCCGGCGCCCAGCGACGGATCGCCGCCTGGGCCGGTGGTCAGCAGCCGCACGCAGCGTGGCGCGGGCGCGGGGTCCTCGCTCAGGTAACTGTCGTTGTCCCAGGTGTTGCACTGGTAGAGCGGCGGCGGCGGCAGGCGGTCGCCCGGGGCCACGCGCGACGTCCCGGCGTCAACGGGCCGCTCAGCGGCAGCCTCGGCATCGGTCGCGGCGACCGCGGCCACGGGCACAGCCGGCCGCGCCGCGACCTGTGCGGGCGTGGGGACATAGGCCGGCATCGGCGGCGGCGGATCGATGACGCTGCGCTCCTGCCGGCTTCCGCTGGGGCAGGCCGTGTCGTTCTGTACCGTCAGCGCGCCGGAGGCATCGGTGCAGCGGTAGATCACCATCCGGCCCTGTGCCATCCCCGGGGACATCGCCACCGCGCTCGCCGCGATGCCCACCGAGGCAAGCGTCGCCATCCACCACATCCGCATCAATCGACTCCGCAATCCTGGGCGAGCCGCGCGTTGAGTCCGCGCTCCTCGATGCGCAGGGTATCGCGCTCGGTCTGCTGGGCGTTGAAGAACCGCTGGCGCAAGGCCTCTCGACGGTCGGCAAGTCGCGCGCAGACTTCGGACTGCGGCAGGGCGCTGCAGCTGTCGCGCACCCACGTCCCCGCGCCCGTGTAGGCGCCGATGCCGCGTGCCTGCCGACCGGGTTCGGCACGGCGTCGGTCTGCGACGGCGCCTGCCGAGGACATCCGCGGAGGAATGCTGAGTCCGGCCTGTGGCGACGCGCTGATGCCCGCGCTCGCGGGTGCGCTGATGCGCGTTCCGCGCAGCGGGCCGGTCGCCGGGCCCGATGGATAGCCCAGCGTCCAGAGCGGCACCCAGCGCGTCTCACCCTCGGGGCTGGGGCTGTCGTACACGCTGCCGTCGGGCCGCACGCATTCGTACAGCGCCTGCGGCGGTCGGACCACGATCACGCGTGTCACGGGGGCGGCGCCCGCAGGCGCAGGAGCGGGCGCTGCCGGTGCGACCGGCGGCGCCACGCCATCGCGCGGACGAACCATGGTGCGCGCTTCCTCGCGCTGGCCGTCGGGGCAGGAGACGTTGCCGATCGTGATCCGTCCGGCGGCGTCGGTGCAGCGGTAGATCTGCACGTCCTGCGCCACGGTGGACGTCGCCAGCGTCAGCGCGATGGCGCACATCCCTGCCAAAGCGATCGCTCGGGCCGCGCCACGGCGGCGGTGACGCGGGTGTCGAAACAGGGTCAGCGGAATCGGTGCCATCGCCGCATCTTGCGCGACGAGGCCGTGCCAAGGAAGGCGTGCGCGCCGCGTATTGCGGTGGGAGTCATGCCGCGCCGACGATGTAACGGCCTTGAGCGGGAACCCGCGAATGCCCGGCGGCGCGCACCGGCGACGCGTGTGACCCGCGCGGAGCGACATCCCTCGCGTCGAGGCGCGGCATGTATGGTTCCGGCAACGGGCTTGACTGCACGGTCGACCCGCGCTCACGGACCGGGGTCACGCGCGCAGGATGTGTCCGGTGAGCGCGTCGCGAATCGGCGTCGGGCGGCCCGGCGCCGACGTCGAGCCGACGACAACGGCATCGATCATCGAGAGCAGCGCGGGGTTGAGATCTGCAACGTCACGGGGCGGCGCTTCGCCGCTGTTGTTGGCGCTGGTCGATACCAGCGGCGCGCCGAAGCCTCGACACAGCGCGGCGACCACCGGATGCGTGCTGACGCGCACGGCGACACCGGCATGGTCGCCGATGATCCAGCGCGGGACGCGCGCGGTGGCGGGCAGGGTCCAGGTGTGCGGTCCGGGCCATGTCGCCAGCACGTCGTCGCGGCGCGCATCGGGCAGCGCACGCCAGTCGACCAGACCGTCGAGCTGGTCGGCCGACGACGCCACCAGGATCAGGCCCTTGCCCATGTCGCGACGCTTGATCGCCAGCAGCCTGTGCACAGCCGCTTCGTCGAAGGGATCGCAGCCCAGTCCCCACACCGCCTCGGTGGGGTAGGTCACGACGCCGCCCCTGGCGACGATCGCGACGGCTGCGTCGACGTCGACGGTGCGGGGCATGGCGCGGTCGTGCCGTCAGAACGGCGCGTCGTCCCCGGTACTGGCGGGCGTCGCCGTGCGGCGCGCGGTGGAGGCCGTCGTGCCGGCGGTGGGCGTCTTCTTCGCCACCTTCTTTTTCGCGGTCTTCTTCCTGGCGACCTTTGTGGCCTTTTTCGTGGCTTTCTTCGCCGGCGCGGTGCCGGCGCCGGCGGCCACTGCGGTCTTCTTCGCGACCTTCCTGGTTGCGACCTTCTTCGCTGGCGCCTTTTTCCCGAAGCCCTTGCGCATCGGCTTGCCGGTCTCTTCCATCAGCCTGACCACCTCGTCGAAGGTCAGCGACGCCGGCTCGCGGTCCTTCGGGATCTTGCCGTTGAGCTTGCCGTCCGACAGGTAGGGGCCATATCGGCCGTTGAGCACCTGGATGTCGCTGCCGTCGAACGCCTTGATGATGCGGTTGCGCGCAATCTCCTCCTTCTCCTCGATCAGGAACACTGCGCGCGCCAAGTCGATGGTATAGGGGTCGTCCTCCTTCTTCAGCGAGGCGTACACGCTGCCGCGCTTGGCGAACGGGCCGAAGCGGCCGATGCCGACGCTGACCTCCTCGTCGTTGTCGACGCCCAGCTTGCGCGGCAGGCGGAACAGGTCCAGCGCGTCGACGAGCGAGATCGTGTGCATGCTCTGGCCCGGACGCAGCGACGCGAACGTCGGCTTGTCCTCGGCGTCCTCGGCGGTGCTGCCGATCGCGGCGTACGGCCCGTAGCGACCCAGCCGCACGCTGACCGGCTTGCCGGTCTTGGGGTCGGTGCCGAGCTCGCGCGCGCCGGTGGCCTGGTTGCGGTCGACGGACTCGGACTTGTCGTCCACGAGCTCCTTGAACGGGCCCCAGAACCGCTCCATCAGCGGCACCCACTCCTGCTCGCCGCGCGACACCGCATCGAGCTCGTCCTCGAGCTTGGCGGTGAAGTCGTAGTCGACGTAGCGAGTGAAATGGCTGGTGAGGAAGTTGGAGACCGCGCGGCCGACGTCGCTGGGACGGAAGCGGCGGCTCTCGATCTCGGCGTACTTGCGGAACTGCAGCGTCTGGATGATCGACGAGTAGGTCGACGGCCGGCCGATGCCGTACTCCTCGAGCGTCTTCACCAGCGATGCCTCGGAGAAACGCGGCGGCGGCTCGGTGAAGTGCTGGTCGGCGTGGATGCGCTCCAGGGGGATGCGGTCGCCGGTCTTCATCGCCGGCAGCTTGCGGCCCTCGTCGGCGTCGTCGTCGGTCTTGGCGTCCTTGCCCTCTTCATAGACGGCGAGGAACCCCGGGTCGATGACCGTGGTGCCCGATGCGCGGAAGCTGTGCTCGCCGCCCGCGGCGAGGTCGACGCTGACGGTGTTGAGCGTCGCCGGCACCATCTGGCAGGCGACCGTGCGCTTCCAGATCAGCTCGTACAGGCGGCGGCCATCGTCGTCGAGGAACCGCGCCATCTGCGCCGGCGTGCGCAGCGCCGAGGTCGGGCGCACCGCCTCGTGGGCCTCCTGCGCGTTCTTCGCCTTGGTGATGTAGACGTTGGGCTTGTCTGGCAGCGCGCTGGTGCCGAAGTCGCGTGCGATGACGTCACGGATCTCGACCAGGGCGTCCTGGGACAGACTCACGGAGTCGGTTCGCATGTAGCTGATCAGGCCGACCGCGCCGTCCTCGCCGATGTTGACGCCCTCGTAGAGCTTCTGCGCGACGCGCATCGTGCGCGAGGTGGTGAAGCCGAGCTTGCGCGAGGCCTCCTGCTGCAGCGTCGAGGTGGTGAACGGCGGCGCCGGGCGGCGCTTGCGCTCCTTGCTGGCGACGTCGGTGACGTGCAGCGCGCCGTTGGCGGCGGCGACGATGCGTCGGCGCGCGTCCTCGGCGGTGTCGCCGTCGGTGACGGTGAACTGCTCGAACTTCCTGCCGTCCAGCTTCGCCAGGCGCGCGGTGAAGGTCTGGGTGGGATGCGCGCACTCGGCCTCGATCGACCAGTACTCGCGGGCGATGAAGGCCTCGATCTCCTCCTCGCGCTCGACGATCATGCGCAGCGCCGGCGACTGCACGCGGCCGGCAGACAGCCCGCGCTGCACCTTGCGCCACAGCACCGGCGACAGGTTGAAGCCGACCAGGTAGTCCAGCGCGCGTCGCGCCTGCTGGGCGTCGACGAGATCGTCGGCGATCTGCCGCGGGCGGGTCATCGCCTCCTTGATGGCACGCGGGGTGATCTCGGTGAACACCACGCGCTGCAGGGTGCGGTTCTCGAGCAGCCCGCGCTCCTTCAGGATCTCGGCGATGTGCCAGCTGATCGCCTCGCCCTCACGGTCCGGGTCGGTCGCCAGGAAGATGCCCTCGGCCGCCTTGGCCGCCTTGACGATGGCGTCGACGTGCTTCTCGTTCTTCTCGATCAGGTCGTAGCGCATCGCGAAGCCGTGCGCCGGGTCGACCGCGCCCTCCTTGGGCACCAGGTCGCGGACGTGGCCGTAGGAGGCAAGGACGTGGAAGTCCTTGCCGAGGTACTTGTTGATCGTCTTCGCCTTTGCGGGCGACTCGACGATGAGGAGGTTCTTGGCCATGGGGGGCGGGTCCAGGCCGGACGTGATGCCAGCCGTTGCGGTGCTGTCAGAAGACGACGCCCGCGGCTGGTGGCCACGGGCGTTCAGGTTCACGCTCTTTTTATAGTGGAATCACGCGCCGGCGGTCGCTGTCAAGCAGCAATGTCCGGAATCGCGGCGCAGCGCGGCCCTAGTGCATCGACTCCGGCTCGTCGACGAACATCTGCGTCTCCATCCAGGCATAGGCCGCCTCCGCCCCGGGCTGGTTGAACAGCACCATCAGCACGACCCACTTCAGGTCGTCGAGGTCGAGGTCGTCCTGGTCCAGCGCCATCGCGCGGTCGAGCACCAGCTCTCGCTGGGCGGCGTCGAGCACCCCGTGCTGCTCCAGGAACATCAGGAAGCCGCGGCACTCGACGTCGAGCTTGTCGAGCTCCGGGCCGAAGTACACGCGCGTCGGACCGTCGACTCGGGCGGTGCTGGCGGCCGGACGCTGGTCGGCCAGCGCATCGAGCCAGTCGAACGCCTTGCTGATCTCGGCCGGGCTGAAGCCCGCCTGGAGCAGGCCGTTCTGGAGGGAGTCGCGGTCGCGGACGAGGTCCGCGTCTTCGGTGAAATAGTGTTCGAACAGGTAGAGCAGGACATCCAGGATGCTTTCTTTCATTTCCCCCGGCCTGCGCCCGCGGGCGCGTGATGACAGGACTTTCGGGAATACCGGCCGTGTTCCACCGCGACACGACCCTCCAGCTCCATGAGCAGCAGCATGGAGGACAGCCCTGCAGGCGTCAATCCGGTGCGTTCGACCAGGCTGTCCATACCTGTGGGGTCATGCCCCAGGGCATTCCACAAGCAGTGGTAGTCGGGCGAGGCAACGGGGAACGGGTTGTCGCGGCTGACCGGTGTTTCCACCAGCGCTGAACTGGGGACGTTGAGCCGCTCCTGCAAGACCGCGTGCAGTGACAGCGCCATCGGCCCGAGCAGCGCCATCACCTCTTCTGCAGACGCGACCAGCCCGGCACCGTCGCGGATCAGCCGGTGGCAGCCACGCGCCTTGGGGTTGTGAATCGACCCCGGCACCGCGAACACGTCGCGGCCCGCGTCACCGGCCATGCGCGCGGTGATCAGCGCGCCGGAGCGCTCCGCGGCCTCGATGACCAGCGTCGCCAGCGCCAGCCCGGCAAGGATCCGGTTGCGGCTGGGGAAGTGCTCGCGCCGGGGGCCGGTCCCTGGCGGGTGCTCGCTGACCACGGCGCCCGTCGCGGCGATGCGCGCATGCAGCGCGGTGTTGGATCGGGGATAGGGCACGTCGCTGCCGGTGCCAAGCACCGCGACCGTGACCCCGCCCACGTCCAGCGCGCCATCGTGCGCCGCGGTGTCGATCCCGGCGGCGAGCCCGCTGGTGACACCGATACCGGCGCGCGCCAGGCTGCGGGCGAAGTCGCGCGCAGTGTCGCGGCCCCCGGTGGTGGGTGCACGGCTGCCAACGACCGCGACCGCGGGGTGCCACAGCAGCGCCGGCTCGCCGGCGACAAACAGCGCCAGCGGCGGGCTGGAGATACGCCGCAGCAATGGCGGGTAGTCCGCGTCGTGCCACCCGACGAGATGGCAGCCGGGCCGGCCGAGGTAGTCGCAAGTGCGTCTTACCGCATCTGAATCCGGACTGCGCAGGCGCTCGACCTGTATCGCGTCGAGACCGCTGGCGCGCCAGGCACCGGTGCCGGCCGCGAGCGCATCCGCGGCGCACCCATGCGCGTCGAGCAGCGCCCGCCGGGCCGCGCTGCCGCCGCCCGCGGCGACCAGCCGTGCCATTGCCGCCGCCTCGTTGGTGTCCATCCCGCCAGCGTGCGGCGTAGACGACGACGGCGCCCTTGGGCGCCGTCGTCATGCGGTGTCGGGGAATCCCTGATGAAGGCCGCCCCGTGCAGGGCCGGCCCGCCGAGGGCTCCGGTGCGGATCAGTATGGCGCGTCGGGATGCTTCAGGTGGTAGCCGACGCGCGACGGCTTGACGCTGTCCATCACCAGCCCGTAGCTCATCTTGTCGAAGGTGCGGAACACCATGACGTGGCCCGCGAACTCGTCGGGCAGGCGCACCTTGTTCTCGAAGAACACGGTGTCCTCGTCGCGGCCCAGGCCCTTCTCGACGCGGTCAACGGTGTTGCTGCCCTCGCGCCAGATCGAGAACACGGTGCCGTTGTCGATGCCCTCGCGGGCGCCGACCGACAATGCGACGACGTCGCGAGGGCCACCGGTGGTCATCATGTCGGCGACCGCGAGGATCCGCGCCTTGCCGTACGCGGTCTGCTGCGCCGGCGGGTGCGGGAAGAACTGCAGGTCGTAGGGCTGTGCGTCGACCGGGATCAGGCGGTCGCCGACGCGGACCTCGCGGCCCTCGTCGTCGAGCAGCAGCGTGCTGGCCTGGATGCCGCCAACCTCGCCCCGGGTCACGGTGCCGATGTTGACCCGCATCAGCTCCTGGCCGAGGACCTCACTGCCCTTGTCGGGATAGACCGCATTGGTCCAGAACTGCTTGCTGTCGCGGATGCGGTCACCCCGGGCGTCGAGGTCCTGCCTGTCGAACAGGTCGCAGCACATGCCCGCGCGCAGCAGGTGCGTGTAGCGCACCGTCGGGCGGACCACGGCGTAGCGCGTGCCCGGGTTGACCTGCGGCAGGCCGCGGACGTAGGCGACCTGGCCGCGCGAGGCGCGCAGGCGGTCGTCCTCGAGCCCGACCACATACGGCAGCCCGTCGAACGAATCGACGATACGCAGGTCCTTGAGGAAGGGCTCGATGTCGGACAGCGCGACCGCGTTGATGGGCGACGCGTCGGTTCGCGGACCGGCCTGGGTGCCCAGGCGGTTGAGGTAGGCGAGGCTGATGATGTCGCCCGGGTAGATCAGGTGCGGATTCGCGATCTGCGGATTCGCCTGCCAGATCTCGGGCCACAGCCACGGCCGCTGCAGGAAGCGCCCGGCGATGTCCCACAGCGTATCCCCACGCTGCACGACATACGTATCGGGATGGTTCTCGCGCATGCCTTGCGCGGCGGCATACGTGGCCACGGTCAGCAATGCCACTGCCAAACCCGTGCGTAGCCCTTGAGAAAGGTGCTGAAGCATACCGGCCATCTACCCGCTCCCCTTGGATATTTCCCCATGCAGCGCGGGCACTATAGCCCACAACCTGCGGGCCGACGCAAGACGACGGACGCTACAATGGCGCGGTCCTCCGCGGTTGTGACAGCCGCCCCTTTATCGATCGCCATGTCCCTGCTGCCCATCCTCGAACTGCCGCACCCGCACCTGCGCCGGGTTGCAGCGCCCGTCGCCGCCGGCCGTCCTGCCGATCCCGCGTTCCAGCGGTTGGTCGACGACATGTTTGAGACCATGTACGCCGCGCCCGGCATCGGCCTCGCCGCGACCCAGGTCGATACGCACGAGCGCTTCATGGTGCTCGACGTCACTGAAGGCCACGAGCAGCCGCTGGTGTTCGTCAATCCGCGCATCGTGTCGCGCACCGAGCAGCTGCGCGTGCACCAGGAGGGCTGCCTGTCGATCCCGGGCATCTTCGCCGATGTCACCCGTGCCGACGGCGTCGCGGTGGAGGCCCTGGACCGCGACGGCAAGCCGTTCGTGCTCGAAGTCGACGGCCTGCTCGCGACCTGCATCCAGCACGAGATCGACCACCTCGACGGTCGCCTGTTCATCGACCACCTCTCGGCGCTCAAGCGCGACCGCGCGCTGAAGAAGTACGACAAGCTGCGCCGCCAGCCCGACTGACGCAAGCGCACGGCGCCGTCACGCCGGGTCGTCCTTCCGCCATGTCCCGGATGCGCCGTGGCGTGCCGGCAGCAAGCGTCCCATTCGCCATGGAGTCCTGCCCCGCATGAGAATCGTGTTCGCCGGCACCCCCGCCTTCGCCGTGCCGTCGTTGCGCGCCGCCGCGCAGCGCCACGAGGTCGTCGCCGTCTACACCCAGCCCGATCGACCGGCTGGCCGCGGACGCGCGCTGCAGGCCTCGCCGGTCAAGCTCGAGGCGCTGCAGCGCGGCATCCCGGTGCTGCAGCCCACGTCGTTGAAGTCGCTGGTGTCACGCCAGGCGCTGCGTGCGCTGCAGGCCGACCTGCTGGTGGTCGTCGCCTACGGGCTGATCCTGCCGCGCAGGATCCTCGACATCCCGGCGGAAGGCTGCTGGAACGTGCACGCGTCGCTGCTGCCGCGCTGGCGCGGCGCGGCGCCGATCCAGCGCGCGATCGAGGCCGGCGACACCGAGACCGGCATTTGCCTCATGCGCATGGAGGCCGGCCTGGACACCGGACCGGTGCTGCTGTCGCAGCGTTTGCCGATCGGCGCACAGGAGACCGCCGGCCAACTGCACGACCGGCTGGCAGATCTCGGCGCGCAGGTCCTGGCCGATGGCCTCGGGCTGCTGCGCGCGGACATGCGCCCGATCCCGACGCCCCAGCCCGAAGCGGGTGTCGCTTACGCGCACAAGCTCGACAAGGCCGAGGCGCTGCTTGCGTGGTCGCAGCCGGCGCAGGCGCTCGCCGACCGCGTGCGCGCGTTCAATCCGTGGCCGATGGCCGAGGCCGACATCGCCGGCGAGCGCGTGCGCATCCACGCCGCGACGGCGCTGGCGCTGGAGCACGGCGCTGCGCCCGGCACCGTGCTGTTTGCGGGTCGCGACGGCATCGACATCGCCTGCGCCAGCGGTGCGCTGCGGCTGCGTACCCTGCAGCGCGCCGGCGGCCGCGCCATCACTGCGGCGGATTACCTCAACGCGCGTCCGGATCTGAAGACGGCGGCGCGCGCTCCTGCAGGCGACGCCGGATGAGCAGCGGCGTCGCGGCGCGGGTGGCGGCGGCCGACGTGGTCGATGGCGTGCTGCACCGTGGCCGGTCGATGAAGGCGGCGCTGGCGGACGTGCTGTCGACGCTTCCCGACGTCCGCGACCGCGCGCTGCTGGAGGCGATCTGCTTCGCCGCGGTGCGCCACCAGGCGCGGTTCGACGCCGCGATCTCGGCCTGGGTGACGCGCCGGCTGCCGCAGCGCGATGCGCCGCTGCGGGCGCTGCTGCACGTGGGCTTCGCGCAGCTGGACGTGCTGGGGCTGGCGCCGCACGCCGCGGTCGATGCCACGGTGGCTGCGGCGCGCGCGATGGGGCGTGCGCACCAGGCCGGGATGGTCAACGCGCTGCTGCGCCGCGCGCAGCGCGAGGGCATCGGCGCTGGTGACGCCGCGGCGCAGTGGCCCGGCTGGCTGCGGTCGCAGGTGCGCGCGGACTGGCCCGCCGACGCGGACGCGATCTTCGCCGCCGGCGCCGTCGCCGGCCCGCTGTGGCTGCGGGTCAATGCGCGCCGCGGCAACGTGGCCGGCTACCGCGCAAGGCTGGCCGACGCGGGCATCGACGCCCGCGGCGACGCGGACTGTCGCGACGCGCTGCGCCTCGATGCACCGGTCGCCGTCGCCGCGCTGCCGGGCTTCGCCGATGGCGACGTGTCGGTGCAGGACGCGTCGGCACAGCGTGTCGCCGACGCCCTGGCACCGGCCGCGGGTGCACGCGTGCTCGATGCCTGCGCCGCGCCGGGCGGCAAGGCCGCGCACCTGCTCGAGCGCGACTCCACGCTGCGACTGACGGTGCTCGACATCGATGCCGCGCGGCTGCGGCGCGTGGACGACACGCTGCGCCGCCTCGGCCTCGCCGCGGAGGCGGCGCATGCCGCCGACGCGGTGGATGTCGCCGCGTGGTGGGACGGCGACCCGTTCGACGCCATCGTGCTCGATGCGCCGTGCTCGGCCACCGGCATCGTCCGCCGCCAGCCAGACGTGCTGCTGCACCGGCGCTCGACCGACGTTGCCGGGCTCGTCACGCTGCAGGGCCGGCTGCTCGACGCGCTGTGGAGCACGCTGCGCCCCGGTGGCCACCTGGTCTACGCAACCTGCTCGATCCTGCGTGCGGAGAACGCCGGCGCCGTCGACGCGTTCCTTGCGCGCACCGCTGACGCGGTGGCCGAACCGTTGGGCGATGGCTTCGGCCGCGCCGATGGCGCGGGCCGCCAGCGGCTGCCGGGCGAGCGCGGCA
>LXQJ01000006.1 GCA_001683895.1 Luteimonas sp. ANT-B3E | reverse complement strand
GCGGCCAGCTGGCGGGCGCGCTTGCCGTCGCGGCGCGCGAACGCGGGATGCAGGGTATCGACCATGTGGTCATGAACAAGGACGCCAGCCGCACGTTCGCGGTGGCCGGCGACATGGCGGACCCCGCCCACCAGCGTGTCGGCGTGGGGACCGTCGAGGGCCTGGACACGCCGCTCGCGGCGAGCACGCAGCGCATCGAAGCCGCAGCGGCAGAACAGTCGCGGCAACAGCTGCCGGCACAGGAGCCGCAGCTGGAACGCGACGCCCGCGGTGCCATGGCGTATGCCTGAACAAGCGCGCAAGGCCGCGGCGTGGGGCCTTGCCGTGGGCCGCAAGCAGGTGCCGGTGCGGCGCAGAAGCCACTGCACGGCCCTGTGATGCCGGCTTGGTAGCCCGCCGGGAGACTCCACCTAGTAGCCTGTGGCGATGACCAACGCCGACGACGACACCCGTTCCGATCCCGCCACGCCGCTGCGCGACACGCTCGATTTCGCCGACACCGATACCCTGCTGCGCGACGACGTGCGCCGGCTGGGGGCGATGGTCGGCGCGATGCTCGCCGAGCAGGTGTCGCCGGCGCTGCTGGCGCAGGTGGAGGCGGTGCGGCGCGCGGCGATCGCGCGGCGCGAGGACGGCGAGCCGGTCGACGCGCTGGCCGACCGCCTGGCGCAGGTGCCGCTGGCCGACGCCGACGCGCTGGTGCGCGCGTTCGCGGCGTACTTCGGCGCCATCAACCTCGCCGAGCGCGTGCACCGCATCCGCCGCCGCCGCGACCACCAGCGCGCGGGCGACGCGCCGCAGCCCGGCGGCATCGAGGCGGTGCTGCGGGCGCTGCGCGACGACGGCGTCGGGCTCGACGAGCTGCGCGCGCTGCTGCCGCGGCTGCTGGTCGAGCCGGTGTTCACCGCGCATCCGACCGAAGCCATCCGCCGCGTGCTGCTGGACAAGGAGCGCGTGGTCGTCGAGCGCCTGGTTGCCGACATCGACCGCGAGCGCACCCCCACCGAGCGCCGCGCCGACCATGCGCGCATCCAGCTGTCGCTGACGGCAGCGTGGCAGACCTCCGAATCACCCGCGGCCAAGCCGACGGTGACCGACGAGGTCGAGCACATCGGCTTCTACCTCGCCGACGTGCTGTTCCGCGTACTGCCGGCCTATGACGAGGCCTTCGAGGACGCGATCGAGGCGGTTTACGGGGAGCGCGTGATGCTGCCGCAGGTGCTGCGCTTCGGCACCTGGGTCGGCGGCGACATGGACGGGAACCCCAACGTCGGCGCGGCAACCATCGCCTCGGCGCTCGAAGCACAGCGCCGCCAGGTGCTGGCGCGCTACCACGGTGAGCTGCGCGCGCTGGGTTCGGTGCTGACACAGACCGCGGACCGCGTGGGGATCGACGAGGCCGTGATCGCGCGTCGCGACACCTACCGTGGGCTGCTGCCGCGCACCGCCGCGGCGCTGCGCGCGCGACAGGCCGACATGCCGTACCGGCAGCTGATGGAGCTGATGGCCGCGCGGCTGCAGGCGGCGGATGGCGCGGGCACCGACGACGATGACGATGCTGCAGGTGCCGCGGTTGGAGCCCTCGACACCGTCGACAGGCACGCCTATCCGGATGTCGAGGCGTTCATCGACGACCTGCAGCTGATCGACGCCAGCCTCGCACGCCACCGCGGCGACCACGCGGGGCGCTTCGCGCTGCGCCGGCTGCTGCGGCGGGTGCGCACCTTCGGGTTCCACCTGGCCGCGCTCGACCTGCGGCAGGATTCCGCCGCGCACGACGAGGCGCTGGCGGCGCTGCTCGACGACGACGGCTTCGCGGCGTCGCCGGTGGCCGCGCGCGTCGACGCGCTGCACGCGCTGATCGCCGATCCCGCGCCGGCGCAGCCCGACGCCGCGGCCGCGACATCGGCGCTGGACGTATTCCGCACCGTGCTGGCATCGCGCGCGCGCTACGGCGAACACGCGTTCGGGCCGTACATCGTCAGCATGAGCCGCAGCGCCGCGGATGCGTTGGCGGTGCTGGCGCTGGCGCGCGTCGCCGGCTGCGTCGAGGATCGCGGCGGACACGGCGTGCAGGTGCCGCTGGACGTGGCGCCGCTGTTCGAGACCGTCGCCGACCTCGATGCCGCGCGCGGGGTCATGCAGGCGCTGTTCGACGACCCGGTGTACCGCGCGCACCTGGCGGCGCGCGACGACCGACAGGTGGTCATGCTCGGCTACTCCGACAGCGCCAAGGACAGCGGGCTGCTGGCGTCGCGCTGGTCGCTGCAGCGCGCGCAGGTGGAGCTGATGGCGCTGGCGCGCGACGCCGGCGTGCGCGTGCACTTCTTCCATGGCCGTGGCGGGTCGGTCAGCCGCGGCGGCGGCAAGACCGGGCGCGCGATCCACGCCGCGCCGCGCGGCTCGATCGACGGGCGGCTGCGGATCACCGAGCAGGGCGAGGTGATCCATCGCAAGTACGGCATCCGCGCGCTGGCGCTGCGCAACCTGGAGCAGACGACCGCCGCGGTGCTGCGCGCCAGCCTGCGTCCGCGCCCGGCCGACGCGCGCGAAGACGCGTGGCGCCACATCGCCGCCACGCTTTCCGTCGACTCGCGCAAGCACTACCGCGCGCTGGTGCACGAGCATCCGGATTTCGCGGCGTACTTCCGCAGCGCGACGCCGATCGACGTGATCGAGCGGCTGCAGATCGGCTCGCGGCCGTCGCGGCGGCGCGACGGCGGGATCGACAACCTGCGCGCGATCCCGTGGGTGTTCGCGTGGTCGCAGAACCGCTCGGGGTTGACCGGCTGGTATGGCGTAGGCCACGCACTGGCGCTCGGCATCGACGCGCACGGCGTGGAGGCCATGCGCGCGATGGCGCGCGACTGGCCGTTCTTCGCGGCGATGCTGGACGACGTCGAAATGCTGATGGCGAAGTCCGACCTCGATATCTTCGCGCGCTATTCGCGCCTGGCCGGACCGCTGCACGAGGCGTTCTACCCCGGGATCGCGGACGAGTTCGGCCGCACGCAGGACGCGATCCTCGCGATCAAGGGCGCGGATGCGCTGCTGGCCGATGACTACCGGCTGCGGCTGTCGATCCGGCTGCGCAACCCGTACGTCGACCCGATCAGCCTGCTGCAGGTCGAGCTGCTGCGGCGCTGGCGCGAGGAAGGGCGCGAAGAGGGCCCGCTGCAGCAGGCGCTGATGGCGACGGTCAACGGCATCGCGGCCGGGATCCAGAACACGGGCTAGGCGGTCGCAGGGCCATCGGACAGCGCGCACGCGACGCCGCAGGCCCACGCAGTACGCCAGTCGCCCTGCGTTGGTCGCATGCGATGCGACTGCCGTGGCTAGACTCCGCGTCACCGCCACCTGGAGCCGCCGTCATGACCGATACCCAGACCACGAGCCAGAGCCAGGCCGACCTGGTGCTGTACACCAACCCGATGTCGCGCGGCCGGATCGCGCGCTGGATGCTGGAGGAGGTGGGCCAGCCGTATCGCACCGAGATCCTCGGCTACGACGGGGCGATGAAGTCGGCGGCATACCTGGCGATCAACCCGATGGGCAAGGTGCCGGCGCTGGTGCATCGCGGCGCGGTGGTGACCGAGGCGGCGGCGATCTGCGCCTACCTCGCGGATGCGTTCCCCGACGCCGGCCTCGCGCCGCCCCATGGCAACGCCGCGCGGGCGGCGTACTACCGCTGGATGTTCTTCGCGGCGGGGCCGCTGGAGACGGCGGTGACGGCGAAGTCGCTGGGGCTGCTGGCGCCGGAGGAGAAGGCGCAGACGGCGGGCTACGGCAGCTTCGATGCGGTCGTCGATGCGCTGGAAGTGGCGGTTGGAGGCGCTTCCCCGTGGCTGCTCGGTGAGCGGTTCAGCGCAGCCGACGTGTACGTGGGCAGCCAGGTGTCGTGGGGGCTGATGTTCAAGTCGATGCCGTCGCGGCCCGCGTTCGTCGATTACACGGCGCGCCTGCAGGCGCGCGACGCGTACGTGCGGGCCTCAGCGCTGGACGATGCGGCGATGCCGGAGCGGGATTGAGATCGGGCGAAGGGCTGCGTAGGCGACCGCAGGCGATCGCGGGCGGGCAAGGGCGTTGTTGCGCGGGCAGGCGCCGGGCCGGGCGCCTCCGTCCGGCAATGGCTCGCCATCGGCACCGCGAAG
>LXQJ01000057.1:75094-75794 GCA_001683895.1 Luteimonas sp. ANT-B3E | reverse complement strand
GGTCGAGGGCATCAACGAACACATCAACCGCTCGAACCGGGTTTTCTTCGTCGACATAGTCGTCGAGCCGAGCAGGAAACATGACAGCCTGAGAACGATCGATGGCCTCAACAAATCGCTTCATATCTCGATTCACGCCAACCCCGGGACTGATGCAATTTTGCCATCAGAGCGGGGGTTTTCACACAGCCTCGGCCGATAGGGAAGGTCTGAACAAGTCGCCCGAAGTGTGATGACATTAGGGAAGGTCTGAACAAGTTCCTCGAAATGTGATGAAATTGGGGCTGGCGAACAAGGCGACATTGCATGGACCAGATGAGCTTCGGCGATGCGGAATACGCTGCCAAGAAGAAGACCACGCGGCGCGAGTTGTTCCTGGCCGAGATGGACAAGGTTGTTCCTTGGGATTCGCTGCTGAAGGTGATTGAGCCCTTCTATCCGGTGGCCGGGCGTGGCCGGCGACCGTACCCGGTGCAGGTGATGGTGCGCGTGCACCTGATGCAGAACTGGTTCGGTCTCAGTGACCCGGCGATGGAAGAGTCGCTTTCCGAGATCAGCTCGATGCGCAAGTTCGCCAAACTGACGCTGCAGGCGATCCCGGACGAGACCACCATCCTCAACTTCCGCCGGCTGATCGAGACGAATGATCTGGCGCCGATGATCTTCGACCGGGTCAATGCGCTGCTGACGCGCAAGGGCC
>LXQJ01000057.1:52854-74938 GCA_001683895.1 Luteimonas sp. ANT-B3E | reverse complement strand
CACATCGGCGTCGATACGGACTCGGGACTCGTGCACACGGTGGTGACGACGGCGGCGAATGAAGCCGACATTGAAGTGGTCGATGAACTGCTGCACGGCAAGGAACAAGTCGTGCACGCCGATGCCGGCTACACCGGGGCCGACAAGCGCGTCGTGCGCAAGACGCTGACGTGGAAGATCGCGGCCAAGCGCGGAAGGCTCAAGGCGATGCCCGGGGGCAAGGAGAAGGACCGGCTGCAAGCGATCGAAACGGCGAAGGCCCGCATCCGCGCGCGGGTCGAGCATCCGTTCCGCGTAGTGAAGCGGCAGTTCGTTTTTGCAAAGGCTCGATTCCGCGGACTGACGAAGAACACGGCGCAACTGATGATGCTGTTCGCACTGTCGAACCTGTGGATGGTTCGAAAGCAGCTGCTCGATCCAGCAGGGAAGTTGCGTCCGAAGTACGCGTAAGTAGCAGCAGAAGCGGCAGAACGCCGCGAAAACAGGCTTTGATTTCGGGCTTAGTGCATTTCGAGAGAGTCACGACGAGTGCCATGTTTGAAGCGGCCCGAGAACGCGAGGAATCGACGATCAAAACTTTCAAAGCCACTTGTTCAGACCTTCCTTAGGGAGCTCTGGACGATGGTCAGCCCGCCGCCCATCGTTCGTCCGTGTCGGCAAATCCACATGAAGGAGGGTTTCGCTGCGTCCGTCTTCCGTAATGCGCAGTTCGGTCGTTCCGTCGCGGTGCACGATCCGCTGCAACTGGTCAGCGTCGATCCCGCGCCAGCGTCCCTCGACGTACGCTGCGCCGTCGCCGCTCGCGTTCCAGTGCACGAAATCCTGTCCTGACACATAGAAGCCAGCCGCCCGCCTCCCCTGGCGAAGCGCAGGGTCGCCTTGCGCCAGCGTTGCACCGCGATCCAGCGCATCGATCATGCGCAGTGACGCTTCAGGCGTCAGGAAGAGCGAGCGCACCGTGTCGTACTGCGCGCCTAGCCTCCCATCACGGTCATGGCCCGCATGCGCGACGACCGGACCCATCAGGGGGTCGGCGATCACGCTCGTCCACGCCTCACGCAGCGGGCTGTCCGGCGCTGCCGTGCGCAGCGCGTTGAACACGCGGACGCCACGGAGCGTATTGTCGGCGCCGGACTGAATGTAGTCCGGATTGCCGTTAGCCGAGTCAGGGATCAATGCGTCAATCGCGCTCTTGACAGTGGTTGTGGACGCCAGCGAACCATCCTCGATCCTTGTCAGCAAGCGAGGCGTATACGCCCGTCCTGACTGGTTCTCCAGCTTCATAAAAAGTGCGCCGAGCGAGGCTTGGTCTTGCTCCGACGCGTCACGGTACAGCGGAGTGCGCTGCAGACGTTCCAACGCAGAATCTCGATTGCCGGTAACGGCATCCGTTCTGGTCACTGCTTCAGCGTGCTGCCGATCCAGCTCATGCACGAAGCTGCGGCCGGTGTCGGAGGAGAAGAACCGGTTCAACGGCGCGCGGTCGATGTCGTGCGCCCCTTCGGCGCGCATCTCGCGGCCCGTCCGCTTTAAGGCCTGCAGCAGCGCAGCCTCTTCTCCAGGGCCCATCGCCAGCGCCCCGCGGTCGGTCTGGCTACTGGCCCAACGACCGTATTAGTCCGCGAGATCGCGCGCGACATCCGGATGCTGGCCCAGATCGATCTGCAGCGTGCCAAACGAGTAGCCGCTGTTGGCGACGGGTCGCATACGTCCATCGGCCGCGACAGAACCGGCAAAGCTGAGGCGATACGACACGTCGCGCCCGCCGATGCTTCCCTCCGAGGTGACACCCACCGCGAAGTAAGCGAGCGCCTTGAGCTCGTTGTCTGTCAGCGACGTCGCGTCGGTCACGGCAGCACCTTGCCGGCAAGGCAATCCGCGATCCATGTCTCCGCCGAAAGCGCGCGCAGTTCGACCTCCGCATTTACAAGCCGGTCGAAGTCGGCATCGCACGCACCTTGCGCACCGTCGAGGTCACCCAGCTTTCCCTCGCACAGCAGCAGAGGCTTGGCGATGCGATCCCAACCATCGGCGCACTCGGTGCGGGTTTCGCTCCCGGGGCGGCCACAGACATGCGTGCGCTCTGCTCGGACACCCGACTGGGTACGCCCCATCACGCGCCCCACGTAGCCAGCACCAGTCGCGACGTAGTACCAGGTACCACAGAGGCGACCACCGCGCTGCAGCAACACATATCGGCTGCATTCCTGTGGAGGGGTCTCATCATTGCAGGCCTGCCATACGCCTTCGAACGGGCCCCCGTTGATCTGCGTGGGCAGCGGAGCGGGCCCTGTCGTCGCCAGATTCTCGACGGATCCAGGATCCGTTCCCGGAACACTCTCGCCTCCAACCGAGCAAGCGCTCAGGGCCGACAGGATGATGACGACTATCGTGCGCATACGGAGCTCCAAGTCTCTTCGAAGCCCCTTGTGCCCAAGGTGCGGACGGAATGCAAGAGGTATAGGGCTCGACAGGCTGAACCCCTATCCGCCGCGCCACATGCGTCCGACCCGGCCTGACGCAGCATCGTGCAGACGAAGTTAGATGCAGGGCTACAGCAGCGATCGCCGCAGTCGGAGTCGGGAGATCATTCCGTCCTTCATGCACGTTTGTGGCGCGCGATCTCCAAGGATTCGCAATGCCTCATTGGTTCGACGGCGGGACTGCCACAGTGCTGCTCCATCCACCCCCAGCACCTACCACCCGCACTTCACTGCGGCGAACTCCACCCACACCGGCATGTGATCACCCTCAGGGAGTCAGATACCGGTTCACCTCCTCGGCTTCGCGGTTCCCGTCGATCGCGAGCAGATCCTTGAGGATCGCCGTATGCCCCGCGCCGGCGATGACCAACACGCGGTGGCCCGGCGCAGCGGCCTTCTGCACGTTGGCGTACATGCGGAAGTTGCGGTGCCACCAGCTGGCCGATACGTCGGCGCCGGCGAAGCCGCTGCCCGCGTCGACGGCGTTGGTGGCGATGTACAGCCCCTTGTTCTCGCGATCGCGCTCCGCGTCGTTGGTCAACTGCAGCAGTTGCATCAGCGACAGTGACGCCTGCTCGAGCGCCTGCCGCGCCGACAGCGAGGCGAACACCCCGTCCAGCTCTGCCTTGATGGCCGGCTCATGCGCGCCGATGTAGGCGAACATTGGCTCGGAATTCCAGCCCACGTCGCCCTCGTCGAAACACGTCACACCACGCAGCCCGGCCTTCCGGGCCACCCGGAATCCGATCTGGTGCGTCTCGTTGGAGGTCAGCGCCAACGTGCCTGCCAGGTACGCGGCATATTCCGCGTCATGGCTGCCCTGCGCCGAGGGAACACACTCCACCAGGACATCCGTGGGACGAGACGCCGCCAGCCGCGTCGCCAACCCTTCGAGGTAGGCCTGGTTGTCCGCGGTCATTACATCGATGACATCCGACTTCACCATGTCCAGGCGGAGATTCTCGAAGTGGAACACCCCGAGCATCATCACTTTCGCCTGCGCGGGTGCCGGTTCCGCGGCGCCAGCCTCAGGCAGGAAGGCGGCGATGCACAGCAGCAGGGCCGCGTACGGCAGACGACGAAATGTCATGGGGTGCTCCAGCGAGGTGGGCCAGGCACCCCCGCGCCAAGCGCGAAGGGAACTGGCAGGTGGCCCAAGCTACGGCTCGCGCCGGGCGGGCACACGTGCCAGAAGTGCGCCTTGACGATCAGCCTCACGGATCGCGCATCCATCGCCGAGACTCCTGGAGGAACGGCTGGGCGACGCGCAGAGACCGCGGCGGTGTTGCGCCAACAGCGGCCGTGCAGGGGCAGCGAGAGATCCGCGCCAACCCCCTGACTCACCCACGCCTGCAGCAGCATCCCGTGGGGATCGGACCGACCAACCGTCCAGCACGAGCAGATCAGGCGCGGCGACGGCTACTGCCCCACCTGGCGGTCGCCGTAGTACCAGAGGTACTGGATGCCAACGCCCGGCGGCAGTGCGCAGGAGAGGTTGGGTGACGGGATGGTCGGCGGCTGGCCCGGGATTTCCGTGGGCAGGAACATCATGAAACTGTCCACCGAGCCTGCAGGCACGGTGGACGTCTTGGGCTGGTAATACACCGCCCCGTCGCGGCTGGCGCCACTCACCAGGGTGCAGGTGACGGCCACGTTGGACTCGGTCAAATTGACAAGCACAAGACCAAGGCCCGGCCAACCGGGGCCTTCCCCGATGCCAAAGGTCGGAAAGGCGCACGTGACGAACGCCGTGCTGGACCCCTCGTTCTGCAACGCCAAGGGCCTCGCGCGCATGAGGGCGCCAGCAGTCGCGGGATAGGAGCTCTGGCAGATGCCTGCCGCGCTCGATCGATAGAGCGCCTGCACCGTGGCCGATGCTGCGGGCGAAGCGTAGGCCGACAAAAGCAACGTGGTGATGACGACGGCGCCGGACAGCGCGCATGGAACCCTGATCATATGTTTTCCCCCTGACAAGCGCGCAGACCGCCCCTCAGTTGCGTTCGCCGTCCGAATGTTACGCGGTTTCCCCAGCGCAAAAGTGGAGTGGCTTGCGTGCGCCATTCTCGCCTCGATCGGGACCGGTCGCCCGGCCCTTGCCTGATCAACAATGGCCTCCGCTGGAGGGAGGATGTCGCTGCCACCAGCCTACATCTCGGGCGCACGATCCCCGAGGATCCGCACCGCCTCATCCGCCCGGCGCTGGGACTCACGCACTTCCGCATCGGTCGGTTCCGTCCATTGGTATGTCGGCGCGGGTGCCGGCGGCTCGACGGCAGACGGTGAGATGTTGGACCGTACTGTCCGCGCTTGTACATCCGCGCGGGGGCGCTCTTGCGACGCTGGCTGACGCGCAACGTCCGGACGCAGAAGCTCGTCCAACTTCTGCTGCAAACCTCTCAGCCCCATCCACATCAGCCCCAGCACGACGATGCCGAGAACGAGTGGCCACCACCCCGCCCCACCTGAAGGCCGGCCATCGCGTCGCGGAGACTCGCCAACAGTCGCTCGTCCCGACGGCCTGCTCAGCATCGGGGTCCAAAGCGCCTCGTGCGGCTCTGGCCGGGAAAGCGTTGGCTCAGCGCGGTCGACAATCGACGCCAGCATCGGCCCGAGCATGCGTCGCACCTCCACGCCATCGATGAGCTGGAAGTTCTGCACCCCTTCGAACTTGCGCAGCGCGGCGTCGGTGTACTCGCCCGTCGTCACGAAGATCGCGCCGTCGGCGCGCTCGGTCTGCATCACGCCGAGGAGCTGATGCACGTCGTTGTGGGGTATCTGGTACGCGGTGTGGCGTTTGCACTGCACCACGGTGACCTCCTCGCCGCGGTACAGCTTGAGATCGATCCCGCCGTCGTATCGGCGCCCCGCCCCGCCCGTACCCACGTGCTCGACGCGGTAGCCCTGCGCATCGTAGTAGCGCGCCATCAGCCGCTCGAACGCGAGACCGTCGAGCCGTGACAGGGCATCGTCCCACCGCTGCCGCACTGGCTTCAGGCCGTAACCCCGGTACCCGGGCGCCACGTCAGACGCCCAAGGTGTCGGGCCAGAGGAAGTAGGCGCCAAAGCGGGTGCTCATGCGGAATTCGCCACCCGCCTGCTTGCCATTGTCCGTCAGGTGCGGCTTTCCGGACTTCATCTCCAGGTGGCCGCTGGCCACGAGCCTGTCGGTCAGCTCACCGGTCTTCAGCCCCCGCTTGCGCGCGAGCTTCGACGTCGTGAGTTTCCCCACCACGTCACCATCGTCGCTGGCGGCTTCGGCCGGCGCCTCTTCGCTCTTGTCTTCCGTCGTCGCGACGCGCTCCAGCGAGATCCGCACCTCATCGCTGATGCGGATGATCCGCTGCGCCTCCTCGTAGGCGTCCCGATACAGCTCGGCATCGTCCGACCGCCGGATCAGGATCCCCATCTCGTTGTTGTTGACCTGGCTGAACTCGTAGAGGTTGAGGCTGGTGACGATGCACAGCTCCTCGTTGAGGTAGCACTTGGCGTGCAGGTTCTTGCAGAAGCTCGTGCGCACGTAGCTCTGCTCGCGCAGCCAGCTGATCTCGGCCGGCTGCAGCTCACTCTTGCCGTACACCATGCGCACGTCGATCTTCAGACGGTTCTTGTCCGCAAGCAGCTCACGCACCCGATCGTTGAGCTTCAGGTACGGGCTGATCAGGATCAGCCGGTCCTTGGCGTCCTTGATGAGTTCTTCAAGGAAGTAGTTGGTCGCGCTGGTGTTGAGGAATTTGGCCATGATCCATCCGTGGCAGGGGACTCCAGGATTCTGCCATCAACCGCACAAGGGAAACGCACACCATGACGCGGCTTGCCCCGATGACAGCCACCCGAAGAGCCTGCATTTCACCGCGCAAGACGGTGGCCGTTATTCAATGGACGCCATGCTGGCGCGGCGGCGTAGGGACTTACCGTCCTGAGCGGGCTGGCGCCTATCCACTTCGGGTTCCCTTGAGGCTATCCTGCCGACCCATCCGCAAAGCCGCACTCCATGACCCGTCGACCGCTCCGCCACGTCGCCATATTGTCGGCCCTGCTGCTCGCCGCCTGCGGCGGCCCCTCCCCCTACACCGGCGGCGACGTGGCCGAACTGCAGCGCATCGACGTGGCGCCGGGAGAAGGCACTCCCGCCGCCGCCGGTGACGAGGTCGCCGTGCACTACACCGGCTGGCTCTACGACCAGAGTGCGCCCGACAGGCGTGGCGCGCAGTTCGACAGCTCCCGTGATCGCGGCCAGCCCTTCGTGTTCCGGCTTGGCGCTGGCCGCGTCATCCGCGGCTGGGACGAGGGCGTGGCCGGCATGCGGCGCGGCGGAACACGGGAACTGCACGTCCCCGCATGGCTCGGTTACGGCGCTGATGGCGCCGGCGCCGTGATCCCACCGGGCGCGTCGCTGGTCTTCGAGGTGGAGTTGCTGGACATCCAACGGTAGGGCGCGCCGCCTGCCTTGGGGTCGCGGGCGTTTTTCAGGGCGCCAGATACCGGTTCACATCCTCGGCTTCACCGTCCCCGCTAAACCGGGGTCAGAGTGCCGTTCTCTCCGACGACAGCGTCCGGATCCACCTGCTGCCGCGCGGGCAAGATCCAGTGCGAGGCTGGCGTGCCACGCAGGAGCGCTCGCCCATGCCCCGCCGTCCTCGCATCGATCTGCCCGGCGTGCCCCAACACGTGGTCCAGCGCGGGAACGACCGTCAGCCCTGTTTCTTCAGGGAAGACGATTACGCCCGGTATCTGCACGACCTGCGTGAACTCTCACTGGCACGCGAATGCCGTGTCCACGCCTACGTCCTGATGACCAACCACGTCCACCTGCTGCTGACGCCTGCGGCCGCCGGCGACATCGGTCGCCTGATGCAGGCGCTGGGAAGGCGCTACGTTCGCTACGTCAACGATCGCTACCGCCGCAGCGGCACGTTATGGGAAGGACGATTCAAGTCGAGCCTGGTGACTGGCGACGACTACCTGCTGCGGTGCCAGCGCTACATCGAACTCAATCCGGTGCGGGCCCGGATGGTCGCCGACCCCGGCGAGTACCGGTGGTCCAGCCATCGGAGCACTGGGCTGCACGGTCGCGACGCGCTCGTCATCCCGCACGCCGGGTGGCACACACTTGGCGAAACAGATGCACTCCGCCGTGATCGCTGGAGACAGCTGGTCTTGGAGGCGGTCACCGCGGAAGAAACCGAAGCGATCCGCCTTCACCTGCAGCGCCAACAGCTCTACGGATCCGACCGCTTCCGCCGCGCCATCGAAGCGCAGCTCGGCCGCGCGCTCGGCCCCGGCAAGCCTGGGCGCCCGCGGAAAAGCGA
Source organism: Luteimonas sp. ANT-B3E (assembly GCA_001683895.1). Taxonomy (GTDB): domain Bacteria; phylum Pseudomonadota; class Gammaproteobacteria; order Xanthomonadales; family Xanthomonadaceae; genus Luteimonas. Next base: position 67,146 of record LXQJ01000057.1, on the reverse strand, counting down.
AAGACCCCGCACCAGCACCTCAGGACCAGACAGAAATTGCACTCTGACCCCTGTTTCGCCTGTTTCGCCCTCTCTGTTTCGCCCTGACCCCTGTTTCGCCGGTTTCGCTCCCTGGCCGCTCCAATCAGGATGCCGTGGACCGGAGTTCGGGATCATGACCATCGGACATGGGTGTCCGCGAATGCCCCGCAGCGCGATCGTGTCGCGAAGTCACTCTGACCGGCTTCGCTACGCGGTCGCTACCGGCCGTGAACTCAGGCGCCGCCTACGCCACCACCAGGCCACCCCGGTAAGCCCCGCGAGCACGAGCGCGGCGAGACCCAGCCCGGCCACACCGGCGCGTTGCCACACCGCGCCCAGGATCTCCTCGGTCACGCTGGTCGCAAACCTCAGTGGCGGCGCCTGCAGCCTGGCATCGGCTGGCGAGTCGCCGGCAAAGAACGCAGCAATACGCGTGGGGATTTCGCGATGGGATAGCCACAGGTCGTCGTCGTGACCGGCGCCTTCCAGCGTCAGCCGGTGGGCGTGCTCGAAGCCGGCGATTGCCGCTTCCGCATTCGCCGGTGGGGTTCGGCCATCGAGGGTGCCGCTGATGAACAAGGTCGGCACGCTGCTGCGCAGTGGCGAGCGGAAGGCCGGACCAAGGTCGGCTATGTTCAGCCCTTCGCCGATCTGCGGCAGCGGGAAGTTGAGTGCCGGGCCGAGCAGGCTGGCGCGTTCGGCCTCGTCCACCTGTCGCATCCGCGCGGGGCTAACCCCGGAGGCGATGTCCATAGCCAGCGGCATCGCGTTGAAGGTGCCGATCTGTTCCCGTACCGCGTGCACGAATTCGGCCAGAACGTCGTAGTCTCCCTGTTCGGCGGCAGCCAGTGCCATGGGCAGCAGGCGGGCGCTGTCGCTGCGACCGACGGCGGCGGCGATCGCCAGTTGCGCGTCGAACACGCCGATGGTCACCACGGTGCTACCAAAGAGACGTCGCACACGACCCTGTGCCGGGGCGCTCGCCAATGTGGCCAGAACACGGCGGACCGCACCGGACACGTCCGCATCCAACTCTGCGGCGCCCGGGTCGGCGGCGACAAGTGCGCCCAGTCGATCGAGCAGCCGGTCGGCAGCAAGCGGTAGCTTGACGGTGTCGTCCGGGCCTTCCATGCCCATCAGCACGGCACGCTCGATGTGCGCGCCGTGGTAACGCAGCACGGCGGTCGCCAGATGGGTGCCGTAACTCGTCCCCCACAGGCTGAGGCGGTCGACACCCAGCGCCTGCCTCAGCGCCTCGACGTCGTGCGCGCTGTCGATCGTGTTGTACACGTCCAGGTCGATGCCCTGGTCGCGCCAGAACGCAGCACATCGTGCGGCGATCGTCTGCAAGGCGGCCAGGTATGCGGGCGGCTCGGCTGCCTCGTTCGGCTCGAAGGTGTGCCGTTGCGGACAAGCCGGTGGCGGCTCGGACAGGCCAGTGCCGCGTTGATCCAACAGCAGCACGTCGGCGTTGGCCCGCATCGCATCGAACACCGGCCAACGCGAGCCGCGTGCGGCGCCGACGCCGGAACCGCCGGGTCCGCCGGCCAAGTAGACGATCGGTACCGGGGGAGCCTTTTCGTGCGGTGTGTGCCGTGCAGGCAGACGCACGACGCGCAGGCGAATGGTGGCGCCATCCGGCTCATCGTGCCGACGAGGAACCTCGAAGAACGCGACCTCCGCGGCAATCTCGCCGTGCCGGGAGGTCTCGAATGCATAAGGCTCGAACTGCAGGCTTGATACCGGCACGACCGCTGCGGGCAGAGTGCCGGCAGCGATGCAAAGCACGGCAATGGCAAGAAACCGTGACAACGAGGCGGACATGCGATTCTCCGGGCAGACGATGGATGCAGCATGCGTCGACACGGGACGCGTCTGCGCGCCGCAACGGTCGAACGTCTCCTGTCGCCGGTCGAACGGCTCCAAGGCCGGCCGGTCGCTGGCTAAGATGGACGCATGAACCTGCTTCGGTCGCTGCCGGTGGTTGTTGCGTTGCTGCTTGCCTGTGCGCTGTGGGTGATGGCGGGGCATGGCGGGTCGTCGCTACCGCTGACGGTGCTCGAAGCCGAGATGGCACCCGCGGGCATAGTGGCCGACCCACTTGCCATCGACGGCCTCGACTGGCGCCCGCTGGACCGGCGCGTGCTGGCGGACTGGGCCGGGCCGTACTGGGTTCGGCTGACGCTGCAGACACCACCGCCGACGCCGGCTACTCCGCTGGTGCTGGGCGTGTCGTTGCGCGCGGCCAGCGAACTCTACTGGGACGGCCTGGCACTCGGCAGCAATGGCGTTGTCGGCCAGACCAGCGCCGACGAAGCGCCCGGGCGCATCGACCTGACCCTTCCGCTGCCGCCGGGCAGTGTCGATGGCGGGCCGCACGAGTTGCTGATCCGCGCCTCCAGCCATCTGCTCGGGTTCAAGCCGTACATGGGCGAGCTGGACATCAGCATCGCCCCGCTGGATCAGTGGTATGCACAGCACTACCGGCGCTGGCTGGTCGCTGCGCTGGCATTCGGCGCGATGGCGGTAGCCGGGCTGTATTTCCTGGTCGGTTATCGGCGCCGTGCGCGCCTACCTCGTGCGGGCGAGGGCTGGCTGATCGTGCTGGGCGTGGTCGGGCTGCTGTTGCCCCTGACCGAGGCGTGGCGACCGCTGATCGGGTACAGCTATGACCTGCACCCGCTGCGCCTGAACACGCTGATGGTGTTGCACTTGGCCAGTGCAGCGCTGCTGCCGGGATATCTCGCGGCGCGCTTCGACCGGCGCTGGTCGCTGCCATGGCGCGCCGCCTATGCGTTGCTGCTGCTGCTCACCTTGGCGATGCCAAGCTTCGACGGAAGCAATTTGTTGCTTCACGTGTTCGGTCTTTGCGCGGCGCTGGCGGTGGTGCTGCCGGTCCGCGGCGCGGCGCGCGTGGATGCAGTGCCGATCGCTGCCCTGCTGGCGACAACACTGGTTGCGATGCTCGTCTTTTCCGACGGCGTGTACTTCATCGCATTGGCGGTGCTGATGGTGTTCCTGCTTCTGCGGCATGCGGCTCACCTGTTGGCGCTGGGAGAACAGAACGCCCAGTTGCGGGCGCAGCGGGCCCAGCTCAGCTCCCAACTCCTGCATCGAAGCATCCATCCACACTGGCTTATGAACACGCTGACCTCGCTGCAGGAGCTGATCGAACAGGCGCCAGCGCGCGCGAGCCGGTTGGTCGACCTGCTGGCCGACGAGTTCACGCGCCTGCGCCATATCGGCGAGCGGCCACTGATCCCGTTGCGAGAGGAGATCGCACTGTGTCGCGCGCATCTTGAAATCCTCGCACTCGCCCATGGGCGATCCATTGGCTTCGAAGTCGACGGCGATATCGACGCGGTCGAACTGCCGCCGGGCCTGCTACACACGCTGGTCGAAAACGGCCTGACCCACGCCGGAGCGGCGGCCTGCGCCACGACCCCATTCCGCTTGCAAGTGCGCCGTGACCAAGGCCGCCTGTACATGCAACTGCATTCCGCACTCGGCGGCGGGCGCAGCGGCTCGCGAGGCGATGGCACCGGAACTCGCTTCATCCGCAGCAGCCTGGACGCCGCCTGGCCCGGATCCTGGACCTTCGACCAGGATGCTGACGGCCACCAATGGTGCAGTCGCATCGAGTTGCCATGCGCATCCTGATCGTCGAGGACGAGCCACTGGTACGCCAGCGTCTGTTGCGGCTGTGTACCGAGCACGCCGGCCCACACGCGCGCTTCGATTCGGCGGCCACCTACGAGCAGGCAAGCGAACGACTCCGGGCAAGCGTCTACGATGGACTGCTACTCGACCTCAACCTCGAGGGCGAGGATGGTTTCGCGTTGTTGCGCGAGGCGGTGGCTGGGGCGTTCCACACCATCGTGGTTTCCGCGCACCACGACCGGGCGCTGGAAGCATTCGAGCTCGGCGTGCTCGACTTCGTTGCCAAGCCGTTCTCCCGCGAGCGCCTCGGGCAGGCGCTCGAGCGTTTGCTGGACGTCGGCCGCTACCGCGGGGGCGCCGCGCGCTTTCTTGGTGTTTGGCGCGTGCATGGCGTGGCTGTAGTCGAATTGGAGCAGGTGCTGTGGATCCGAGCCGACGGCGAACACAGTGAGGTCCGCCTGCTATCAGGACGTAGCGAACTGCACGACAAATCGCTGCTGCGCCTTTCCGCGATCCTGCCGCCCGGCTTTGTGCGCTGCCACCGTTCCTATCTGGTCAACCTGGGCCATGTCGTCGCCCTCAGTGCCGCGACCGGCAGCCGCTACACGATTACGCTGCGTGATGGCAGCCACTTACCGGTAGGGCGAACCCAGGTGGGGACGGTTCGTGTGCTGCTAGGGGCGCATGAAATATCCAAAAAAACTGTCAGGATCAATTCTCACGGCCTACGGTGACTCGTCAGTCGCACCGGCCTCGGCTGCAGGCGGCGTGCCCGGCTGGCTTGCATGCCGCCCCGCCAATCGATCCCGGGCGCCAAAGCTGGCCGCAAACGTCACCATTTCTTCGAAGAACGCGACCTTGGCGCTGGAGCTCAGTGCGACGCCCGCGCGCAGATGGGTGCGGCGTGCATCCTCGAAGCTGCACTGCAGCGGATCAACGTGCGTCATGTGGACGCCTCACCGGTGTCTGCCGCGATGTCGCGCAGCGCTTCGATATCGTCAAGGTCCCGCGGACGGCCTGCGACCTGCTTCAAGGCGATCAGATGGAGGATCGAAGCGACCGGGATCGGCACGTTGTCGAGCTCCTTGATCACGGCATGGGCCAGCAGGGTGCGGAAGTCCAGCGGCTCGCGCACGAAGACATTGACCGATCGCTCCGGATTGGCGGGGTCCCAGAGTTGGAAGACCAGCATGTTGCGGTTGCTGGCCCAGTCCTCGCGTTTGGCCGGGTCCGCGAATTCGGCCAGCGTCACCGGGAGGCGCGGCCGCAGACCGATGGACGCCAGCGCCGCCATCCCTTTCGCACAGTTACCGGGCTCCAACCCGATGACGAGATCGAGGTCTCTCGTCGCGCGCAGATGGCCATGCATGATCACAGCCAGTCCGCCCACCACCACGTACTGCACTTCAGCATCGGCAAGCGCCTTGAAGATCTCGCGGACGTTGAAGGCCATCGTCGGGGACCTGCTGGTGGCTACATGTTGCGGCGGTATTCGCCGCCCACGTCATACAACGCATGGCTGATCTGCCCCAGGCTATGCGTCTTTACCGCCTCCATCAGCGCCTCGAACACGTTCCGCCGTTCCCGCGCGGTGTCCTGCAGGTACTGCAGCCCATGCCCGTCATGCACCATCGGCGCCTGCTCGTCGGCGTCGGCCTGGTGCGCATGTGAGGTCTCGCCCTTCGGCGCCAGCGCATTGCGTGCGTCCTGCCAGCCCTTCACGTTGGAGATCTGCTGGCCCTTCTCTTCCTCGGTACTGCGGATCAGCTCGATCTCGGTCGCGATCTCGCCGGCGTGCGCCTTCGGCAGGAAGGTGTTGACGCCCACCAGCGGCAGGCTGCCGTCGTGCTTCTTGTGCTCGTAGTACATCGACTCTTCCTGGATCTTGCCGCGCTGGTACATGGTGTCCATGGCGCCCAGCACGCCGCCGCGGTCGCTGATGGCCTCGAACTCCCTGTAAACCGCCTCCTCCACGATGTCGGTGAGGTAGTCGACGGCGAAGCTGCCCTGCCAGGGGTTCTCGATGAAGTTGAGGCCCAGCTCCTTGTTGATGATCATCTGGATGGCGACGGCGCGGCGCACGCTCTCTTCCGTGGGCGTGGTGATGGCCTCGTCGTAGGCGTTGGTGTGCAGGGAGTTGCAGTTGTCGAACAGCGCGTACAGCGCCTGCAGCGTGGTGCGGATGTCGTTGAACTGGATCTCCTGCGCGTGCAGTGAGCGGCCGCTGGTCTGGATGTGGTACTTCATCATTTGGGACCGGTCGTTGGCGCCATAGCGCTCGCGCATGGCGCGGGCCCAGATGCGGCGGGCGACGCGGCCGATGACGGTGTACTCCGGGTCCATGCCGTTGCTGAAGAAGAACGACAGGTTGGGCGCGAAGTCGTCCACCTTCATGCCGCGCGCCAGGTAGTACTCGACGATGGTGAAGCCGTTGCTGAGCGTAAACGCCAGCTGGCTGATCGGGTTGGCGCCGGCCTCGGCGATGTGGTACCCGCTGATGCTCACCGAGTAGAAGTTGCGCACCTTCTGGTCGACGAAATACTGCTGGATGTCGCCCATCATGCGCAGCGCGAACTCGGTGCTGAAGATGCAGGTGTTCTGCGCCTGGTCCTCTTTCAGGATGTCGGCCTGCACGGTGCCGCGCACGGTGGCCAGCGTCTGCGCCTTGATGCGTGCGTAGGTGTCGGTGTCGACCAGCTGGTCACCCGAGACACCCAGCAGGCGCAGGCCCAACCCGTTGTTGGTAGGCGGCAGCTCGCCGTGGTACGTGGGGCGCTGCTTGCCTTCGAAGAGTTTGGCCAGCGTCTTCTCGGCATCGGCCCAGCGGGCGTCGTCTTCGGTCAGGTACTTCTCCACCTGCTGGTCGACGGCGCAGTTCATGAACATCGCCAGGATCATCGGCGCGGGGCCGTTGATGGTCATCGACACGCTGGTGGTGGGCGCGCACAGGTCGAAGCCGGAGTAGAGCTTCTTCATGTCGTCGAGCGTGGGCACGTTGACGCCCGAGTTGCCGATCTTGCCGAAGATGTCTGGGCGCGGCGCCGGGTCCTCGCCGTACAGGGTCACGCTGTCGAACGCGGTGGACAGGCGCGCCGCAGGTTGCCCGACGCTGAGGTAGTGGAAGCGGCGGTTGGTGCGCTCGGGCGTGCCCTCGCCGGCAAACATGCGGATCGGGTCTTCGCCGGTGCGGCGGTACGGGTAGACGCCGCCGGTGTAGGGGTAGCTGCCGGGCAGGTTCTCCTTGCCGAGGAAGGTCAGCAGCTCGCCCCAGCTCTTGTACGTGGGCGCGGCGATCTTGGGGATCTTCTGGTGGCTGAGGGACTCGCGGTAGTTGGTGACTTCGATGGCGCGTCCGCGCACTTCGTACGCCGTGGTGTCGTCGGTAATCGACGTGAGCCGCGCCGGCCACTCACGCAGCAGGCGCAGGTTGTCAGGGGTGAGCGACTGCACGGCGTCGTTGTAGCGCTGGCGCAGGGTGAGCAGGCTGCGGTCGGGCCTGGCGTCATCGTCGCCGCTGCCATCACCGCCATCACCGGTGAGTGCATCGGCGTGGTACAGGTCCAGCGCCTTGGGCAGGGCGGCGTCGGCGAGCTCCGACAGCGCCTGCCACATGGCCTGCGCGCGGTCGGCGGCTTCGGCCTGCTTGCCGATGCCGGCATTGATGGCGCGGCCCTGCTCGGCGATCTCGGCCAGGTAGCGGATGCGCGCGCCGGGGATGAGCACGGTGGCGCGCGGTTCGCGCAGGCTGGTGTCGACCTTGGGCTGCCAGTCGATGGCGGCGGACATGGCGTTACCGGTGGCCCTGATCCTGGCGAGCGTCGCGGCGCTGCCCGTGGCTGCGTCGTTGCCCGGCGACGGCGCGGTGCTGCCTGACGTCGCGACTGTGGCGGACGACGCATCGCCCTGCGTCTCCGCCTCGTTCTTCCCTTGCCCCTGCTTCGCCAGCTTGTCGCGCATCAGCCGGCAGACGTTGGCGAACATCCAGCTGATGCCGGGGTCGTTGAACTGGCTGGCAATGGTGGGATAGACCGGCACGTCCTCGTCGGCCACCTGGAACGCGACGCGGTTGCGCTTCCACTGCTTGCGGATGTCGCGCAGGGCGTCCTCGGCGCCGCGCTTGTCGTACTTGTTCAAGACAATCGCGTCGGCGAAGTCGATCATGTCGATCTTCTCCAGCTGGCTGGCGGCGCCGTAGTCGCTGGTCATCACGTACATCGGGAAGTCGACCAGGTCGACGATCTCCGAGTCCGACTGGCCGATGCCGGCGGTCTCGACGATCACCAGGTCATACGCCAGGCTCTTGAGGAAGGCGATGCAGTCCTTGAGCACGGCGTTGGTGGCGACGTTCTGGCGGCGCGTGGCCATGGAGCGCATGTAGACGCGGTGGCTGCGCAGCGCGTTCATGCGGATGCGGTCGCCGAGCAGCGCGCCGCCGCTGCGGCGGCGGGTGGGGTCGACCGAGATCACCGCGATGCACATCGCCGGGAACCCGGACAGAAAGCGGTTGAGCAGCTCGTCGGTGACCGACGACTTGCCGGCGCCGCCGGTGCCGGTGATGCCGATGACGGGCGGCAGCAAAGCTGCCTGCTGCCACTGCTTGCGCAGCATCGAGAGTTCGGCCTCGGTGTACACGCCGTCCTCGATGGCCGACAGGATGCGGCCGATGGCGATCTCGTCGGCCACCGCGGGGCGCGTGCTGGCGGCCTCGCGCGCGGCGGCCTGCGCATCGCGCGAGGCGCCGGCGCGGGCGACGACGTCCTCGATCATCTCCACCAGCCCCATCTTCATGCCGTCGTTGGGGTGGTAGATGCGCTCCACGCCGTAGTCCTGCAGCTCGCGGATCTCCTCGGGCGTGATGGTGCCGCCGCCGCCGCCGAAGACGCGGATGTGGCCGGCGCCGCGCTCGCGCAGCATGTCGACCATGTACTTGAAGTACTCGACGTGGCCGCCCTGGTACGACGACAGCGCGATGGCGTCGGCGTCCTCCTGCAGCGCGGCGCGCACCACGTCCTCGACCGAGCGGTTGTGGCCCAGGTGGATGACCTCGGCGCCCTGCGCCTGGATGAGGCGACGCATGATGTTGATGGCGGCGTCGTGGCCGTCGAACAGGCTGGCGGCGGTGACGAAGCGCAGCGGCGAGCCGTCGGGCTGCGCGGCGGGCGCCTGGCCCTCGAAGGTGGTGGCTGGCGTGCTCATGGCGCGCGTCCTGTCTTGGAAAAGGGCATCCCGCGATTGTAGCGCGGGGGTTCTGGTGCCCCTGGCGCCTGCACGACCGGCAGCGCCGCAAGCAGCGCCCCCGCAGCGCACCCGGTCGCGTGCCCAATACCGGGCGTCGACGCAGACGACTACAGTCCTGCCCCATGCCGACCGAACCGACGCCGACCGACCCCGTGCCGACCAACACCACCCCGCCAACCCCCACCGCCCCGCCACGCCGGCGGCATCGCCTGCGCCTGCGCCTGCCACGCCCGTCGCTGACCAGACGCGCCAAGCGGCTGCTGGCGTGGGGCACGTTCTCGCTGGCGATGCTGGTCGGCAGCGGCCTGCTGCTGGCCGACCGGCTGGCGCCGCGCGCCAGCGGCGCGCCGTCGCATTCGCTGCCGGTGCAGGCGGCGGCCACCGAACTCGACCGCGAGCTGCAGCCGCTGCTGGACCGGCACCCGGGCAAGACCGGCGTGCTGTTCGTGGCCGACGGGCTGGATGCGTTTGCTGCGCGCGCATTGTCGGCGCGGCAGGCCGGGCGCAGCCTGGACCTGCAGTACTACATCTGGCACGACGACCTCACCGGCCGGATGCTGGGGCGCGAGGCGTGGCAGGCGGCCGAGCGCGGCGTGCGCGTGCGCATCCTGCTGGACGACATCAATGCCGCCGGCACGGACGCCGCGCTGGCGACGCTCGACCGCCACCGCAACATCGAGGTGCGCCTGTACAACCCGTTCCGCAACCGCGCCGGCATCCGCCGGCTGCTGGAGATGGCGCAGCGCCTCGTCAGCCTCAACCACCGCATGCACAACAAGGCCTGGATCGCCGACGGCCGGGTGGCGGTGGTGGGCGGCCGGAACATCGGGAAGGAATACTTCGCGGCGTCCACCGGCAGCAACTTCCACGACCTCGACCTGGTGCTGTTCGGCCCCGCGGTGGCGCAGGCGAGCGACATCTTCGACCAGTACTGGAACAGCGAGGCGGCGGTGCCGCTGCGGACGCTGGACGAGGGCGACGATGGCGGCCCCGGCGACATCGACGCCATTGCGCGGCTGATGGAGGCCCTGCGCACGGAGTTCGGCGGCGCCGACGCGCAGGTGTACCTGGCGCGCGTGGAGCTGTCGCGCAGCGTGCGCGAGTACGCCGCCGGCGCGCTGTCGCCGATCTGGACCGACCGCATCGCGGTGGTGTCGGACCCGCCGCTGAAGCAGCACGACGACGTCGCCGGCGAGCGGCTGGTCGACCGCATCGAACGCGACCTGCGCAGCGCACGACGCAAGGCGCTGGTGATCTCGCCGTACTTCGTGCCCGGCGACGCAGCTGCGGCGATGGCCGCGCTGGCGCTCGACGACGTGCACGTGGGCGTGGTGACCAACTCGCTCGCCGCCAACGACGTGGTCGCGGTGCACGGCGCATACGCCAGGTACCGCCGCGACCTGCTGCGCGCGGGCGTAAAGCTGTACGAAATCCGGCCGCAGCGCGCTGACGACACCGTAGAGGGCGCGGGGGAGACCGCTGGATCCGGCACGGTGCCAAGCAGCGGCGGCAGCCGCAGTGGAAGTGGAAGTGGCGGCAGCGGCAGCGGCAGCGGCGGCAGCGGCGGCGGTGCCAGCGGCAGTGGCCGTGCCAGCAGCATCGGCGCCAGCCTGCACACCAAGGCCTACCTGGTCGATGACCGCCGCGGCTTCATCGGCTCGTTCAACATGGATCCGCGCTCGGCCGACCTCAACACCGAGATGGGCGTGTTCTTCGACGACCCGGACATGGCCGCGGCGCTCAGCGCCGAGTACCTGCACCTGGCGTCGCCGGCGCTGAGCTACTGGACATACCTGGGTGCAGACGGCGAGCTCCGCTGGCTGGACCGCGCCGCGACGCCGCAGCGCGTCTACCGCAGCGAGCCGGAGGCCGACGCATGGCGGCGCGCCCAGGCGGCCGTGTTCCGCTGGCTGCCGATCGAGTCGCAGCTGTGAACTAATGCGCGCGGTGACTGCGCCGCAGCGCAGCATCCACAGCCAACGGCCGCCCTCGACGCGCAGGGCGGCTGGGTGCCATCCCCGCCGTACCGGCGTGTACGGGCTTTTGACCGGCAGGGCGCGTAAAATCCCGCCCCTGCCGCGCTGGAGACCGCCGCGGCGCGCGCATCGACCCCTGTCGATTCAATGACTTAACCCAACATCGCCGGCGCCATTCGCTACACGCGAATCCACGCCGGCAGCGGAGTTTCCGAATGATTTTCGAGCACCTCGACACCTACGGCCACGAGCAGGTCGTGTTCTGCCACAACAAGGACGCGGGACTGAAGGCGATCATCGCGATCCACAACACGGTGCTGGGGCCGGCGCTGGGCGGCACGCGGATGTGGCCGTACAAGACCGAGGCCGACGCGCTCAACGACGTGCTGCGGCTGTCGCGCGGCATGACCTACAAGAACGCGGTCGCCGGCCTGAACATCGGCGGCGGCAAAGCGGTGATCATCGGCGACCCCGCGCTCGACAAGTCGGAGGCGCTGTTCCGCGCGTTCGGGCAGTTCGTCGAATCGCTGGGCGGGCGCTACATCACCGCCGAGGACGTCGGCATCGACGTCAACGACATGGAGTTCGTCTACCGCGAGACCGAGTACGTGACCGGCGTGCACCAGGTGCACGGGGGCTCCGGCGACCCGTCGCCGTTCACCGCGTACGGCACGCTGCAGGGGCTGATGGCCACGCTGAACCGCAAGTTCGGCGACGAGGAGGTCGGCAAGTACTCCTATGCGGTGCAGGGCCTGGGCCACGTCGGCATGGAGTTCGTCAAGCTCCTCAAGGAACGCGGCGCCAAGATGTTCGTCACCGACATCAACCGGACGCTGGTCGACCGCGCGGTGCAGGAGTACGGCGCCGAGGCCGTGGGCGCGGACGAGATCTACGACGTCGCCTGCGACGTGTATTCGCCGTGCGCGCTGGGTGGCACGATCAACGAGCAGACCCTGCCGCGGCTGAAGGCCAAGGTGATCTGCGGCGCGGCCAACAACCAGCTGGCCAACAATGCGATCGGCGACGAGGTCGAGAAGCGCGGCATCCTGTATGCGCCCGACTACGCGGTCAACGCCGGCGGCGTGATGAACGTGTCGCTGGAGATCGACGGCTACAACCGCGAGCGCGCGATGCGGATGATGCGCACGATCTACCACAACCTGGCGCGCATCTTCGAGATCTCCGCGCGCGACGGCATCCCGACCTACAAGGCCGCCGACCGCCTGGCCGAGGAGCGCATCACCGCGATCGGCAAGCTGAAGCTGCCGCTGGGCCGCGCAGCGCCGCGCTTCCAGGGCAGGATCCGCGGGCACTGATCAGGGCTTCGCCTTGATCAGCCCGAAGTTGCTGCGCAAACTTCGGGTCCCGCTGTGCTCTTCCATATCCCCGCCCCCTTGACTCAAGGGGGCTGGGGCTCCGCTGGATTTCCATCTCCCCTTGCAAGGACACGACATGCGCGCATTCCCCCTTGACGAAGAGATCGATGCCCTGCGCGAGGCGGTGAGGCGGTTCGCCGATGCCGAGATCGCGCCGCGCGCGGAGGCGATCGACCACGACAACGCGTTTCCGCAGGACCTGTGGGCGCAGCTCGGCGAGATGGGCCTTCTTGGACTGACCGTGCCGGAGGAATTCGGCGGCAGCGGCATGGGCTACCTGGCGCACACGGTGGCGATGGAGGAGATTTCGCGCGCGTCGGGCTCGGTGGGCCTGAGCTATGGCGCGCACAGCAACCTGTGCGTCGCCAACCTGTACGCCAACGGCACGCAGACGCAGCGCGCGCACTACCTGCCGAAGCTGTGCAGCGGCGAGTGGAAGGGCGCGCTGGCGATGAGCGAACCCGGCGCCGGTTCCGACGTGGTCGGGTCGATGGCCTGCCGCGCCGAGCTGCGCGGCGACACCTGGATCGCCAACGGCAGCAAGATGTGGATCACCAACGGCCCCGAGGCCGACGTTCTGGTGGTGTACATGCGCACCGCGGGCAAGGATGCCGGCAGCCGCTGCATGACCGCGTTCATCGTCGAGCGCGGCATGCCGGGCTTCAGCACCGCGCAGAAGCTCGACAAGCTGGGCATGCGCGGCTCCAACACCTGCGAACTGGTCTTCGTCGACTGCGAGATCCCGCAGGCCAACGTGCTGGGCGAGGTCAACGAGGGCGTGCAGGTGCTGATGTCGGGCCTCAACACCGAGCGCGTGGTGCTGTCGGGCGGGCCGATCGGGCTGATGCAGGCCGCGCTCGACGCCGCGCTGCCGTACGTGCGCGAGCGCCGGCAGTTCGACGCCGCCATCGGCACCTTCGGCATCATGCAGGCCAAGATCGCCGACATGTACACCGCGCTGCAGTCGAGCCGCGCGTTCGCCTACCAGGTGGCGCGAGATTTCGACGCCGGCCACGCCTCGCGCATCGACGCCGCCAGCTGCCTGCTGCACGCGTCGGATTCCGCGGTGCAGGTCGCACTCGAAGGCATCCAGGCGCTGGGCGGCAACGGCTACATCAACGAGTACCCGACCGGGCGCATCCTGCGCGACGCCAAGCTGTACGCGATTGGTGCCGGCACCAACGAGATCCGCCGCATGCTGATCGGCCGCGAGCTGTTCGACGGCCGCAGCTGATCGTCGCCGCCCGCGGCCGCCGCAGCGGCGCCCGACTCAGAACCCGCGCGCGTAGCGCAGCGACACCAGCGCCGCGTCGCCGCGCGGGCCGACGCGCTGGTCGAGGCCCAGCCGCAGCAGCGCGCCGTCGCCAAGCCGCCGCTCGGCGGCCACGCCCAGCAGCCCGCCGGAGCGTCCGGGCGCGATGCCGGGCAGCGGCGTCCACGCATCGATGCCGGTGAAGCTGGCGGCCACCTCCAGGCCACGCGCGTCGAGCAGCTGCTGCCATTCGCCGTACGCGCCAAACCCGGTGCCGAACCAGCGGCCCGACAGCCGCAGGCCGGCGATCGCCTGGCTGCGGCTGGCGCGCCAGTCGCGCACCTGCAGACCCAGGCCCGCGGCGCCGTCCTCGCGAAAGCCGTCACCGCCCAGCTGCGCGTATTCCATGCCGATGTAGGGCGTGGCGTCGATGTTCCCCAGTGCCCCGCGCCACCCCGCTTCGATGCTGGCGACGCGGAAGCTGCCGGCGTAACGCGCCTGCACGCCGTACCGCGACGCGCCGGTGGACAGCGTGCGCGCGACGTCGCGGTCGTAGCGGCCGATGCCGGCCTGGCCGACCACGTAGCCGCGCCCCGCCACCGCGCCGGCGTACAGCTGGCCCTGCACCTGGCGGTCGTCGCTGCGGTCGCTGCCGCCCGCGCCCCAGGCGCGGGTCTCGCCGAACGCGAAGCCGCCGACGACGTCGCCGCCCAGCGCCTGGTCGCGGCCCAGCAGCCAGCCGTCGGTGGCGAAGCCGTTGCCGGCGTAG
>LXQJ01000057.1:50835-52788 GCA_001683895.1 Luteimonas sp. ANT-B3E | reverse complement strand
CCCTGCCCGCCGCCGCCGAGGCCGCGCGCCCAGGCGCCGGACCGGCGGCGGTCGCTGCCGAGGTCGTCGATGCGCGCGGCCAGCGCGCGCCGCCCCATGTCGATGCTGTCGAAGGTCATCGTCGCCGCCGCGGCGTGGGCGCTGCCGGACAGACTGGCGAGCGCGGCGTCGGCCGCGTCCTGCGTGCCGATGCGCTGCAGCTCTCCCGCGGCCCCGCGGAACCCCGCGGTCGTGGCGTCACCTGGCGTGCCGTCGACGGGATCGTCCAGCCGCCGGAACGCGCCCTCGACCCGCTGCGCGGACGACAGCGCGGCCGGCGTGATGCTGGCAAACGACAGCGCCGCGGCGGTCACGTCCAGCCGGGTGATATCGAGCCACACCGCCAACGCGCCGTAGCCCAACTGTGCCTGCAGAAAGACCCCGGGTGCCGCAGTCAGCGCATCGAAGCTGCCGGTCACGCCGCCGGCCGCGGTCAGCACGTTCTCGCGCGCGGCGGTGAGGTAGCCGCTGCGCACGCCGAGCACCTGCAGGTCGCCGCCCTGCAGCGTGGCAGTACCGCCGACTGCGACCGGTGTACCCACTTCCACCGCCAGCGTCGCGTCGTCGCGGTGCAGGTAGTCACCTGCGATGGCGAGCGAATACCGCGCCGCGCCAGTGGTGCCGGCAGGCGCACGCACCTCCAGCCGCCCGGCGTTGGTGACGCTGCCCCCGAGTGCGCCACGCGTCGACACGCGGGCCGCGCGGCCGATGGCGAGGTCGCCGCTCAGGCCACCGGCCGCATCCAGCGCCCCACCCTCGACCGCGAAGCCACCACTGTTGCCGGCGCGCTGCTCAAGCACCAGCGTGCCGCTGCCGGCCTTGACCACGCGGCCGGTGCCCGACAGCGCATTGCCCCAGCGCGACGTCAGCGCGTCGAAGCGCGCGGTGACCGTGCCGGTCAGCGCCGCGGGGCCGCGCACCGCGCGCCCTGCATCCAGCCGACCGTGCCCGAACACCGGGTCGACGCCGGGCGCGCCGAGGTCGGTGGCGGTACCGAGCAGCGTCTGCCGCACCAGGTCGTTGTCGAAGTACGGGAACGCCTGCCACACCAGCGCGGCGGCACCCGACACCAGCGGCGTCGACAGCGACGTGCCCGACCAGCGCAGGTAGCTCGGGGCGTCCGGGGCGTCGTTGACGCCGGTGGCGACGACCGTGCCGGGGGCCACCAGGCAGTAGTGCATGGCGATGCCGCAGGCGTTGGAGTACGCGGCGAGCGCAGTGGGGTTGTCGGCATCGAGCGCGGCGACGGTGATCCAGCCACGCACCAGGTCCGCCGCGGGCGAGGTGCCCCCCGGACCCGACTGGCTTGGCAGCGCTGCCATGTCGGACGGATCGGGCCGGCTGGAATTGCCGGTGGCAAAGACCACGAGTCCGTCATGGCGGAAGATGAAGTCCCGGTACTCCGACGCGATGCCCGCGGTCGCCGCCGGGTTGGTCCAGTACAGGCCGCCCCATGAGTTGTTCATGATGCGCACGCCGCGCGCGATCAGGTCGGCGTGCACCGGCGCCAGTCCGAGCGGGCCATTGACCTCGTTGCCCGAGCCGGAGCCGTCATCGGTCGGCGGCTGGTCGCTGATGATGCGCGCGGACACGATCTGCGCCCCTGGTGCCATGCCGCCGGGCCATTGCCCGAACGGCCGCCCCGCCGCGACCTGCGCGATGGTCGTACCGTGGCCGTCGACGTCATCGATGGCGAGGTTGTTGCGGCGCGGGTCGACGTACGCGAGGTTGGCCACCACGCGCCCGGCCAGCGACGGGTGGCGCCGGTTGACGCCGCTGTCGACGACGCCGATGCGGATGCCGGCGCCCGTGAAACCGGCGGCGTGGGCCGCATACGCATTGGTGACCGCCAGGTGGCCGCTGAAGGCGGGGTTGGGCGGCTGCACCAGCGTGGGCGGCGGTGACGCGGGCGGC
>LXQJ01000057.1:0-50758 GCA_001683895.1 Luteimonas sp. ANT-B3E | reverse complement strand
GCACCACTGGCGGCGGTGGCGGCACGAACGCCGGCGGCGGGTCCGCGCGCGTGTTGCCGCTCCCGCCGCCACCGCCGCAGCCGGCCAGCAGCAGCGCCACCGCCAGTGGTGCCAGCCGCAGCGCGCCGGCGCGCCGGTGGCGCGTGCAACCCGTCAATCCGTCCATGTCCCCTCTCCCAGATGCGCCCTTGGCGCAGGTACCGTGGCCCGCGCGGTGCGCGGACGGCGCCCCCCGGCGCCGGCGGCATGTATAGCGCCTGCACGTCCGGGCTGCCACCTCGAACGCGACCGCGTTTGCCGCGCCCGGACCCCGGCGCGATAATCGAGGCACTGGGGCCAGCGGCCCCGCCTCCCCCTCGGAGCTCCCATGTCCTCTGACGTCGTCATCGTCGGCGCCAAGCGCACGCCGATCGGTTCCTTCCTAGGCCAGTTCACCGGCGTGCCCTCGCCTACCCTTGGCGCGGCCGCGATCCGCGGCGCGCTGGAGCACGCCGGCCTCGCCGCCGACCAGGTCGACGAGGTGCTGATGGGCTGCGTGCTGCCCGCCGGACTCGGCCAGGCGCCGACCCGCCAGGCGTCGCGCGCCGCGGGCGTGCCCGACGCCGTCGCCTGCACCACCATCAGCAAGGTCTGCGGCTCGGGCATGAAGGCGATCATGCTGGCCGCCGACATGATCCGCGCCGGATCCGCAAACGTGGTCGTTGCCGGTGGCATGGAGTCGATGACCAACGCCCCCCACCTGCTCAACGGGTCGCGCACCGGCATCCGCTACGGCAGTGCGCCGTTCCTCGACCACATGGCGCTGGACGGCTTGACCAACCCGGACGACGGCAAGGCGATGGGCGTGTTCGGCGACGCGACCTGCAGCAAGTACGCGTTGACACGCGAGCAGGTCGACGCCTACGCCGCGGAAAGCGTGCGTCGTGCGCAGGACGCGCAGGCGTCGGGCGCCTTCGCCGCCGAACTGGTGCCGGTGACGGTCTCAGGCCGCAAGGGCGACGTGGTGGTCGAGGCCGACGAAGAGCCGGGGAAGATCGACGCATCCAAGATCCCCTCGCTGCGTCCGGCCTTCGGCAAGGAAGGTGTGCTGACGGCCGCGTCGTCGTCGAAGATTTCCGATGGCGCTGCGGCCACCGTGCTGATATCCGCCGACGAGGCCGCACGCCGGGGCTTGACGCCGCTGGCGCGGGTGGTGGCGCACGCCGGACATGCACAGGCGCCGGAGTGGTTCACCACCGCGCCTATCCAGGCGATCCGCAACGTGCTCGACAGGGCCGGCTGGACGGTGGCCGACGTCGACCTGTTCGAGATCAACGAGGCCTTCGCCTGCGTGCCGATGGCGCCCATGCAGGATCTCGACATTTCCCACGCCAAGGTGAACGTCCATGGCGGCGCCTGTGCACTTGGACATCCAATCGGCGCCAGCGGCGCCCGGCTGGTGGTGACGCTCCTTCACGCGCTGAAAGCGCGTGGTGGCAGGCGGGGCGTGGCCAGCCTGTGCATTGGCGGCGGCGAGGCCACCGCGATTGCCGTTGAATTGCTCTAAAAAAGTTAACGGCTTTCTTACAAAAGCGTTTCAAACTATCGCTTGACAGTGCAAAACGGATCGTCATCATGGCGGCGGCGCGCTACGAGCGCGTTGCCTAATCCACGACGAGGAATACCGAAATGACCATCAACAAGCTGCTGATCGCGCTGACCCTGGGCCTGGCCCTGACCGCCTGCTCGAACCAGGACCAGGCTGCTGACGCCGCTGCCGACGCCGCCGAGACCGCCGACGCTGCTGCTGCCGATGCCGCAATGGCCGGCACCGCCGCTGCCGACGCCGCTGCCCAGTCCGCCGCTGCCGCCGCCGACACCGCGGCTGACGCCGCTGCAGACGCCGCGATGGCCCCGGACGGCGACGCCGCCGACATGGCTGCCGACCGCGCCGAAGACGCTGCCGACACCGCCGAAGACGCCGCGTCGGCTGCCGCCAACGAGGCCGACTCCGTCCCGCAGCAGTAATCCGCTGCAGGCAGTCGCCTGAGGTACCGAAGCCGCTGGTTCGCCAGCGGCTTTTTTTGTGCGCCTGTTCTTCCCTTCGTCTGGAGCTGCCATGCACCGAGTTGCCCCCCTCCTGCTGCTGCTCGCCCTGCTCGCCGGCTGCGGCGACCGCCCGGCCACCCCGGCATCCGCCACAGGCGTCGGCGCTGGCGCTGGCGCGCAGCAGGAGTCCGCGGTGGAGACCGCCAGCGACGCGCTCGACGTGGCCGTCGCCGAAGCCGCCTTCGCCGCTGAAGACGCCCGGACCGATGCCGAGGAAGTCGCGGAACGCGCCCGGGATGTCGCCGAGGGCGATCCGGTCGACTGACGGCGGCGGGCCGCGGCGCCCCGGGTATCCTGTGCGTCCACCGTCACAGAGACCGCCGCGCATGCCCGTCCTGAGTACCCGCCTCGATCCCGGCTCGCAGGCCTTCGCCGACACCGCCGCGTACCACCGCAGCCTGGTCGCGGAGCTGGACCGGCGGCTGGCGCGGGCGGCGGACGGCGGTGGGGCGACGCTGCGCGAGCGCCACGTCGCGCGCGGGAAGCTCACCGTGCGCGACCGCATCGCCGCGCTGCTGGACCCGGGATCGCCGTTCCTGGAGATCGCGCCGCTGGCCGCGGAAGGCATGTACGACGACGCCGCGCCCGCCGCCGGCATGGTCTGCGGCATCGGCCGGGTGATGGGGCTGGAGGTGGTGGTGGTCGCCAACGACGCCACCGTCAAGGGCGGCACCTACTTCCCGATGACGGTCAAGAAGCACCTGCGCGCGCAGGAGATCGCGCGCGAGAACCACCTGCCCTGCATCTACCTGGTCGACTCCGGCGGCGCGTTCCTGCCGCTGCAGGACGAGGTATTCCCCGACCGCGAGCACTTCGGCCGCATCTTCTACAACCAGGCGCGGATGTCGGCCGACAACATCCCGCAGGTCGCGGTGGTGATGGGCAGCTGTACCGCCGGCGGCGCCTACGTGCCGGCGATGTGCGACGAGTCGGTGATCGTCAAGGAGCAGGGCACCATCTTCCTCGGCGGCCCGCCGCTGGTGAAAGCGGCGACCGGCGAGGTGGTGGACGCCGAGGCGCTGGGCGGCGCCGACGTGCACACCTCGGTGTCGGGCGTCGCCGACCACTTCGCCGAGGACGACCGCCACGCGCTGCAGATCGCGCGCGACATCGTCGGCAGCCTCAACCGGCGCAAGGTGCTGCCGGTGGCGGTGCGCGAGCCGCGCGAGCCGCTGTTTGCCGCATCGGAGCTGTACGGCGTGGTGCCGCAGGACACGCGGCAGCCGTTCGAGATCCGCGAGGTGATCGCGCGCGTGGTCGACGGCAGCGAGTTCCAGGAGTTCAAGGCGCGCTACGGCAGGACCCTGGTCACCGGTTTCGCGCACCTGCACGGCTACCCGGTGGGCATCGTGGCCAACAACGGCATCCTGTTCGGCGAGTCGGCGCTCAAGGGCGCGCATTTCATCGAGCTGTGCAACCAGCGCGGCATCCCGCTGGTGTTCTTGCAGAACATCACCGGCTTCATGGTCGGGCGCAAGTACGAGCACGCCGGCATCGCCAAGGACGGCGCCAAGATGGTCACCGCGGTGGCCTGCTCGAGCGTGCCCAAGTTCACGGTGGTGATCGGCGGCAGCTTCGGTGCCGGCAACTACGCGATGTGCGGGCGCGCGTACGGCGCGCGGTTCCTGTGGATGTGGCCCAACGCGCGCATCAGCGTGATGGGCAGCGAACAGGCCGCCAGCGTGCTGGCGACCGTGAAGCGCGACGGCATCGAGGTGAAGGGCGGCAGCTGGAGCGCCGACGACGAGGACGCGTTCAAGGCCCCGATCCGCGAGCAGTACGAGTCGCAGGGCAGCCCCTGGTACGCCACCGCGCGGCTGTGGGACGACGGCATCATCGACCCCGCCGACACCCGCCGGGTGCTCGGGCTGGCGGTGTCGGCGTCGCTCAACGCGCCGATCGAACCTGCGCGCTTCGGCGTGTTCCGGATGTAGGCAGACGCCGCGGCTGCGCGGGCCACGGCTGGCACCGACTATCCTGTCGCGATGAATTACCGCCACGCGTTCCATGCCGGCAACCACGCCGACATCCTCAAGCACGTCGTCGTGCTGGCGCTGTGCGATGCGCTGGTGGCCAAGCCGACCCCGGTGTTTGCACTCGACACCCACGCCGGGCGCGGGCTCTACCGGCTGCGCTCGGGCAGTGCCCAGCGCACCAAGGAAGCCGCCGACGGCATCGGCCGGCTGATGGCCGAGGCGCCGCGGGATCCGGCGGTCACGCGCTACCTCGCCGCGGTCAAGGCCTGCCGAGCCGCGCACGGTATGGATGCCTACCCGGGATCCCCGTGGCTGCTGGCGCACGCGCTGCGGCCCGAGGACCGGATCGCCTGCTGCGAGCTGCAGCCGATCGAGGCCGCGGCGCTGAAGGCCAACTTCGCCGACGAACGCCGGATGCAGGCGTTTGCGCGCGACGGCTACGACGCGATCCGCGCGCTGCTGCCGCCCAAGGACGGCGACGCGCGCATCGGCCGCGGGCTGGTGCTGGTGGACCCGCCGTACGAGTCGCAGCTGGCGGAGTTCGACACCGCGATCGCGGCGCTGCGCGAGGGCCTGCAGCGCTGGCCGCAGGGCACGTTCGCGCTCTGGTACCCGGTCAAGCTGCGGCGCACGCTGCAGCCGTTCTACCGCCGCGCGGCGGCGCTGCCGGCGAAGTCGGTGCTGCGGCTGGAGCTGATGATGCGCGCCGACGATTCGCCGCTACGCCTCAACGGCAGCGGCATGCTGTTGGTCAATGCCCCGTGGAAGCTCGACGCCGCGCTGCGCCCGGCGCTCGCCGCGCTGCAGGGTGCGATCGCCGAGGAGCGCGGCGCGTCGCACCGGGTCGACTGGCTGCTCGAGGCAAGCTGAGGCCGCGATCGCCGCGGCGGCGGGCCGTCGGTGCGCGGGATCGGCGCCGCGTCAGGCGGCGACGGCTCGCGCGGTGTCGGGTTCGAAGAAGCTGAAGCGCACCTCGGGAAACGCGGCCTTGAGCGCGCGCTCGACGGTGTCGATGCCGGCCAGCAGCGCAGCCACGTCGGCGCGTTCGCGCATGGTCGCCTGCACCGACACCATTGCCTCGTTCCCGAGCTGGAAGGTGATCAGGTTGAGCACGCGGTCGATCTCGGGCCGCGCCTCGAGGAACGCGAGCATCTGCGCCTGACGCGCGGGTTCGACCCCCTGCCCGATCAACATCGCCTTGACCTGGATCGCGACGAACACCGCGACCACGATCAGCAGCACGCCGATCAGGATCGTCCCCACTGCGTCCCACAGCGGGTTGCCGGTGGCCACGGTGGCCACGATCGCGCACAGCGCGAACACCAGCCCGGCGAGCGCCGCCAGGTCTTCGCCGAAGATCACCACCAGCTCGGCCTGGCGCGATTCGCGAAACCACCGCCACATCGTGCGGCCGCCCCGGGCCTTGGCCACCTCCTGCAGGCAGGCGCGCATCGACACCGACTCCGCGCCGATGGCGAACACCAGCACCCCCACCGCCCACCACCACTTCCGCAGCGGCTCGGGGTGCTGCAGCTTGTGCACGCCTTCGTACAGCGAAAACATGCCGCCGACGGTGAACAGCATCACCGCGACCAGGAACGACCAGAAGTAGATCGCCTTGCCGCTGCCCAGCGGGTGCGCGGCCGACACCGGCGCCCTGGCCTGGCGCAGGCCGAGCAGCAGCAGCAGCTGGTTGCCGCAGTCGGCCAGCGAATGCACGGTCTCCGCGAGCATCGCCCCGGACCGGGTCACGTAGGCAGCCACGCCCTTGGCGATGGCGATCATCAGGTTGGCGCCCAGGGCGAACCAGATCGCGCGGGTGGAATTGCCATGTCCGGCCATCGGGCGTCTCGGGTGCAGCGGGGATGGCGGAGTCTAGCGCCGGCCGCGGCTGCCGCGACGCCCACCCCGGTGGGATGTGTTGCCCGGCTTCATCGGCCGCGTGACAGCATCACCCCATGGTCGCCCGCAACCGCCTTCCCCCGTGGCACGAGGAAATCCGCCTCGCCAATGGCCGTGACGTGCTGATCCGGCCGATCCGGCCCGACGACGCGGCGACGCTGCGCGCGGGGTTCGAGCTGCTGAAGCCCGACGAAGTCCGCCAGCGATTCCTGTATTCGATGAAGGAGCTTTCGCCGGAGGCCGCGCGGCGGCTGACGCGGCCGGATCCCAGGACCGAATTCGCGCTGGTGGTGGCCGAGCCGCTGCCACCGGGCGAGGCGCTGATCGGCGGCGTCGCGCGCGCGGCGATGATCACGGGCACCCGCGACGCCGAGTTCGCGATCCTCGTGAGCCACTACATCTCCGGGATGGGCCTGGGTCGGCACCTGATGCGCCGGCTGGTGCGCTGGGCCCGCGGCAAGAAGCTGGCGCAGCTGCACGGCGACGTGCTGGAGAGCAACCACGCGATGCTGTCGCTGGTGCAGTCGCTGGGGTTCCGCCGGGAGCACGGCAACTCGCCAGGCCTGGTGCACGTGGTACTGGACCTCGATCCAAAGTGACGCCTGCGGCACGCGACGCTGCGTCCGTCCACCGCCCGGCCCGCCTGCGGGCCATCGGCTAAAATAGCCGGCTCGCCCACCTCCCACGGCACCCACCCCTCTTGTTCCCGATCCCGCCGTTGCCCCAGGCCGGGCGGCCGCGCGCCTGGTGGCGTGCGCCCGCCAGCGCCAGCGCCCTCGCCTGGTCCATCGCGCGCGCCGCTTCCGCCCACGACGGCCCGCTGCTGGTGGTGGCGCGCGACAACCACGCCGCGCACCAGCTCGAGCAGGACCTGCGCACGCTGACCGGCCAGCCCACTGGCCGCGACGACGACGACGCCCCCGCCGCGCGCGCCAGCGACGCGCCGCCGGTGCTCAGCTTCCCGGACTGGGAGACGCTGGCCTACGATCTCTTCAGCCCGCATCCGGACATCGTGTCGCAGCGCCTCGCCACCCTGGTGCGCCTGCCGTCGCTGGCGCGGGGCATCGTGGTGGTGCCGGTGGCGACGCTGATGCAGCGCCTGGCGCCCCTGTCGTACGTGGTCGGCACCGCCTTCGACGTCCACGTCGGCCAGCGGATGGACCTCGAGGCCGAGAAGCGCCGGCTCGGTGCGGCCGGTTACCGCAACGTGCCGCAGGTGTTCGACCCGGGCGACTTCGCGGTCCGCGGCGGGCTGCTCGACGTCTACCCGATGGGCGCCGACATGCCGTACCGCGTCGAGCTCTTCGACGACGCCATCGACACCATCCGCGGCTTCGACCCCGAGACCCAGCGCTCGCACGACAAGATCGACGCGGTGCGCCTGCTGCCCGGGCGCGAAGTGCCCCTGGACGCGGCCGGCACCGCGCGCGCGATGGACGCGCTGCGCGAGCGCTTCGACATCGACACCCGCCGCAGCGCGCTGTTCCAGGACCTCAAGGCCGGCGCCGCGCCGGCCGGCATCGAGTACTACCTGCCGCTGTTCTTCGACGCCACCGCGACGCTGTTCGACTATCTCGGCCCGCGCGCGCTGCCGGTGCTGTGTCCCGGTGTCGGCGAGGCCGCGGACCACTTCTGGCAGCAGACCGCCGAGCGCTACGAACAGCGCCGGCACGACATCGAGCGCCCGCTGCTGGCACCGACAGCGCTGTACCTGCCGCCCGATGCGCTGCGCGAGCGGCTCAACCAGGGCGATCGGATCGAGGTGTGCGACGCTGCCCACCCGCGCCACGCCGACGCCGTCGCGCTTGGCGACCAGCCCGCGCCCGACCTGCCGGTCGCGGTGCGCGATGCCGAGGGCGCGGGGGCGCTGAAGGCGTTCCTGCAGGCGTATCCCGGCCGCGTGCTGGTCGCCGCGGACACCGCCGGCCGCCGCGAGGCGCTGCTGGATGTCATGGCCGCGGCGGCGCTGGTGCCGGTCGTGCTGCCCGACATCCGGGCGTTCCTGGACGCCGCCGACGGCGGCGCCGGCACCCAGGCCAACGGCTCGCGATTCGCGATCACCGTCGCGCCGCTCGACAACGGTTTCGCGCTGGATGAACCGGTGGTCACCATCCTCACCGAGCGCCAGCTGTTCCCGGAGCGCGCGGCACAGCCGCGACGGCGCAAGCGCGCCGGCCGCGAGCCCGAGGCCATCGTCCGCGACCTCGGCGAGCTGTCGGAAGGCTCGCCGATCGTGCACGAGGACCACGGCGTCGGCCGCTACCGTGGACTGGTGATGCTGGAGGCCGGCGGCACGCCTGCCGAGTACCTGGAGATCGAATACGCCAAGGGCGACCGGCTCTACGTGCCGGTCGGCCAGCTGCACCTGATCAACCGCTACTCCGGCACGTCGCCGGAAACCGCGCCGCTGCATTCGCTGGGCGGCGAGCAGTGGACCAAGGCGCGACGCAAGGCCGCGGAGAAGGTGCGCGACGTCGCTGCCGAGCTGCTCGAGATCCAGGCGAGGCGCCAGTCGCGCGCGGGCCTGGCGATCGATCTCGACCGCGCGATGTACGAGCCGTTCGCGGCTGCGTTCCCGTTCGAGGAGACACCCGACCAGCACACCGCGATCGAGGCCGTGCTCCGCGACCTGCAGTCGGCGCAGCCGATGGACCGCGTGGTCTGCGGCGACGTCGGCTTCGGCAAGACCGAGGTCGCGGTGCGCGCGGCGTTCGTGGCCGCCATCGCCGGCAAGCAGGTCGCGGTGCTGGTGCCGACCACGCTGCTGGCCGAGCAGCACTACCGCACCATGGCCGACCGCTTCGCCGATACCCCGATCCGGGTCGAGGTGCTGTCGCGGTTCAAGACCGCGAAGGAGATCAAGGCCGAGATCGGCAGGATCGCCGACGGCACCCTCGACGTCATCGTCGGCACCCACCGTCTGCTGCAGCCTGACGTGAAGTTCCGCGACCTGGGGCTGGTCATCGTTGACGAGGAGCAGCGCTTCGGCGTGCGCCAGAAGGAGGCGCTGAAGGCGCTGCGCGCCAACGTCCACCTGCTGACGCTGACCGCGACCCCGATCCCGCGCACGCTCAACATGGCGATGGCCGGGCTGCGCGACCTGGCCATCATCGCCACCCCGCCGGCACACCGGCTGGCGGTGCAGACCTTCGTGGTGCCTTGGGACGACGACCAGCTGCGCGAGGCGTTCCAGCGCGAGCTCGCGCGCGGCGGGCAGGTGTACTTCCTGCACAACGACGTCGAGAGCATCGGCCGCATGCAGCGCGAGCTGGAGGCGCTGGTGCCCGAGGCGCGGATCGGCGTGGCCCACGGACAGATGCCCGAGCGCGAGCTCGAGCGCGTGATGCTCGACTTCCACAAGCAGCGCTTCAACGTGTTGCTGTGCTCGACGATCATCGAGTCGGGCATCGACATCCCCAACGCCAACACCATCATCATCAACCGCGCCGACCGCTTCGGGCTGGCGCAGCTGCACCAGCTGCGCGGCCGCGTCGGGCGCTCGCACCACCGCGCGTACGCGTACCTGGTGATCCCCGACGAGCGCACCATCAGCGCCGACGCGCGCAAGCGGCTGGACGCGATTTCGGCGATGGACGAGCTCGGCGCCGGCTTCATGCTGGCCACCCACGACCTCGAGATCCGCGGCGCCGGCGAGCTGCTGGGCGAGGGCCAGAGCGGGCAGATGGCCGAGGTCGGTTTCAGCCTGTACACCGAGCTGCTGGAGCGCGCGGTGCGCAGCATCCGCCGCGGCGAGCTGCCCGACCTGGACGGCACCGCGGCGCGCGGCGCCGAGATCGAACTGCACGTGCCGGCGCTCATTCCCGAGGACTATCTGCCTGACGTGCACACGCGGCTGACGCTGTACAAGCGCATCAGCGCGGCGCGCGACGCGGATGCGCTGCGCGAGCTGCAGGTGGAGATGATCGACCGTTTCGGGCTGCTGCCCGACGCGGCGCGGCACCTGTTCGCGCTGGCGGCGCTGAAGCTCGACGCGACCGGGCTTGGCATCCGCAAGCTCGACCTGGGTCCGGCCGGCGGCCGGGTGCAGTTCGGCGACAAGCCCAACATCGACCCGATGGCGATCATCCGCATGATCCAGGGCCAGCCCGCGACCTACCGCATGGATGGGCCGGACAAGCTGCGCATCACGCTGCCGATGCCGGAGCCGGCGGACCGGTTCAACACCGCGCGCGGCCTGCTGGCAACACTGCGCAGCTGATGCCTGTGCCCGCGCCCGTCGAGCACCCGACGGCAGTGTCCACCACGCTGCTGGCGGCGCTGACGATGCTCGCCTTTGCCGGCAACTCGCTGCTGTGCCGGCTTGCGCTGACCCGGACCGGCATCGATCCGGCGGGATTCACCGGCTTGCGGCTGCTGGCCGGGGCGCTGGTGCTGTGGGCATTGGCAGCGCGCGGCCGGGCGGCCGGCGCGCGGGTCATCGATGCCGGCAGCTGGGCATCGGCGCTGGCGCTGTTCGCGTACGCCGCGGCGTTCTCGTTCGCCTACACCGCCCTGACCGCGGCCACCGGGGCGCTGCTGCTGTTCGGCGCGGTGCAGGTCACGATGATCGGCGCTGGGCTGTGGCGCGGCGAGCGGCTTGGCGCGGTGGCCACCGGTGGTCTGCTGCTGGCGCTGGCCGGGTTGGGAGCGCTGCTGGCGCCGGGGGTAGCCGCGCCCCCGCCGGTCGCCGCGGCGCTGATGGTGGGCGCCGGCATCGCGTGGGGCGGGTACTCACTGCGCGGCGCCGGTGGCCATCCACCGCTGCAGGCGACCGCGGCCAACTTCTTGCGCGCACTGCCGGCCGCGGCGCTGCTGGCGCTGGCATTTGCCCCGCAGGTTCGCTTCGACGCTGCCGGCGTCGGCTTCGCGGTGGTGTCCGGCGCCATCACCTCGGGGCTCGGATATGCCGTCTGGTATGCCGTGCTGCCGCGGCTGCGCGCGTTGCGCGCATCGGCGCTGCAGCTCGGCGTGCCGGTGCTGACCGCGGCCGGCGGCGTGCTGCTGCACGAGCCGCCGACGCTGCAGCTGCTGGCCTGCGGCGGGGCGGTGCTTGGCGGCATGCTGATGGTGGTGTGGTCGCGCCACTCGGCGGCGCGATGACCGCGCGCGCCGTGCGGCGTTCTGGCATCGTGCGCGCTGCGCACTGCCGCTGAGCCCGCCACCATGCCCCGCGTCCCGCGCATCGCGCGTCCCGCACCGATGCCCGCCGCCGGTCCCGCGAGCGGCAGGAGCCGGCGCATGCCGGCGCCCACCGGCTTGGTCGACGATCTGCGCGGCGCCAGCCGGCTCGCGATCGATGCGGTCACCGGCGTCACCGACCTGGTCGAGGACCTCCACCATGCCGTCGCCACCATCGCACCGCTGGTCGGCGCGGCGCCCGCCGGCCGCGGCCGCGGGGTGTCGGGACTGGTGTACCGCGGCATCCGCGGCGTGACCCGCGTGGTCGGCGGCGGCGTCGACGCCAGCCTTGCCGGCGTCGCCGCGCTGGTCGGGCCCGACGAGGGCCCGTCGCCGCGCCGCGAGGCGGTGCGTGCGGCAGTCAACGGCGTCTTGGGCGACACGCTGGAGGCTGAGGGCAACCCGCTGGCGATCACGATGCAGCTGCGCCACGGCGGCACGGCGCTGCCGCTGCGGCGCGCTGCGCTGGCCCGTACATTCCCCGGTGTCGACCGCTTGGCGGTGTTCGTCCACGGGCTGTCGATGAACGACCTGCAGTGGACGCGCGAGGGGCACGACCACGGCCTGGCGCTGCAGCGCGACCTGGGCTTCGCGCCAGTGCAGGTGCTCTACAACAGCGGGCGGCGCATCGATGCCAACGGCGCCGACCTGGCCGCTCTGCTGGAGCGCCTGGCTGCTGCGTGGCCGGTGCCGCTGCGTCGCCTGGTGCTGGTCGGCCACAGCATGGGCGGCCTGGTCGCACGCAGCGCCTGCCACCACGCCAGCCTGGGTGACCTGGACTGGCTGCGGCGGCTCGACAGCCTGGCCTGCCTGGGCTCGCCGCACCACGGAGCGCCTCTGGAGCAGGCCGGCAGCCGGGTCGACGCGTTCCTGGGCATCAGCCCCTACCTGTCGCCGTTCGCACGCCTGGGCCGGATCCGCAGTGCCGGCGTGCAGGACCTGCGCCACGGTCACGTCGTCGCCGACGACGACGGGGCCAGGCACGAGGGCGACGACGGGCGCGGCACGCGGCGCGGCGTGCGGCATCCGCCGCTGCTGGCCCCGCCAGCGCACGTGCGCTGCTTCCTGGTAGCCGGCACACGGCAGAAGCTGCCCGGTGGCCGGCGCGAGGCGCTGCCCGGCGATGGCCTGGTGCCGGTGGCCAGCGCGCTGGCGCTACATCGCGACCCGGCGCGCGCGCTGCGGCTGCCGACGACGCATCGCTTCATCGCCCACGGCAGCCACCACTTCGACCTGCTGTCGAGTCAGACGGTCTACGCCCGGTTGCAGGCGTGGCTGGCGGATGCCGGCGATGCGTCGACCGCCGCAGGACGCAGCCTGGATCGTCCACTCAGTCCTGGGAGCGCTTGACCGGAGCAGCGCGCGCCGCGGCGGCGCCCGGCTTCGCTGCCACCGCCGCCTGGGTCGCGGCGTCGGCGATCCGCCACAGGTACAGGCTGGCCTGCGTGCGCCATGGACCCCAACGCTCGCCGCGCTCGCGCAGCGCGCGCGGCGAGGGCAGCGCGTCGCTGCCGTCGACCACCTGCGCGCCTTTCCGGATGCCGAGATCGTCGACCGGGAACACGTCCGGACGCCCGAGCCGGAAGATCAGCATCATCTCCACCGTCCAGCGCCCGATGCCGCGGATCGGCACCAGCGCATCGATGATGGCGTCGTCGGTCATGTGTGACATCCGGCGCAGCGTCGGAATCGCGCCTTCGACCTCGCGGCGCGACAGGTCGCGCAGCGCCAGCGCCTTGTTGCCTGACACCCCGCAGGCGCGCAGCGTGGCGTCGTCGATCGACGACAGCGTGCCGACGTGCAGCCGGGCACTGCCGATCGCCAGCTCGACCCGGCCGACGATCGTGGCCGCGGCCTTGGCGTGCAGCTGCTGGTAGAGGATCGCCCTCGCCAGCGCATCCACCGGGTCGAACGGCTGCCGCCAGCGCGTGTCCGCCGGCAGCGGGCCGATGCGTCGCGTCCACGCGCCCAGCGGCCGGTCGACACGCGCCAGGTGACGGCCCGCAGCGTCGGTGTCGAAGCCGCGCGCGTACCGCGCCACTGTCAGCGCCGCGCCGCGGCGATCGCCAACAGCAACCACGCACCGATCATCGCCATCCCGCCCACGGGGGCCAGCCGCGTCGGCCAACCCATCAGCGCGGCACCGGCCAAAGACCCTGCGAACAGCAGTACGCCGCCCAGCATGGCGACAAGCGCCAGCGGTGCAGGCCGTAGCAGCGTCGCCGACGACAGCGCGAGCAGCGCGGCGCCGTGGCCGAAGGCCATTGCCGCCGCCAGTGAGAGTCGGGTCGAGGCGGCCGCGTCAGCCCCGTGGGACGCATACGCGGCCAGTGCTACCGCAGCCGCGGCCAGCAGGCCGCCCGCCGCGCCGACGGCCCTGCGCACCGGGTCGCGCGCCGGTACCAGCGTCATCGACGGATCCCGAAACGGCGCGCGCCGCATACTGGGATGCGGCGCGCGGATGACACGGGGCAGATGACCGGTGCGGTCACGGCGGGCTTACTGCTGCGGCTGGCCCAGTGTCCAGTAGACGTCGTATTCGCCGCTCTCGGTGAAGGCGGCATCGATGCCGTTCTTGTAGTCCTCGTATGGACGGTCGGCGACCGCATAGCCACGGGTCACGGCCCACGCGCGGACGGCGTTGCGGACGTTGTCCAGCTCGGCCATGAAGCCGATGTACGAGGCCTTGGCGACGCTGGCGGGCGCGGTCTGGACGTAGGTCACCGGGCCCTGCAGGCGCAGGTTCGCCAGCGGCGGGCCCGCACCGGCAACCGGGGCGGCCGGGACGGCATCGGCGGCAGCAGTCGCATCGGCGTCGCCGGCGTCGGTTGCGGCATCCTCGGCCCCCGGCGCGGCGCCGGATCCGCGACGCACGCGCTGCGCGATGTCGAAGGTGTAGGTCTCGCGGCCGAGCTCGGTGGTGATGACGCGCATCGGGCCGACCGCTTCGAGGTTGCTGGCGGCGATGGTGCGGTTGATCCACTCCATGTTCGCTTTCATCGAGGCCTTGATGACATCGTTGTTGCGCTCGACGGCGCCGGCATTGACGACAAGCAGGTGCTCCGAGGGACGCTCCTCGACCATGAGGTTACCCAGCTTGCTGCCCTCGACACGATATTCGACGTTGGGGACCGCGGCCAGGATGTTGGTGAGGCGGCCGAGGCCGAGCTTCATCTGGTCGCCGACGCTGCGGCTTACGTACAGGCCGGAATAGCGGCCGAACAGGTTCCAGCCGTAGTCGACGTTGTAGGTCTGGGTGATCTCGACGTTGCGGTTGTTACGGCCGGTCGGGGTCAGCGTGAACGCGGTGCGCTTGTTGCTGCCGAGGTCGCTGTTGTCCACGGCGAACGCGACGCGCCGGTCAGGCTCGGACTCGGTGATCTCCCAGCTGCCCTCGCCGACACGGTCGACGTCGGAGACGTAGTCGACGCGCGCCCCGACACCCTCTTCCGGACCCGAGATGTTGAGCTGCGCGGCGGGGTCGTAGGCGGAGATTGCGCTCCAGTCGTCGAACCGGCGCAGGCTGTTGATGGTGTCGAACACGATGGAGATCCGACGGTTCGTCTCCACGCTTTCGCTCAGCGAGCGGCTGGACGGCAGGACGACGCCGACGACCAGGAACAGCACGGCGACGATCGCCATGGAAATCAGGATTTCGAGCAGACGGGTCATTCAGGGTTCTCCGGGACCAGAACCGGCCGAGGCCGGGCGCAGACCGGCAATCGTAGCAACTTGCGTCGGCGCCGGCGAGCGCCCGCACGCGTTCATCGAACGACCCGCGGACTGGCGACCGCGGCGATTTCAGCCCGACGCCGTCATGCTGGTGTCACTCAGCCGTGGAGCGCCCGGGGCCTGACTCCATTCCAGCGATCGGGAGTCAGGCGCCAAACCAGGCTCGGCTCCGCGCGCTCGCCTTTGGTTGCCGGCAGCAGTGACGCGCCGACCGATGCTTTCGCACAACCGCCTGCTAGCAAGCTCAGACCAGCTGCAGCTCGAACGCCTTGAGCACCGCGCGGGTGCGGTCGCGCACGCCAAGCTTGGAGAGGATGTTGGAGACGTGGTTCTTGATCGTGCCCTCGGCCACGCCCAGCGAGTTGGCGATCTCCTTGTTGGAGAAGCCGCTGGCCATCAGGCGCAGGATCTCGGTTTCGCGGTCGGTCAGCGGATCCGGCTTGTCGAGGCTGACGAACTCGTTGCGCATGTGCTCCAGCCCCGACAGCAGCCGCTGGGTGACCGCGGGCTGCACCAGCGAGCCGCCGCCGGCGACGGTGCGGATCGCCCCGACCAGCTGCTCCAGCGACACGTCCTTCAGCAGGTAGCCCTTGGCGCCGGCCTTGAGGCCCGCGAGCACCAGCTGGTCGTCGTCGAACGTGGTCAGGATGATCGTCGGCGGAAGCTGGTTGGTGCGCGACAGCGCCTGCAGCGCCTCCAGCCCGGACATCATCGGCATGCGCATGTCCATCAGCACCACGTCGGGCGCGCACGCCGGCACCACCTCGATGGCCTGCTTGCCGTCGGACGCCTCGGCCACCACCTCGATGCCGCCGTCGAGCGCCAGCAGCGAGCGGATGCCCTGTCGCACCAGGGTTTGGTCATCCACCAGACATACGCGGATCATGCTGCCTCCCGGGGCCGCGAAGGGGCGCGGCCGGATCCCATCATCGGGCCGGTACGGCCGCGGTGTCGATCTCCGCCGCGCCAGCCTGCACCGGTGGCGCCGCGGCGTCGAGCCCGGGGTCCAGCGGCAGCCGCAGGCGCAGGGTGAACCCCTGCCCCTCGGCAGTCTCGATCTCGAGCTCGCCGCCGTAGGCTGCCAGCCGCTCGCGCATGCCGCGCAGGCCGTTGCCGGCGGTGGCGAGGTCGGCGCCGCGACCGTCGTCGCACGCCACGACCCGCACCACCCCGCGCTCGAAAGCGTACTGCAGCCGCAGCAGCCGCGCCTGCGCGTGGCGCACCGTGTTGGTGATGATCTCCTGGGTGCAGCGCAGCAGCACGTGCGCGCGCTCGGGGTCGTTCATCAGGAACGGCCGCGGCAGCACCATGTCGATCTGCAGCCCGGGCACGTTGTCGGCCAGCGGCAACAGGGTCGCGGCCATGTCGATCGCGTCGTTGTCGCGGATCTGGCTCACCGCCTCGCGTACGTCCGACAGCAGCAGCCGCGCCAGCGTATGCGCCTGGCCCACATGCTCCTGCGCACGCCCGCTGGTGAGGTGGTTGGCGACCTCGAGGTTGAGGCTGAGCGCGGTCAGGTGGTGGCCGAGCAGGTCGTGCAGCTCGCGCGAGATGCGCGTGCGCTCGTTGACGCGCACGCTTTCGGCCAAAAGCGCGCGCGTCGCCCGCAGCTCCGAATTGAGCCGACGCTGCTCGTCGCGCGCCTGGGCCTGCTGCCGCGCCACCAGCCCGGTCACGAAGGCGAACCCGGTGAAACCCACGTAAAGGCTGGCCTGCAGCACCGCCTCCAGCCACGAGAAGTCCAGCCCGCGTACGTACACCGGCACGATCACGAACTCGCACAGCACCAGCACCGCCACGCCGAGCCACAGCGGCAACAGCCAGGGCAACACGCAGGCGACCACCATCAGCAGGATGCTGCCGAGGCCGCTCTGGCTGTAGTAGCTGATCGCAATCGCGCTACCTGCCAGCCACGCCAGCAGCGTGTAGTCCAGCACGGTCACCCGGCGATGGCCGAGGGCGCGCGTGAGCCACGCATAGCTGCCGCCGAACACCGCCCACGCCACCCATGCCCGCCACGCGCCCGCGGCCAGCAGGTCCTGCTGCCCGGGAACGCCCGGATCGCCCTGCGGCAGCGTCAGCAACAGCAGCGGCAGCCCGATCACTGCCCACGTGAACAGGCCCGCGTAGCGCAGCAGTCGGTTGTGGTCGAAGCGGGGCAGCATGCGCGGATGGTAGGCGCAATCGCGGCCGGCCCGCGAAGGCCGGAGGTCATGCGCGGCGAAGCGGCGGAGGCAGGTACACACGCGGCCTCAGCGGTCCCCGGACAGGCAGGGCCATGCGATAATCGCCAGCTTGTCGCGGTGCGTCATCGCGTTGGCCGTCCAGCGTCGCTGCGGCCGTTGCCGCGACCGTCCTTAAGTTGTGAGGGAGTGTGGAATGTCGATTGTCGTCCGCGACGTGCGCGAGCACGAGCTGGATTCCGTCCTTGCCCTCAACAACGCCGCCGGCCCCGCGATCCTGCCGCTCGACGCGTCGCGCCTGCGCCGGTTCTACGACAACGCCGAGTATTTCCGCATCGCCGAGCGCGACGGCGCCATGACCGGCTTCCTGGTCGGCTTCGGTTCGGATGCCGGGCACGACAGCAGCAACTTCGCGTGGTTCGCCGAGCGCTACCCGGCGTTCTTCTACATCGACCGCGTGGTGGTCGCCAGCCGCCGCCGCGGCGGCGGCGTCGGCCGCGCGTTCTATGCGGATGTACAGAGCTACGCCGAGCTTCGCTACCCGGTGCTGGCCTGCGAGGTCTTTGTCGAACACGACAGCGACCCGGCGCGCCTGTTCCACGGCAGCTTCGGATTCCACGAGGCGGGACAGCACGTGATGCCGCCGCGCGACGGCGCCAGCGCCGGCGTGCGCGCGTCGATGTTGACAAAGGAGCTGTGCAGTTACGCGTGGGTCCGCGAGCACTACGGCGACGGACTGCCGGATGCGCCGTGGATGCCGGTGGCGCGCCACGCCGTGGCTGGCAGGGAGGCGCGCTGATGGCCACCAACTCGCCGGGCGCGGCGATGGACTACGAGCCCGCAGGCGAGCTCAAGATCGGCCAGGTGGGCATCGCCAACCTGCGGGTGCGTACGCTGGATGTCGCGCAGCTCGCCCGCGAAATGCGTGACCGCGTGGCGCGCGCGCCGAAGCTGTTCGCACGCGCGGCGGTGATCGTCGATTTCGGCGGCCTGCCCGGCTCGCCTGATCCGTCCACTGCGCGCGCGCTGGTCGAAGCGCTGCGCGATGCCGGCGTGCTGCCGGTGGCCCTGGCCTATGGCAGCAGCGACAACGCGGCCCTCGCCGAAACCCTCGGCCTGCCCCTGCTGTCGAAGTTCCGGGCGCAGTACGAGGGCGGCGGCGAGGCACGGGAAACCGGTGCGCCGGCCCCCACCGCGCCGCAGAAGGGCGCCGCCGCCGAGCGCACGGCGCCCACCGGGGGCCCCGCGCCGGCCCGGCCCGCGGCCGACCCGGGGCTGCTGCAGACGACGCCGGTGCGCTCCGGGCAGCAGCTGTATGCAGACCACCGCGACCTGACCGTGACCACCACGGTCGGCGCCGGCGCCGAGGTCATCGCCGACGGCTCGATCCACATCTACGGCGCGCTGCGCGGCCGCGCGCTCGCCGGCGCCCAGGGCTTCGAGAAGGCGCGGATCTTCTGCCGCGAGTTCCACGCCGAGCTGGTCGCCGTCGCCGGCCACTACAAGGTGCTCGAGGACATCCCCGCCGCGCTGCACGGCCGCGCGGTCCAGGTCTGGCTCGACAAGGGCGAGCTGCGGATTGCCGCGCTGGACGCCGCGTGAGTCCTTTATCGGGCATCCTGCACGCCACGTCCGGCAGGCCGCGTCCCGCGGCGCGACCGGCGCGGCACCACCCGTCCATATCCGCCGGCAACCCGGCACACCGCAGCGCCGCGGCCCCCCGGCCGGCCGCACGCCCATCGTCCTGGAGGACTTGAACTTGGCAGAAATCATCGTCGTCACGTCCGGCAAGGGTGGCGTGGGGAAGACCACCACCAGCGCCAGCCTCGCCTGCGGCCTGGCGCGCCGCGGCAAGAAGGTCTGCGTCATCGACTTCGACGTCGGCCTGCGCAACCTCGACCTGATCATGGGCTGCGAGCGTCGGGTCGTGTACGACTTCGTCAACGTCACCCAGGGCGAGGCGACGCTGAAGCAGGCGCTGATCAAGGACAAGCGCTTCGATACGCTGTTCGTGCTCGCCGCGTCGCAGACCCGCGACAAGGACGCGTTGACCCAGGAGGGCGTGGAGAAGGTGCTCAACGACCTGTCCGCCGACGGCTTCGACTACGTGGTCTGCGACTCCCCGGCCGGCATCGAGAAGGGCGCGTTCCTGGCGATGTACTTCGCCGACCAGGCGGTGGTGGTGGTCAACCCCGAGGTCTCGAGCGTGCGCGACTCCGACCGCATCCTCGGCCTGCTCGACTCCAAGACCCGCAAGGCCGAACAGGGCGAGTCGATCAAGGCCAACCTGCTGCTGACCCGCTACAACCCGGCGCGCGTGGGCCAGGGCGAGATGCTGTCGATCACCGACGTCGAGGAGGTGCTGGGCCTGAAAACGATCGGCGTGATTCCGGAGTCGGGCGACGTGCTCAACGCCTCCAACAAGGGCGAGCCGGTGATCCTGGACATGGAATCCAACGCCGGGCTCGCCTACGACGATGCGGTTGCGCGGCTGATGGGCGAAGAGCGGCCGATGCGGTTCATTTCCGCCGAGAAGAAGGGATTCTTCAGCAAGATGTTTGGAGGCTGAGGCATGGGACTGTTCGATTTCCTCAAGACCAAGACCAATACCGCATCCATCGCCAAGGAGCGGCTGCGCATCATCGTGGCGCAGGAGCGCGGCAGCCGCGGCGCACCGGACTACCTGCCGATGCTGCAGCGCGAGCTGCTGGAGGTGATCCGCAAGTACGTCAGCGTCGACGTCGACGCGGTCAAGGTGGACGTGGTCAAGGACGGCGATCACGACGTGCTCGACATCTCGGTGTCGCTGCCTGACGGGCGCGCGTCCGCCGCGTGATCCGCGCGGTGGCGGCCAGCGCGGCCCCGGTCGGTGACGGCGTGCTGCTGCTGCGCGAGATCGCGGTCGCCGATGCTGCAGCGCTGCTTCGCCGCTACGGCCTCCGGCTCGCGCTGGTCGCCGACGGCGCGCCGATCCCCGGCAGCTACTGGGGCGACAGCGAGGCCGGGCTGGTCGGCACTACGGTGCACGCCCGCGCCGACACGCCGGTGCATTCGCTGCTGCACGAGGCCTGCCACCTGATCGTGCTGCCGCCTGCGTGGCGTGCGCTGGTGCATACCGATGCGACCGACTGCAACGAGGAAGAGGACGCGGTCTGCGTGCTGCAGTCGCTGCTTGCCGACCTGCTGCCCGGCGTTGGCCGCGACCGCCTGTTCGCCGACATGGACGCCTGGGGCTACTCCTTCCGCCTGGGCTCCGCCCGCGCCTATGTCGAGCACGACGCGGATGCCGCGTGGCAGTGGCTGCATGACCATGGGCTGGTCGACGCCTCGCGTGGCGTGCTGTTGCCGGGGGCCGGGGAAAGCGATTTCTGATCAACCAGGGCTGGAAGGGGCTTCTCTGCACAAGGCACGAAGCTCTTCCGGCTCTGTCGCGCACGCAACCGCCGAAAGTCAAGAACATCCGGTTCTTGGTGAGTTCCAGGGTTGAGCGACGCCTGCACAGGGCATTGCTGCCAGGCTCGTACGGGAAGCGAGAAGGGCCGAGGCGCACTTGCGGCCATCGGACCGCCGCTCTAGCCTGCCGGATGCGCTTCCACACACCCAGGATCTCCGCCGTGACCACTCGCCATGCCCTGCTCGCCCTCGCCGTCGCCGGCGTGCTCAGCATCACCGCGTGCGAGCGCATGCCCACCGAAGCCGGGGCCGGCGGGGGACTGTCGCAGGCCGACCTGGATCGCGAGACGGCCGACGAGTTCATTGTCCGCGTCAACGCCGAGCTCATGGCGATGTATCCCGAGCTCACCGCCGCCCAGTGGCTGTCGTCGACCTACATCAATGACGACAGCCAGCTGCTGGCCGCCAAGGGCAACGAGCGCTACCTGGCGCAGCTCAACCGCTGGATCGAGCAGGCCCGCCGCTTCGAAGGCCAGGAGATGTCGCCGGAGACCGCGCGTGCGATCACACTGCTGAAGCTGGGTACTTCGATGCCGCCGCCCAAGGACCCGGCGAAACTGGCCGAGCTGACCCGGATCGCTGCGCGCATGGAGGGCGCGTACGGCGCCGGCGAGTACTGCACCGGTGAGGGCGACGCGCGCAGCTGCCGGCAGCTGGGGCAGCTGGAGGACGTGCTGCGCTCCAGCCGTGACTACGACGCCCAGCTCGACGCCTGGCGCGGATGGCACACCATCGCGCAGCCGATCCGCGGCAACTACACCAGCTTTGTCTCGCTGATCAACGAAGGCGCGCGCGACCTCGGGTTTGCCGATGCCGGCGAAATCTGGCGCGCCGGCTACGACATGCCACCGGCGCAGATCGCTGCGGAGACTGACCGTCTCTGGGGCCAGGTCAAGCCGCTGTACGAGCAGCTGCACTGCTATACGCGCACGCGGCTGGAGGCGCGCTATCCCGGCCGCGGTTCCGTCAACGGGCTGTTGCCCGCGCACCTGATGGGCAACATGTGGCAGCAGGACTGGGGCAACCTCTGGGACGTGCTGGAGCCCTACCAGGGCGCTGGCAGCCTCGATATCACCGGCGCGCTGGAGCGCCAGGCGCAGGCCGGGCTCAACGAGCTGATGGTGCGCCAGAACACGCTGATCGACACCGACCGCCGTGTCGAGGTGGCGCGCGAGGCCGAGCTGGCCACCGCGCGCGCCATGACCGAGCGCGCCGAGGAATTCTATGTCTCGCTGGGCATGCCCGAGCTGCCCGAAAGCTACTGGCAGAAAACGCAGTTCATCAAGCCGCGCGACCGCGACGTGGTCTGCCACGCCAGCGCGTGGGACATGGACATGCGCGGCGACGTGCGCACCAAGATGTGCATCAAGCCCAATGAGGAAGACTTCACCACCATCTACCACGAGCTCGGCCACGTGTATTACTACCTGGCCTACAACGACAAGCCGCCGCTGTTCCAGACCGGCGCGCACGACGGCTTCCATGAGGCCATCGGCGACACCATCGTGCTGTCGCTGACCCCGGAATACCTGCAGTCCATCGGGCTCGTCGGCGAACAGCAGGTGTCCAACGAGGCGCTGATCAACTCGCAGATGCGCATGGCGCTGGCCAAGGTCGCGTTCATGCCGTTCGGGCTGATGATCGACCGTTGGCGCTGGGGCGTGTTCGACGGCTCGATCACCCAGGCCAACTACAACGCCGCGTGGTGGGACCTGAAGGCGCGCTACCAGGGCGTCGCGCCGGTCACCGCGCGCGGCGAGGAGTTCTTCGACGCCGGCGCCAAGTACCACGTGCCGGGCAATACGCCGTACACGCGCTACTTCCTATCGCACGTGCTGCAGTTCCAGTTCTACAAGGCGCTGTGCGACGCCGCCGGGCACCCCGGCCCGCTGTATGCGTGCAACTTCCACGGCAACAAGGCGGCCGGCGAGAAGTTCCAGGCAATGCTGTCGAAAGGCAACAGCCAGCCGTGGCAGCAGACGATGCGCGAGCTGACAGGCGGCGAGTCGATGGACGGCGCGGCGGTGCTGGAGTACTTCGCGCCGCTGCAGGAGTGGCTGGTGCAACAGAACGAAGGCCGCAGCTGCGGCTGGCAGGCGCCCGCGATGTCGGCCGCTGCACTAGCCCCACCAGCCCCACCGGCCGCGCCCACGACCCCCCGCAACGCCCGCCGGCACGCCGACGCGCGGCTGACGAGCGCGTGGTGGCCGCGCCCGGCGTCCACCGGCGCGGCTTCGCAAGGCGGGCCAGGCGACGGGTCGCCGGGGCTGCGTGCCATGCGGCCTAGACGTGGTCCGACGGTTCCGGCAACGCGCGGACGGGCACGTCCAACGGCGGCGGCGCCTCGCGACGCATCTGCCAGCGCCAGAACAGCCAGCCGGCGAGCGTGAAGCACGCGGCCAGGGTCGCCAGCAGCACCGCGCTATGGCTGACCAGCGGCGAGAGCAGCCCGGCGACCAGCGCGTTGACGACCAGGCTGGTGAACGCCTGCAGTGACGACGCCGACCCGCGCTGCGCCGGGTACATGTCCAGGATCGCCAGGGTCAGGATCGGGAACGTCAGCGCAACGCCGAACGCGGTCAGCGTGGCCGGGAGCACTGCCCATGGCAGCGACAGCGACGACGCCAAGGAGCCGTAGGCGATGTTGGCGATCGCCGCCACGCCGCAGCACGCGAAACCGATGTCGACCTGCCGCCGTCCGCTCAGCCTGCCCGCCGCGCGCCCGGACACGAACGCGCCCAGCATCATGCCGCCGATCATCGGCACGAAGAACCACGCGAACTGGCGCTCGTTCAGCCGCAGCAGGTCGAGCACGAACGCCGGCGCCGAGGCGATGTACAGGAACAGGGCGGCGAAGTTGAACGCACCCGCCGCCGCGAGCCGCTGGAAACGCGGGTTGACGAAGATCGCGACGTAATCGCGTGCGAGCGCACGCGGCACCAGCGGCCGCCGCGCCGCCGGCGGCAAGGTCTCCGGCAGCAGCCAGTAGGTCGCGGCGATCAACGCCAGCGAGAACGCGACCAGGAACCAGTAGATCCCGGTCCACGCGGTCCAGCCGAGGATCCAGCCGCCGATGATCGGCGCGATCGCCGGCGCGATGCCGAAGATCATCGACACCTGGCTCATCAGCCGCTGCGCGTCGTCGCCGTGCAGCACGTCGCGGATCACCGCGCGGCCCACGATCAGCCCGACGCCCGCCGACAGCCCCTGCAGCGCGCGGAACGCCAGCATGGTCGGCAGGTCGGGAGACAGCGCGCAGCCCACCGACGCCAGCGTGAACACGGCCAGGCCGCCAAGGATCACGCGCCGGCGTCCGATGACGTCCGACAGCGGTCCATGCACCAGGCTCATCAGCGCGTACGCGATGAGATAGACGCTGATGGTCTGCTGCATCGCCAGCTTGTCGGCGCCGAGGCTCGCACCCATCGCCGGGAACGCAGGGAAGATGGTGTCGATCGAGAACGGCCCGAACATCGCCAGCCCGCCCAACAGCAGCGCCAGCCGTCGTGTCGAAGGTGCGACCACCAGCATCATCGGGTCGGGGCCGGAGCGCGCAGCGGATGTCGCATGGCAATGTGACAGCGCCACGCAATGCAGCGTTCAAGGAGGGGGCTCGGCGAGGGCATCGGGAGGCTGGACCGGGAGGCGCGCCATGGTACGCAATCGCTCCGGCGCCCCGGCGGTCCGGGCTATACTCGCGGCGCACGTGGCGGGAGAAGCGATGG
Source organism: Luteimonas sp. ANT-B3E (assembly GCA_001683895.1). Taxonomy (GTDB): domain Bacteria; phylum Pseudomonadota; class Gammaproteobacteria; order Xanthomonadales; family Xanthomonadaceae; genus Luteimonas. The sequence goes on along the minus strand of LXQJ01000057.1, from coordinate 26,521 downwards.
CACCTGAGGGTCCATCGCTGCCGAAGGCGCAACGCCCGTAATCGCTCAGGCCCCAGACCGTCGCGTGCGGCAACACTCTGGAGAGATCGGCCTCAGGCCGGCGCCGAAGGGGCACGACATCCGCGCGACGCGGGTGTCCAAACTCTCAGGCAGAAGGACAGAGGGGCGCGTCATGCAGCACCGCAGCGGCGGCGTCCCGATGGATGCGCCGCATCGGCACTCCCGACCGACGTCGCGACACCGCGGCGTATCCCCTGCCCGCCCACTCCGGATGCCCGCCATGACCCAGCCCGCCACGTTCCGCGACGCCAAGACCCCGCTGCGCGAGCTCGAGCACCACGCCGCGTTCCTCGAGCGCCACATCGGCCCCAACTCCGACGAAATCGCGCACATGCTCGAGGTCATCGCGCAGCCGTCACTGGACGCGATGACCGACGCCATCGTGCCGGGCAACATCAAGTCGTCAGCGCCGCTGGCGCTGTCGGCCCCGATCAACGAAGAGGAGGCGCTGGCGCGCATCCGCGCGATCGCCGACCGCAACCAGGTCTTCCGCAGCTTCATCGGCCAGGGCTATTACGGCACCCACACGCCCAACGTGATCCTGCGCAACATCCTCGAGAACCCCGCCTGGTACACCGCGTATACCCCGTACCAGGCCGAGATCTCGCAGGGCCGGATGGAGGCGCTGATCAACTTCCAGACCATGGTCGCCGACCTGACCGGCATGGAGATGGCCAACGCCTCGCTGCTCGACGAGGCCACCGCGTGCGCCGAGGCGATGACGCTGGCCAAGCGCTCCGGGCGCTCCAAGTCCAACGTGTTCTTCGTCTCGCGCAACGTGCATCCGCAGACCCTGCAGGTGGTGCGCACGCGCGCCGATGGCCTCGGCATCGAGCTGCACGTCGGTGATGACGCCGACGCCGCCACCATCGACGCCTTCGGCGTGCTCTTGCAGTACCCGGACACCTTCGGCCAGGTCCACGATTACGCCACGCTGGCCGAGGCCGTGCACGCGCGCGGCGGGCTGGTCGCGGTGGCTACCGACCTGCTGGCGCTGACCCTGCTCAAGGCGCCCGGTGCCTGGGGCGCCGACATCGTGGTCGGCAACTCGCAGCGCTTCGGCGTGCCGTTCGGCAACGGCGGCCCGCACGCCGCGTTCATGGCCTGCCGCGACGCGTACAAGCGCTCGATGCCGGGCCGCCTGATCGGGGTGTCGATCGACGCCGAAGGCAAGCCCGCGTACCGGCTGACGCTGCAGACCCGCGAGCAGCACATCCGTCGCGAGAAGGCGACGTCCAACATCTGCACCGCGCAGGTGCTGCTGGCGGTGATGGCCAGCATGTACGCGGTCTACCACGGCCCCGCCGGGCTGGTGCGCATCGCGCGCCGCACCCACCGCCTGGCGGCGCTGCTGGCGGCCACGCTGCGCGGTGCCGGCGTCACCGTGGGCCCGGACTTCTTCGACACGCTGCACGTGGTCGACGTCGACGCTGCGGCGCTGCATGCGCGCGCCGCTGACGCGCGCATCAACCTGCGCGCGATCGACGACCGCGCCGTCGGCATCAGCCTGGACGAGACCACGACCCGCGCCGACGTGGTCGCCCTCGCGGCGCTGTTCGGCGCCCCCATCGACGACATCGACGCGCTCGACGCCGCAACCGACGACGCCCTGCCCGCCGGCCTGGTGCGCGACAGCGCCTTCATGACCCATCCGGTGTTCAACACCCACCACAGCGAGCACGAGCTGCTGCGCTACATGCGCCAGCTGTCCGACAAGGACCTGGCGATGGACCGCACCATGATCCCGCTGGGCTCGTGCACGATGAAGCTCAACGCCACCGCGGAGATGATCCCGGTGACGTGGCCGGAGTTCGGCGCGATCCACCCGCTGGCGCCGGCGACGCAGACCGCCGGCTACACCGAGCTGATCGCGCAGCTGGAGGCGATGCTGGTCGAGTGCACCGGCTACGACGCCGTCAGCCTGCAGCCCAACTCCGGTGCCCAGGGCGAGTTCGCCGGGCTGCTGGCGATCCGCGCCTACCACCGCTCGCGCGGCGAGGGACACCGCGACATCTGCCTGATCCCCGAGTCCGCCCACGGCACCAATCCCGCGTCGGCGCAGATGTGCGGCATGACCGTCGTGGTCACGCGCTGCGACAGGGACGGCAACGTCGACATCGATGACATCCGCGCCAATGCGGAGAAGTACTCGGACCGCCTGGCGGCGCTGATGATCACGTATCCCTCGACCCACGGCGTGTTCGAGGAGGACGTGGTCGCGATCTGCGAGGCGATCCACGCCCGCGGCGGACAGGTCTATACCGATGGCGCCAACATGAACGCCCTGGTCGGCGTCGCCAAGCCCGGCAAGTGGGGCTCGGACGTCTCGCACCTCAACCTGCACAAGACCTTCTGCATCCCGCACGGCGGCGGTGGCCCGGGCGTGGGCCCGTGCGCGGTCAAGTCGCACCTGGCGCCATTCCTGCCGTCGGCGTACGGCATCGATGGCGACGTCGGCATGGTGTCGGGCGCGACTTACGGCTCGGCTTCGATCCTGCCGATCAGCTGGATGTACATCACCCTGATGGGTGCCGAGGGCCTGCGCCGCGCGACCCAGGTGGCGCTGCTCAACGCCAACTACGTAGCCACGCGCCTCGCGCCGCACTACGACACGCTGTATACCGGTCGCAACGGACTCGTGGCCCACGAATGCATCCTCGACCTGCGCGGCATCAAGGACGCGACCGGCATCGGTGCCGAGGACGTGGCCAAGCGCCTGGTCGACTTTGGCTTCCACGCGCCCACACTGAGCTTCCCGGTTGCCGGCACGCTGATGGTGGAGCCGACCGAGAGCGAGTCGCTGCACGAGCTCGACCGCTTCATCGACGCGATGATCCAGATCCGGCACGAGATCCGCGCGGTCGAGGACGGGAGCCTGGACCGCGAGGACAATCCGCTCAAGCACGCCCCGCACACCGCGACCATGGTGGCAGGCAGCGAGTGGACGCACGCGTACCCGCGCGAACTGGCGGCGTTCCCGCTGCCCGGCCTGAAGCTGCAGAAGTACTGGCCGCCGGTGGCGCGCGTGGACAACGTCTACGGCGACAAGAACATCATGTGCGCGTGCATCCCGATCGACGCCTACCGCGAGGACGCGGAGGCCTGAGGCACCCGTCCCGATCGCTGCAGCCGGCGCCCGGCCGACCCTGCGGAGACACAGGCGGCACGCAGCCGCCATCGAGGGCCGCATCCGCGCGAGCGGGTTCCGGCGTAGTTGCCGCATGAGCCGCTGCGCGCGATGTCACACCCTCCTGTTGCGCCAGCACGCCGGCGAGGCGCTTCCGCGATGACATATGCCGCGCGCGGGGCCCGGGTCGGAGCGAAGGCGAACGTCGCGCGGATGGGCGGCTGGATGCTGGTCGCAGCGCTGGCGCTGCTGCCGATGCAGGGCATCCTCAGCGCGGTCTCGCAGGTGTTCGGGCCGGCGCACTACCACGTGGCACACACCTCGAACGGCGGGACGCACGTGCCAACATCCCCGGATGACGCACTCCGCGTGGCTACTGACAGCATGCGCCGTGGTGCAGCGTCATCGTCCATGGTCACTCTCGCGTCAGCGGCCACCACCCGGCTTGCCGGTGGACCGCCCGCCGGCGCCATCGAGACTGACCGCCACGACGACGCGCTCCCCAATGCGCAGTCGTCGCTGTTGGAGACCGCCGCGCGCGGCCACCTGCATCCGCACTACGGCGCCGCCGTGCACCGCCATTACTCCCATGATGAGCCGAGCGCCGCGCCGCGTTCCCATGCGCATCCACACCCGCATCCGCATCCATTGGCCAGCGGCGGCGACGGGCGTCATCATCCTGCCGACGAGCGCCCCGATGTCGCCACCACGGCGCCTGCCACCGTCGCCGCCAACGCGCACGCGACGGATGCCCCGCAGGCGCAGCCCGCGCCGCATTCGCACGCGGACATCGGCCAGCACCACCACCGCGGGCCGGCGGACGACGTGGTCTACCTTGTCGGCGACGGCCAGCGCGACAACCTGTCGCTGCGCGCGGGCACCAACGGGCTCGACCACTGCTGGTCGCTGATGCCGGGCGACTGCAGCGTCGTGGGCGTGCGAGGGCGGGCGGCACTGTTCGCCGTCGTCGCCCAGGGCCATGCGCGGCCCACTGCGGGCGCGCCACGCCGCCCGCCGCGGCGTTCCGGCAGCCGCTTCCTGCCCTGACCGCAGCGGACTGTCCGCCGCCCGGCACGCGTGCCGGCGACGGCGGCGTCGCTCGGCGCCACGCAACCGCCACGCCCTGCCAGTCCGCGTCGCTCCGACGCAGCGGCCGCGCGTCACCGGCGGCTGGACACCGGTCGCGGTTCGCTCATCCAGCAAGCGCCCACGGCCGGCGCTGGCGCGTGGCATTCGATGCCCGTGCCAGCGCCGCCAGTGCGGCCGCTCCGTTGCGCCCCCGCGCGCGCCACTCATCTTCCGGACACATCCCATGCCTCCATCCCCGCTTCCACACACACTCCGCCCCACCGGGCTGTCGCCTAGCACACCGCGCGCCGGGCCGCACCCTGCCCCGTCGCTGCTCGCACTGGCGATCGCTGCCCTGCTGGTGACATCCACGCATGTCCACGCGCAGCAATCGCCTTCCGCCGTTCGGCCCTCCACGGCAGCCGCCCCGCCGGTTTCCGCCCCTGCGGGCGACGTCCCAGAGCCGGCACTCCCCGTCGCGGTGACCCTCGACACGATCCTGGTCAAGGGCCAGGCGCTCGACGTGCGCGACAACGCTTTCTCCACCACCAGGGTGACCGGAGCGGCCATCGCGGAAGACCGCGTCAGCGACATCGACGCGCTGTTCCGCAACGTGCCCGGCATGACCGTCCGCAGCATCGGCTATGGCGCGGTGGCATCGTCGACGGTGATCCGCGGCTTTGGTGCCGGCGGCCACGGCGGCGACCTTGGCGTCGTTCTCGACGGCATTCCGCTCAACGAGGCCAACTCGCATGCCGACGGCTACGTCGACGTGCAGGTGCTGGTGCCGCTGGAGATCGAGGACCTCACCGTGTACCGCGGTCCGGTGTCGGCGCTGTACGGCAACTTCAACCGCGGCGGGCTGGTGGCGTTCCAGACGCGCAAGTCGGGTGACTACGCCGAGTTCGACGGCAGTGTGGGCGACTATGGGACGGTCGACCTGCAGGCCGCGCTCGGCGTGCCGATCGGCGACCGCCAGCAGCTCAACGTTGCCAGCCAGCTGTTCCATACCGACAGTTTCCGCAGGCAGTCGCAAACGGATCGCCGCACCGCGTCCATGCGCTACGGCATCGGCCTGAGTGATCGCGTCGACCTCGCGCTGTCCGCGCGCGTGCACGACGCCGAGGCCGACGGCGCCGCCCGCGTCACGCGGGCGCAGTTCGACGTCGATCCCTATGGCATCGACCCGCGCACCCAGAACGACGCGGCGTTCAAGGATTTCCGCACCCTGCGCGCCGATCTCAACATCACCGTCGCACCGGAGCTGCGCCTGTTGACCTTCGCCTACGGCACGCGGCAGGACTTCACCCGCTACTTCACCCGGCCGGTGGCGGCGACGCGCTTCCTGCAGCGTGAGGAAACCTACGACCGCCACGTCGTCGGCGCCGGCACCAGCCTCAACGGACGTTCGCTGCTGGCGGGCCGGCCGCTGGACTTCGTTGCGGGCGTGGAGGCCTTCAACGAGCGCACCGAATTCCAGTTCTTCGATGGCCTCGACAACCGGCGCCGTGTTGGCGCGGCGCTCAACGATCGTGAGACCGAGATAGAAAGCGTGTCGGCGTTCGTCGAATCGACATGGCGCGCGCACCGGCTGCTGGACCTGTCGCTCGGCGCGCGTTACGACCGTTTCGACGGGGCATGCCGTCGCCTCGGTCCCGAGGCCGGCAGCGATCCCTGCGACACGCTCGCGACGCTCGACAACGTCAGCCCGAAGCTCGGCGCCAGGTCACAGCTGGCGCCGTGGCTGCAGCTGCGCGGAAGCTATGCGGAGGGATTCGGCCTGCCGGGCGGGTTCACCAAGTACGCACCCGGCGCGCAGTCGCTCGACCCCAACGAGCTGCGACAGGTCGAGCTGGGGGTCCTGCTCACCCCGTTCGACGACGTCTCGCTCGACGTGGTCGCCTACCGCATCAACTCCAGCGAGGAAATCCGCACCGTATCGCCGGGCGTGTTCGAGAACTTCGGCGCCACCCGGCGCACCGGCATCGAGGCCTCGGCTCGCTGGCAGGTGACACCGGCCGTGGAGCTCGGCGGCGTCTATGGCTACGCCGACTCCGAGATCACGCAGAACCGCAACCCCGCCCTGCTCGGCAACGTGGTCACCGGCGTGCCGGAGCACACCGGGACCGTCAACGTCGCCTGGCGCCCGGTCGACGCACTGCGTCTGGATGCGACGTACCGCCATGTCGGCCGCACCTGGCTCGATGCCGCCAACACCCGTCGCAGCGACAGCTACGACACGCTCGATGTCGGCGCATCGTGGCAGCTGCCCACCCGGGTGCCGACGCGGCTGTACCTCAACATCGACAACATCTCCGACCGCGTCTACGCCACCGCCACCTCGCTGTCGTTCGGCGAGCAGCTGCTGACGCCGGGTGCGCCGCGCTTCGTGCGCGTCGGCGTCCAGGTCGGCTTCTGATGCCCACCATGCCCCCCATCCCCCGCTACAAGGAGTTCCACGCCATGAAAACCACACCGCTGCTGCTCGGCCTGCTGGCCGTCGCATTCGCGCCCGGCGCATACGCGCACACCATCTGGCTGCAGGCCCGCAGCGACGCACCCCGGGCCTACGACGTGTACTTCGGGGGCCACGCCGGTGCCCTGACACCCTACGACGCGCGCCGCATCGCCTCGCTGCGCGCGCTTGACGCGACCGGCGCCGACGTCGCCGTCACCCGGACCGGCACCGACGACGACGCGCGGATCAGCGTCGACGGCGACGCCGACCTCATCGTGTTCGGCTACGACAACGGCATCCATACCCGCACCGGCGACGGGCCCAGCATCAAGGCGCCGATGGACGAGGTGCCGGGCGCGCTCACGGCCACCAACGCGCAGAAGTTCCACAAGACCGTCGTGCGCTGGGGTAGCGACGTCGTCAGCACCCCGGTCGGACAGGCCTTCGAGGTGACGCCGGTCAGCGCAGAGACGCCGGCGGCCGGTGCGCAGATGCGCGTGCAGGTCCGCATCGATGGCGTCCCTGCACAGGGGATCCATATCGGCCGCGGCGAAGATACCCGCGATGCCACCACCGATGCGGAGGGGATCGCCAGCTTCGTGCCGGTGGCGGGCCACAACCGCATCTGGGCGGGGCGACGCCTGCAGGTCACCGGCGAACCGCGCTACACCGAGCTGTCGTACGAGTACTCGCTCGGGTTCGACGTCCCATGACCGCGATCCGGATCTCCCGCCACTGGACCTGCGCTGCGCTGCTGCTGGCCGCGTGCAGCGGCACTGCCCTGGCCCACGGCCTGCGCGTGGCGGTCGAGACGACCGCGGACTCGGTATCGGGCGCCGTGACCTACGACGACGGCGACGCGGCACCCGGAGAATGGGTGCAGCTGTTCGCACGCGACGAGCCGGCGACGGCCCTGGCAGGCGCGGCCGCCGACGCCGGGGGGCGGTTCCGTTTCCCGGCGACGCCGTCGACACGCTATCGCATCGTCGTAACGGCCAACGAGGACCACGTGATCCAGCAGGAGATCGCCACTCCCGCGTCGTCACCCTGAGTCGGCAGGCCTCCGAGGACCGGCGACGCGCGGGAGTCCGCAGCGCGTCGCCCATCCACCGGCGGACGCGAGGTGCACGGTGCGATGGTTGTCAGCTCTGCGCCGCGCGGCGTCTCCTGACCGCCAGCACCTGGCCCACGATCGCCGTCAGCAGGATGCAGCTGTTGGTGACGATGAAGACCCAGTTGTCCAGCAGCGCGCTGTAGACGATGAACAGCACCGACGCCGCCATCTGGCCGAGGAACAGCCAATGCGACACGCCGGGGCTGTCGGGGTCGCGCGCCTGGACGATGATCTGGCGCACCAGGGTCGCCAGCAGGATCGCCGACGCCGCCCAGCCGACGAGGTCAGCGCCCATCGGCCGCGGTCACGGGGTCAGCACCACCTTGCGGCAGTCCTCTTCCTTCTCGTCGAACACCCGGTAACCCTCGGCGGCGTCAACCAGTTTCATGCGGTGGGTGATGATCGCGCCCGGGTCCAGCCTGCCCTCGCCGATCGCGTCGAGCAGCGTCGGCATGTGCTTCTGCACGTGCGTCTGCCCCATCTTGAACGACAGGCCCTTGTCGAACGCATCACCGAACAGGAAGCCGTGGATGAAGCCGACGTACACGCCCGGCACGCTGACGGTGCCGCCGCGACGGGTCGCGGCGATGCACTGGCGCAGCGCCTTGCCGCTGCTGGCCTCGAGCTTGAGCGTCGTCAGGATGGTTTCCGTCGTGCTGCCCTTGGCCTCGAAGCCCACTGCATCGATGCTGACATCGACGCCGCGTCGATTGGTCTGCGCGACGATCAGCTCAGCCGGGTCCTCGTCGTCATCGAAGTTGATCGGGACCACCCCGTAGGCCTGCTGCGCGAACGCCAGGCGGTACGGATGCTGGTCGACCATAAAGATCTTCTCCGCACCCAGCATGCGGCAGCACGCGGCCGCCATCAGCCCGACCGGTCCGGCGCCGAAGATCGCGACCGTCGACCCTTCGGTGACGCCGCCGTCGACCGCCGCCTGGTAGCCCGTCGGGAGGATGTCGGAGAGAAAGAGCACCTGGTCATCGGACAGCGCGTCCGGCACGACGATCGGACCGACGTTCGCCTTCGGTACGCGCACGTACTCCGCCTGGCCGCCGGGGATGCCGCCATACATGTGGCTGAAGCCGAACAGCGCCGCGGGCGGACGCATGTCCTTGGCATTGAGCGCGCCGCCGTCGCCGGTGTTGGTGGTCTCGCACGCAGAGAACTCCGCGAGCCGGCAGTGGAAACAGCTGCCGCACGCGATGACGAACGGGATCACCACGCGGTCGCCGCGCTTGAGGTCGGTGACCCCACTGCCGACGTCCTCGACGATGCCCATGAACTCGTGCCCCAGGATGTCGCCGGACTGCACGCTGGGCACCTTGCCGCGGTACAGGTGCAGGTCCGAGCCGCAGATCGCGGTCGCGGTGACGCGCAGCAGGATGTCGTCGAGTTCACGCAGCGTCGGGTCCGGTACGTTGTCGACCTGGACCTTGTTGGATCCATGGTAGGTGAGGGCTTTCAAAGGGCAGCTCCGCTGGGGGGAGGGGGTGCATCTATACCTGCCGCGGTATGCAGGACGGGTGAGGTGCCGGCGAGGCTCCATTCCCGGTTTCACGCCGGGATGCCGCGGGGTTCACGGCATGCGCACGGTCCGGAGCGCCCAGTGGCGGCGCGCGCGCACTGCGCGCCATCTTCCCGAGGCCCTCCCCATGAGCGACGTACGTGACAAGACCTCCTCCGCTGCCGAGTACAAGCCGCCGAAGGCCGATGCGCTGAAGGACCGCAAGGCCTCCAAGGGTGACCGCTACGCACACGACGACAACGGCAGCGCCGAGGGCAACGACCCCGCACTCGAGCGCGGCGACACCTTCACACGGGTGGTGCCAGACAAGGGCTGAACAGCCCGGCGCGAAGTGGTGGTGGGAGCGTTCCCGGCGATGCGAAGGTCGTTTTCATCGCCGCGACTGCAAGGTAGGTGACCAGCGGGGGCCGACCGGTCTGCCGTACACCGATCCTCAGGAGCCTCCCATGGCCAGCATTACCACCGCACCTCCCTCCGCCGCCTCCGGCGAAGGCGCCAGGCCGTCCGCTGCCGAGGGCAACTCCGTCAAGCGCAGTGACCTCGACGGCAACGACATGTCGGCGACCACCCGCGGCGACGGCGGCGAGCTCCACCAGCGCGCTGGCGGCGGGTGCCCGGTGATGACGACCAACCAGGGCATCCCGGTCTCCGACAACCAAAACTCGCTGCGCGCGACGCCGCGTGGGCCGACGCTGCTGGAGGACTTCATCCTCCGCGAGAAGATCACCCACTTCGACCACGAGCGCATCCCGGAGCGCATCGTGCACGCGCGCGGTTCCGCCGCGCATGGCCATTTCCAGCTCACGAAGTCGCTGGCCCAGTACACCACCGCCAGGGTGCTGACCGAAGTTGGCAACACGACGCCGGTGTTCGCCCGCTTCTCGACCGTCGCCGGTGGGTCGGGCTCGGTCGACACGCCGCGCGACGTGCGCGGCTTCTCGGTCAAGCTCTACACCAGCGAGGGCAACTGGGACCTCGTCGGCAACAACATCCCGGTGTTCTTCATCCAGGACGCGATCAAGTTCCCCGACATCATCCACGCGGTGAAGATGGAGCCCGACCGCGGCTTCCCGCAGGCCGCCAGCGCGCACGACACCTTCTGGGACTTCGTGTCGCTGACGCCCGAGACCATGCACATGATCATGTGGGCGATGAGCGACCGCACGCTGCCGCGCTCGCTGCGGATGATGGAAGGCTTCGGCGTGCATTCGTTCCGGCTGCTCGACGCCGACGGCAGGTCGACGTTCGTGAAGTTCCACTGGCGCCCCGAACTCGGCATCCAGTCCACGGTCTGGGACGAGGCACTGAAGCTGCAGCACGCCGACAACGACTTCCACCGCCGCGACCTGTTCGAGTCGATCACCGGTGGCGATTTCCCGGCGTGGGAGCTCGCGGTGCAGCTGTTCAGCGAGGAGGACGCCGAGGGCTTCGAGTTCGACCACCTGGATTCGACCAAGCTGATCCCGGAGGAGTTGGTCCCGCTGACCGTGATCGGGCGCATGGTGCTCGACCGCTGGCCGGACAACTTCTTCGCCGAGACCGAGCAGGTGGCGTATTGCCCCGCCAACATCGTGCCCGGCATCGACTTCTCCAACGACCCGCTGCTGCAGGGCCGGCTGCACTCCTACCTCGACACCCAGCTGTCGCGGCTGGGCGGGCCGAACTTCCACCAGATCCCCGTCAACGCGCCCAAGTGCCCGTTCGCCAACAACCAGCGCGACGGCCATATGCAGATGCAGGTGCCGAAGGGCCGCGTGGCGTACGAGCCGAGTTCACTGGAGGACGGCCCGCGCGAGACCGCCGACGGGTATCGCAGCCACGCGACCCCACCCGATGACGGCGTCAAGGGCCGCGTGCGCGCGGAGAGCTTCGCCGACCACTACAGCCAGGCGCGGCTGTTCTTCCGCAGCCAGTCCGCGCCCGAGCAGGCGCACATGGCGTCCGCGCTGGTGTTCGAGCTGTCGAAGGTCGAGACAGTGCACGTGCGCGAGGCGATCGTCGGCCACCTGCAGCACATCGACGCCGGCCTCGCGCAGCGCGTCGCCGACGGCCTCGGCATGGACGCGCTGCCGCCGAAGCCCGAGGCCGCGGTGGCGCCGATCGACATGGCGCTGTCGCCGGCGCTGCGCATCATCGACCGCATGAAGCCCACGCTGAAGGGTCGCGCCGTCGGCATCCTGGTGCACGACGGGTCCAACCCCGACGTGGTCACGCAGCTGCGCAAGGCGGCCGAAGCCGACGGTGCGACGGTCAAGATCGTGGCGCCGAAGATCGGCGGCGCGAAGATGTCGGACGGCAGCCGCCAGGCCGCCGACGGGCAGCTCGCGGGCACGCCGTCGGTGTTGTTCGATGCGGTGGCGGTGGTGCTGTCGGCCGACGCCGGCATGCTGCTGGCGAAGGAAGCCGCCGCGGTCGACTGGGTGCGCGACGCGTTCGGCCACCTGAAGGCGATCGCCGCCGACGCTGGCGCACAGCCAGTACTCGATGCTGGCGGCATCGTCGCGGATGAAGGCGTCGTCGACGCCAAGGACACCAAGGGTTTCGTCGCCGCGGCCCGCACCCGGCAGTGGAAGCGCGAGCCGACGCTGCGCATGCTCGCCTGACGCACGACTTTTTTCCGTCCACATGGACAAAAGGCCCCGCGAGAGCGGGGCTTCTTTTTTGCCGCCGCAGCGCCGCGTTGACGGCGCGCGTGACGATATCGAACGCCGCGGCCCCGGGTCTGCCCCGCGTCAGGCGGCGGCCATCGCCTCGTCGAGGGTCGGGTAGTCGGTGTAACCGATGGCGCCGCCGTCGTACATCGTCGCGCTGTCCACCGGCGCCAGCGGCGCGTCCTCGCGGAGCCGGCGAACCAGGTCCGGGTTGGAGATGAAGAGGCGGCCGAATGCGACCGCGTCGGCGTCGCCATGGGCGATGGTCTCCGCCGCCATGCGTCCGCTGTACCCGTTGTTGACCATCCACGGCCCGGCGAACTTCGCGCGCATCGCGGCGTAATCCAGCGCCAGCAGGTTGCGATCGCCGCCGGTGGCACCCTCGATGATGTGCACGTAAGGCCCAGTGGCGACAGGCGTTCGATCGCACGCTCGAAGAGCGCCTGCGGATCGGCGTCGTGCGAGTCGCCGAACGGTGTCGCCGGCGACAGCCGAACACCGACGCGGCCCGCGCCGACCTCGGCCGCCACCGCCTCGACCACCTCGACCAGGAAGCGCGTGCGCGCCTCGATATCACCGCCGTAACCATCCGTGCGGTGGTTGCTGCCGCTGCACAGGAACTGGTCGCTCAGGTAGCCGTTGGCGGCATGCACCTCGACGCCGTCGAACCCGGCCGTAATGGCATTGCGCGCCGCGCGGCGGAAGTCGTCGACCACGCCCGGGATCTCGTCGCCGGTCAGCGCGCGCGGCGCCGACACCTGCTGGAAACCGTCGGCGGTAAAGGTCTTGGCGTCCGCCGCGATCGCGCTCTTCGCCACCGGCTGCTCGCCCTCGGGCAGCAGGCTGGTGTGCGAGATGCGACCCACGTGCCACAGCTGCATGACGATGCGGCCGCCGCGTGCGTGGACCTCGGCGGTGACGTCCTTCCACGCCGCGACCTGCCCGTGGATATGGATGCCGGGGGTGTCGAGATAGCCCTGCGCCAGCACGCTGACCTGCGTGGCCTCGGTAATGATCAGGCCGGCGGTGGCACGCTGGCCGTAGTACTCGGCGGCCAGCGGCGGCTGGCGGAACAGGGTGTGGCGAAGGTGCTGATTGGCGTCATCAACGCAACGCTGGCGGCGATACGTTGTCCTGCCGCGCGCGCATCAGGTGCCGGGCCGCGACGCCGGGCGGGGCTCGGCGAGCTCCTCGCCCGGGCGCGCACGGCCCGACATCTCGGCGCCGGCGTCGGGGGCCAGCCGCAGCATCATCACGATCGACGTTGCCGACAGCAGGCCGACGGTCAGGAACGCGAAGCCGAAGTTGATCGCCGCGTCCGCCGGTGCACCGGTGGCGACGCTGGACAGCGTCAGCGCGTAGCCGCCGATGGTCACGCCCAGTGCCAGCGCGACCTGCTGGACCATCGCCGCCACGCTGCTGGCCTGCGCCATCCGCGCCGGGTCCACCTCGGCATAGACGATGGCGTTGAGGCTGGTGAACTGCAGCGACCGGAAGCAGCCGCTGACCAGCAGCACCGCGACGATCACCAGGTACGGCGTGTCGGCGCGGAACAGCCCGAACCCGCACAGCAGCGCCGATGCCACCACCGCGTTGGTCACCAGCACGCGCCTGAACCCGTGCCGGCGCAGGATGCGCGCCGCCAGCGCCTTCATGAACATCGCGCCCGCGGCGGAGGTGAAGGTGATCAGTCCCGACTCCAGCGCGCTCAGGCCGAAGCTCAGCTGCAGCATCAGCGGCAGCAGGAAGGGCGTGGCGCCGATGCCGATCCGGAACAGCGCCCCGCCCAGCACCCCGTTGCGGAACGTCGACAGCCTGAAGAGGCTGATGTCGAGCAGCGGCCGCTGATGGCGCCGCGCGTGCAGCCCGTACAGGGCCAGCAGCGCCAGCCCGAGCAGCAGGCAGCCGATCGCCACGCGCGCGTCCAGCAGCTGCCGGCCGATCGACGCGAAGCCGAAGATCGTCAGCCCCAGCCCGAACCCGGTCAGCGCGAACCCGCGCCAGTCCAGCGGGCCCACAGCCTGCCGCAGCAGCGGGATGTGCCGCCACGCCAGCCAGATGCCCAGCAGCCCCATCGGGATGTTGATCAGGAAGATGAAGCGCCAGTTGCTCTAGGTCGTGATGAACCCGCCCAGCACCGGCCCCAGCATCGGCCCCATCAGCGCGGGGATCGTCAGCCAGCTCAGCGCGCGCACCAGCTCGGACCTGGGCACGCTGCGCAGCAGCACCAGCCGGCCCACCGGCACCATCATCGCGCCGCCCATGCCCTGCAGGAAACGCGCGGCGACCAGCTCGCCCAGTGAACCCGACACCGCGCAGCCCAGCGACCCGAGCAGGAACACGCCGATCGCCGCCATGAACGTCGGCCGCGCGCCCCAGCGCCCGGCGACCCAGCCGCTGACCGGGATGAACACCGCCAGCGCCAGCATGTACGTGGTCAGCGCCAGCTTCAGCGCCACCGGCTCGACGCCCAGGTCGACCGCGATCACCGGCAGCGAGGTCGCGATCGCGGTGGAGTCCATGTTCTCGATGAACAGCGCGGTGGCGACGATCAGCGGCAGCAGGCGTTCGGGCTTCAAGATCCAGGGGCGTGGGCGACGGGGGTGCCATGGTCGCGCATCACTGCTGGTACCCGGGTGACGCCACGCCACGACGCGCCGCGCCGCGCTATCGTCGTCCGGTGCCACGATCCCGCCATGTCGCCGCCCGAGGCCCGCCATGTCACTCAAACGCATCTACGACAACTGGTCGCAGGTCACCGCCGCCACCGGCACGCCCGGCAGCGCCAGGCGACGCGCATGGCGCGCGTACCTCGCGACACGTCTGGCGATTGCGTACTGGGGCGACTCGTGGTTCAGCACGCCGCTGTACCGCAACCTCTACTGGAACAGCTTCGCGCGCGTCGACGGGCTGTCGCTGCGGCTGGGCGGCCCCGGCCTGACCGCCGCTCGCATGTGCACCGCCGCCGCCTGCCGCAACACCGCCGATCGCCTGCGCTCGCGGGAGTTCGACCTGGTCGCGCTCAGCATCGGCGGCAACGACTGTCTGGGCCCGCGGCTGGCGGCGATCTTCGACGGCGCCGGCCGCCTGCCGGTGGACGCCGCGTACCAGGCGGTGGTCGACGACGGCGTCTTCGTACGGTTGCGCGAGCGCTACGCGATCGTGCTGACGGCGCTGTCCGCGGTCGGTGGCGACTTCCGCGTCGTCGGGCACGGGTACGCGCCGTTGCAGCGCATCGGTGCGTCCGGGGCCACCAGCATCAAGAACCTCGGCCTTGCCGCGCCGCTGATCGGCAACGTCGGCCCATGGCTGTGGCCCGCGGTGCGCCCTGTGCTGGGCACGCACGACGCCGCTCGCGCCTTCGCACGTCGGCTGCTGGTCGACGGCTTTCGCGACCAGGTGCTGGCACCCAGCCGCGCGGACTTCCCCGAGCTGTTTACCTACGCGGACTTCAGCCGCATCACCGACGCTGCCCTACCAGACTTCTGGTACGACGAAATCCATCCAACCGAGGCGGCGTTCAGCGTGCTCGCCGCCGGCTTCAACCCGATGCTGCGTGCCGCGCTGCCTGCGTCCAAGCGCACGGCGGTCCGCAGTTGATGACCGCCCGCATCGGCCTGATCGCCGATACCCATGGGCTGCTCCGCGCCGAGGCAGTCGCCGCGCTGCAGGGCTGCGACCACGTGCTCCACGCCGGCGACATCGGCGCGCCCGATGTGCTCGACACCCTCGCCGCGCTGGCGCCCCTGCACGCCATCCGCGGCAACGTCGACATTGCGCCGTGGACGAACGCCGTCCCGGCCACGCTGACCGCCACCGTCGCCGGCCTGCGCATCCACCTCGTGCACAGCCTTGCCGATCTCTCGATCGATCCTGCCGCCGAGCGTATCGACGTGGTGGTGTCCGGGCACTCGCACCGGCCGGGCATCGAAACGCGCGACAGGGTGCTGTTCGTCAACCCCGGCAGCGCCGGCCGGCGCCGGTTCTCGCTGCCGGTGACGGTGGCGGAGCTGCTGGTCGACCATCGGCCAGGCAAGGCGCGGATCACGCCCCGGATCATCGA
Source organism: Luteimonas sp. ANT-B3E (assembly GCA_001683895.1). Taxonomy (GTDB): domain Bacteria; phylum Pseudomonadota; class Gammaproteobacteria; order Xanthomonadales; family Xanthomonadaceae; genus Luteimonas. The sequence continues at coordinate 10,452 of LXQJ01000057.1, read as the reverse complement.
GATCGTGCCGCGCTGAGGATGGTGGGCGGTCAGCGCGCCCCGGGGGCGGAGGAGGCAGCTGCGGCCTTGCCGGCAGCCGCCAGGCACTGCTCCAGCGGTATCGGACGGCCCAGCCCGTAGCCCTGCGCGTAGTGGACGCCAATCTCCTGCAGCGCGGCCAGCGTAGCGTCGTCCTCGACGCATTCGGCCACGGTGCGCAGGCCCATCAGCTGGCCGAGCTGGTGGATCGACGCGACCATCGCGCGGTCCAGCGGATCGGTGGCGATGGCACGGACGAAGCCTCCGTCGATTTTCAGATAGTCGACCGGCAGGTTGCGGAGGTACGCAAACGACGACAGCCCGCTGCCGAAGTCGTCGAGCGCGAACCCGCAGCCCTTGCGCTTGAGCGCATCGATCAACTTGATGGCGTTTGCGAAGTTGGCGATGGCCGCGGTCTCGGTGACCTCGAAGCCGATGCAGCGTCCGGGCAGCCCGCTGGCCTGCAGTTCGGCGAGGATGAACTCGGCAAACGAGGGATCGCCCAAAGCACCACTGAGGTTTACCGCGTACATTCCCTCGCACTCCGCCGGGTCGTCGTATGCCGCGGCCACTTCGCGCAGCACGGTGGACACCACCCAACGGTCCAGCTGCGGCATCAGGTCGTAGCGCTCGGCGGCCGGCAGGAACGCCATCGGCGGCACCAGCTGGCCATCGCGGTCGCGCATCCGCAGCAGCACCTCGTGGTGCGGAGCGCGCCCGAAGGGGTCGGCGACATGGAAGATCGGCTGCGCGTAGAGCACGAACCGGTCCTCGTCGAGCGCCTGGCGGATCTGCGGCACCCACTGCATCTGGACGTGGCGCAGCGCCTGCGCCTCCTCGCCCGGCGCGTAGGTGTGCACGCGGTTGCGACCCTTGTCCTTGGCGACGTAACAGGCCTCGTCGGCCTTGCTGAGCAGCTCTTCCGCCGGCACGCCGCCGTCGGCGAACGCCACGTGGCCGACGCTGACGGTGCTGGCGAACGGCTGCTGCTGCCAGACGAACACGAACGCCGCAACGGCCGCGCACAGACGCTCTGCGGTGGCAAGCGCGCGGAGCGGCGCGCAGTCGTCCAGCAGCACACCGAACTCGTCGCCGCCCAGCCGGGCAAGGGTGTCACTCTCCCCAAGCAGCGGCTGCAGGATGGCCGCCAGCTGCTTCAGCATCTCGTCGCCGGCCAGGTGGCCGCAGGTGTCGTTGACGATCTTGAACTGGTCGAGATCGAGATACAGGAGCGACGCTGGCTTCGCGCGCGCGCGCGGCGGCGACGGCTTCGCGCAGGCGGCGGTCGAACTCGGCACGGTTGACCAGTCCGGTCAGCGCATCGTGCGTCGCCTGGTGCACGAACTGCGCCGCGAGCGCACGGGACTGCGAGACGTCGCGCAGCGCAACAACCCAGCCGGCCAACGCGCCTTCACCGGCAGCAATCGCCGCGACCGATCCTTCGACGGGCAGGCGGATGCCGTCGCGACGCTGCAGCATGGCGCCATCCGGCAGCGGAGTGGCGTCTGCGCCCTGGCCCGCAGCCGCCGCGAGCGGCAGCGGAAGCGGCCGCGAGTCGAGACCGTACGCCAGCGACAGTACCGCTACGCAGGGCCTCCCCACCGCATCGGCCTGGGTCCAGCCGGTCAGGCGCTCGGCCATCGGGTTGATCGCGACCACGCAGCCAGCGGCATCGGTGGTGACCACGCCATCGCCGATGCAGCGCAGCGTCTGCTCCGCGCGTTCGCGTTCGTGGCGCAGCTCTCCCTCGGTTTCGCGCCGACGGCTGATGTCGCGCAGAAACCCGACGAACAGCCGCTCCTCCCCTGCACCGACTTCGGAGAACGACACTTCCACAGGCACTTCGTGGCCGTCGGAGTGCAGCGCCTGGGTCTCGACAGCGCGCCAATCGACGCGGCGCGCGCCGCTGCGCACGTAGCTGGCCATGCCTGAGACGTGCGCACGGCGCAGCCGCTCCGGCTGCAGCCGGGACAGCGCCATTCCTTGCAGGGCCTGCACCGGATACCCGAACAGCGTGATCGCGCCGGGATTGGCGTAACGCACGACGTTGTCATCGCCCAGCATGAGCACCGCATCGGTCGTGGTCTCCCACAGCGACTGGAACCGGCGCTCCACCATCGCCGCCCTGGCGCTCTCGTGGCCCGGCGCCTGGGCTTTGGCATCGACCTCGTGCTCGAGCTCCCGGCGCGAAAGTACTGCGGCCGCCTCGCCCTCGCGGATCTCCTGCAACCGGGCGCGCACCTCCAGCAGTGACGTCACCTGGAGCGCCAGCGCCCGCATCGCCGCATGCTCGTCGGCGGCCAGTCGCCACGGCACATGGTCCATGACTGTCAACGTGCCGATACAGGTGCCCTCGTCGGTCACCAGCTGGAAGCCCGCATAGAAGCGCAGCCGGGGCTCGCCGGACACAAGGGGGTTATCCGCGAAACGCGGGTCGAGCAGCGTGTCCTCGACCACGAGCGGCGAGTCGCCACGGATCGTGAGCGAACAGAAGGCCATCGCCCTCGGCGTCTCGCGGATCTCCAGTCCAATGGCGGCCTTGAACCACTGCCGCCGTTCGTCGACCAGGGTGATGGTCGAGATCGGAGCACAGCACAGCTGCGTCGCCAGCAGCACCACATCGTCGAACTGGCGTTCGCGGCCGGTGTCGAGAATGTGCAGCCGCTCCAGCGCGGACTGGCGCAACTCGTCGATCTCCCTGCCGGTCGATGGCGCCTCGGTCATGGATGCGACCTAACCACGCTGGCGCCCGCGCCGCAACAACGGGCGCCGACCGCCTTGAGGAACCTGCCTGCAGGCGCCACCTGGCGCCGCGCGGCAGCAGCGCAGTGCCGTCGAGGTGCTACTCGCGCATGGTCACGGCCACGCCCGGCTTCACCGCGTTGGCCAGCGCCGCGACACTCCAGTTGGTCATGCGGATGCAGCCGTTGGAGGCGTTCTTGCCGACCTGGCCCGGATTGGGCGTGCCGTGGATACCGTAGTGCTCCTTGCTGAGGTCGATCCACGTGGTGCCGACGGGGTTGTTGGGACCGGGCGGGATCTCGGCTTTTCTGGCGTCCGGCGCGGTACCTGCGATCAGTTTCGGGTCGAAGTGCCACACCGGGTCGCGCGCGACACCGTTGATCTTCCAGTCGCCGATCGGCAGCGGGAACTGCGCGCTGCCGGTGGTCACCGGAAAGTGGCCGACGATGCGGCCGTCGGCGTCTTCCAGCAGCAGCGCCGAGTCGGACTTGTCGACGATGACCTTCGCCAGCGCCGGCAGTTCGCGCGCCGGCGCCACGTGCAGCACCGTCAGCTGCGTGCCGACGGCCGACAGGTCGACACCGGGATTAAGCGATGCCAGCAGCGCCGGACTGGCGTGGAAGCGCTCGCCCAGCTTTTCCTCGACGTTGTTGTAGGGCAGCGCGTCGAGCTCGGCCATCGCCGCCGGGCCGTCGGGCGTCGGCGCGAACGGGCCGGCGACATCGTCGGCAGTCAGCGTGTGTGTGACCAGGATCGGCGCAGTGTCGGCGTTGAGCTTCGCCCAGGTGGCGTCGTCGAGCTCGCCGCTGACCGACAGCTCGTGGGCGCGCTGGTAGGCGGTCACGGCGCGCCGCATGTTGCTGCCGGCTTTGCCGTCGATCTCGCCGGGCGAGAAGTACGCACGTTCCAGCAGCACCTGGGCACGCAGCAGGCTGTCGGCCGCCAGCGTCGCGTTGGCCGCGGCGGCGGTCACCGGGGCGGGCGGAGGCGCGGCCGGAGCGTCCGCTGCACCCGGTATTCCCACCGTACCCGGTGCCCCTGCTCCGGGCAGCGCGCTGCTGGGCATTGCCGCGGGATCGCCTGCGGCTTCACCGGTCGTTGCCTGGTATGACCCACCCTGTGCGGACGCCTGCGCATCAGGCGCGGCCATGGCCCCGGGATCGGCGGCAGGTGCTGTTGCGGCTGCGTCGCCCGCGGACGCAGGCGACGGCGACGGCGTGCATGCCAGCAGCGCAACTGGCAGCAGCGCCGTCAACAGCGCGCGGGAGAGGAAGGTCGTCGGCAGCTGGGGCATCGCGTGATCCGGGGCGTGAAGGGAGCCCCATCCTCGTGATCGGCGATGCCGGTAGCGTGAACCACCAGGGTCCTGCGCGGCGGCGGCGCGAAAAATCCCGCGCGTCAGCCGTGCTGGTGGACCCGCTGCGGCTCGCCCGGCGCCTGGGCGCGCGGTCATCCCGCAGCAGCGCGCTTTGCCCTCTCCGCGGCGATGAACGCGCGCACCTCCGCCTCCAGCACTGGCAGCGGCACCGAGCCCAGGTCGAGGATGGTGTCGTGGAACGGCCGCTGGTCGAAGCGGTCGCCGAGTTCACGCTCGGCCTCGGCGCGCAGGTCGCGGATGGTGCGGTAGCCGATGTAGTACGACAGCGCCTGGCCCGGCCAGGAGATGTAGCGGTCGACCTCGGTGACCACGTCGTGCTCGGCCAGCGCGGTGTGGCTGGCGAGGTAGTCGATCGCCTGCTGGCGGCTCCAGCCATACTCGTGCAGGCCGGTGTCGATGACCAGACGCGCCGCGCGCCACATCTCGAACGTCAGCCGGCCGAAGTCTTCGTACGGCGTCTCATACAGGCCCATGCTGGTGCCGAGCCACTCGGTGTACAGGCCCCAGCCCTCGCCGTAGCCGGAGAAGTACGTCTGCTGGCGGAAGTCCGGACGTGCCGGTGCCTCCAGCGCCAGCGCGGCCTGGAAGCTGTGGCCCGGCGCGCACTCGTGCGCGACCAGCGCCGGCAGGTTGTACAGCGGCCGCGACGGCAGGTTGTAGGTATTGAAGAAGCACGCCTCCAGCCCTCCGCGGCCCGCGGTGTAGATCGGCGCAATGTCGTCGGCTACCGGCAGGATGGTGAACCGGTAGCGCGGCAGCGTGCCGACCACGTACTGCAGCTGGCCGTCGATCTTCTTCGCGATCCACGCGGTGTGCGACAGCAGCTCCTGTGGCGTCCTCGCATAGAACTGCGGGTCCGTGCGCAGGAACTCAATGAACTGCGCCAGCGTGCCGTCGAAACCGGCGCGTGCCCTCACCTGCTCCATCTCGGCGCTGATGCGCGCCACGTTGGCGAGGCCGATGTCGTGGATCTCGCGCGCGGTCATGTCGCGGGTGACGTACTCGCGGATCTGCGACGCGTAGAACGCGCGGCCTTCCGGCAGGTCGCTGGCGGCGATGGTGGTACGCGTGCGCGGCAGGTACTGCGTGCGCAGGAAGTCCAGCAGTCCCGCATACGCCGGCACCACCCGTGCCAGAACCACGCGGCGGCCCTCGTCGCGCAGCTGGGTGCGCAGAGGCTCCGGGAACGACGCCGGAATCGCATCGAACGTCTTCAGCAGCGGGTTGTCGTCGCCGGTGGCCACGTACGGCACCAGGGTCGCGTCGCGGCCCTCGAGCGTCGCGCGCGGCACGCTCCAGCCGCGCGCCAGTCCGCGCTCCATGTTGGCGACCTGCTCGTCGAAGTAGCGCGGCACGTCCCGCAGCCGCGCGATGAAGCGGCGCCAGTCGGCCTCGGTCCGGTACGGCCGGCTGGGGTTGATGCCGCCCCAGAAGAAGCTGTCGCTGTTAAACGGGGCTTCTTCGGTGCGCCAGTGCGCGTCGTTGATGCGGCTCTCGAGCGAGGCGCGGAACACCGCGGCGTTGATGCGCTCCTCGCGGCCCAGCGCATCGACGTCGATCGCGTCCAGCGCGGTCAGCGTGCGCTCCCAGTACGCCGCGCGGCGCGCCGATGCCTCCGGCGTCACCGTAGGCATCGTATCGCCGGCCTGCCAGCGCCCGTCCACCTTGACCCGGTTGAACTCCACCTGGCGCCAGTCCCACTCCTGCGTGTACAGGGCACGCAGCGCGGCTTCGGCGGCGTTGGCGGGAGGTGCGATCGCGGGTGCGGCGTCGGCGTCGGCGTCGGCGTCGGCGTCGGCGTCGGGCGCAGACTGCGCGAGCACCGGTAACACGGCCCCCATCGACAACGTCAGCGACAGGGCAAGCAGCGACAGTGTCGTGGCACGACGCGGGGCGATGGGCATGCGGGACTCCTGGAGGATGGGGCCGCCATCGCGCGGGGGCCGGGCGCCGCGCCGCGGTGTGCGACAGCGCCCGATTCTCGACGCTCGCGGGCGGCGACTCAAACGTGCGCTGCAGGCCGGATCAGGCGGGCCGGCGGACGGCACAGGCGACGGCGTCGGGTGCATGTGGTGGAGCGCTGGCCCGTGATGCAGCACCGGTTGCAGGCTACTTGCACGTCGCGTCCCGGCAAGCGCATCATAACATTCGTTATAACAATAAGGTCTCCACGATGAAGCTCAAAATCACCACCATCGGCAATTCCGCTGGCGTCATCCTGCCGCGCGACCTCCTTGCCCGCCTGCGCGTCGGCAAAGGCGATGAGCTGCACGCGCTGGAGACGCCCGACGGCATCCGCCTGACCGTGTACGACCCGGCACTGGCGGCGCAGATGGAGGTCGCGGAGCAGGTGATGCGCGATCGCCGCAGCCTGCTGCGCGAGCTCGCCAAGTAGGCCGCCGCGATGATCATCTGGGTCACGCGCACTTTGGCGCTTGCCATCCACGAGCGGCAGCTCGCCGAGCACGGCGGCGGCATCGGCGTCCGTGACGAGACGCTTCTCGAATCCGCCTTGGCGCGCCCGCAGCAGCTGCACGCGTACGGCGATCCCCCGCCCGACCTCGCGACGCTGGCTGCCAGCCTTGCTTACGGTATTTCACGAAACTACCCCTTCGTCGACGGCAACAAGCGCACCGCGGCCGTCGCATGTGAGGTGTTCGTTGCGTTGAACGGCGGTGCGCTGGAGGCCAGCGACGATGCGCTGTATGCGCAGTACATCGCGTTGGCGGAAGGCTCGCTCACCGAGGCCGCCTTTAGCGACTGGCTGCGCGCACGCATCGTGATCCAGCGCGCGGGAAACGTGCAGGACGCCCCCGCGCGCTACGACGCCGCCTGAGCCACCACGCCCACCGCCCGCCCGCCGCGACGCACGCCCTCACCCGCGCGCAGGCAGCATCCGCGGGTTGCGCAGCACTGCCGCGGACACCAGCGACACCAGCATGCCCACCGGGAAGATCTCCGCGAACGTCATCGGCAGCCGGTACAGCGGGTTGCGATACATGGCCTCGAACTCGCCGGCCTGGCGCACCACGTCGGCCAGCGCCGCGCCGGCCAGGCCCCTGGCCTCGGCACGCGCGACCATCTGCTGCGCGAACACCTGCGCCACGTCGGCGTCGACCAGCACCAGCGACAGCTCCCAGCTGGCCACGTACACCAGGCTCGCCACCAGGCTGATGCCCAGCCCCAGTCCGAACGCCGGCCAGAACCCGGTCACCCCACCGCCGGCCACGTCGCGGTGGCGCTTGATGGCCACGAACACCGCCGACAGCGCGACCAGCATCGACGCGAAGCCCGCGGCCATCCCCCAGTCGGGAGGCGGTTGGCCGTCATAGGCCAGGCTAACGCCCAGCAGCGCGGCGCCGACGACCACGCCGGCGACGAAGCCGTACTTCAGGATGGTAGGCAGCAGCGACATGGCGCACTCCGGTGATGGGACGGCGGCCATTGGGCGCGCGCCGCGGGCGGATGGCCATCACCCGGAAGGGTGATTTGCGCGAGATCGCCCGCCAATACGACCATCCGCGCGGCCTTCGGCACGCCTACCGCACCAGCCCCAGCTCCCGCGCACGCCGCAGCGCATCGGTCCGCCGCCGCGCGCCGAGCTTCTCCAACAAGCGCGACACGTGGGTCTTCACCGTGTTGGGCGACACGTGCAGCCGCGCGGCGATCTCCTTGTTGGAGTGCCCGCCGGCCAGCTCCGCCAGCACCTCCAGCTCGCGCGGGCTGATGCCCAGCGCGGCGCACGCCTGCGGATTGCCGTCGAACGTTGCTGCCGGTGTGCGCCGCGCCAAAACCCGCGTACCGATCAGCAGCCCCAGCGCCAGGAACGCCGCCGCCAGCAGCACGTCGTAGACATCGCCCATGTGCGTGCGCGCCAGGCGCTGGTAGTCCAGCCACTGCAGGCCGAGAGTCCCGAGCGCGAGCAGCAGCCCGTAGCCGGCGACGGCTTTCCAGTGGCCGGCAAGGAGGCGCGGGACGGCGGGGCGGCGCATGGGACGCATGGTAGATCGACCCCGGGTCGACGCGCGCGCCCGCGCGATCGCCTGCGGCAACGGCCCTGCCCTGCCTGCCCTGCCTGCCTTGCCTGCCTTGCACGGCTGCCCGCCGAGGCCGAGCATGCCCACATCCGGTTTACCCCCGGCGTCGCAACAAGGAGCCCCCCGTGCCAAGCAAGCACCGCAGCTGCCTCTGGTTCGACGCCAGCGGCGTTGACGCCGTCCACCTCAGGCCACTGCCGCCAGCGACACGGCCGCGGCCAAGCGCGCGTTCGACGCGATCATGACGATGACGGACATCCACATCACGACGATCGAGTCGGCGTGGCGCGGTCGCTCACCAGAGGACACGCCATGACGCCATCCATCGCTGCCGCCGTCACCGGCTTCAACCCGGCCACCGCCACCGCTGCGTACATCGACGGGCTCGGCACGGAGGCGTTGGCCAGGGCCGAGGCCTATACCGCCGGCAACCACTGGCTACTGCTGTGGGCGCTGGTGTCCAGTGCGCTCGTCACCTGGCTGGTGGTGCGCACCCGCGTGCTGGACAGGCTGCAGGCGCGGGTGCGGTCGCCCAACCGGCAGGCGTTCGCCGTGGTGCTCGTGGCCTTCGCGCTGGCCGCGCTGCTCAGCCTGCCCTGGACGCTGTACGCGGACTGGTGGCGCGAGGCCGGCTATGGCCGCACCGGCCAGCCGGTGCTGGACTTCCTGATGCAGCACGCCATCGGCGTGGCCATCTCCACGCTGCTCGCGGCTGCGTTCTTCGTCGGCGTCTATGCGCTGGTCCGTCGGGCCGGCCGCTACTGGTGGCTGTGGTCCGGCGGGCTGTTTGCGGTGGGCGCCAGCGCACTGCTGCTGCTGGGCCCGGTGCTGATCGAACCGCTGTTCAATGACTACCGGCCGGTGCCCGAGGGCGAGGTGCGCGACGCCGTCGTGCAGCTGGCGCGGCAGTCGGGCGTGCCCGAGGACCGGGTCTTCGTCTACGACGGCTCGCGCCAGTCCAACAACTTCACCGCCAACGTCTCCGGCGTCCTCGGCTCGGCGCGGATCGCGATCTCCGACGTCGCCTTCAGGGGCGCGTCGCTGGACGAGGTCATCACCGTGACCGGTCACGAAGTCGGTCATTACGTGCTGCACCACGTCTGGCGCACGGTCGGGCTGCTGTCGCTGTTGGCCATCGCGCTGTTTTTCTTCGTCGACCGGTTCTTCAGCCGCTTTGCGAGGGCGTTCGGCAGCAAAGCACGCCTCGCCGACCCCGCCGGCGTCCCGGTGCTGGTGTTCATGGCGACGCTGTTCATCGCCATCGCCACCCCGCTGCTCAATGCCAACACCCGTATCGGGGAGCGCGAGGCCGACCGCTACAGCCTGCAAACCACCAACCGCCCCGACGCGCTGGCCTCGGCCCTCGTCAAGACCGCCGAGTACCGCTACGCGCGCCCGCATCCGCTGCAGGAGGCGTTGTTCTACACACACCCTTCGGTCGAGCGTCGCGTGCGCGCCGCGATGGAGTGGAAGGCGGCGCATCCCCCGAAGTAGGCGGGCGGCTGCGCGCGGTGGAGGCAAGGCGGGGTTGGCGCGCCCGCTCAGGCCGGGTCGGTCGTGCGCACGTACAGGCTCCTGCCCGCGCTGTTGGGCGCGCTGCGCTCCTCCACCTTGAAGTGCCGCGGTTGCTGACGCAGCAGGTCGCTCAGCTTCTTCTGGCCGTACAGGCGCGGGTCGAAGTCGGGCCGCACCTTGTTGAGGTACGTGCCCACCGCGCCCAGGTGCGCCCAGCCTTGCTCGTCCGACGCTTCCTCGATGGCCTGGCGGATGAAGGCCAGCGGCAGCGGCAGCGGGCCACTGCTTCTGGGCGACGCGCTCGAGGCCGACACTGCATTCGACACGGACGCAGTCCCCGCCGACGAGGACGACGCCGTCGTCGATGCGTCCGACGCAGACGCGGACGAGGAAGCGCCTGATGCCGCCGCGAGCGCCGCATTCTTCTCAGCGCCCCCCGCCGCCTTCTTCGTCGCCCGCTGCGTCCCGCCGCGCGCATCCGACGCCGCGACCTCCGGTGACCTCTCGGCCTCCGCCTCCGGCCGCAGCACCTCGGTGTAGATGAACTTGTCGCAGGCCTGCACGAACGCGTCCGGCGTCTTGCGCTCGCCGAAGCCGTACACCGTCAGCCCCTCCTCGCGCAGCCGCTGCGCCAGCCGCGTGAAGTCGCTGTCGCTCGACACCAGGCAAACCCCGTCGAAGTTACGGGTGTACATGATGTTGTCCCGTCCTACCGGAGCCCAAGAAGCACGTGAATGAGCTGCGGCGTTACGCCGCGGCCAG
>LXQJ01000056.1:23870-41598 GCA_001683895.1 Luteimonas sp. ANT-B3E | reverse complement strand
TATCGTGCGCGACCCTGCGCGCGGCTACTGGCTGCAGGTGGTCGCGGGGCGGATCGAGGTCGACGCCCTGGTGCTGGACGCGGGCGATGCGCTGGCAATCGCGGGCGAGGAGGGCGCGCTGCGGCTGCACTGCGCCGGGCCGGCCGACGCCGACGTGCTGTGGTTCGACCTGCCCGGCTGACGGCCGCGACGGTCGCGCGGCCGGCGGTCGCCGCGGCCCGCTCCCGGACTGCCGACAGGGGGCGACGCGCTAGACTGCCGCGCCGCCCCCTGCCGCAGTGCCCGCCATGACCACGACCGTCCCCGGCGCTCCCGACATCACCTCCGCCGCGACCGGCACGCCCGCCAATGCGCAGCGCCGGTACGAGGTGCGCCGGGTCGACCTGCCGCTGAGCTGCCCATTGCCGTCAATGGCATTGTGGAACTCGCATCCGCGCGTGTACCTGCCGATCGTTGCGGACGAGGGCAAGGCCGACTGCCCGTACTGCGGCGCGCACTTCGTCCTCGTCGACTGAGCGCGCGGCGGACGGCCACGGGCGCGTGGCGGTGATGAGCAGAGGACACGGATGCCTGACGGTGCTGCAGGTGCTGCCGGCGCTGGCGTCGGGCGGCGTCGAGCGCGCCGCCATCGAGATCTCGCAGGCGCTCGTCGACGCCGGGCACCGCGCGCTGGTGGTCTCGGCCGGCGGTCGCCTGCTCCCGGCGCTGCGGGCTGCTGGCGCCGACCACCGGCTGCTGGACATCGGGCGCAAGTCCCCGGCCACCCTGCGCCACCTGCCGGCGCTGCGCGCGCTGTGTCTGGCAGAACGCGTCGACATCGTGCACGCGCGCTCCAGGCTGCCGGCGTGGATCGCCCGCACCACGCTGGCGACGCTCCCGCACGCCACCCGTCCGCGCTGGATGACCACGATGCACGGCCTGCACTCGCGGTCGCGCTACAGCGCGGTGATGGCCAGCGGCGAGCGCGTGATCTGCGTGTCGCGTACCGTCGCCGACCACATCCGAAGTGCCTATCCAGGCACCGACCCGGCGCGGCTGCGCGTGATCCCGCGCGGCGTCGACCCCCGGCTCTTCCCGCGTGCGTCCTGGCCAGACCGCGGCGCACGTGTTGCGGTCGCTGCAACCCATCCCGCGCTGGGCGGCGACGGCCCGCTGCTGCTGCTGCCCGGCCGCGGCACCCGGCTGAAGGGCCACGACGATGCGCTCGCGCTGCTGACGACTCTGCGCATCGCCGGTCTCGACGCACGGCTGTGGATGCCTGGCGCGCGTGACCCGGCGCGCGCGGATTACGTGGCCGGTCTCGAGGCTCGCGGCATTGCCCTCGGGCTGGCCGACGCGGTGGCGATCACCGCGCCCACCGACGCCATCGCTGCCGCCTACGCCGCATCGGACGTCGTGCTGCAGCTGTCGCGGCGGCCGGAGGCCTTCGGCCGCACCGTGGTCGAAGCGCTGGCGGTCGGGCGGCCGGTGGTCGGCTGGGCCCACGGCGGCGTCGGCGAGCTGCTGCACGAGCTGCATCCGGCCGGCGCGGTGGCGCCGTTCGACGCCGTCGCACTTGCAGCGACCGTGGCGCGCGCATGCGATGGCCACCGGCCAGCCGGTACGATGCCGGTCGACCATCCCTACACCCTGTGCGCGATGCAGGACGCCACCCTCGCGGTCTATGACGAACTCCACCACGCTCCTCGCCACCGCAGCACCTGATCCGCGCGCCCCCGCCGGGTGGCGCTGGGCCCCGCACTGGGTCCTGGCGTTCGTCGTGCTGTGGCCGGCGCCCGGCTATGCGGAGGGGGTGATGGTGCTGGGCGCGTTTGCCGCGCTGGTGAAGCTGCTGCTGGCGCGCTTCCGCGGCTCGGGCGCGCTGCTCAGCGCCCCGGCGTGGGCGCTGACCAGCGTGCTGTTCTTCGCGTACTGGCTGCCGCAGCTGGTGTCGGCGGTCGACGCGGTCGATGTGGGACGCGCGCTGCGCGAGTCCGCAGTCGATCTGCGTTACCTGCCGTTCCTGTGGCTGGTCGCGATCGCGGTCGCCGACGAGCGCGGGCGGCGGATCACCTTCGGCGGCCTGGCAGTCGTCATGGCGGTGTGGACGCTGGACGCACTGGCCGAGATCGTCGTTGGTGCCAGCCCGCTGTTCTGGGGCCTGGACGCCGCCAAGCAGGCGATCAGCGGCCGGCCGATGTGCGACCTGGCCGCGGTGGCGCAGGCGGACCGGCTGGGCGGGGTGCTGGGACCGTGCAACCTCAAGCTCGGCGTGGTGCTCGCCAGCCTGTCGCCATTCGTGCTGCATGCCGCCGTGCAGCGCTGGCAGGTGGCGGGCTGGATCCTCGCCGCGACCGCGGTCGGGCTGGTGGTGCTGTTCGCGGGGTCGCGCGCGTCGTGGCTCACGTTTGCGCTGGTGCTGGTGCTCTCGGGATGGCGGCTGATCGGCTGGCGGCGGCTGCTGGGCGTGCTGGCGTTCGGAGCGCTGACGCTGGCGCTGCTGAACGTGGCATCGCCGGAGATCCGGCAGCGCATCGACCGCACCACCCAGGTGCTGTCGGCAGACGACAGCGGCGTCGACATCGCGCTGTCAGGGCGTACGCGCATCTGGCAGGCCGCGATCTGCATGGCGCGCGAAAACCCGGTCAACGGGGTCGGCGCGCGCGGCTTTCGCGAGGCGTTCCCGGCATGTGATCCGCAGCCGGGCGTGGTTGCCGCCTGGGGCGATGGCCCGGCGCTGCACGCGCACCAGGTGGTGCTGGAGGTGCTGAGTGAAACCGGCATCATCGGCCTGCTGCTGTGGTTGGCCGGCGCGGCGCTGGCATGGCGCGCGTGGCGCTTTGCCGACACAGCGTCGCGCGAACGCGCGCGTCCGGCGATGCTGGCGCTGCTGGTGACCGTGTTCCCGCTCAACACCCACCTGGCGTTCTACTCCACCTTCTGGGGCGGGGTTGTGCTGCTGCTGGCGGCGCTGTACGCCGGCACCCTGCTGGCGCGGCCGGCGCAGGCGCCGATCGCCGGCGCATTGCCGGACAACGTCGACGCCGCCGCGTCCAGCGCGGGGCCCGGCAGCGCTGCACGCGACCCCGCGGCGGTGCCCACGGTGCCGGACACCATCGCCCCGCGCTGAGTCAGGCGCACCACGCGCCGCCCTTGGCTCAATCCGGTACGCGCGCGTCCCGGTACGCCGAGCTTCCGTCGGGCTGGCGCTTGAAGCGGCGATGGATCCACAGGTATTGCGCGGGCGCCTCTCGCGCCATCGCTTCGATCGCGGCCATCACCGCCGCGGTGTCGACGACCGGGTCGCGGGCTCCGAAGCCGTCGTCGGCCGGCAGGATGCGCAGCGTGTAACCGCCGTCGTCGCGGCGCAGGTGCTGGAAGAAGACCACCGCGGCGCCCGACAGCCGCGCCAGCTGGTGGGTCGAGGTCAGGCTGTGCGCGGGCTGGCCGAAGAACGGCACGTAGACGCTGTCGCCGCGGCTCGGGTCCTGGTCGGGCGCATACCACAGCAGCCCGCCGCGCTTGAGGTGGCGCAGCGCGCCGCGCACGTCCTGCTTCGGGAACATCGCCGCGGCGTAGCGCGCGCGGCCGCGGCGCACCGCCCACTCCATCGCCGGCTGCCCGTGCGGGCGATACATGCCGGCCAGCGGCGCGTGGTCGCACATCAGCCGGCCGCAGACCTCCAGCGTGGTGAAGTGCCCGGACACGACGATGACGCCACGGCCGCGCACGCGCGCCGCTTTCAGGTGCGGCAGGCCCTCGACCACCAGCCCGCGCCGCAGCGGCGCCACCGAGCCCCACCACGCGCGCGCGAACTCGAAAACGCCGGTGCCGATGGCCGCGAAGTGCGCGCGCAGCAGCGCATCGCGGGCGGCGGCGTCGCGCTCCGGGAAGCACAGCGCCAGGTTGCGCGCGGCGATTGCCCGGCGCTCGCGCAGCGTGGCATGGAGCAGCGTACCGAGTGTGCGGCCCAGCGCGCGCTGCAGCGGCCACGGCAGCCGCGCCAGCGCGGCCATCGCCGCGATCCCGGCCCACGTGGCCCAGTGCCGCGGCGACAGCGGCGGCGGCAGCGGGATGGGAGGGGTCGCGGACATCGCGCCAGTCTAGTGGAGCGCCCGCGCCGGTCGCGTCGCGCCGGGTCGCATAGCGTCGTGCGTGGCACCGTCGTCGCTGCCTGCGCCGCCGCTGCGGCGCGCATGTCCCGGGTCCGCGGCCGCGCACCCCTTCGCTATGCTGTCGCGATGCCTCCGCCTGCGCACGACCGCGTCGCCGAACGCCTGCTCCGCGGGCTGTATTCGGCCGTGCTGTATCTGCTGGTGCCGGTCACGGTCTACCACCTGATCTGGCGCGGTTTCCGCCAGGTGGAGTACTTCCAGCGCTGGAACGAGCGCTATGCGGTCTACCGCGACGCCCCCCGCACCGACGACTCCATTGTGTGGGTGCACGCGGTCTCGGTGGGCGAGGTCAACGCGATCGCGCCGCTGGTCAACGTGCTGCTGGCGACGCGCCCGGACCTGCGGCTGCTGGTGACCAGCATCACCCCGACCGGGTCGGCGCGCGTGCGCGGTCTGTGGGGTGCCCGCGTCGACCACGTCTACCTGCCCTATGACCTGTCGGGCGCGGTGCGCCGGTTCCTGCGCCACTTCCAGCCGCGGCTGGCGCTGGTGGTGGAGACCGAGCTGTGGCCCAACCTGCTGTTCTGCTGCCGCGACGTCGACGTGCCCGCCTACCTGGTCAACGCGCGGCTGTCGGAACGTTCGCTGCGCGGCTACCGCGCGCTGCGGCCGCTGGTGTCGCGCGCGCTGCGCACGCTGCGCTGCGTCGCCGCGCAGTCCGAAGGCGACGCCGCGCGCTTCGTACGCCTGGGCGCGGACCCGGCGTGCGTGCGCACGCTGGGCAACCTGAAGTTCGATACCCCGCGCGACGCGGAGTCACCGGCGTTCGCGCAGGCGTTCGCGGCGCGCAACGGGCGTCGCCGGGGGTGGATCGCCGCCAGCACCCACGTCGAGGAGGAGGCCGCGGTGGTCGCGATCCACCGCCGGCTGCGCGCGCGCTGGCCCGACCTGCTGCTGCTGTGGGCGCCAAGGCACCCGGAGCGTTTCCAGGCCGTCGCGCAGCAGGCGGTCGATGCCGGCTGGCGTGTCGCCACCCGCCGCCTGACGCAGTGGCCTGACGCCGAGGACGCGGTGTTCGTGATCGACACGCTGGGCGAGCTGGCGCGGTTCTACGGCTGCGCCGAGGTCGCGTTCGTCGGTGGCAGCCTGCAGGCCGTCGGCGGCCACAACCTGCTCGAGCCCGCGGCCGGGGGCGCCGCCGTGGTCACCGGCCCGCACCTGCACAACTTCGCCGATATCGCGCAGCGGCTGGACGCGGCCGGCGCGCTGCGCATCGGCCAGGACGTGGACGCGGTCTGCGACGCGGTAGCTGCGCTGCTGGCCGACGACGACGCGCGCTCGGCGATGGTCGACGCCGGTGCGCGGCTGGTGCAGGAAGGCCGCGGCGCGCTGGCGAGGACACTCGCGCTGGTAGAACCGGCGCTGCCCGCCGCTGCGACGGGCTGGCGGCCTGACGGCGCGTAGCCGTGCGGCAGGGACCTACTGCTGGCGCGGCACCGAGCCCGGGGCCAGCCTGGCCTCGGCGTCGGCGGTCAGCAGGCGGTTGATGTCCTGCACGCTGGTGACGCCGATGGTGCCCGCGGCCTGCTCCAGCAGCAGCCGGTTCTGCAGGAAGTTGTAGCGCGCCAGCGCGTACTCGCGCTCGGCGTTGAACAGCGTGTTCTGGTTGTTGAGCACGTCGAGCACGGTGCGGGTGCCGACCTCCAGACCGACCTGCGAGGCGTCGTACGCACTGCGCGCGGAGAACAGCGCCTGCTTGCGCGCCTCGACCTCGCTGATGCCGCCGACCAGGGTCTGGTAGGCGTTGCGGGTGTTGCGCACCAGCGCGCGCCGCTCCTGCTCGTACTGGTCCTGGCGCACGTCGCGGGTGGCGATGGCCTGGCGCACGCGCGAGCTGATCGCGCCGCCGGTGAAGATCGGCACCGCCAGCTGGAGGGTGAGGCTGCGCGAGCGGGATTCGTTGTCGAGGTCGCGGATTCGCTGGGCAGGGTCCGGGATCCCCGGGGTTTCAGTGGTGCCCCAGCTGCGGCCGTCGCCGTAGCTGCCGGACAGCCCCAGTGTCGGCAGGCGCGCGGCGCGCGCCGTGGCCACGTCCTCCTGCGACGACAGCACCTGGAAGGCGTTAGCCTGCAGGCTCGGGTTCTGGTCGACCGCGGTCGCGACCCAGCCCTCGACGTCGCGATCGGTGGGCAGCTGCGGGTTGAAGTCCTCCGGCAGCCCGCGCAGGTTGCGCACGTCGCTGCCGGTGATCTCGGCCAGCGCCTGGTAGGCGTCCTCGAGCGCGTTCTGGGTGATGATGGTGTTGGCGCGCGCGCTGTCGTACTGGGCGCGGGCC
Source organism: Luteimonas sp. ANT-B3E (assembly GCA_001683895.1). Taxonomy (GTDB): domain Bacteria; phylum Pseudomonadota; class Gammaproteobacteria; order Xanthomonadales; family Xanthomonadaceae; genus Luteimonas. Next base: position 35,169 of record LXQJ01000056.1, on the reverse strand, counting down.
TCGTAGACGTCGGTGATCGGCGCCAGCCCGACCTCGAGCCGCTTGTCGGCGAAGTCGAACTGCTTCTTCAGCGCCTCCTCCTGCGCCTGCGCCGCGGCCAGGGTCTCGATCGCGACCAGCACGCTGAAGTAGGCCGCCGAGGTGCGCGTGATCAGCGAGTCGCCGGCGGAGTCGAGCGTGAAGTCTGCGGCCTGGCTGAGTGCGCGCTGCGAGCGCAGGGTGGTGATGCGGCTGTAGTCGAACACCGTCTGGTTGAGGTTGATGCCGATCTGACGCGAACGCTGGTCGGATTCGGATTCGCCGCTGATCGGGACGCCCACCTGGTCGGGACGGGTGCCACCATCACTGTCAATGCGAGAGCGCGAGAAGGAGGCCCCACCGTCGAGCTGCGGCAGCAGCGACGCGCGTGCCTGCACCGCGCCTTCGCGCACCGCCAGCCGGTTGGACTCCGCGGCGGCAAGCTGCGGGTCGCTCAGCCGCGCCATGTCGTAGGCCTGCAGCAGGTCGGCGGCGGACGCGGCCGACGGCAGCAGGACCAGGGCGAGGGCAAGGGCGAGGGGACGACGGATCATGGCGGGATGTCCTTGGCGGGAGGCGCGGTCCGCGGCGGGGCGCGGGGGTCGCGGGCGACGGGTGTCGCCGGTGCAGCGTGTCAGAACGTGAAGACGGGGATCGGCGCGGCCCCGGCGAGATACGCCAGGTCGGTCTCGAACAACGATTCGGTGCGGGCGCCGTTGACCTCGGCGTGCACCAGTGACGCCTGCATCGCCGGCGCGCGGCCGTGGACCACGAACATCCGGCCGCCGGGACGCAGCCACGCGAGGAAGCGCGCCGGCACCAGATCGACGGCGCCGCCGATGCAGATGGCGTCGAAGCGGCGGTCGGTCTGCCACGCAAAGGCATCGGCGTGCTCGACGCGGACATTGCGGATGGCGTGCGCGCGCAGGCGGTCGCGCGCGGCGTCAGCGAGGTCGGCATGGTGCTCGACAGTGACGACGTCGCGCGCCAGGTGGCCCAGGCACGCCGACAGGAACCCGCTGCCGGTGCCGATCTCCAGCACCTCGTCGCCTCCGGCGACCGCCAGCGCCTGCAGCGCACGACCTTCGACCACCGGCTTCCACATGAACTCGCCGTGGCCCAGCGGGACCGCGAGGTCGGCATACGCCAGCGCGCGGTGCGCGGTCGGCACGAAGGCGTCGCGGGGCACGGTCGACAGCGCCTCGAGCACGCGGAGGTCGAGCACGTCCCAAGGGCGTACCTGCTGCTCGACCATGGCTTCGCGGGCTTTGGCGTAATCGAGGGTCATGGTGTGAAGGCCTGGGAGCTCGGGGGCGGCGATTCTACTGGCAATGCCCATCCGGACCGCCGTGGTCCGGACGCCGACAGCATCGCTGCGGTAGCGCACCGGCACGCAGTGCCGGAAGTCACCGGGCCGGAGGTCACCGGCGTCACCCGCGGCGCGTCGCGTAGCCGCGCAGGAACAGGTCGACGGACGCCTCGAGATGCGCCTGGATCGCCGCACGGCACTGCGCACTGGTGCAGCCAAACACCATCCGCGCGTGCAGGTCGCCCTTGACCAGCACGAAGAACTGCGACGCCGCGCGCACCGGATCGGGGACGTCGAGTTCGCCCGCGTCGCGGCGGCGCACCAGCAGGTCGGCGAACGCGGCCTGGACCCGGCCCGGGCCCGCTTCCCAGAACACCTCCGGCAGCGACGAATCCGCGGCCTTGGGCGTGCACAGCATGCGGTGGCCGGCGACCGACTCGGGCGCGGTCACCATCGCGAAGAACGCCCCGGCGATCTCCAGCAGCCGCTCGCGCAGAAGCGTCTCCGGTGACGCGGCGAACAGGGCGTCCGGCAGCTTCTGCTCGCAATGGGCGCGCACCGCCGCCGCGAACAGCGAATCCTTGTCGCCGAAATGGCTGTAGACGGTCAGCTTGGACACGCCTGCCTGTCCGGCGATCTGGTCCATGCTGGCGCCGTCGAAGCCGTGGGCGATGAACATCTGCCGGGCCGCTTCGAGGATCGCGGCGCCCTTGGCGAGATCCTTGGGGCGGCCGGGGGCGCCGCGCACGGGCGCGTCGTCGACGGGCGGGGCGTGGCCAGGGTGTGTGGCGGGACGGTCGATGGGCATCGGGGAATAGTAGACTACCAAGTACGGTATCGGTACCTTGCCGCGTGCCGCGTCGTTCAGTCCGCGCCTGCTGGAGCGTTCCCCGATGTCGTGTCCACGCCGCCCGTCAATCCGCCACGGTGCGATTGCCATGCTGCTGCTGGTGTGCGCGCTGGTGGCCGGATGTGCCGCCGACGCGCCGCCTGCCGAGCCGCCGCGCACGGTGCTCGTCGCCCGACCGGTCGACGATGCGCAGCGCGCGCGCTCCGCGTTCGCCGGCGACGTGCGCGCACGCGAGGAAAGCCCGCTGGCGTTCCGCATCGGCGGCAACCTGGTGCGGCGCGACGTCGACGTCGGCGCCCGCGTCGCTGTCGGCGACGTGCTGGCGGTGCTCGACCCCGGCGATCTGCGGCTGCAGGCGCAGGCGGCGCAGGCGCAGGCGGCCGCGGCCGAAGGTGAGCTGGCGCGCGCGCGTGCCGACCAGCAGCGGTTCGCGGCGCTGGCCGAGGACCAGCTGGTCAGCCGCTCCGCGCTCGACGGCCAGGTCGCCGCCCTGCGCACCGCCGAAGGCCAGGCGCGCGCCGCGCGCGCGCAGCTGTATGTCGCCCGCAACCAGGCCGGCTACGCCGAGCTGCGGGCACCGCGCGATGGCGTCATCGCCAGCCGCGAGGTCGAGGCCGGGCAGGTGGTCGCCGCCGGGCAGACGGTGATGACGCTGGCCGTCGACGGCGCGCGCGAGATCGCCATCGCGCTCCCCGAGTCGCAGCTGGGCGCCTTTTCGGTCGGGCAGGCGGTGGCGGTCGAGCTGTGGAACGCGCCCGGGCGGCGCATCTCCGGCCGTATCCGGGAGCTGTCGCCGGCCGCCGACCCGCAGGCGCGGACCTATGCCGCGCGGGTCGCGCTGGCCGGTGAGGGCGCCGATCAGGTCGTGCTGGGACAGAGCGCGCGCGTCTACCTGCAGCAGGCGACCGGAGCGGGCACCCTGTCGGTGCCGCTGTCGGCGTTGCAGCGTGGCGACGACGGCGCCGCGGCGGTCTGGGTCGCCGACGTCGCCGCGGGAACCGTGCACCGCGTACCGGTGACGGTCGGCACGCTCGGCGAGTCGCGGGTGGTCGTGACCAGCGGGCTGTCCCCGGCCGATTGGGTGGTGTCGGCCGGTGGCCACCTGCTGCGCGACGGCCAGCAGGTCGTGGCAGTGGACCGCGACAACCATCCGGTCACTGCGACGACGCCTCCACCGCCGTCGCGACGCGCCCGTCCGTGATCGTGCCGGCACCCGCGCAACCGCTGCCCCGCCCGGCATGACGCGTTTCAACCTGTCGGCGTGGGCGCTCGGCAACCGCACGCTGGTGCTGTACGCGATGCTGGTGGCGGTGGTCGTCGGCGTGTGGTCGTACGGCCGGCTCGGGCAGTCGGAGGATCCACCGTTCACGTTCAAGGCGATGGTGATCCGCACCGCCTGGCCGGGGGCCACCGCCAGCGAGGTCGCCAGCCAGGTCACCGAGCGCATCGAGAAGGCGGTCATGGAGACCGGTCGCTACCAGTACATCCGCTCGTATTCGCGCCCGGGCGAATCGCAGGTGATCTTCGCGGCGCGCGACTCGCTGCCGTCGTCACAGGTCCCCGGGCTTTGGTACCAGGTACGCAAGAAGGTCGGCGACATCCGGCCGACACTGCCCGAGGGCGTCGTCGGCGTGTTCTTCAACGACGAGTTCGGCGACACCTTCGGCAACATCTATGCGCTCAGCGGCGACGGCTTCGACTATGCCGTGCTCAAGGACTACGCGGACCGCATCGAGCTGGCGCTGCAGCGTGTGCCCGACGTCGGCAAGATCGAGCTCGTCGGCCTGCAGGACGAGAAGATCTGGATCGAGGTGGGCAACACGCGGCTGGCGACGCTCGGCATCCCGCTGGCCGCGGTGCAGCAGGCGCTGGCCGAGCAGAACGCGGTGACCTCCGCCGGCTTCTTCGAGACCGCGACCGACCGCGTGCAGCTGCGCGTGGACGGCGCCTTCGCCTCGGTCGATGAGATCCGGGCGTTCCCGATCCGCGCCGGCGACCGCACCATCCGTCTCGGTGACGTGGCGCAAGTGCGCCGCGGGTTCGCCGACCCCGCCGCGCCGCGGATGCGCTTCATGGGCGACGACGCCATCGGCATCGCGGTCGCGATGCGCGACGGCGGCGACATCCTCGCGCTGGGCGAGCGGCTCGAAGCCGAGTTCGCGCGCCTGCAGGACACGCTGCCGGTCGGCATGCAGCTGCGGATGGTGTCCGACCAGCCGCGCGCGGTGCGCGACTCGGTCGGCGAGTTCGTCAAGGTGCTGGCCGAGGCGGTGGTGATCGTGATGCTGGTGAGCTTCTTCTCGCTGGGCTTCCGCACCGGGCTGGTGGTCGCGGTGTCGATCCCGCTGGTGCTGGCGCTGACCTTCGCGGTGATGCACTACTTCGGCATCGGACTGCACAAGATCTCGCTGGGCGCGCTGGTGCTGGCGCTGGGGCTGATGGTGGACGACGCGATCATCGCGGTGGAGATGATGGCGATCCGCATGGAGCAGGGCTACAGCCGGCTGGCCGCGGCGAGCTACGCGTGGGACAGCACCGCGTTCCCGATGTTGACCGGCACCCTGGTCACGGCCGCCGGCTTCCTGCCGATCGCCACCGCGGCATCGTCGACCGGCGAATACACGCGTTCGCTGTTCCAGGTGGTGACCATCGCGCTGGTGGTGTCGTGGGTGGTCGCAGTGCTGTTCATCCCGTACCTGGGCGACCGCATGCTGCCGGACCTGGCGCACCCGACGCCACCGGCGCCGACATCCATGCGCGGCCGCTGGCATGCCTGGCGCACGCGCGCCGCGGCGCGCTGGCCGGCGGCATCGCCGCTGCTGGCGCCGCCGGCCCCCCACCACGGCGCGCACGATCCCTACGCCAGCGCGTTCTACGGCCGGCTGCGCGGCGTGCTGGACTGGACGCTGTCGCACCGCTGGCTGGTGATCGCGGCGACCGTCGCGCTCATGGTCGCGTCGGTGGTGATGTTCCGGGTCGTGCCGCAGCAGTTCTTCCCGGACTCCAACCGCGTCGAGTTGATGGTCGACATGGAGCTGGCCGAGGGCAGCTCGCTGCGCGCCACCGGGACGCAGGCGCGGCGGCTGGAGGCGATGCTGCTCGGGCGCGAGGGCCTGGACAGCGTGGTCGCCTATGTCGGCACCGGCTCGCCGCGCTTCTACCTGCCGCTCGACCAGCAGCTGCCGCAGGCCAACTTCGCGCAGTTCGTGCTGCGCGCCGACGACATCGCCGCGCGCGAGTCGCTGCGCGAGTGGATGCTGGCCGAGGTGGTGCCGAGGTTCCCGGCGCTGCAGCTGCGCGTGACGCGGCTGGAGAACGGCCCGCCGGTTGGCTACCCGGTGCAGCTGCGGGTCTCGGGCGAGCACATCGACCGCGTACGCGCGATCGCGCTGCTGGTCGCCGAACAGGTGCGCGCCAACCCGCACGTCACCAACGTCAACCTCGACTGGGACGAGCCCAGCAAGGTGGTGCGCCTGCGCATCGACCAGGACCGTGCGCGTGCGCTTGGCGTGAGCTCGCAGCAGGTGTCGCAGTTCCTCGCCGGCTCGCTGTCGGGGCTGCGGGTGAGCACGTACCGCGAGGGCAACGAGCTGGTCGAGATCCTGCTGCGCGGCCCCGACGACGAGCGCACGCGGCTGGAGCTGCTGGGCAGCCTGGCGGTGCCGACGTCCAGCGGCGCGAGTGTGCCGGTGTCGCAGATCGCGACGCTGGAGGACGTGTTCGAGGACGGCGTCATCTGGCACCGCGACCGCCTGCCGACCGTGACCGTGCGCGCCGACATCCGCGACGCGACCACGCCGCCCACCGTGGTCGCGCAGCTGCTGCCGACGCTGCAGCCGATCCGCGACGCGCTGCCCGCCGGCTACCTGCTGCAGACCGGAGGCACGGTGGAGGACTCGACCCGCGGCCAGGACTCGATCAAGGCAGGGCTGCCGCTGTTCCTGTTCTGCGTGGTGACGCTGCTGATGCTGCAGCTGCGCAGCTTCTCGCGCACCGCGCTGGTGCTGCTGACGGCGCCGCTGGGGCTGATCGGCGTGACGCTGTTCTTGCTGGTGTTCCGGGTGCCGTTCGGGTTCGTGGCGATGCTCGGCACGATCGCACTCGCGGGCATGATCATGCGCAACGCGCTGATCCTGGTCGACCAGATCGAGCAGGACATCGCCGCCGGGCACGCGCGCTGGGTGGCGGTGGTCGATGCCACCGTGCGCCGGTTCCGGCCGATCGTGCTGACCGCGCTCGCGGCGATCCTCGCGATGATCCCGCTGTCGCGGTCGCTGTTCTTCGGGCCGATGGCGGTGGCGATCATGGGCGGGCTGACCGTGGCGACGCTGCTGACGGTGATCTTCCTGCCGGCGCTGTACGCGGCATGGTTCAAGGTGCGCCGCGACGAGCCGCTGCTGCACGCGCCCGCCGACGAGGGTGCTGTCGTCAGTCGATGACCGCCGCGCGCGGTCCCGCCACCGGCGACACGTAGGCCCGCGCCGTGATGCCGCGCGCGTTGAACGCCGCGATCATCGCCGGCGCCGCGGCGTCGGCTTCAGCGCGCGAGGCGAACCATCCGAACACGCTGGGCCCCGCGCCAGACAGGCTGCTGCCGAGCGCGCCCAGTGCCAGCGCTGCGGCCTTGGCCTCCACGAACCCCGGGACCAGCGCCGCGCGACGCGGCTCCACCAGCACGTCGTGCAGGCCGGCGCGCAGCAGATCGGCGTCGGCCGCATGCAGTCCGCTCATGAACAGCGCCAGGTGCCCGGCATGCGCGACCACCTGCGAAAGCGGGAACGGGTCGACGAGCACGGCGCGCGACGCGCGCGTCTCCAGCACCTGGTCGGGGTGCACCACCACCGCGTGCAGCCACGGCGGGCACGGCAGCGGCAGCAGGCGGTCGACGGTGGCCAGTGCGATGCCGCCGAGCAGCATCGGGCCGACGTTGTCGCCCTGCCGGCTGTCGCTGGCGACGGCTTCGCCGTCGAGCGCGAACGGATACAGCGCCGCCTGCGGCAGCGGCGCATCGAGCAGCGCATTGGCCGCGACCAGCGCGGCGACGCACGACGCCGCAGAGCCGCCGAAACCGGAGCCCAGCGGAATGCCCTTGTCGAGCGTGATCGCAAAGCCATGCGCCAGTCCCAGCGTCTCGCGCAGCGACTGCAGCGCGCGACCGGCGGTGTTACGCGAAGGCTCGCGCGGCAGCCGCGCGACGACACCGGCCTCGCCGAGGATCCCGTCGATGCGCACCGTGGGCTCGGCGATGCGCACGACGGTGGCGTGGTCGCGCGGACCGTCGAAGGTGTGGCCCAGCAGGTCGAAGCCGACGCCGATGTTGCCGATGCTGGACGGCGCGAAGGCCCGCGCGCTGCGGGCGGCGCCGGTCACGTCGACGCCTCCCTGCAGCCGCGCGTGTGCGCGGAGGGCAATGGGCAGTGACGATCGCGAAGGGTGCGAGGGGCGGTGTGGCGCATGCGGCGATTATCGGCGATCACCGATGCCAGGCGGCCGCGCCCGATCGGAGCCTGTCCGCGGCGCAGGCCCGCGCAGGCGCGCGTGCTGCTGGCCGTCCGCGCCGCGCCGTGCTGCAATGGCGGCGAAGCGGGGGTACCGCGCCGGTCGGCGCGGTTGAGACAGTCCCTTCGAACCTGATCCGGCTGATACCGGCGTAGGAAAGCTTCGCGGCACGCGACCGCCCGACGGGCGGGGGTGGCCGTGCCGCCGCTTCGTCCGCGACCGCGCCTTCCGCGCGGTCCATCCGCACAGGACGACGCCATGAATGCACGCCCCGACACCCTGCTGGCGCAGGCCGAGCAGCTCTCCGCCACGGTGGTCCGCCCGATCCCCGGCTCGCGCAAGATCCACGTCACTGGTTCGCGTCCCGACCTGCGGGTGGCGATGCGCGAGATCGTGCAATCGGCGACGCCCACGCTGTTCGGCGGCGAGGACAACCCGCCAGTGACGGTGTACGACCCGTCCGGCCCCTACACCGACCCGGATGCGGCCATTGATCTGGCCAGCGGCCTGCCACCACTGCGCGCGGCGTGGATCGCCGAGCGCGGCGATACCGAGGTGCTGTCGCAGCTGACCTCGGCGTTCGGCCGCGCACGCGAGCGTGACCCGAAGCTCGACGGCGTGCGCTTCCCGTCGCGCACGCTGCCGCGGGTGGCACGCGCCGGTGCCAACGTCACCCAGATGCACTACGCGCGCCGCGGCATCGTCACCCCGGAGATGGAGTACGTCGCCATCCGCGAGAACCAGCGGCTCGAGCTGGTGTGCGACGCCACGCTGCGCCACCAGCACCCCGGCGAATCCTTCGGCGCCAGCATCCCGCCGCGGATCACGCCGGAGTTCGTGCGCGACGAGATCGCCCGCGGTCGCGCGATCCTGCCGTGCAACATCAACCACCCGGAAAGCGAGCCGATGGTGATCGGCCGCAACTTCCTGACCAAGGTCAACGCCAATATCGGTAACTCGGCCGTGAGTTCCGGCATCGCCGAGGAGGTCGAGAAGCTGGTATGGGCGGCGCGCTGGGGCGCGGACAACGTGATGGACCTCAGCACCGGCAGGCACATCCACGAAACCCGCGAGTGGATCGTCCGCAACTCGCCGGTGCCGATCGGCACGGTGCCCATCTACCAGGCGCTGGAGAAGGTCGACGGCCGCGCCGAGGAGCTGACCTGGGAGATCTTCCGCGACACGCTGGTCGAGCAGGCCGAGCAGGGCGTCGACTACTTCACCATCCATGCCGGCGTGCTGCTGCGCTACGTGCCGATGACCGCGAAGCGCGTGACCGGCATCGTGTCCAGGGGCGGCTCGATCATGGCCAAGTGGTGCCTCGCGCACCACCGCGAGAGCTTCCTGTACCAACACTTCGAAGACATCTGCGAGATCATGAAGGCCTACGACGTGGCGTTCTCGCTCGGCGACGGCCTGCGCCCGGGCTGCATCGCCGACGCCAACGACGCCGCCCAGTTCGGCGAGCTGGAAACGCTCGGCGAGTTGACGAAGATCGCGTGGAAGCACGACGTGCAGACCATGGTGGAAGGCCCCGGCCACGTGCCGATGCAGCTGATCAGGGAGAACATGGACAAGCAGCTGCGCGAGTGCGGCGAGGCGCCGTTCTACACCCTTGGCCCGCTGACGACAGACATCGCGCCGGGCTACGACCACATCACCAGCGCGATAGGCGCCGCGATGATCGGCTGGTACGGCTGCGCGATGCTCTGCTACGTGACGCCGAAGGAACACCTGGGACTGCCGAACCGCGAGGACGTGCGCGACGGGATCATGGCCTACAGGATCGCCGCGCACGCCGCGGACCTGGCAAAAGGACATCCGGGCGCGCAGGTGCGCGACAACGCGCTGTCGAAGGCGCGGTTCGAGTTCCGCTGGGACGACCAGTTCCACCTCGGGCTCGACCCGGAGAAGGCGCGGTCGTTCCACGACGAGACGTTGCCGAAAGACGCGCACAAGTCGGCGCATTTCTGCTCGATGTGCGGCCCGCACTTCTGCTCGATGAAGATCAGCCAGGACGTGCGCACCCGGGCCGCAGGCGATGCGGCGCTGGCCGCGGAGGCCGCCGCGGGCATGGCCGGGAAGGCGGCCGAGTTCCGCGCCGCGGGAGCCGAGGTATACCGCCGCGAATGAGCGGTTCAGCCTTGCACGCATCCACGGGGCCGGCCGGGCCGTTATTCCGGGCTGAAAGTCACCCTGCGTTGCACTGCTGGTGCTAGCGTCCACCGGGTCCCACCACGGAGAAGCCCCATGTCCAAGATCCTGAGCCGTCCGCTTGCCCGCTGGTGGATGGCGGCCTGTGCACTCGCGCTGCTCGCCGGCTGCGCGAGCGGCCCCCGCGTCACCACCGAGGCCGACCCGCGCGCGGACTTCTCGCGCTACACCACGTTCGGGTTCTACGCGCCGCTCGCGGTCGAAGGCGAGGGCTACACCACCCCGACCACGCAGCGCCTGCGCGATGCGGTGCGCGGCCAGCTCGAGGCACGCGGCTACCGCTACCAGGAGGCCACGCCGGACCTGTGGGTCAACATCAACGCCTACACCGAGCGCCGCACCGACGTCACCTCCACCCCGTACGTCGACTACGGCTACTACTACAGCTACCGCGCGCGCCGCTACGTCGCCGTGCCTTACTGGGGCGAGCGCGCGCAGGTCTACCGCTACACCGAAGGCACGGTCAACGTGGACCTGGTGGACGTCGGCCGCAACGCGCTGGTATGGGAAGGGATCGCCGTTGGCCGGATCGCCAACCTGCGCGTCGAGGACCGCGACGCCCGGATCGATTCCACCATCGCCGAGATCTTCGCGCGCTATCCGTACCGTGCCGGCATGGGCGCCACGGCGGCGCCGGGGTCGATGCAGCGCTGAGGCCCCAACCGACGACAGCGGGGGCCGCATTCGCGCCAGGCGAGGGGCGTGCCCCCGGCCAGCAGGCGACTTTCAGAACGCCGGCTTTTCCGGCAGTGCGTTGTAGCGCTCGATCGATTCGGCGAGGATCTGGCGGGCTTCCGCGGCATTCCCCCAACCATCGATCTTGACCCACTTGCCCTTCTCGAGGTCCTTGTAGTGCTCGAAGAAGTGGCCGATGCGCTCCAGCCAGTGCGGTGACACCTGCGCCAGGTCATCGATGTGCGCGTAGCCGTTGAACACCTTGGTCGAGGGCACGGCGAGGATCTTCTCGTCGCTGCCGGCCTCATCGCTCATACGCAACACCGCCACAGGGCGGCAGCGGATCACCGAGCCGGGGATCAGCGACAGCGGCAGTACCACCAGCACGTCGGCCGGATCGCCATCGCCGCACAGGGTGTGCGGGACGTAGCCGTAGTTGCAGGGGTAGCGCATCGGCGTCGACAGGATGCGGTCGACGAAGATCGCGCCGCTGTCCTTGTCGACCTCGTACTTGACCGGCTCGGAGTCCTTCGGGATCTCGATGACGACGTTGATTTCGTGCGGCGGATTGTTGCCGGTGCTGACGCGCTCGAGGCCCATGGGGCGGTGGCTCCAGATGTGTGCGATGCAGGGGCGCATTCTAGCAACGGGATGCTGCGGTGCGACATGAGCGGTGACGCGCCGGATGGACATCGGCCGGCGGCGACGGGGTCCCGCTGGAGGTCGCCTTCGAC
>LXQJ01000056.1:2910-23831 GCA_001683895.1 Luteimonas sp. ANT-B3E | reverse complement strand
GGATGGACATCGGCCGGCGGCGACGGGGTCCCGCTGGAGGTCGCCTTCGCCCCCGGCGGCCGCCATGCCGTGCTCGCGGGTGGCACTGACGGCGGCAGGGTGCGACGCACCGGAGTCCCCCGCGCGTCGCAACAAGAAAGAGGGCGACGCCTGCGCGTCGCCCTCCAGTGGCATCGATGGTGCTGCGCGCTGGTCTCAGCGTGGGTCGTCAATGCGCGTGTTGCCGGGGTTCCGGTCCAGGTACTGGCGTGCCCAGCGCTGGGTGACGTCGCCGGCCGCCTGTCGGCCGCCGAGGCCGAACGCGAGCGCGACCGCAACCGCGATCGCACCGAGCACCAGTCCGAAGGCCAGGTTGACGATCTCGTCGGCGATGCCCATCGCGCGCAGCCCCATCGCGATCACCAGCCCGAGGATCGCGACCCGCGCGATCCGCGACAGGCCGACCGCGTTGTCGCGGTTGGCACGCTGGATCGCGTCGGCGGCGATGTTGGCCAGCCAGTAGCCGACCACGAAGATCACCAGTCCGAGCAGGATGTCGGCGCCGAAGGCGATGAACGTTTCCAGCAGGTCGCGGACGCCGCCGAACCCCAGCAGTGCCGCGGCCTCGACGGTCGCGAACAGCATGATGAAAAACAGCGCCAACTGGCCCGCGAGCGACGACAGCGAGCCGTGCTGCGTGGTCGCGTGCGCGGCCGCGGCGTCACCGGCACGGCTGCCGGCATCGACCGCGTCCAGCGCCGGCGGCGGTGCCGCATTGCCGGCGGCTGGCGCGTACGACTCCGCCATGGTCGGGTCGATGATGACCGACGAGGTCCCGGCCGTTGACGCGCGCGCCGGGGACGGCCCGAACGCATGCGCCAGCCCGATCCGCTCCGGGATCCGGTCGAAGCCGAGATTGGCAAGCAGGCGCGTGACCAGTCCGGCGACGAAGCGGCCGACGAACCACGCCAGCAGCAGGATCGCGGTCGCGGCGAGCACGTTGGGGATTGCGGTCAGGAAGATGTCCAGCATCCGGGTGAGAGGGCCGGAGATCGCGTCGATGCGCAGCGCGTCCAGTGCCGCGATCAGGGTTGGCACGATGACGAGGATGAAGGCGAGGGTGCCGCCGAGCTCCGACAGCTTCAGGCCATTTGTTTCCTCGCGACGCTCGCTGAGGTGGTCGATACGGGTCGCGGCCAGCAGGTTGGTCACCAGCCCCCGCACCACGCGCGCCACGATCCAGCCCGCGACGCCGATCAGCACCGCCGCAAAGATATTGGGCAGCATGCCGAGGAACTGGGAGGTCATCGCGGTCAGCGGCACCATCAGCCCGTCGATCTGCAGCGCGCCGACGATTGCCGGCAGGAACAGCAGCAGCACGACCCAGTACGCCACGTTGCCCATGGTGTTGGACAGCGGCTGCATGTCGGCTTCCTGCGACAGGCGCTCGTCGAGCCGCGTCGCCGCCAGCGACCGGTTGACCAGCCCGCGCACGACCGTGGCCACCAGCCACGCCAGGGCGGCAAGGCCGGCTGCCAGCAGGATCCGGGGCAGGTACAGCATGACGGTGGTGGCGAGCGTCGACAGTGGTCCGGACACCCCGTCCACGCGCAGCACGCTGAACATGCCGAGCACCGCGAACAGCAGGATCGCCCAGAACACGACGCGGGAGGCGATGCCCTCGATGTTGACCGGCGTGGCGGTCTGGGTCGCGAGGCGCTGGTTGGCGCGCAGGGCGACCAGCCCGCGGCGGGTGGCGGCGCTGGCCACCAGGGCTACGATCCAGCCGATGAGCAAGATCGCGATAGCGCCGAGGATGCTGGGCAGATAAACGCCGAACGACGTCTGCAGCGATTGTTGCCAGGTCATGGGTCCCATGGAACTCCCTCCCAAAAAAGTGGACGACCCCGGCGTGGCGTTGGCGACGGCACGTGATGAATGGAGGGGTCGATCAGCCGCCACGGTGCCGCAGGCAGGGTGATGTCCGTGTGGCGACCGTTGCGTCAGGAGCTTCACTGGGTCGACGCGCGAAAAAAATCGCCCCGCGGGTGCGGGGCGATGTCGTGGATGCATGCGTGGCAGCGGCCGGCTGCCTGGCGCGCTACAGAAGCGGTACCAGCAGCAGTGCCACGATGTTGGTGACCTTGATCAGCGGGTTGACCGCGGGACCCGCGGTGTCCTTGTAGGGATCACCGACGGTGTCGCCGGTGACCGCGGCCTTGTGCGCCTCCGAGCCCTTGCCGCCGTGGTGGCCTTCCTCGATGTACTTCTTGGCGTTGTCCCACGCACCGCCGCCAGTGCACATCGAGATCGCCAGGAACAGGCCGGTCACGATGGTGCCCATCAGCAGGCCGCCGAGCGCATCGGCGCCCAGCGTCAGCCCGACGATCACCGGGATGCCCAGCGGCAGCAGTGACGGCAGCACCATCTCGCGGATCGCGGACCTGGTCAGCAGGTCCACCGCGCGGTCGTACTGCGGCTTGCCGGTGCCCTCCATGATCCCGGGGATCTCGCGGAACTGGCGCCGCACCTCTTCGACCACCGCGCCGGCGGCGCGGCCGACGGCCTGCATCGCCATCGCGCCGAACAGGTACGGGATCATGCCGCCGATCAGCAGGCCGATGACGACATTGGGATTGTCGATCGAGAAGTTCACCTGTGTGCCAGACACCGACAGCTTGTGCGCGTAGTCGGCGAACAGCACCAGCGCAGCCAGGCCGGCCGACCCGATGGCATACCCCTTGGTCACCGCCTTGGTGGTGTTGCCGACCGCATCGAGCGCGTCGGTGGTGCGACGCACGTCGGGGTCAAGCCCGCTCATCTCGGCGATGCCGCCGGCGTTGTCGGTGATCGGCCCATAGGCGTCGAGCGCGACGATCATCCCGGCCATCGACAGCATCGCGGTCGCCGCGATCGCCAGCCCGTACAGGCCGGCGATGGCATAGCAGGTCCAGATCGCGGCGGCGACCACCAGCACCGGCGCGGCGGTCGACTTCATCGAGACCGCCAGGCCGGCGATGACGTTGGTGCCGTGGCCGGTCTCCGACGCTTTGGCGACCTGCTGCACCGGCGCGTACTCGGTCGCGGTGTAGTACTCGGTGATCACCACCAGCAGCGCGGTCAGCACCAGCCCGACGAGCGTGCACCAGAACAGCGGCATTGCCAGCCCCGCGGGAAACATGCTGTTGGTGATGAAGTAGAATGCGATCGCCGCCAGCACGCCGGACACTCCCAAGCCGCGGTACAGCGCGTTCATGATCTTGCCGCCGTCGCGCACGCGGACGAAGAACGTGCCGACGATCGATGCAACGATCGCCGCCGCGCCGAGCACCAGCGGGTACACCACGCCGGCCCAGCCGTAGGTCGCGAACGCGATGCCGGCGACGAGCATCGAGGCGATGATGGTGACCGCATAGGTTTCGAACAGGTCCGCCGCCATGCCGGCGCAGTCGCCGACGTTGTCGCCGACGTTGTCGGCGATCACCGCCGGGTTGCGCGGGTCGTCCTCCGGGATGCCGGCTTCGACCTTGCCCACCAGGTCGGCGCCGACGTCGGCGCCCTTGGTGAAGATGCCGCCGCCCAGCCGCGCGAAGATCGAGATCAGCGACGAGCCGAAGGCGAGCCCGATCATCGGCTGCAGCGCGGCATCGACCGCGAGCGCGTCGCGCCCGTCGCCGATCACATACATGAAATAGCCGGCGACGCCGAGCAGGCCCAGGCCCACCACCAGCATCCCGGTGACCGCGCCGCCGCGGAAGCTGACCGCCAGCGCCTCGTTGAGGCCGACGGTGGCCGCCTGCGTGGTGCGCACGTTGGCGCGCACCGATACGAACATGCCGATGAAGCCGGCGACGCCCGACAGCACCGCGCCGATCGCGAAGCCGACCGCGGTGGTCCAGCCCAGCGCGGGCACCAGCCCGACGACCAGGAACAGCACCACGCCGACGACCGCAATGGTCATGTACTGCCGGCGCAGGTACGCGCCCGCGCCCTCCTGGATCGCCGCGGCGATCTCCTGCATGCGCGGATTGCCGGCGGGCTGCGCCAGGATCCACCGCGCCGACACGACGCCGTACACGATCGCCAGGCCGGCGCAGACGAGCGCCAGCCAGAAAGCCTGCTGTTCGAGCATGAGATCCCTCCCCAGGGATGAGACGAAAGTGTTGCCGGCCGGACTATCGCACAGCCTCCGGCGCCCCGCGCACCGGGTGTTCAGCGCGCGCGTGCGAGTCTGCGCGCCCTGCCCCGCCGACTGGACTCCACCGATGCGCCAGACCCTGCTGCTTGCCTTGGCGCTCATCGCCATCGCGGCCCCGTTGCACGCGGCAACGCCCGCCACCGCCGATGCCACTCCCGAGATCACGCGCGGCGCGATCACGCCGCAGGCGATCGGCACGCCGCATACGCTGCGCCGGATCCCCGAAGCCTGCACGCGGATCGAAGGCCTGTTCACCGGCGACGCGGCCGCCCCGTACCGGGTTTCGACAGTGCGCACCAGCGCCAACTGCCAGCCACGCGCACGCTTCGTCGACGCCGCCCAGGCACGCCCGTCAACAGCTACCGGCTGGATCCTCAACGACGTGCTGCGCGTGCCGCGCGCCGACTGCCCGACGCAGCAGGCCGTCGTGCGCGCGTGGCGCCATCCGGTCGACCAGGCCCCGACTCGCGACGGCCAGGGCCAGGCGCGCATCTATCTCGACGAAGCCAAGCGTGCCGCGGCGACCGGCACCATGGCGGCGGTGCCGATGTTCACCGCCGAGATGGTGGTGGAAGGCGCTGGCTGCGGTTAAGGGGTAGCCGGGCGACGCTCGGCCCGGGTCCGGGTCCGGGCCCGGGTCCTGGGCTGTGGGGCCAAGGTGCGATGGGTTGTCTGGTTTGCGTCGCTCACGTTGGGAGCCGACGCTGTGCCCGGGCTTTGGACTCTTTGGAGAGAACCCCGAGACGACGGGCTTTTGGAGGCCAACGTCGGTAGAGGCCGGAGCCCGGGCTCGGGCAATCGCGCTGCGGTCCGGGGATATCGCTACCGGCTCGGTTGACCATCCATGGCCAACTCGCCGGCGGGCACATCCATGTGCCCTTTACGCGACACCCCCGAACCCCGTCGAGGCGCGGTGGGTGCTGGGGTTTCAGCGCTTCTTTTGGCCCAGCGCGTCGACTCTATCGGGCGGCCGCGAACCCAGCTTGATCATCCGAAACCACCCGGCCATGGATGGCCGGACGGAGAGGCGGAGCAGCTCTCCGCCACCGGCATCCCTCGCGAAACCAGCCGGAGTCGCCCTTGCGATTGCGCTTGCCGTCGCGCCATCAGCCCGCCTCGTTCCAGGCCGCCAGCTTCCTCCGCACGCCGACATTCTTGAGCGTCACGTACGCCGGGATGCCGTCGCGGCCGTACGGGGGATAGGCCTCGCCGCGGATCAGCGGCTCGAGGTAGGCACGCGCCGCGGCGGTGATGCCGTAGCCGTCGCGGCGGATGAAGCCCGCGGGCATCTTCTTCTCGTGGTTGGCCACCTTGTCCAGCGACGCCTCGCCGATCTTCCAGCGGTAGGGGCTGTCCGACGTGCGCACGATGACCGGCATGGTCGCGTTGCGGCCCGCCAGCGCCAGCTTGACAGCGGCCTTGCCGACCGCCAGTGCCTGCTCGAGGTCGGTCCTGGACGCGATGTGTCGCGCGGATCGCTGCAGGTAGTCCGGCAGCGTCCAGTGCACCTTCATGTCCAGTGCGTCCTTGACCCGGCCCGCCAGGAACGACGCCACCCCGCCCAGCTGCGTGTGGCCGAAGGAATCCTTGCCGCCGCCGGCATCGGCGACGAAGCGCCCGTCGGCGGTCTGGATGCCTTCGCTGGCGACGACCACGCAGTAGCCGACGCGCGCCACGATCTTCTCGACGCGGGCGAGGAAATCGGCCTCGTCATAGGCGCGCTCCGGGAACAGGATCAGGTGCGGCGCGTCGTCCGTGCCCTTGCCGGCGAGCCCCGCGGCGGCCGCCAGCCAGCCGGCGTGGCGGCCCATCGCCTCGTACACGAAAACCTTGGTCGAGGTCTCGGCCATCGCCGCCACGTCCAGCGCCGCCTCGCGCACCGACACCGCGGTGTACTTGGCCGCCGAGCCGAAGCCCGGGCAGCAGTCGGTCACCGCGAGGTCGTTGTCGACGGTCTTCGGCACGCCGATGCAGGTCAGCGGGTAGTCGAACTCGGCGGCCAGCTTCGACACCTTGTTCGCGGTGTCGGCGGAGTCGTTGCCGCCGTTGTAGAGGAACCAGCGCACGTCGTGCGCCTGCAGTACCTCCAGCAGGCGCTCGTACTTCGCGCGGTCGGCGTCGACCGACTTCAGCTTGTAGCGGCAGGAGCCGAACGCGCCGCCGGGCGTGTGCGCCAGCCCGCGGATCGCGGCGATCGACTCCTTCGACGTGTCGATCAGGTCCTCGCGCAGCGCGCCCAGGATGCCGTTGCGCGCCGCCAGCACGCGCACCCTGCGCGCGCGCGCCTCGGTGATGACCGCGGACGCGGTGGCGTTGATGACGGCGGTGACGCCGCCGGACTGGGCGTAGAGCAGGGTTCCGGATGCCATGGCTGCCTCGGGAGATGATGGATGGACGCGAGCCGCCTACCGGGGCCGGCGTGGGGCTTGCGGTAAGCTGGCGCGGGATTTGCCGCGATGCGCAGGAGTGTAGCGTCCGCCGGCGATCGGACTTCTTCCTGTTTCTGGAGCAATCGATGCGACTGGTACTGCTCGGCGCCCCCGGGTCCGGCAAGGGCACGCAGGCGTCCCGCCTGAAGACGCACCTGCAGGTGCCGCACATCTCCACCGGGGACCTGCTGCGGGCCGAGGTCGCCGCCGGCAGCTCGCTTGGCCGCCAGGCGAAGGAAGTCATGGCGCGCGGTGACCTGGTGTCCGACGAGATCCTGCTCGGCATGCTGGAGGACCGTTTCTCGCGCGACGACACCCGCGGCGGCTTCATCCTCGACGGGTACCCGCGCAACCTGGCGCAGGCCGCGGCGCTTGACGTGATGCTGCAGCGCCTTGGCCAGCCCATGGATTCCGCGGTGCAGCTGGAAGTCGACAACGAGCTGCTGGTCGAGCGCCTGGCCGGCCGCGGCCGCGACGAAGGCCGGGCCGACGACACGCCCGAGGCCGTGCGCTACCGGCTCGAGGTCTACGACACCCAGACCGCGCCGGTGATCGACTTCTACCGTACGCACGACCAGCTGACGACGGTCGACGGTGTCGGCACGCTGGACGAGGTGTTCGACCGCATCGTCGCGGCGATCACGCCCGCGCGCGCCGCCTGCTGACCCGTCAGACGATCTTGGAACTGCACATCCTCGGCATCGCCGGGACGTTCATGGGCGGCGTGGCCGCGCTGGCGCGCGAGCTCGGCGACCGCGTCGACGGCAGCGACCAGGCGATCTACCCGCCGATGTCGATACAGCTGGAGACGCTCGGCATCGCGCTGACGGCGGGCTACGCACCCGCCAACATCGGCGCCGACGTCGACGTGGTTGTCGTGGGCAACGCGCTGTCGCGTGGCAACCCCGCGGTCGAACACGTGCTCGACACCGGCCTGCGCTACACCTCGGGTGCGCAGTGGCTGGCGGAGCGCGTGCTGCCCGGCCGCGACACGCTGGCCGTCGCCGGCACCCACGGCAAGACCACCACGAGCACGATCGCCGCCTTCCTGCTGGACGCCGCCGGACGCGAGCCCGGGTTCCTGATCGGTGGCGTCGCCGAGGACTTTGGCGTCTCGGCGCGGCTCGGTCGGCACCCCGGCAGCGGAGGGGACGGCGCGGGGGCGGGCCGGGCCGTGGACGGCAGTTGCGATCCGGCGCCGTTCCCGTTCGTTGTCGAAGCCGACGAGTACGACACCGCGTTCTTCGACAAGCGCAGCAAGTTCGTCCACTATCGGCCGCTGGTCGCGATCCTCAACAACCTCGAGTACGACCACGCCGACATCTTCCCCGATGTCGAGGCCATCGAGCGCCAGTTCCACCACATGGTGCGCACCGTGCCCGGCCGCGGGCGGCTGATCGTCAACGGTGCCGACGCGCATCTGGCGCGGGTACTGGACATGGGCTGCTGGACGCCGGTCGAGCGCTTCGGGTTCGACGATGCCTTCGAGTGGTCGGCGCGACTGATCGCCGCCGACGGCAGCGCATTCCTGGTGCTCCATCGCGGCGAGGCGGTCGGCGAGGTGCACTGGGCGCTGCTCGGCGAGCACAACGTGCTCAACGCGCTCGCGGCGCTGGCCGCGTGCGCGGCGCTGGGCGTCGATGTCGCGAAAGTGCTGCCGGCGCTGGCCGCATTCCGCAGCGTCAAGCGGCGGATGGAAGTCGTGGGCACGGCGCACGGCATCACCGTCTACGATGATTTCGCACACCACCCCACCGCGATCGCGACCACGCTCGCCGGCCTGCGCGCGAGCGTCGGCGCAGGGCCCCGGATCGTGGTCGCGATGGAGCCGCGCAGCCATTCGATGCGCGCGGGTGCGCACGCCGCGGCGCTGGCGCCGTCGTTGGTGGTGGCGGACGTGGTGGTGTTCCTGCAGCGCGCGGGGCTGGCGTGGGACGCAGGCGCGGTGGTCGCGGCGCTGCGCGGCGATGGCCACGCGGTGCCCGACGTCGATGCGCTGGTGGCGACCATGCGGTTGATCGCGCGCGACGGCGACCATGTGGTCTTCATGTCGAACGGCGGTTTCGACGCGGCGCCGCGTCGGTTCCTCGCCGCGCTGCGCAGCGCCGACTGACGCGTCTGCGAACGCGGGACGTTGCGTCCGCGCACGCAGTGGACGCCGCATGCACGCCGCGCCGCTAACATCGGCGCCATGGACGACGAGAACGTGATCGGACTGTTTCCGCTGCAGACCGTGCTGGTACCGGGCGCACGCCTGGGCCTGCGCGTGTTCGAGGCGCGCTACCTCGACCTGGTGCGTGAGTGCGGACGCAGCGGCAGGGGGTTCGGCATCTGCCTGGTGCTCGAGGGCAGCGAGGCCGGCGCTCCGGCGATCCCGGCGGCGGTCGGGACCGAGGCGGTGATCGAGGATTTCGGCACCGGCGATGACGGCCTGCTGACCCTGCGCGTGCGGGGCGCGCGCCGGTTCCACGTCTCGCAGACCCGGGTGCGCGACAACGGGCTGCTGGTCGGTGAGGTGGCGTGGCGCACGCCGGACCCGGCGCTGCCGGTGCAGCCGCAGCACGCGCTGCTGGCGACGCTGCTGCAGCGCATCGTCGAGAAGACCGGGACGGGACAGTTCAGCGAGGAGCGCTTCGACGACGCGGCGTGGGTCGGCTGGCGGCTGACGGAGATCCTGCCGCTGTCGGACGAGCAGCGACAGGGACTGCTGCAGGAAGACGACCCCCATGCGCGCATGGAGCGCCTGCTGTCGCTGATCGCGTGACGCCGGGGGACAGGTCGATGTCGCCGCGCCGCTAGTCGCTGCGGATGCGCAGTACCGGCACGCCCGAGCGCGGATGCGGCGTCTCGCGCGACGGGAAGGCTGCAAGGTCGCGCTGCACCGCCAGGTAGGCGTCACCATCATCGGCCTGTGGCTCCCAGAGGGCGAAGAGCCCGAACGGCCGGGCGTGGCGCATCGTCTGCGTGGTGCCCAGCCACAGCGGGGTGCCGTCGCCCAGCTGCACAGGTGCACGCCACAGCCGCAGCACCTGCAGCCGGCCATCGCCGCGCGCACGCCGCAGCAGCAGCGTCTCCGCCGACGCATCCACCGTCGCCGGCAGCACCGGTTGGCGGCCCGGCGGCGTGTCGTCGTCCAGCAGCCCGAGCGTCTGCGTCCACCCGGCCTCCGGCTGCACGCGCCAGCCGCGTGCCTCGAGGGCCGCGCGCACCGGGACCAGCCCACCGGCGATCTGCAGGTCGAACGGCCAGCGTCGGCTGGCATCGCGCTCGTTGCGCTGCGACGGCAGCGTGGTCCAGCCGTCGCCGTCCCACCACGCGTTGGCCGGCAGCGAGGCCGCCGCCGGTGCAGGGGCGAAGCGCGCCAGCAGCGGGTCGATCGCCCGCGGTGCGTGCCAGAGCGCCGCCACCACAAAGACGCCGTAGAAAATCGCCGCCAATGGCCGCATCCAAAACGACCGCGCCACGTGCCGTCGATAGGCGATCCCCAGCCCCAGCAGCCAGACGATGCCGAGCAGCACGCCGCCGACGATGTCCGACAGCCAGTGCGCGCCGAGATACAGCCGTGCGAAGCCGACCAGCGCCGCGGTAGCGCCGGCGACCAGGTAGGGCCAGACCCGCTGCCGTCCGGGCAGCTCGCGTGCGATCAGCACTGCGAAAAAGCCGAAGGTGACCGTCACCATCGTCACCCCCACCGCCGGGAAGCCGAAACCGCTGAGCGCCGTCGGCGGCCGCGGCATGTCGACCGCCAGGCCGAGCACCGTGGTCAGCACCAACCCGAACGCCAGCGCGCCGACCCAGTGCGCAGAGGCGATCCACCGCCGACGCCACACCAGCCAGCCCAGTACGGCCGCGGAGGCGGGTACCAGCACCGTGGGATCGCCGACCGCCGCGATCGCGGCCATCAGCCGGTCCGACAGGGGATTGCGCAGCTCGTACATCCACTCGTGCACGCGCAGGTCCATCAGCAGCGGGCCACCGCGCACCAGCATCGTCGCCAGCAGCGCGAAGAACGCGATGCCGATCGCCAGCAGGCATGCCGCCAGCAGCACCAGCGACGCCGACTCCGGGCGATTGGGATCGATCAGCGCCGCGGCGTAGCGGCCCAGCCGCGGATGCGCCCGGGTCCACTTCAGGGCACGCGCCAGCAGCACATCGGCGCGCCCTGCGAACCAGCGGTAGGTGTAGAGCACGGTCGCCCAGGTCAACGCGATGAGCGTCGCCACCGCGGCGAGCACGATCGCCAGCCGGTCGGCGACCGCGGCCACTGCGTCGTAGGCCTCGCCCAGCAGCCAGCCGGGCACCAGGAACAGCAGCGCCCAGCTCACCGCGGCCGCGGCGCTCGCGGGCAGGTAGCGCCGCAGCGGCATCTTCGACATGCCGGCGATCGCAGGGACGAAGGGCCGTACCGGGCCAACGTATCGCGCGATGAAGATGCTCTTGACGGCGTTGCGCCGGAACAGCGTCTCGCCGCGGTCCAGCAGCGACGGATAGCGTGAGAATGGCCACACGCCGCGAAGGCGGTCGCCCCAGCGACGCCCGATCCAGTAGCTGGTGCCGTCGCCTGCATACGCGCCCAGCGCCGCGCAGGCCACGGCGTACGGCCCCGATATCTCTCCCAGTCCGATCAATACTCCGATCGCGAACAGCAGCGGCAGCGCGGGGACGATCGCGCCGAGCACGATCACCGCGTCGCAGAACGCGATGGCGAAGATCACCCAGCCGGCGGCGACGGGATGCGCGCCGATCCATGCGACGGTGTTCTCGAGCCAGGCGGTCATCGCGGCGGAGTATGGCAGGGGTGCGCGTCGCTCCCGCGACGCCCGCTGCGCCGTGGCGTCGCGGGCGGTCGGTGGCATTCAGCGATGGCGCTGTAGGGCAGGGCTGCCAAGGCGCGCGGCGTCCGGCCCCTACAATGCCGCGATGCACGGCGACGACGCGGTCGAAATCCAGGCGCTCAAGGCCGACAGCTTCGGGCGCATCGCGCTGATGCGCGACGACGATGGCAGCGCCTTCATCCGTCGCGACCTGCGCCACGTGCCGACGTGGCTGCGGCTGCCGGCGTGGTGGCTGGCGCGTCGCGAGGCGCGTGCGCTTCGCGCGATCGACGGAATGGAAGACGCGCCGCGGCTGCTGCGCTGGGACGGCCGCATCCTCGACCGCAGCTACCTTGACGGCGCGGCGATGCATCTGCGGCCGCCTCACGGCGACGTCGGCTATTTCCACGCCGCGCGCCGCCTGCTGCAGGCGCTGCACCGGCGCGGCGTCGCCCACAATGACCTCGCCAAGGAAGCCAACTGGATGGTGCGCGAGGACGGACGTCCGGCGCTGATCGACTTCCAGCTGGCGGTCCGCGGCGCGCCGCGCGCGCGCTGGCTGCGGCTGCTGGCGCGGGAAGACCTGCGCCACCTGCTGAAGCACAAGCGCACCTACTGCCCCGGGAGCATCACGCCGGTCGAGCGCCGGCTGCTGAAGCGCACTTCCTGGGTGCGGGAGGCATGGTTCGCCAGCGGCAAGCCCGTGTACCGCTTCGTGACCCGGCGGCTGCTGCGCTGGGAGGACAACGAGGGCCGCGGCCCCCGGGCCTGAGCACCCGCGGACCGGCGACGACGTGTCGCGTGCGCCGCCGCGCCGGACGCGCAACGGCTCCTACAATGGCGGCCTCGATCCCACGGCCGGGTTGCCCACCATGACCACCCTCGCAGGCAAGACCCTGTTCATCACCGGCGCCTCGCGCGGCATCGGCCTGGCGATCGCCCAGCGCGCGGCCCGCGACGGCGCCAATGTCGCCATCGCGGCCAAGTCGTCGGTGGCCAACCCGCGGCTGCCGGGGACCATCCACACCGCCGCTGCTGCCGTCGACGCCGCCGGTGGTCGCGGGCTGGCCCTGCGCTGCGACATCCGTGACGAAGAGCAGGTGCTGGCCGCGGTCGCGGCCACGGTCGAGGCCTTCGGCGGCATCGACATCCTGGTCAACAACGCCAGCGCGATCTGGCTGCGCGGCACGCTCGACACGCCGATGAAGCGCTTCGACCTGATGCAGCAGGTCAACGCGCGCGGCAGCTTCCTGTGCGCGCAGGCCTGCCTGCCGCACCTGCTGCGCGCGCCCAACCCGCATGTGCTGACGCTGGCGCCGCCGCCGTCGCTGGATCCCAAGTGGTGGCTGCCGCACACCGGCTACACGCTGGCCAAGATGGGCATGAGCTTCGTCACGCTTGGCCTCGCGGCCGAATTCGGGCCGCAGGGAGTCGCGGTCAATGCGCTGTGGCCGCGGACGCTGATCTCCACCGATGCGCTCAACATGATCCCGGGCGTGTCCGGGGGCAACGGCCGCAGCCCGACGATCATGGCCGACGCTGCGCACGCGGTGCTGGTGCGCGACGCGCGTGGGTTCAGCGGCGAATTTCTGATCGATGACGAGGTGCTGGCCGCGGCCGGCGTCGACGACCTGTCCGGCTACCGCATCGACCCGGCGCAGCCGCTGCTGCCGGATCTGTTCCTTGATTGACGCGGATACCGCGTCCACGGATGTGACCGACATGACCACCTTCGGCACCATCGCCACCGCTTCCGAACTCTCCGCCGGGGCGACCACCGTCGATCTGCTGGCCCTGGGCGCACGGCGCTACGTGCCGCTCTACCGCCAGCGCGCGATGGTACTGGAGCGCGGACTCGGCGCGCGGGTCTGGGACCGGGATGGCCGCGAGTACGTCGACCTGTCCGCCGGCATCGCGGTCTGCGGGCTCGGCCACGGCGATCCGGACCTGCTGGCCGCACTCGCCGACCAGGCCGGCCGTCTGTGGCACACCAGCAACGTCTTCCACAGCGAGCCGCCGCTGCGGCTGGCCGACGAGCTGGTGGTGGCATCGCGGTTCGCGGAGCGGGTCTTCCTGTGCAACTCGGGAGCCGAAGCCAACGAGGCCGCGATCAAGCTCGTGCGCAGGCGCGCCGCGGCGCAGGGGCGCACGCCCGAACGGCGCGTGATCGTCAGCTTCCGCGGCAGCTTCCACGGCCGTACGTTGGCCGCGGTCACCGCGACCGCGCAGCCGAAGTACCACGAGGGCTACGAGCCGCTGCCGCCAGGCTTCCGATACGTCGACTTCAACGACGTCGCCGCGCTCGAGGCGTCGATGGCCGCGGGCGACGTCGCCGCGGTGCTGGTCGAACCCGTGCAGGGCGAGGGCGGAGTGATGCCCGCCGCCGACGGGTTCCTGCGCGAGGTGCGCGCGCTGTGCGACCGCCACGACGCCCTGCTGGTACTCGACGAGATCCAGTGCGGCATGGGCCGCACCGGCACCCTGTTCGCGCACTGGCAGGACGGCGTGGTGCCGGACATCGTGACGCTGGCCAAGGCGCTGGGCGGTGGTTTCCCGATCGGCGCACTGCTCGCTGGCCCCGAGGTCGCGGAGACGATGCAGTTCGGCGCCCACGGCACCACCTTCGGCGGCAATCCGCTCGCCGCGGCGGTCGCGCGAGTGGCGCTGCGCAAGCTGGCCTCCGAGGACATCGCGGCCAACGTCGCGCGGCAGTCGGCCGCGCTGCGTGCGGGGCTGGCGCGGATCGACCGCGATGGCGGCGTGTTCTCGCAGGTCCGCGGGCGCGGGCTCATGCTGGGCGCGGTGCTGGCGCCGGCGCATGCCGGGCAGGCCGGCGCCATCTGCGACCACGCCGCCGCACATGGCCTGCTGCTGCTGCAGGCCGGACCCGACGTGCTGCGCTTCGTGCCGCCGCTGAACATCAGCGACGCCGAGGTGGCGGACGCGCTGGCGCGGCTGGGACAGGCGGTGTCGGCTCACCGGCGCGCATGCGTCGAGCCAGCCGGCGGCTGAGCACCGCGCGACCCGCGCGCCGACGTCGGCGGGCAAACGCGACTAGAAGCGCGCCGTCAGCGACAGCCAGACCCGGCGCGGCTCCTGGATCGTGTTGTAGCCGTTGCTGAAGGCGACCGCCGAGCCGGCCGCGTTCGTGCAGCCGGCGTTGCCGCAGCGAGCATAGGCCCGGTAATCCTGGAACTCGCGGCCGAGCACGTTGTAGATCGCCCCGGACACCGTCAGGTGCTGGCTGAATTCGTAGCTCGCGCCTAGGTTGAGCAGCGTGTAGCCGCGAAAATCGCCGAGGACCTCGCGGCTGTCGCGGACGCCCGGTGCGACCTGGCCCTGCGCGTTGCCGCCGTTCTGCGGCTCGTGGAAATTGCGCGGACGGAAGGCACTGCTGCGGCCCTCGGCTTCGATGAACGTGCTCAGTGCCACCGTGGGCGCCCAGACCAGCCGGGCGTTCGCCATGTGGCGCGGCACGCTGACCAGCGGATCGCCCAGCCGGCTGGCGATGAGCTGCGCCGGATTGCCGGTGTCCAGCTGGGTCCGGGTCACTTCGCTGTCGGTGTAGGTGTAGTTGCCGCCGACGGACAGGCCGTCGCCGAGCGTAAAGGAGGCGGCCAGCTCGAGACCCTGCAGCCGCGCCTCGCCGATGTTGAGGGCGCGCCCACTGTTGGCGCCGGTGCCGGATTCGATGAGGTCGGTGACGGTGGTGCGGAACACGGTGCCCTGGGCCGACAGCCGCTTCCCGGCGAACAGCGCTGATGCCTCGACATTCGTGCTTTTTTCCGGGCTGAGGCCGGGGTTGCCGAAGATCGGCACCGTGCCCTGGTTGCCGAAGCCGATGATCCCGTCGGTCAACTGCTCGACGTTGGGCGCACGGAAGCCGCGTCCCACGCCGCCCTTTACTGTCCACTGCGCGCTGGCCTGCCAGACGCCGTACAGCCGCGGCGTCCACTCGCCCCTGAAGGCTTCGTTGTCGTCGTAGCGCAGCCCGCCGGTCAGCGTGAAAGCGTCGCCGATGCGCCACTCGTCTTCGACGAACAGACTGTGCTGGCTGACGCTGATCGTGCCGCCGCCGGCAAGGCCGTCGGTGAGTTCCGGATCGATGTACTGGCCGCCGACGGTGACGGTGTGACGGTCCAGCGGCAACACGAAGCTGCTGTCGAGCAGGTTGGTCGACAGTTCCAGCACCCGTGGCGTGCCTTCCACCGCCGGCGCCAGCCCGCTGCCGAGCGGGATCGTGCGGCCGCGGGTCTCAAGCACGTCGCGGGTGACCTGCGTCCTCCAGGTGCCGAGGTCGAACCGGCCGGTGTAGTCCAGGGTGGCCTGGTCGCGGTCGAACGACAGCGTGGTGTCGTAGCCACGGCACAGGTTGGGCGCCGGGATCGCGTTGCAGGCGCTGGACGCGGGGTTGCCGGTTCGGCTGAGGGCGCCGATGTCGCCGCGCGAATTGTCGTAGTCCTGGCGCGTCAGGTTGAGCCGCAGTCCGATGGCGTGGCGGTCGCTCGGGGTCAGCAGCAGGCGTCCGCCGACGGTGTAGTTCTCCGCTGCGACCGGGTTCTGGCCCATGGTCGGGGTGTCGGACGTGATCGGCCGTGGCCGCTCGACCCCGGGGATGGCGATGTCGGAGCGCTCGCGGTCGTAGACCCGCGCGTGCAGCTGCGCGGACAGCAACTCGCCCGCCACCGGGCCGGCGAGGTACGCGTCCAGCGTGGACACGTCGCCGAAATCGCCGTCGCCCTGGAACACGCGGCCGATCGAGGCGGATCCCTTCCAGCGCTCACCCGGCATGCGCGTGATGATGTTGACCACGCCACCCAGCGCGTCGGAGCCATACAGCGACGACATCGGGCCGCGGATGACTTCGATGCGGTCGATCGCCGCGACCGGCGGGATGAACACCGACTGGCTGTCGTTGAAGGAATTGGGCGTCACGTTGGCTCGCGGGTTCTGGCGCACGCCGTCGATCAGGACCAGCGTGTAGTCGCGCGGGAGGCCGCGCAGGCTGATCGACTGGTTGCCGGTTTTGCCGTCACGGGCGTCCAGGCCGGTGACGTCGACGCCTTCGATGCCGCGTAGCGCATCGGCGAGGCTCTGCACGTCGCGCTGGCGGAGCGTGTCACCCTCGATCACGGTGATGCTGGCCGGTGCCTGCTGCAGGGGCTGCTCGTAGCCCGCGGCGGTGACCACCACGCCATCGAGGTTTGTGACGGCGGCCGGCTCGGCGGCGGCAGTGCCGACGGCCATGCAGGACGCAGCGGCCATGACGCGGAAACCCGAGTGGCGGAGGGAGGCAACGGGATGCATGCGGGTCTGACCTCGGGAGCAGCTGGCTCCAGCGGAGCCGCGCGGTGACGGGAGGCCGCATGATAATGAGAATGATTACCAATCACAATCCCTCGCCGGTGCTGGTCAGGGGCTGCTTCGTGGCGGCCGGCCCTCCGTCCGGGCGGGACGCCCGCCGCCAACTCAGCCTGCTGCGAGGGCGCTCCGCAGGTCGGCGACCAGGTCGTCGATATGCTCCAGCCCGACCGACAGTCGCAGCAGGTCCTGCGGTGACGCCGGGTTGGCGCCCTCGACCGATGCGCGATGCTCCACCAGCGACTCGCAGCCGCCGAGCGAGGTGGCGTTGGTGAACAGCCGCAGCGCGCCGGCGACCGCCAGTGCCGCGTCCCGGCCGCCGCGCAGCTGCACGCTGAGCATGCCGCCGAAGTCGCGCATCTGGCAGGTGGCGACGGCGTGGCCCGGATGTGTCGCCAGGCCGGGGTAGTGCACGGCCGCGACCTGTGGCTGCACGGCCAGGAAGTCGGCGACCGCGCGCGCGTTGGCACAGTGCATCGCCATGCGCGCCGGCAGCGACCGGCAGCCGCGCAGCGTCAGCCAGGCACTGAACGGCGCCAGCGTCGCGCCGGTGATGTGCAGCCTGCGCGCGACGCGATCGTGCAGCGCGCCAGCGTCGCGGAACACCAGCGCCCCGCCGAGGACGTCGCTGTGGCCGCCGATGTACTTGGTGGTGGAGTGCATCACCACGTCAGCGCCCAGCGCCAGCGGCCGCTGCAGCAGCGGCGAGGCGAAGGTGTTGTCGCAGGCCAGCAGCGCGCCGTGGTCGCGCGCGATCGCGGCCAGCGCGGCGATGTCGGCGATCTCTAGCAGCGGGTTCGATGGCGTCTCGGCCCACAGCACGTCGACGCCCCCGGCGCACGCCGCGGTTACCGCGCCGAGGTCGGTCATGTCGATCGCGGTCGTGGCGATGCCAAGGCCCGGCAGGAACTCCGCCGCCAGCACGCGCAGCCCGCTGTAGCACTGCCGCGGCAGCACGACGCGCGCGCCGGCGGGCAGCGACGACAGCAGCCCGTCGATCGCGGCCATGCCCGAGGAAAAAGTCAGAGCGGAGGCGCCCCCCTCCATCGCCGCAAGCGCCGCGCGCAGGCGCACGTTGGTGGGGTCGCCCTCGCGCTGGTACTCGAAGCCGGCGACGCGTTCCGCAGCGGGGCCGTGCCGGAAGGTGGTGGCGAGGTGGATCGGCGGCGTCACCGCGCCGGTGGCGGCATCGACTTCGCCGCCGGCGTGGATGGCGAGGGTCTCGATGCGCATGCGGTGGCTCCGGAGGGTTGCCGGAAGCCCGGCGGAAGGACGCAGTGACGGTCGTGGTCCATGCGCCAGTATGGTGGGACGGCGGCGGACGGATCCCTGCAGCCGGCCGTATCAGCCCTGCGGCAGTCCGCAGCCGCAGCGCCGGCAGTACCACGCATCCACCTCGTGCTCCGGCAGCGCGCATTCCGGGCAGCGCACCTGCCGGCGCTGCGGGCGCATCGTGTTGGCGAGCTCAGCGGTATAGATGCCGGTCGGAACCGCGATGATGCTGTAGCCGATCAGGACCAGTACCGAGGTCACCATGCGGCCCAGCGGCGTCACCGGCGCGATATCGCCGAAACCCACGGTGGCCATGGTGACGATCGCCCAGTACATCGACGTCGGGATGCTGGTGAACCCGTTCTGCGGGCCCTCGATCACGTACATCAGCGCGCCGAAGATCACCACGATGGTGAGCAGTGTGAATACGAAGACGAAGATCTTGCGCCGGCTGCGCATCATCGCGGTGACCAGCACCCCGGCCTCGCTGGAGTACTGCACCAGCTTCAGCACGCGGAAGATCCGCAGCAGCCGCAGAATCCGCACCACCACCAGGTACTGGCTGCCGACCAGCAGCAGCGACAGGTAGGTGGGCAGGATGGCCAGCAGGTCGATGATGCCGAAGAAGCTGCTGGCGTAGCGGGCCGGACGGCGGACCACCCACAGCCGCAGCGCGTATTCCGCGGTGAAGATCAGCGTGAAGCACCACTCGGCGATGTACAGCGTGCGGTGCCAATCGAGCGACAGCGATGGCACGCTGTCCAGCAGGACCACCAGCACGCTGGCGAGGATCAGGATGATCAGTGCCAGGTCGAAATTGCGTTCGGCGCCGGTGTCGTGGTGGAACAGCAGTCGATACATCGCATGGCGCAAGCCGCGATCACTGGCCGGTTGCAGGTCGCGCTCGAAGGTGCTCGGCACCGCCTGCGTCCCCCCCGACGGCGCTGCCATCGTCGTGGCTCCAGGGTCGCCGGCGGTGTCCACCTAGGAGGCGTCCCGGAACGCCGCGCGCGCAGCGTCGAGCGTGGCGTCGATCACCGCGTCGTCGTGCGCGGCAGAGATGAAGCCCGCCTCGAACGCCGACGGCGCCAGGTAGACGCCGCGGGACAGCATCGCGTGGAAGAATCGGTTGAACCGCTCGCGGTCGCAGGCCATGGCCTGGTCGTAGGTATCCACCGGGCCGGTGTTGAAGAACAGGCCGAACATGCCGCCGACGCGCTGCGTGCTGAAAGCGACGCCGGCGTCGCGCGCGGCATCCTCCAGGCCGTCGCAAAGCCGGTGCGTCTGCCGCTCCAGGCGCTCGTGGAAGCCCGGTGCCTGCACCAGCTCCAGCACCGCCAGCCCAGCCGCCATCGCCACCGGGTTGCCGCTGAGCGTGCCGGCCTGGTAGATCGGACCGCTGGGCGCGATCTGCGACAGCAGATCGCGGCGCCCGCCGTAGCAGCCGACCGGCATGCCGCCGCCGATGATCTTGCCGAACGTGGTGAGTTCTGGAACGACGCCGTACCGCGCCTGCGCGCCGCCCAGCGCTACGCGGAACCCGGTCATCACCTCGTCGAAGATCAGCAGCGTGCCGTGGTGCGTGCACAGCTCGCGGAGGTGCTGCAGGTAACCGTCCCGGGGCGGCAGGCAGTTGGCGTTGCCGACGACGGGCTCGATGATCATCGCGGCCAGCGTGTCGCCGCGCGCGACGAACAACGCTGTCGCGGCGTCGAAGTCGTTGTAGGGCAGGGTTAGGGTCAGGTCGGCCAGTGCAGCCGGCACCCCTGGCGATGTCGGCACGCCGAGCGTCAATGCCCCGCTGCCTGCTTTCACCAGGAACGAGTCACCGTGGCCGTGGTAGCAGCCCTCGAACTTCACGATCGCGGACCGCCCGGTCGCGCCGCGTGCGAGCCGGATCGCCGACAGCGTGGCCTCGGTACCGGAGTTGACCATCCGCACCATCTCGCAGCTCGGCACCAGGCGGGTAATCGTCTCCGCCATCGTGACTTCGAGCGCGTTGGGCACGCCAAAGCTCAACCCGTCGCGCGCGGTGCGCATGACTGCGTCCAGCACCGCGGGATGGTTGTGGCCCACCACCATCGGCCCCCACGAGCCGATGTAGTCGATGTAGCGGTTGCCGTCGACGTCGATCAGCCAGGCGCCCTCGGAACGGTTTGCGAAGAACGGTTCGCCTCCCACCGACTTGAAGGCGCGCACCGGCGAGTTGACGCCGCCGGGCATCAGCACCTGCGCGCGTGCGAACAGGCCTTGCGAACGGGTCGTGTCCATGCAGCTCCTGAGGGTGGATGTCGCGGATCAGTAGAAGCAGGCGCGGTAGGCGCGCGCCGCCGCCACCGGGTCCTGCGCGTCGAAGACACCGCTGATCACCGCGACGAGGTCAGCGCCTGCCGCGACGAGCGATGCCGCATTCTCGGGCGTGATGCCGCCAATCGCCACCCGTGGAACGCCGAGGTGGGTAGCGCGGCGCAGCAGCCCCGGTTCAGCGCGCATGGCCTCAGGCTTGGTCGTCGACGGGAAGAATGCGCCAAAGGCGACGTAGG
The DNA here is from genome assembly GCA_001683895.1 of Luteimonas sp. ANT-B3E. Classification (GTDB taxonomy): domain Bacteria; phylum Pseudomonadota; class Gammaproteobacteria; order Xanthomonadales; family Xanthomonadaceae; genus Luteimonas. Next base: position 3,235 of record LXQJ01000056.1, on the reverse strand, counting down.
CGGCGCCCGCAGCGACGGCGGCCTCCGCGAGTTGCAGGTCGGCATAGCAGGAGGCGCCTACAAGGCCACCGCGCATGCGGGACAAGGCGCTGGCGACGGCGGCATCGGCAGCGCCCACATGGACGCCATCCGCGCCGACGGCGGTCGCGAGTTCTGGATCGTCGTTGACGAAAAAGGGGACACCGGCGCGGCGACATATCGACGACAGCGCGCGCGCCTGCTCCCCGCGCAGCTTCACGGAGAGGCCCTTTGCGCGGTACTGCAGCAGGGCCACGTATGGCAATACGGTAGCCACGCGCTCAAGCAGCCGCGTCGTGTCATCCGA
>LXQJ01000056.1:0-2783 GCA_001683895.1 Luteimonas sp. ANT-B3E | reverse complement strand
GATGCGCGTGCGGGCCAGCACCCTCACGTGGCGGATGGGACAATGCGCGTCCTCCCCACGCCTGCATGATCCGATGAACGAGACCGCCCCGTCGACCGCGTACCAGACATGGATGTGTGTGGTGTGCGGCTTCATCTACGACGAGGCGGTGGGGCTGCCGGAAGAGGGCCTGGCAGCGGGCACGCGCTGGGAAGACGTGCCGGACACGTGGACATGCCCCGACTGCGGCGTCACCAAAGACGACTTCGAGATGATGCTGCTCTGAGCGTCGCTGGCCGCCCATTGGCAGCGTGCCGGCCGGGCTGGAGACCATGCGGTGTGCGCGACGTCAGCGTGCGGGCCTGATCGCGGGGCCCAGGGTGAGCGCCGCCCCGTCCTCGAGCCCCAGCCTTGCCGCCTGGCCGGCATTGAGTTCGAGGACGTAGCGAGCGGGCGCCCTGCTTGGATACACCGGGCAGTTGACCCCTGAGAGGCACGGCGGCACGTTGCGCTGCTGCGATACCAGCGTCAGGCCTTCGTCGAAGTAGAGGATGTCGAGCGCGATGCGCGTGTTCTTCATCCAGTAGGCGAGATGCTCTGTGCGGTCGTGGATGAACAGCATGCCGGCGTCGTCGGCCATGGCGTCTCGGAACATCAGCCCCCGCGCGCGCGACGCGTCGTCGTCGGAGACTTCGACCGCGTAGCGGTTGCCCTTCAGCTCCACCCAATCGCCCCCCATGGCTGTGCAGCCGGCAGCGCAGCCGAGGAAAAGCGCAAAAAACAAGCACAAAATGCGCATCGGGTGCCTCCGGTGATGGAACGGCAGACCATCCGCCAGCAGCCTTCAGACGTCAAGCTGAAGAAATCTGCAGTGGCCCCTTCCCAAACCCGTTGCTGCCATGCACAATGCGCGCCCCGCCGAGCTGCAGTCACAACGCAACCCGGCAGGGCGTCAAAAAAACTCCTCACAGGGTGTTGACGGCCACGGAAAAGGATGTAAGATGTGCGGCTCGGCCAGATGCTTCGGCGCCGGCCAAACGGGACCAGGCGCTGAGGCCGGTTCCACGATCTCTGACAGTGTGCGCAGGTGACTTGTGCGGGCGTCTGGTGGTGGATAACTGTCCATCGCAGATGTTCGACACAGTCTCCAAAACGAATCAAGAAAGCATGCAAATGCGAGTAATCGAGTAGTGATGGGGCTTGGTCGGATTCTGCACTCAAAGCTATATGCCGAGTCCTTTGGGACGAAGCAGCAAAACTTAAGTGAAGAGTTTGATCCTGGCTCAGATTGAACGCTGGCGGCATGCTTAACACATGCAAGTCGAACGGCAGCACAGCCAAGCTTGCTTGGTGGGTGGCGAGTGGCGGACGGGGGAGGAATACATCGGAATCTGCCTATTTGTGGGGGATAACGTAGGGAAACTTACGCTAATACCGCATACGACCTACGGGTGAAAGCGGAGGACCTTCGGGCTTCGCGCAGATAGATGAGCCGATGTCGGATTAGCTAGTTGGCGGGGTAAAGGCCCACCAAGGCGACGATCCGTAGCTGGTCTGAGAGGATGATCAGCCACACTGGAACTGAGACACGGTCCAGACTCCTACGGGAGGCAGCAGTGGGGAATATTGGACAATGGGCGCAAGCCTGATCCAGCCATGCCGCGTGGGTGAAGAAGGCCTTCGGGTTGTAAAGCCCTTTTGTCCGGAAAGAAAAGCTTTCGGCTAATACCCGGGAGTCCTGACGGTACCGGAAGAATAAGCACCGGCTAACTTCGTGCCAGCAGCCGCGGTAATACGAAGGGTGCAAGCGTTACTCGGAATTACTGGGCGTAAAGCGTGCGTAGGTGGTTTGTTAAGTCTGATGTGAAAGCCCTGGGCTCAACCTGGGAATTGCATTGGATACTGGCAGGCTAGAGTGCGGTAGAGGATGGCGGAATTCCCGGTGTAGCAGTGAAATGCGTAGAGATCGGGAGGAACATCTGTGGCGAAGGCGGCCATCTGGACCAGCACTGACACTGAGGCACGAAAGCGTGGGGAGCAAACAGGATTAGATACCCTGGTAGTCCACGCCCTAAACGATGCGAACTGGATGTTGGGGACAATTGAGTCTTCAGTATCGAAGCTAACGCGTTAAGTTCGCCGCCTGGGGAGTACGGTCGCAAGACTGAAACTCAAAGGAATTGACGGGGGCCCGCACAAGCGGTGGAGTATGTGGTTTAATTCGATGCAACGCGAAGAACCTTACCTGGCCTTGACATGCACGGAACTTTCCAGAGATGGATTGGTGCCTTCGGGAACCGTGACACAGGTGCTGCATGGCTGTCGTCAGCTCGTGTCGTGAGATGTTGGGTTAAGTCCCGCAACGAGCGCAACCCTTGTCCTTAGTTGCCAGCACATAATGGTGGGAACTCTAAGGAGACCGCCGGTGACAAACCGGAGGAAGGTGGGGATGACGTCAAGTCATCATGGCCCTTACGGCCAGGGCTACACACGTACTACAATGGTCAGGACAGAGGGCTGCAAACCCGCGAGGGCAAGCCAATCCCAGAAACCTGATCTCAGTCCGGATCGGAGTCTGCAACTCGACTCCGTGAAGTCGGAATCGCTAGTAATCGCAGATCAGCATTGCTGCGGTGAATACGTTCCCGGGCCTTGTACACACCGCCCGTCACACCATGGGAGTTTGTTGCACCAGAAGCAGGTAGCTTAACCTTCGGGAGGGCGCTTGCCACGGTGTGGCAGATGACTGGGGTGAAGTCGTAACAAGGTAGCCGTATCGGAAGGTGCGGCTGGATCACCTCCTT
>LXQJ01000055.1:1030-11940 GCA_001683895.1 Luteimonas sp. ANT-B3E | reverse complement strand
CGACAACCACAAATTAACCGGGTCGGCCGTGCGCCACTCCCTCACTTGGGAGAAGAACCTTTTTTTTGCGCGCGCGTTGAAGGCGGGGTCATGTGTCCCCGGTGTGGATGCCAACGTCACGCGAGATCGTTAAGCTTGCGTTATTCCACTCCCGTTGGACGTTCCCATGCTGCGAGTCCCGTGCCTGCTGTTGCTGATCCTCCTGGTCACGGCCTGTGGCCGCGACCAGGCGCCTGCACCTTCATCGGCGCCACTGGCCGGCGCAGACCAGGGGGCCGCGGCCACGCCCGGGGGCGCAACGACTGATCTGTCGGACGTCATCGAGAACGACCGCCGTTACCTTGTCGGCATCAGCTATCCGCGGGGGATCGATGCGCACCCGGGTCTGGCCGCTGCCCTGAAGCGCTATGCCGATGGCACTCGCGCCGACTTGATGCAGGCAGTCGAGGAGCTGGGTGACACGCCGCCGACGTCTCCTTATGACCTGTCGCTGGCCTTCACCACGCTGACGGACAGCCCGCGCGTGGTGGCAGTCGCTGCCGACGGCAGCAGCTATACCGGCGGCGCGCACGGCAATCCGCTCGTCGCGCGCTTTGTCTGGCTGCCGGAGCGCGCATCGATGCTGCGCGCGGAGGCACTGGTCGGGGAGGCTGCAGGCTGGCGCGCAGTATCGGCATTCGTCCGTGAGCAGCTGCATGCGGCGCTGTCGCAGCGCATCGATGCCGACGAGCTGGAGCCGACCGAACGCGCGCAGCTGATGCGCTCGGCCGGGCGGCTGATCGACGAGGGGTCGGAGCCCGAGGCCGCCAATTTCTCCGAGTTCGAACCGATGGTTGCCCGCGACGGGCGATTGAGCGGCCTGCGGTTCGTCTTCCCCCCATATCAGGTGGGTCCTTACTCGGACGGCTTGCACACTGTCGAGGTGCCGGCGTCGGTGTTGTTGCCGCATGTCGCGCCGGCCTATCGCGACCTGTTTGTCGCCGGACCCGGGCCCGGCGCCTGAAGGTCATCGCCGCGCATCTGGCGGAAGCACTGCCGCGGCCAGCGCGCCGCCGACCTCCGCGTCTACCCGCAGCGTGGCGAGGTCGTCGGCCCGGGTGTGGCCGCGATTGACAATGGCCAGGGGCAGCCCCGCTTCGCGCGCCATCCGTGCGAAGCGGAACCCGGAGTACACCATCAACGACGAGCCGGCGACCAGCATCGCGGTGGCGGCCAGCAGCGCGTCGCGGGCGTGTTCATAGCGCCGGCGGGGCACGTTCTCACCGAAGAACACGACGTCCGGTTTCAGTGACCCGCCGCACTGGTCGCAGAACGGCGGCACGAACGCCGCGGCTGCGGCGTCGTCGACGTCGGCATCCCCGTCCGGTGCCTGCTTGGCCAGCGGCGGTCCCCAGGCGGCGTTGGCGTCTGCCATCCGGGACTGCAGCGATGCGCGCGGAAGCGCCGCCGCGCACGCCAGGCAGACCACGCGGTCCAGTCGCCCGTGCAGGTCGATCACCTCGTGGCCGCCGGCGCGCTGGTGCAGGCCGTCGACATTCTGGGTCACCAGCGTGGGCGCCCGACCGGATGCCTGCAGCGCAGCAAGTGCAACGTGCGCGGGGCCAGGCCGCGCCCCGTCGAAGCGTGGCCAACCGGTGAAGCTTCGCGCCCAATAGCGTTGGTATGTCGCCCGCTCGCTGGTGAACGCCTGGTAGGTCACTGGCGGCGGACGTTTCCACGCGCCGTCGGGGCCACGGTAATCCGGGATACCCGAGCCTGTGCTGCAGCCGGCTCCTGTCAGGATGAAGATCCGTGCATGCGCCTCGAGCCAGTCGCGCAGGTGATGTGGGGGAAGCCTGGGGTCGCCGTCCATGGCGCATGGTAGCGACCGGTCCCATCCCCCGCATGCAACGCAGTGGCGCTGTCATCGCCATGTCGACCGCATGGGCGACCATGTCGGCGACGGCAAGGTCTCGGGGTCGCCAGCGCGCCCGCAGGCTCGGAGCTACTGGACGGCTTCAGGGTCGGCAGACATGGCCAACCTGCAGCGGCCTGCATCGACCAGATCGGGAGGGAGAATGAAGGACATCAACAGGTCGCGCCACGCAGCGGGTAACCTCGCAGCGGTACTCCCGGCGCTGCTGTCACTGTCGGCGTGCGTGCACCTGGCACCCATGACCGGGCCGGCTGCGGCGGACGGATCGGTCGCGCTCCCTCGTCCGATCGTGATCGCGCACCGGGGTGCCAGCGGCTATCGACCGGAGCACACGCTGGCGGCCTATGCGCTCGCGATCGACCAGGGCGCGGATTTCATCGAGCCCGACCTCGTCGCCACTGGCGACGGCGTGCTGGTGGCGCGCCACGAGAACGACATCTCGGGCACCACCGACATTGCCGACCATCCCGGGTTCGCCGGGCGGCGCACCACCAAGCGCATCGACGGCGTCGAGGTCACCGGGTGGTTCACGGAGGACTTCACGCTGGCCGAGCTGCGTACCCTGCGAGCGCGCGAACGGATCCCGGCGCTGCGTCCCGGCAACGCGCTCTTCAATGGAGATGAAGGCATTCCGACGCTGGTCGAGATCATCGCGCTGGTGCGCGCCGCGGAGGCAAAGGGACGGTCCGTGGGCCTGTACATGGAGACAAAGCACCCGACGTTCTTCGCGGTCGAGGGCAGGCGCCTCGATGGCACGGCGATCGGCATCGACCTCGGCCGTCGCCTGGTGGATACGCTGCACGGCGAGGGGTTCACCGACCCGGAACGGGTGTTCGTCCAGAGCTTCGAGGTCGCCAATCTGGTGAAGCTGCAGCGCACCACGATGCCGGAAGCCGGCGTCGCCTTCCCGCTGGTGCAGCTGATGGGCGGGCTGGGTGACGGTGCCCCCTACGACCTCGTCCGCGCACAAGCCGACGGCGACGATCTTGAAGCGCGCTATCCGGGCCTGCGGGCGGCATTGGGTCCCGCACACCGCGGGGCGGTGACCTATGGCGACCTTGCCCGGCCGTTGGGTCTGGCGTGGATCCGGGCCACCTACGCGCGCGGCGTCGGCCCGGCGAAATCGCAGCTGCTGCCACGCATCGTTGGCGACGTGGACGCCGTCGACGGCGTCCGTGCACGGCTGACCGGCGACGTCCATCCCCTGCTTGCCGACGCGCGCGCCGCCGGGCTGCTGGTCCACCCGTACACGTTGCGGGCCGAGGCGCCGTTCCTCGCGCGCACGCCTGACGGCGACGTGGAACAGGTGGTTGACGAGGCGCTTCGACTGTTCCGCCTGGGAGTCGATGGAATCTTCATCGACCAGCCGGACCTGGGCGTCGCAGCGCGCGATCGCCATGTCGGGGGCGACGGCCGTTGAAACGTGGTCGGTAGCTGCGCCGCGCATCATGGCGATGACGTAGCCATGAAAAAGGCCGCCCGGATTGCGCCAGGCGGCCGATGCTCATCCACACCGTCGCGGCGCGATCAGTTGACCGGAGGAACCGGATCGACGGCCCGCGGCGGCGCGCCGTCGCTCACGTCCGCCACCAGACCGCGCTTCTCCAGAAGCGGCTGGATGTCGGGTTCCAGGCCGCTGAAGTCGCGGAACAGCTGCAGCGCATCCTTGCTGCCGCCCTGCGACAGAAGCGTTGCGCGGAAGCGGTCGCCATTGGCACGGGTCAGGCCACCGTTTTCCTTGATCCATTCGACGGTGTTGGCGTCGAGCACCTCGGACCAGATGTAGGCGTAATAGCCCGCCGAATACCCGCCCATGATGTGGCTGAAGTACGGCGTGCGGTAACGCGGTGGCACCGGCGCGTAGTCGACGCCAACCGCCTTCAGCGCCGCGGCCTCGAAGTCCATGACACCCGTCGCGTTGGGGATCTGCTCCGCGGTGGCCTGGTGCCAGCGCTGGTCGAGCAGCGCCGAACCCAGGTACTCCGTGGTCGCAAACCCCTGGTTGAACTTGGCGGTGGCGACCACCTTGTCGAGCAGCGCCTGCGGCATCGGCTCGCCGGTCTCGTGGTGCTTGGCGTAGTTGGCGAGAATCGAGGGCCAGTCCGCCCACATCTCGTTGACCTGCGACGGGAACTCGACGAAGTCACGCGGCACGCTGGTGCCGCTGAAATACGGGTACTGGACGTCGGAGAAGATGCCGTGCAGCGCGTGGCCGAACTCGTGGAACGTGGTGGTCACCTCGTCCCAGGTCATCAGCGTCGGCTGGTCGCCCGACGGCTTGGGAATGTTGAGGTGGTTGGCGACGACCGGCTTGGTGCCCTCGAGGCCGGACTGCGAGACATACGAGTTCATCCACGCCCCGCCGCGCTTGGAGGCGCGTGCGTAGGGGTCGAAGATGAAGATCGCAAGCTGGCTGCCGTCGGCGTCCATGACGTCGTAGACCCAGGTGTCGGGGTGGTACTTCGGCAGGTCGGAGCGCTCCCTGAAGTTGATGCCGTAGAGCTCGGTGGCGGCGAAGAAGACCCCGTCCTCGAGCACGCTGCGCATCTCGAGGTACGGCTTCAGCTGCGACTCGTCGAAGTCGTACTCGTCCTGGCGGACCTTCTCGGTGTAGTACGCCCAGTCCCACGGCGCGAGCTGGAACGTCGGCTCGCCCTTGGCCTGCTGCTCGCGGTCGATCATCGCCTGCAGCGCGGCACCCTCCTTGCGCGCGTTGCCGACCGCCGCCGGCGCCAGCTGCGCGAGCATCGCATTGACCGCTTCCGGCGTCTTCGCGGTTTCGTCGGCCAGCACGTAGGCGGCGTGCGTCGGATAGCCGAGCATCGTGGCGCGCTCCGCGCGCAGCTTCGCCACCTTGGAGACGATGGCGGTGTTGTCCCACTGGTTGCCGCGGCTGCCACGGGCGACCGAGGCCTTGTGCAGGCGCTCGCGCAGCGCGCGGTCGGTCAGCTGCGACATCGGCGGCTGCCCGGTCGTGTTGAGCAGGGTGATCACGTACTTGCCTTCCATGCCGCGGGCCTTGGCGGCCTCCGCCGCGGCAGCGACCTGCTGCTCGGTCAGGCCGTCGAGCTCGGCGGCGTCGTCGACGACGATCGCGGAGTCGTTGACCTCGGCCAGGACGTTCTGGCTGAACTGCGTGCCCAGCCCGGCCGACTCGCTGTTGATCGCCTTCAGGCGCTCCTTCTGCTGCTCCGACAGGTTGGCGCCGGAGCGCACGAAGCTGGTGTGGTAGCGCTCCACCAGGCGCACGGCTTCGGCGTCGAGGCCCAGGTCGGCGCGGCCGTCGTACAGTGCCTTGATCCGCGCGAACAGCTCCGGGTTCAGCGTGATCGCGTCGCGGTGCGCGGCGAACTTCGCGGAGTAGTCGGCCTGCAGCTTGCGGCGGGCGTCGTTGGTGTCGGTGCCGACGAGGTTGAAGAACACGCTGGTCGCGCGGCCGAGGGTCTCGCCCGCCTTCTCCATCGGGATGATGGTGTTGTCGAACGTGGCGGGCTCCGGGTTGTCGGCGATCGCGGCGACCTCGCGCAGGTTCTCGGCCATGCCGGCGTCGAAGGCCGGGGCGAAGTGCTCATCGCGGATGCGGTCGAAATGCGGGTAGCGCAGCGGCAGCGTGCTCTCGCTGAAGAACGGGTTGCCCTGGCGGGACGCGGCGTCTGCGGGCACGGTGGCCTCCGTGGTCGGGGCGGCGGTGGACTGGGCGTGCGCGGGCGCGCCGGCGACGATGATCGCCGCGAGGGCGAGGGACAGCGGGTGCTTCATCAGGTCGTTCCTCAAAGAGCGGAACCCCGAAGGGTAGCCGACGGCCCCGTCGGGGGCCCATGACGAAAGGCACGTGGACGCGGCCCGGCCCGGCCCCTTCGCGCCGCGTGCCGCGCGTACAGTGGCATCCTCGGCGCCGCGCGCCCCCTCCGGAGCCAGCCCATGCCCACCGCCTTCGACTTCAGCGCGGTCGACATCGACGGCCGCGAGGTGCCGCTGTCGAACTACGCCGGCCACGTGCTGCTGGTGGTCAACGTGGCGTCGCGCTGCGGCTTCACCCCGCAGTACACCGGGCTGCAGGCGCTGTGGCGGGAGCATCGCGACCGGGGGCTGGTGGTGCTCGGATTCCCGTGTGACCAGTTCGGCCACCAGGAGCCGGGCGACGAAGCCGAGATCGCGGCGTTCTGCTCGCTTGACTACGGCGTCGACTTCCCGATGTTCTCGAAGGTCGACGTCAATGGCGCTGGCACCCATCCGCTGTGGGCGTGGCTGAAGGCCGAGAAGGGTGGCCTGCTCGGGTTCGACGCGATCAAGTGGAACTTCACCAAGTTCCTGGTGGGTCGCGACGGGCGGGTCAACGCGCGCTACGCACCCACCCAGTCTCCCGACGCGATCGCGCCAGACATCGCGTCGGCGCTGGGCTGAGCGCGCCCGCGCGGCGCGCAGGCCGCGTAGCGAGCGCTCACGGCGAGGCGGTCGGCGCCCTCGGCTGGCGGCCGGCCTTCGCATCCGCGGCGAGCAGCACCTCGGCCGTCGCGGCGGACCACACGTCCCAGTCGTGGCCACCGGGCCGCACCAGCAGCTGGTCCGGCGGCAGCACCGGTGCCAGCAGCGGGATCGCGCCGCGCAGGCGGTCGCGGTCGCCGTAGGCGACCCACACGCCCGCCGCGCGCTCCGGCTCGCGCGTCCAGCTGCGCACCTGGCGCCAGAGGTCACGCTGCACGGTGCTGCGGGACGCCATGGCGGGTCGAGGACCGGGCTCCCAGGCCGCGACGCCGCCGGCCGCGGTGATCTCGTCGAGGATCGGCCGGTCGCCCAGGTACGGCGCCAGCAGCACCAGGCCGTCGGCCTCGCCGGGATAGCGCAGGTCGTACAGCACCGCGCCCATGCCGCCCATGGACGCACCCGCGAGCCAGATCGCGTCGTAGCCGCGCGCGCGCATCGGCGCGACGATCTCGTCGCGCAGCCGTTCCGGCGCGCGGCCCTCGAGGTAGAAACCGATCGCCAGTCCCGCCAGCACCACGTCGGCGTCTGGCCACGCGCCCTGGATGGCCGCGACCATGCCGCTGTCGCGCAGCGCGTCGACGTCGTCGGCGCGTCCCGGCAGCACGACCACCAGCCGCTTCGCATCGCCGCCTGCGGCCGGGTGCAGCGTGTACGGGATCGGGCGCGACGGATCACCGCGGGGCAGGCACGCCGGCAGCAGTGCGAGGCAGGCGATCAGGAGCAGCAGCGGGCGGGTCGTGCGCATGGAAACTCCACAGGCGGCGTCGGAAGGTCGGCGCGGGCGGGGCCGCGCGACGGGTCAGCGGACGATGGTGATCGGGATGCTGCTCTGTGCGACGACCTTGGCCGACACCGAGCCCAGGAACATGCCCTTGACCGCGCCACGGCCGTGGGAGCCCATCACCACCAGGTCGCAACGTCCCTTGCGCGCAGCAGCGAGCAGGGTATCCGCCACGTCGCCCACCAGCGCCTGCTCGTCGACGTCGAGCTTCGCGCGCGCCAGCACCTTGCGCGCGGGTGCGAGCATGCGCTCCGCGTTCTCGGCGTGGTAGCGCGCAACCGCGGCCGCGCCCAGCTTGCGCGAGGCGCCGGGAAACAGCGGCGTGTCGACCGAGGCCAGCACGATCGTGGGCGGTGTCGCCAGCTTCTTGGCCAGCCGGACGACGAACGTGGCGGCCCTGGTGCTGACGGCGCTGCCGTCGACGGCGATCATGAGTTTCATCACGGTGCTCCGGTGGGCACCCCAGTATGCGCGCCTACTTCTCGACGAAGGCGCGCTCGAAGACGTAGTCGCCAGGCACGCCGATCCGCGGCGATGCACTGAATCCGCGCCCATCCAGCAGCGCGCGGAAATCCTCGAGCATCGCCGGGCTGCCGCACAGCATGGCGCGGTCGCACGTGGCGTCCAGCGGCGGCAAGGCGAGGTCGCGCATCATTTGCCCGCTGGCGACCAAATCGGTGAGCCGGCCGCGATGGCGGCTGCCGCCGAAGGCATGGTCCTCGCGCGTCACCGCCGGGTAGTACAGCAGCCGGTCGCGCAGCAGCTCGCCGAGCAACGCGTGCCGCGGCAGCTCCACGGTGACGTGCTCGCGGTAGGCGAGGTCGCGCGCCATGCGCACGCCATGGCACAGCACCACGCGCTCGAAGCGCTCGTAGGTGGCCGGGTCGCGGACGATCGACAGCCACGGCGCGAACCCGGTGCCGGTGCCCAGCAGGTACAGGTTGCGGCCCGGGTGCAGGTCGTGGACCAGCAGCGTGCCGGTGGGTTTGCGCCCGACCAGCACCTCGTCGCCGGGGCGGATGTCCTTGAGCCGCGAAGTCAACGCGCCATCGGGCACCTTGATGCTGAAGAATTCCAGCTGCTCTTCCCAGCTGGCGCTGGCGATCGAATACGCGCGCAGCAGCGGGCGCGTACCACCCGCCGCATGCGGGAGCTGCAGTCCGATCATGACGAACTGCCCGCTGTCGAAGCGGAAGCCGTCGCTGCGGGTGGTGGTGAAGCTGAAGTACTCGTCGGTCCAGTGGCGGACGTCGAGCACGGTCTGCGGGCCGAAGGGCGAGGACATCGGGATCATGGGAAGAACGGGCCGGGCATTCTAGGCGGCGCCCACGTAAAGCCCAAACCGACGGTGCGGCCCGCCGTGGCAGCCGCGATCCCGGAGGTCAGCTCAGCGTGCCCCGCGCTCCTCGTGCGGCTTCGGCTTGTGGTCGCCGAACAGCGCGCTCGCGACGAGGCCCAGGCCCAGCACGCTCGCGATGACGAACAGCACCAGCGCGATCGCCGGGTAGCCCAACAGCCTGACGTCGGTATCCACGCTCATCATCATCGCGGCGCCGACGATCAGTGCCGCGGTCACCAGCCCGGCGCTGATGCGGTTGGCGATCTTGTGCATGCTCTCGAGCAGGTGCGACTCCTCCAGCCCCGTCACCTTGACCTGCATGCGGTTGTCGGCCAGCAGTGACAGCAGGTCGCCGATCTTGCGCGGCGACTCGCGCAGTAGCGACTGCACCTCCATCAGCTCGCTGGCGAGGTTGGCGGCCGAGAACGACTTGCGCAGCCGCGCGCGCATGATGTTTTCGAGGTGGTCCTCGATCACCTGCTTGACGTCCAGGCCAGGGTCGAGCGCGCGCGCGACGCGCTCGAGGTTCAGCAGGGTCTTGCCGAGCAGGCTCAGCTCCGGCGGGGTGCGCAGGCCGCACGCCGTGGCCAGCCGCACCAGCTCCAGCACCAGGCGGCCCTCCGACAGCGACTCCGATGGCGCCGCGCGCGCGCCGCGTCGCGCGGCATAGCGCGCGACCAGCTGCGCCACTTCACGCACGTAGCGGGTCTCGTCGAAGTCCTCCAGCCGCGTGCCCATCGCGATCGATTCGCTTGCCGCCTCCTCGCCGCGGCCGTCGACCGCCGCAAACAGCAGCTTGAGCATCCGTTCGCGCTGCCCGGGCGGGACGTGCACCACCATGCCCAGGTCCAGCAGGGCCAGGCGCGTGTCGGCGGTCACCAGCAGGTTGCCGGGATGCGGATCGGCGTGGAGCTCGCCGTGTACGAACATCTGGTCCAGATAGGCGCGCATCAGGGTCGCCGCAAGCCCGCCAAGGTCGGACTCGGTGCGCCGGATCCCGGTGATGTCGGTGGCCTTGGTGCCGTCGACCAGCTCCATCGTCAGCACGCGCTGCGCGGTGAAGTCCCAGATCGGCTTCGGGACGAAGAGCTCGGGATAGGACTCGAAGTACCGTTCGAAGCGCGACAGGTTCTCGGCCTCGACCCGATAGTCGAGCTCGGCCAGCAGCGTCTTGCGGAATTCGTTCACCCAGTCGGCGAACTGCATGCGCCGACCGATGTCGGTGGCGCCGTCGACCCGGCGCGCAAGGTTCGCCAGGATGTCGAGGTCGGCGCGGATCTGCTCCTGGATGTCCGGCCGCTGGACCTTGACCGCGACCGCCCGCCCGTCGCGCATCGTGGCGCGATGCACCTGCGCCAGCGATGCGCTGCCGATCGGGGTGTCGTCGAACGCAGAAAACGCGGTCGAGATCTTGACTCCCAGCTCATCCTCCACCACCGCGCGGATGGCGTCCGCCGGCACCGGGGCGACGTCGTCCTGCATGCGCTCGAGCGCGGCGAGGTACTCGGGCGGCACCATGTCGGGGCGGGTCGACAGCGACTGGCCGATCTTGACGAAGGTCGGCCCCAGCGCCTCGAGGTCGGTGACGAACTCCTCCGGGCGCCCGTCGACGGTGGGCGCATCGATATCGGCCGGCGCAGTGTCGAGCGTGATGCCGCTGAACACGCCGGCACCGCGGTACTTCAGCAGGAAGGCGAGGATCTGGGCGCTACGGCCGAGGGCGGACTGCGGTTCGCTCATGATGGACTCCGGACGGGGCGTGCACGGTACCGGCCGGCGCGTCAACGGCATTTCATCGGGCCGCGGCCCGTCGCGCGACGGATGGATGTGCAACCAACGCTGCCAGTGCATGCGACGGTCGATGCCGAGGGGGCGCCCGCGTTGGCAAAGAGCCAGAGCTAGGGAAGGTCTGAACAAGTTCCTCGAAATGCGATGAAATTGGGGCTGGCGAACAAGGCGACATTGCATGGACCAGATGAGCTTCGGCGATGCGGAATACGCTGCCAAGAAGAAGACCACGCGGGGCGAATTGTTCCTGGCCGAGATGGACAAGGTTGTCCCTTGGGATTCGCTGCTGAAGGTGATCGAGCCCTTCTATCCCGTCGCCGGGCGTGGCCGGCGGGCGTACCCGGTGCAGGTGATGGTGCGCGTGCACCTGATGCAGAACTGGCTCGGTCTCAGTGACCCGGCGATGGAAGAGTCGCTTTACGAGATCAGCTCGATGCGCAAGTTCGCCAAACTGACGCTGCAGGCGATCCCGGACGAGACCACCATTCTCAACTTCCGGCGGCTGATCGAGACGAACGATCTCGCGCCGATGATCGTCGACCAGGTCGATTCGCTGCTGACGCGCAAGGGCCCGATGCTCAAGCGCGGCAGCATCGTAGACG
>LXQJ01000055.1:0-915 GCA_001683895.1 Luteimonas sp. ANT-B3E | reverse complement strand
AAGAAGGGAAACCAGTGGTACTTCGGCATGAAGGCCCACATCGGCGTCGATACGGACTCGGGACTCGTGCACACGGTGGTGACGACGGCCGCGAACGAAGCCGACATTGAAGTTGTTGATGAACTGCTGCACGGCAAGGAAAAAGTCGTGCACGCCAATGCCGGCTACACCGGGGCCGACAAGCGCGTCGTGCGCAAGGCGCTGACGTGGAAGATCGGGGCCAAGCGCGGAAGGCTCAAGGCGATGCCCGAGCGCAAGGAGAAGGACCGGTTGCAAGCGATCGAAACGGCGAAGGCCCGCATCCGCGCGCGGGTCGAGCATCCGTTCCGCGTAGTGAAGCGGCAGTTCGTTTTTGCAAAGGCTCGATTCCGCGGACTGACGAAGAACACGGCGCAACTGATGATGCTGTTCGCACTGTCGAACCTGTGGATGGTTCGAAAGCAGCTGCTCGATCCAGCAGGGAAGTTGCGTCCGAAGTACGCGTAAGTAACAGCAGAAGCGGCAGAACGCCGCGAAAACAGGCTTTGATTTTCGGGCTTAGTGCATTTCGAGAGAGTCACGACGAGTGCCATGTTTGAAGCGGCCCGAGAACGCGAGGAATCGACGACCAAAACTTTCAAAGCCACTTGTTCAGACCTTCCTTAAGGATGGGGAAGGGGTGGGCCACCATCTTCCGCGAGAAACGCGCAGCCGGACCAGCGCTCGGTAAGCTTCGGGAGCAAGGGGTGCTTTGCGCGTGTGGCGTCGCTGGTTGCAGCACAAGCAGGCCGCGGCGATGTTTGTCGACGCATGCCGCCCGCCGTCCTGGCGGGCCTTCAGGTGCTCAGCAGTGCACCGGTAGAGGCGCGCCGACCGCGCAGGCATCCCGATCTCGGAAGGGTCTATGACCACATGCGAACGCCGCAATACGTGCAG
>LXQJ01000054.1:17433-64433 GCA_001683895.1 Luteimonas sp. ANT-B3E | reverse complement strand
TCATGTCGAACTCCAAGTTGCGAGAAAAGTATCGCTTCTTGGGCTCCGGATCTGTGGGGCAACATCACACCCTCGCCTTTTCCACCTCTTGCCGCAGGGGGCAAGGTGGTGCCCACTTTCTTTCGGGCCTTTCGCTTGAGCGGCCTATGCCCAAGTAAGACCTGTATTGCTGTCCACCCCTCCTCTCCGAAATTCCAGACCTTCTTTTGCTCTTGCTTCAAGATCTCTTGCCGTCGCGAGTCGTGTTCCGCGTAGTTCCCGTCCTTAAGCCGGTCGACGAACTGGTCGGCTCCGCGGCTCGCATATCCAGTTGCCTTACTGACAACAATGACCGTAATGGGCGGCACACTTATGCCCCCTGCCTTCGCTTCCCCGATGATTGCTTCCGCTGCTGCCCCTAGCGCCTTTCCGTAGTGCTGCTTGTTGTGCATTTCCGGTTCGCCATAACGTTCAAGTAGCACTTGAGCAAGCCTTTCATAGGTAAGAGTTGTCCCGGGAACTTTGGCGAAGTCCAAGAGGACCTCTAGTGCCATTGGCGCAGTGCGTCTAGTCCACATCGCCGTTGGACTCACATACTTATTCCAATCGATCCCCATGCACCCCCTCCTTTACGATTATTTGGGCTCTGCCCACCTCGAACCCCTTCAACCCAGCTTGGCCGAGCTCTTGCTCTGAGTGAATCACGATAGAGCCGAATGCGCGGCCCCTGGGTCATGGTTCGGTGGTGGGCGTTTCAGCGGGCCGCTGCTTCCGCGTCTTTGCGGTGGCCCTTGGCGATTTCGTCCGGCAGGTTCAACTCGACACTGGCATCAAACACCAGCTCCGTTGGCAGGGCTCGCCAGAACGCCTCGATGGCATCGGCAAACTCCTCCACGTGCGCGTCGGTGACGACCATGGCCGTGTCATCGGGGACGTTTGGCACATGGGGACCGGTCAGCGGCACGAACTCCGGATAAAGCTGGCGAAGATTATCTAGAGCCTTGCCTTCGCCGTGCTTGAACACGTTCACCACTAGGCGCATGGCGTCCAGCCTCTTGAAACGAGGGAAGGCTCGAACGTCTATGCCCAGCGCAAGCAAAAATGCTTCCAGCTTCGCGCTATCGATTTTCCAAAGTGCCCGCCGCGTGTGCTCCCCCGGCACCAGTCCAGGCCACCTCATCTCGCGCACCAGAAAGCGCCGTAACCGTTTGTCCCAATGGTGATACATACCCGCGACCACGCTCAAGCGGGTGCGACCGTGCATCTCGGTCAAGAGTTGATAGAAGACAATCCCGTGGTCACGCGCCGCCTCAGCCAAACTGCCCTCGTCGTGGCATTCGGGGTCGAAAAACTGACCCGATGCGTCCCAGTGGCTTTGCTCGGCCTGATCGGCTTCCACAGAAATGTTCTCAAACTGGGATAGCAAGCGCTTCTTGGCTTCTTCCACGTAGAAGCGGTGCTCGGCCACCGCGTCATTGCGTTCCGGCTCCGTCAATTGAAAAACTGTCCTGTTCATCCCGACCTTCTCAAAAAACGGACGCCGTAGCCATTCGAAGGCCCTTCTGTGTCAGACGCAATGAAGATTGGCGTCAGACCTTCAGGCACTCCTTTGCCGCGGCTTCAATCGTCGCGTGGTGGATGGCCGCGGGCGATCCTGCCTTCATTTTCCAAACGGTATAGCCGCCCTTGGTCGGCTTTTCACCGAG
Source organism: Luteimonas sp. ANT-B3E (assembly GCA_001683895.1). Taxonomy (GTDB): domain Bacteria; phylum Pseudomonadota; class Gammaproteobacteria; order Xanthomonadales; family Xanthomonadaceae; genus Luteimonas. The sequence goes on along the minus strand of LXQJ01000054.1, from coordinate 62,748 downwards.
CTTGGTCTGCTTGCCCTCGGTGATGAAGCGCGTAAGTATCTTGGTAATGCCCTCATCCTGGATGTCGAACAGTTTCCGGGCCACTGCATCGGTCAACAAATGTCCGCCCTTCGTGTCCAGGCAGAATACGAACTTGCCTTTCCACACAAGGAAGTCTGGGAAGAACGACGCGCTGTCGCCTTCGGTGAGCAATGGAATCCGGAACCCGCCGTTGCTTGGGTTGCGGTGCCACACCGGGCCCAACGCATCCAAAGCGTTGCCAAACAGAAGTTCGAACTTGTTGAACCCGGCATAGCGCTCATACAGGCCATTGTCGAAAGCCTGCGCCTTCTTTGGGACGCGCATGGCCGGGAACACAAACGGCTTGGCGCTCTCGTAGACGAGCGCCGTCCGCTGGTAGTAGGTGGCCACGATCTCCTGCGCCAACTTCTCCGCCCAAAAATGGGCGTTGCTATTGGCCTCAACCCGAATATCGAACTTCGGCGACTGGAGGTCGACCACGGCCTGCGCACCACGGGACCGGCTGCGGATGGCCATGTTAACTAACCAACGCAACCGAACGCGGTTGGAGTGGCCACTGGTCTGCCAGTCCGCAACTCCCTTCTTGCCCAGATCCTCTAGGTCCACCACTTCCGATTTCTGCTGCGCCTTGCCGAGCGTGTCGCCCTCCCCCTCCTTAATGGTGGGGAAGTGAGAGATCAATTCTCCGATCGCGGCGATTGCGTCGTCTGCATCTGCGTTGACGTGATGGAGTTGAACGTCGGCCTCGTCCTTCGGCTCCAATTCATCGGAACCACCATCGGTCGCACCGTAGGACTGGACGATTTCGATTGCAGCACCGCCCTCGCGCAACTTGGCCTTGACCGCATCAATGGTCTCGGTGAACACATTCTTCTTATCTACGCGCAGGAAGAAGTGCGCCGAGTTGAGGATCGGCGCGTCGTAGTGCTTGGCGTCAAACTGACGCAGCACGCGGCCGATGACCTGCTCGACTCGGATCTGCGAGCCCATGCTCTTGTCTATGTAGCCCAGGTAGCACCCTGGATCGTCCCAGCCTTCCTGGAGGCCTTGGTTGAAGATGATGTGTTGGTAGTCGCCTGCCTGGAAATCGTCGAAATCGTTATCGCCCTTGGAGAACAGGTTGACTTCTGACGGCTTGGTGCCTTCGATGAACTTCAAGTCGGCGTATATAGCGATCTTGGCGGGGTCCACCTTCTTGACGTCCACCAGGTAGCGCCAGATCCGAATGGGCGGTGCATTGCGGTGTGCGAACGGCTTGGTCGGGTCGTCCCGATCGCCCTCGTCAGTGATGTTCGTCTTGCTGACGTAGATGGCTTTTGGCGTGAAGCCTAGACCCCGTGTCGCGATCTCATGCTCGATCAACTGAAGCCGCTCAAACAGGTCGTCCAGGCATCGCTCCATCGGTGCCGTGCTGCCGTCAAACTGCACGGCGGTCTTGATCAGTTCTGCCTTGATCACCGCGTTGCTGTCCACCGCGGTCGTTGCGAATCCATGGGGGTCTACGGCCCCTTCCTTGTTTAGTGCATTCAACTTGCCGAAGAACACGGCGCCGTCGGCTTCGTCGGCAGTTTCCTCGACCCACTGGACCATGGGATTGAGGACAGACTTCGCGAAATTGGCAGGCAACTTGAGCGTAGCGCTAGCCAAAAGGTAGGTGTCAGGCTCCAGCTCGGCCAGGATGGCGGTCTGCTGGTCTGACAGGTTGTGGCCTTCGTCGTAGACGATGATGAGCGGCCTACGCACGCCGCCGGCATCTCGCTCGATCAACCGATCCCAGGGCGACTTATCGCCGAACAGGTCCTCGTCGCGCTTGTAGATGTTCAGAGCGCCGTCGGCCTGCTCCTTGTTGTTAAACAGGCCTGTGGTTGCCATGACGATCAACGGCATGGAGCCATCGGCGATGATGTGGGGCTCAAGGTCTCGGGCCCGGATCACACTGAAGTCCTCGACGATGACGGCATATTTCCCGCCGTCCGAGAAGTTGGTGTAGGTCTGCTGGACAACAGACCGCGCCTTCGACATCCAGAAAACTATGGGCTCGGCCTTAAAGTGCAGGCGCATGAGCGCCACCGCTTCCGCTAGGATCGGTGTCTTGCCCGCGCCAGTGATGGCGGATAGCGCCTGGTAGAACGGCCGGGGCTTCGTGCCCTTATGGAGCGGCCGGTGCGGGTGGCTATCAAAGGCGGAGTAGCGCTCGGCGATTTGCTTGGCTGCGCGAATCTGGAACGGCTTAAGCTCAAGCATCCACGACGTCCTCGTTGTTGTATGCATCTGCCCGGGTATTGAAGCCGATGTGCTCCAGCACGCGATCGGGGATCTTGTAGAACTCGATGTCGGTGCCGGTATAAGGCGCCATTGCGGCATAGACGTGATATCGGGACGCCAATTTGTTGTCGTTCGCCTCCTTGGCGATCTCCTTGAACACGGCCCGCGTGAGCAGCGACGGCTGTTCGCCAGAGGTCCACACAAGATAGAACCCTTCGTCCTTGGAGTTCACGGCAAACAGGTGCTTGTGCTCGCCTGCCGGCAGGCGCTTTAGATAGGACTTCGCCTTCTCTGCCTTGTCCCAATAGCTCGTGAGCAGTAGGTCAATCATTTCCTCTCGTGCCAAGGCGTTGACTGCCTGGGCGTCGATCTTCTCGCGCTTGAGTGAGACGAAACGGAACCCACCGCCTAATGGGTCGCGCTGGCCCGTCTTCCAGTTGCCAGTGATCACGCGCTTGAGGCGGTCGGCCGTGAGGGTCTTGGCGTAGTGGTCGCCCTTGTCAGTGTTGCCTTGCTCGATGAGGATGAAACGCCGCTTCGCGTTAGTTTCCTGGTTGAGCTCAAGGACCGCGTGCCCAGTGGTGCCCGACCCTGCAAAAGGATCAAGCACGATCCCATCGGGCTTGCACCAGATCTGGATGATCTTCTTGATCAGGCGCAGGGGCTTTACGGTTTCAAAGTTGTGGCCCTTGCCTACAACGGCATCCAACTCTTCCACGCCATCACGCGACCGGCCGCTCATCTTGCGCAGCCATGACACGGCCTCAACATCCGTTGGGCCTTCATCGTCGTCCAGCCAGAAGGTGGTAGGCACACCTCCCTGGCGCACCAGGCTCTTGTAGACCTTGCGCACTGGCTTTTGATTGCCGTCTACGCCCCAGTAAAGAACCGGCCATTGGTTCTGGTCCAGGCGCTTCTTGGCCACCGCAGCGGCCTTATCGATGATCTTCGTTCGTTGTGCTTCAGTGGCCGTTGCCCACCCCTTGAGCGTCAGAGCCTTGCCGCGGCTGTCGCCGATATCGACGTCCTCATATTCCACGCCCCACTCTTGAGCCCACTCCTTGATCTGGGCGCGCTTGTTCGCCCAGTGGCGCTCGCCCGGGTCATGAAACTCTCCAGTGAAGGGCGACTGGATGGCGTAGTTGGCCAACTTGCTCGCGCCCTTGCCCGTCAAGTCGCCCTGCTTCCAATCGGAGAAGAGGTCGTTGTCGGCGTTGCCGAATCGGGCATCAGCCAATGCCGATCGCTCCACGGCTCCCGTCTTGGCCCGCTCACTCGACTTCGCGTAGACCAGCACGTATTCGGTGGTCAGCGAGAGTTTCGACGACTGGTTTTTCGCCGTCGTCTTCTGCCAATTGATGATGCCCAGGCGGTTCTCTTCGCGAAAGATCTCGTCCATGAGCATGCCAAGGCGATACAACTCGCGATGGTCGATGCAGATGGCTATGACGCCACCGGGCTTGAGCATTGCCCGCATCATCCACAGCCGCGGTGTCATGAAGCGCAGCCATTTGCTATGGCGCGAGCCATCATCCTTGGGAACGAGTTCGCCCAGGTCAGGATCGTTCGGGTCTTTGTCCCACTTGTCGTTGTAGCGGAAGTCTTCGCCGGTGTTGTAAGGCGGATCGGTAAGCACTAGGTCTACCTGGCCGCGATACTTGTAGAGCGTCGTCATGGCAGACAGGTTCTCCCCGTCCCACAACTCGTTGAGGATCTGTTCCTGCTCGGGACCGACCGATGCGCTCTTGTTGATCTGGCACAACTTCGGCTTGACTTGCTTGATGATTTGCCACGGCGCGGTGCGCCCGGCATAGCTCATTACGATGCCGTCCTTGCCAGCCGCGGCACGTGTTTCGTCGTGCTCCATCAGCAGCTTTACCAGCGCCGCCTTGGGCATCTCCTCGTAATTCATCCACTCGCCCCGTTATTCGTCGTGTTCTCGGCCATGGAGGCCGCAAAAAAGGCCCATCGGGCCTAGGTTGATCGTGTGTCCAGCCGCGGCTCAAGGGTTCTGCGCTGACGGCATGACCGTAGCCCGCCGCCATCTCACGGCCTGCGCCACCTCGAACAGTATCGCCTGCCGGCCCCGGATACGATCTTCCATGACCTCGAGTCGAGGGCGGGGGCTCTACTGCTAGCTTGGCCTCGGCGCGACGGACAAGTGCTCACACCGCGGGTGCCGAGGTCAGGCCTGGGCACCCTTTGAACCTGCACACCAGTGGGCCGATAACAGAGCACCCTTCGGATGGGCATTAGCGCAGGCACGACCAACACGCCGCGACTCACGCCTCTGCGATGAAGGGGACCGTGCATCCCCAAATGTCCATTCCTCCGGAGAAAATTAGTTGCGGTCCCCCTACGGTCCCCTGCCCTGCGGTTTCCTGCGGATTCTGTTGGCTCTCAGGACCTAGCACTGACGCCATTTTTCCCTTACAAATCAACGAAACGGGCCAAAAACGACCTTCAAACTAGGGCTTGAAAATCCCCGTGTCGGCGGTTCGATTCCGTCCCCGGCCACCACTATTCTCAGGGGTTTCGACGAAACAGGGCCGCTGGCCCTTTTTTGTGTCCCGTGGGTTCCGGTCAGTGCCTGAACGCTCGCCGCCATGGCGAGCACCGCGCCTCCAGACACCGTTAGATCAGGCGCATGCCTTGTGCATGGCTGCGAAGACGTGGCAACGCCCTAACCCGCATCGCGATGAGCGACCTCGCCGAACGGCGGCGTCGCAACGACCGGCTTTACGGGGATGAACGGCGACACCGGATCGCTCGCGGGGAAGGTTTCCTCCAGCGCTTCGTCCTGGTTGTCGCTCTCGTGCTGCTTTCGCTCTTCGCGCTGGGCCGGCGTCTCGTGTGTCGGACCTGCGTCTGCTTGCGTCTGCTGCATCACGGTTCGCATGGCATGGGTCCCTGGTGGCGGACGGCGCACGGCGTGCGGCGTCCTGTGGATCAATCGCTGTCGGACGCGTGCTCGATGCGGAAATCGATCGGCTTGTAGCGGAAGTTGTTGGACTGCCCCGCCGAGCACGCGGTCAGCGCGACGATGAGCGGCATCTCCGCGCGCAGTCGCAGCGAGTCGCCGGGTTTGCTCAGCGGCGGCAGTACGGACACCGCGCCGGACTGGGCGTCGAAGGCGACGTTCATGAAGATGTTGAACGCGATCGGCACCTGGTCGACGCCGATGCCGTATGGCGCCACGGCCGCCGCGAGGTTGCCCTCGCAGCCGGGCCGGCCTTCTGTCTCGCCGTAGATCTTCGCGAACATCTCCTTGGAGCACGGCGTGAGCGTGAAGTCGTGCCGCCCGCAGTCGTCCTCCAGCAGCGTGAACATCGGCCGGCTGCGGTTGGAATACAGGACGTCGCCGGTGGTCAGGAACAGGCGGGCGGCGTAGTCGATCGAGCGCCCCGACGACAGGTACTCGCGTGTGTCCGCCCGGGCATACGCAACCATGTCGCTGACCTGCTGGCCCTCCGGGTCGATCACCACCAGCACATCGCCCACTTGCAGCTCGAGTGCGTGGCCAGAGCAGGGGGCGATGCGGACCGTATCGCTGCGCATGCTCTCTCCCCGCCGCGTCTCCGCGCATGCGCTCACCGTGCGGTCCGCGCGTGGAACGGGCAGACCCAATCGGCATCGACAGCGCGACCGCTGTACTGGCGCGTCTCGGCCGCGAGGCCGAAGTCTGCCAGGTTGGGATTGATCGAACCCTGGAGCGCGGTATCGCGGGCTCGGGTCGCGGCCTGCATCTTCACGTAGCGTCCGTCGGCCCGCAGCTGCTCGAACTGGCGATGCGAGTTGAACACCAGCACCGGGCGTTCGAAGCGACGCGCCAGGCGCGACGCGCCGGCGTGCAGGCCGATGACGAAGAACGGATGGCCAGCCAGGCTCAGGCTGAAGTCCGGGCTCTCGGGGCGCGTGGAAACGTCCGGCGCCCAGGCAACCCCGCGACGCGCGTCGAGGTCGTGCAGGCGCTGCAGCTGCGACCACAGCATCGCCTCGAAGCGCCGTTCGTCGGTATCCATTGGACCCTCGAAGATCGACACGAAGGAATGCACCGTGGTGTCGGCCGCATCCTGCGCCTCGATCCGACGCGCGAACGCGCCGAGGCGGTCAAGCAGCGCACCGTCATTTCCGCGTTCACCAAGTGGACCGAATACCTGCACTTCGATCGCGTCCTTTGCCAGCGCCGCCTTCGACCCGACGCAGGGAAACGCGTCGCCCGCGACGAAGTCCCGGAACCGCTGCGCCAGCGCCCCATGCGCGCTCGCGAGTGCGACGTGCGGGCAACGCGCGCCATCGCCATCTGCGTGGTTGCCGTCGTCATGGGTCCGATCGGAGAATGTGGGGAACGCGCGTTCCATGGAGAATTCCGGTCTTTTCGAAGTCGCCACCGTAAGGGCCCGCACGCGAAAGCCCCGTGTAAATCACCGCGCAAAAAGGTGTACGGCTTCAGCTTTTCGTCGGGTCGATTCACGCGCCATGCACGGAGCTGCACCTGTTCAGCGCTGCATGCAACGCAGCGTTACACGTCGCGCGCATCCTGCGTGACATTTCCCGGACACCCGTCGACGGCATCCGCGCGACGCCACCGCTCCGATGCCGCGTGTCGTGGCAAGCCGACACCCCGCCTGCCTCCTGCAAACGCGGGCACTGGCGAGCCCATCAGCCGCGTGGGCCGCCCATCACCGGCAGTACGACGCCGCTGATGTACGAGGCCGTCACCGGCGACGCCAGGAACACATACGCCGGCGAAAGCTCCTCGGGCTGTGCCGGGCGCCCCATGTCGCTGTCCTTGCCGAAGTCGACGATGTCGTCGGCGGTCTTGTCCGCGGGGTTCAATGGCGTCCACACCGGCCCCGGCGCGACGCAGTTGACGCGGATGCTGCGCGGCAGCAGGTTGCTGGCCAGCGCCATCGTGAACGCGTGGATCGCGCCCTTGGTGGCCGAGTAGTCCAGCAGCGCCTTGGCGCCGAAAAGCCCCGTCTCCGAGCCGGTGTTGACGATGCTGGCGCCGGCCTGCATGTGCGGCAGCGCCGCACGCGCCATGTGGAAGTAGCCCGCGATATTGGTCTGCAGCGTCTGCTGCAGGTGGTCGTCGGACAGGTCCTCGAGCCGCTCGGCGTGCTGTTGGAACGCAGCGTTGTTGACCAGCACGTCCAGTCGGCCAAATGCATCCACCACCTCGTCTACCGCGCGGCTGCAGAACCCGGAGTCGCGGACGTCGCCTGCGATCACCAGGCACTGCCGGCCCTCGGCCTCGACGTGGCGGCGCGTCTCGTCGGCGTCGGCGTGCTCGTCGAGATACAGCACGGCGACATCGGCGCCCTCGCGCGCGAACAGCACCGCGACCGCGCGGCCGATGCCGGAGTCGCCGCCCGTGACGATGGCGGCCATGCCCGCGAGCTTGCCGCTACCGACGTAATCCGGCGCCATGAAGCGCGGCGCGAGCGCCAGCGCGTGCTCGTTGCCCGGTTTGGGCAGCTGCTTCGCCGGCATTGGGTTCTCGGGCTGCGGGCGCAGGCCGGCCTGGGTCGCGCCCTTCCCCGGCGACGGCGCCTTGTCGGCCTTGCGCAGCGCGGTGCGCTGGATGTCGCGCTGCGTCCTCGCGACGGCGGCGGTGGCCTGTTTGGATTGGGAGGCGCCGGCCTTTCCAGCTTGCGTAGCGCTTGCGGGCGCCCTGCTTGCGGAGGTCTTCTTCGCGGCTGTCGTCCTGGCGCGGGCTTTCTTGTCCGTGGTCTTGCTGGTGGCCATGCGGCACCTCGTTTCGGGGGTCCGGGTCCACCCTAGGAGGCTGCGCGTGGCCGATGCGTGAGCCGTCAATCCCAGCGCGGCAGCTGCTGTCCAAGCTCCGCGAAGCCGTCCCATGGATCCTTGCGCAGGCGCGACGCACGCTCGCGCGCGGACGCCAGGTCGAACGCATCCGGCTTGCGGATCGCGCCCAGGTCCTCCCAGCGCAGGGGCACCGCCACCGGCGCGCCCTTGCGCGCGCGCAGCGACCACGACGCCACGCTGGTCGCGCCACGCGCGTTCCGCAGCCAGTCGATGAAGATCTTGCCGGGGCGCTTGGCCTTGGACATCGTCGCCACGTAGCGCTCCGGCGCATGTGCCGCCATTGCTTGCGCGAAGCCCTCGCAGAAGCCGCGGACGTCGTCCCACGACGGACCGGTCGCGATTGGCACCACCACGTGCAGGCCCTTGCCGCCCGACAGCCGCACGAAGCTCTGCAGCCCCGCCGCCTTCAGCTTGTCACGCACGTCGCGTGCGGCAGCCACGATCGCCTTCCAGTCGACGCCTTCACCGGGGTCGAGATCGAACACCATGCAATCGGGCGATTCCGGCGCCTCCACCCGCGACCCCCACGGGTGCAGCTCCAGCGTGTTCATCTGAACCAGGTCGAGCAGGCCGTCGACATCGTCGACGTACAGGTACTGCTCGGTGCCGCTCTTCTGCTCCAGCGCCACCGAGCGCACCGCGGCGCCGAGGCTCGCCGCGTGGTGCTTCTGGAAGAAGCACTGGCCGGTGGTGCCGTCGGGACAGCGCAGCAGCGACAGCGGTCGGCCGCCGAGTTCCGGCAGCAGCCATGGCGCGACCGCGCGGTAATAGGCGGCGACGTCGCCCTTGGTGTACTTCGCGCCCTCGAACACCACGCGCCCGGGATGGGTGATGCGGTCCGGGACCGCCCCGGCCGCCGCTTTCGATGTCGCGGTTGCCGCCCTGCCACTGATCCTGGCGTGCGCTGTCGGCGCGGCCGTGTCGCCCGCTGCGGCGGCGCGCGTGCGCCCGGAGGGCCTTGCGGACGCGGGACGCGCTCTCGGTGACGTCGCGCCGGCGGCGCGCCGTGCGCCCGCGCCGGCGGTCGGGGCCACCACGTCGTCGGCGGTCTTGTCGATGCGCAGCCGCTTGAACGCCGCCTGCCGCAGCAGGCCCTCCTTGCCCCAGCCGCGGAATGCGACCTCGGCAACCAGCGTCGGCGCCACCCAGTGCACCGACCCGCGCGGGAACGGGACGTGGTCCGGCAAATCCACCGTCGTCTCCTTCCGTTCCATCCCGCACAGCGTCTTGTGCAGCGTGCGCAGCAGCTCGTCGTCGAAGCCGGTGCCGACGCGGCCCACGTAGCGAAGCGCGCCATCGTCGCGCGTGGCCATCAGCAGCGAGCCGAATCCCTGCCGCGCGCCCTTGGGCACCGTGAAGCCGACGACGACGAACTCGTCGCGGTCCTCATGCTTGGACTTTATCCAGTCGCCACCGCGGCCTTCGCGGTAGCGGCTGCCGGCGCGCTTGCTGACGACGCCTTCGATCCCGCGTTCGCCGGTCTGCGCGAACACCTCGCGGCCGTGTCCCGTGACGTGGTCGCTGTACGCCAGCAGGTGCGGCGGCGTCGGCAGCAGGTCGCGCAGCAGCGCCTTGCGCCCGCTCAATGCGGAGTCGGAGAGGTCGACGCCGGCGAGACCCGGCAGGTCGAAGACGATGTAGCGCAGCGGCGCGGTCGAAGTGCCACCGATCACGCGCTGCAGCTCGGCGAAATCGGTCTGGCCGCCTTCACCCAGCACCACCAGCTCGCCGTCGAGGCAGGCGTTGGACACCGGCAGCGCCTCGACCGCCTGCACGACTTCGGGGAAGGTCGCGTTCCAGGCCAGCCCACCGCGCGAGCGCAGCTTCGCCGCGCCGTCAACCAGGTCCACCAGCAGCCGATAGCCGTCCCACTTCAGCTCGTGCAGCCAGTCGTCGCCGCTGGGCGGCGACGCGCGCAGCGTCGCCAGCTGCGGGCCGAAGCCGACCGGCATGCCGCCGTCGGCAGCGCGGTCGAGCGCCAGCGCACGGCGGCGCCAGCTGGCGTTGGCCTTGCGTGGCGTCTTCGCGGTGCTGTCGGCGACGGCAGCGGCGGCCGGCGTCGCGCGCACCGGGTTCACCCGGGTGCGCCTTTGCGCATCGGAAGACCCGGCAACGACCTTCTTGGTGGCGATTTCCTTCGCGGCGATCTCCTTCGCCGGCAATTGCTTTCCGGCGACCCCCTTCGGGGCGGACTTTGTCGCGGCCGATTGTTTCGTGTCCGCTTTCCTTGCGGCAGCGCCCTCGGTCGCGACCTTCTCCGCGGCGACCTTCCCCTCAGCTGCTTTCCTCGTTGCGGTCTTTTTCACGGCGCCCCGCTTGGTGACGCGTGCGCCCCGGCCATCCGACGACGCGACCTCCACGCCCTGCGCCTCCAACAGTGCGTCCGCGTCCAGGTCGGCCGCGTGCGCGTCGCTGCGCTTCATCAGCAGCCACTGCTTCTGCTTGCCGCGCATGTTGGTGCGCACCAGTTTCCATGCGCCCTGCAGCTTGGCGCCCGACAGGGTGAAGTCGAGCTTGCCTGCGGCCAGGCCCTCCAGCGGGTCGCCACTGCAGGCCCAGTGGCCGTGGTCGAAGACGTCGACGTGGCCGGCGCCGTAATGGCCCCTGGGGATGTCGCCGGCGAAGGTCGCATACGACAGCGGGTGGTCCTCCACCTCCACCGCCAAGCGCTTCTCGCCCGGGCGCAGCGACGGGCCCTTGGGCACTGCCCAGCTCTTGAGCGCTCCGTCCATCTCCAGCCGGAAGTCGTAGTGCCGCGAGCTGGCGTGGTGCAGCTGCACCACGAAGATCGGGCGCTTGCCGGCGCGCGCCGCCGGAGTGTCCTGCGGCTCCGGCGTCTCGTCGAAGCGGCGCTTGCGCGCGTAGTCGCGCAGGCTCACCGGTCAGCCTGCCTTGCGCAGGCCATCCGACGCACCGCGGCGTGGTGCCGCCTTTGCGGCCTTTGTCGTCTTCTTCGCGGGCGCCTTGGCGACTTCCTTCGCAGGTGGTTTCGGCGCGCCTTTCTTCGCCGCCTTCTTCGCGGCCTGCTTCGCAGCGGGCGGACCGGCCGCCTTGCGGGCGGCCTTCGTGGCCTTCGCCGCCTTCGCGGTGGTCTCCCCCGCCTTGCCGGCGCCTGCCTTCTTCGCCGGCGTGCGCCTGTTGCTGCTGATGCTCTGCTGCAGCAGCGACATGAAGTCGACGACATTGGTGGCCGTGTCCTCCGGCGCCTCGTACTCGCCCTCGTCGGGCTTGGCGACGGTGCCCTCGGCCTGCATCTTGTCGCGGATCACCTTTTCCAGGCGCGTGCGGAACTCGTTCTTGAAGTCGTCGGGGCGGAAATCACCGGCCATGGAGTCGATCAGCTGGCGCGCCATCGCCAGCTCCTTGTCGCTGATGCGGTAGTCGCCGGTGTTGCCTTCGGGAAGCTTGTAATCCGTGGGGTCGACCAGCTCCTGCGGGTAGCGCAGCAGCAGCAGCAGCAGCGCATCGCCCTGCGGCACCACCGCCGACAGGTACTCGCGGGTGCGGATCACCACGCGCGCGATGCCGACGCGTCCCGTCGCCTTCAGCGTCTCGCGCAGCAGCACATAGCCTTTCTCTGCCTTCTTCGCCGGCGCCAGCACGTAGGGCTTCTCGAAGTACTGCAGCGGGATCTCCGAGGCATTGATGAAGGTTTCCACCTCCACCGTCTCGTGGCTCTCCGGCGCGGCCGACTTGATGTCCTCGGGTTCCAGCACGACGTAGCTGCCCTTGTCGTATTCGAACGCCTTGACGATGTCCTTCCACGGCACTTCCTCGCCGGTCTCGGCGTTGACGCGCTCGTAGCGCACCGGCTTCTTGTCGCGCGAGTCGAGCATGCGGAAGTGGAGGTCCACCTTGCGCTCGCCCGACATCAGCGACACCGGTACGTTGAGCAGGCCGAACGACAGCGTGCCGGTCCAGATCGGGCGCGCCATCAGCGTTGCCCGGCAGCGGGGAAAGGGGTCATGGCGGCGTGCTCGTCGGTCGGGGCGCCCGACGCTACGAGCGGCGCGGTGAGTCGCTGGTGAAGCCCGCGGGACGGTCATCGAGCCGCATGCCTCGTCGAAGCAGTGGCGAGGCTTTACTTGCCATCGTGCGTACCCGGAGAATCGTGCGCGCCCGGCTCCAACGCCGCGCTCCCTCCGCTACCGGGATAGACCGCATGGCCAAGTCCTCCTGGGCGCCCTGCCCCGCCGCCCTCCATGGCGACGACCTCACCGGCGCCGCACTCAGAAAGGCGTGGCCGCGGCTGCACGCAGGAGACTGCGAACCCTTCCCTGATGGCAAGCGCGCCGCGGCCCTGATCAAGGCCGCCGGCAAGTCCGCGCCCGAGGGCATGGACGCCGACGCCCTGGCCGCGGCGCTGCAGGACTCATGGCGTGCGTTCCATCGCGGCGACTTCGAGGCGGCGTTCGAGGGCGGCCAGGCGCTGGGACCGGTGGGCGCCTCGGTCGCGGTCAAGGCCCTCGGCGTGCACGCCACCCACTTGGTGGACGACGATGCCGCCAAGCTCAAGCGCTTCGAGCAGGCCGCGGCCATCGCGGAAGTCGCGGTCGCCGCGCTGCCCGAGGACCCCAACAGCCACTACCGCCTCGCCTACGCGCTCGGCCGCTACAGCCAGGGCCTCAGCATCGCCAGGGCGCTGAAGCAGGGCATCGCCGGCAAGGTGCGCAGCGCGCTGGAGACCACCGTCAAGGCGATACCGCGCCACGCCGAGGCGCACACAGCGCTGGCGCTGTACCACGCCGAGATCATCGCCAAGATCGGCGCGATGGTTGGCGGCCTGACCTACGGCGCCAAGGCCGCGCACGCGCAGGCACACATCGCCACCGCGCTGGAGCTGACCCCGCAGTCGCCGATCGCGCACATCGAGCACGGCAACGTGCTGATGCTGCTGCACGGTGACCGCGAGGAGGACGCCGCGGCCGCGGCCTACGAGACGGCCGCCTCGCTCAAGCCTGCCGATGCGATGGAGGCGCTGGACGCCGCCCACGCCCGCGCGCAGCTCGAGTGAGGCCGACGCACCTGCGCTTGCCGCCCCCGACCCGCGCCCGTAGACTTCGTCCCGGGCGCTGCGGCGTCCGGCACCCACGAGACATCGGGCGGTTAGCTCAGCGGTAGAGCATTGCCTTCACACGGCAAGGGTCGCAGGTTCGAACCCTGCACCGCCCACCATCGACGCCGACGACAGCATCGACAGGCCTTGCGCAATGCGCCGCGCGCGCGGCGCCGGCGGCCCGCGACCACATCTTCGCGTCCCGCCTTTCACGACTGCACCGAAGGTGCCGCGTCCGTCCCGCCTCCAGTCCCTCGCCGTGGCCTGACCGCGACGCTCCCCACGTGTTCCCGAACGGGCCGGCCAGGGGGAGCCGACGCGCCGCGAGGAGGCCGCCTTGAACGACCGCGATCTGCGCCAGTTCGTCACCGACGCGCTGGAGTTCGACCCTGCCATCGACGCCGCGTGGATCACCGTGGCGGTCGAGCGCGGCGTGGTCACGCTGGAGGGCCACGTACCCGGCCACGGCCAACGCCACGTCGCGGGCGAGACCGCGGCGCGGGTCAGGGGCGTGCGCTCGGTGATCCACCTGGTCGAGGTGCGGCTACCGGCTGATCGCCAGGTGGGCGACGACGAGCTCGCGCGGCGTGCGGGGCAGGTGCTGGCGTGGAGCACCTTCGGGGACGACTGCACGGTGCACATCACCGCCGACCACGGCCGGCTGACGCTCGACGGCCAGGTCACGTGGCACTACCAGCGCGCCAACGCGGAGTCAGCGCTGCGCTGGCTGTCGGGCATCACCGGCCTGACCAACAACATCATGCTGGCACCCGATCCGTCGCCCGACGACATCCGCCAGCGGATCCACGATGCCATCGGCCGCCACGCCACGGTCGCCTCGCGTCGCATCCGCCTGGAGGTCCGCGATGGCGGCAGCGTCCGCATCGAGGGCCAAGTCGGCAGCTGGGAGGAGCGCCAGGCGGTGCACGACGCGGCGTGGTCCGCGGTCGGCGCGCGTGACGTCGAGAACCGGCTGCAGATCGACTGACCCCGCGGTCGCCGCCGTAGGCGGCTGTGTACCATGCGGAACACGTCGAGTCGTGGGTCCGTGATGTCCTTCCGTGCCGCTGCCATTGCGCTCGCCGCGCTGCTGTCGTTATCCGCTTGGCCGGCGCTGGCGCGCGACGTCGCCACGGCCCCGACCCTCCCCGGCAGCGCCATCCCGGGCCTGTCCGCGGAACACCTCGACGCCGCCTTCTGGATCGACCGCATCGGCCGCCGCGACCGCGTGCTGCTGCAGCCCGACCAGGTCGCGCAGCAGAACGTGCGCATGCTCGACGACGATCCGGCGATCCACGACATCGAGGCGCTGCCCGGCACGCTGGAGCGGACGCAGGTCGAAGCCTGGATCCGCGCGCTGTCGGTGCCGCCGACGCGCACGCTGTACAACGAGACGGGCAAGGCCGGCTCGCAGCGCCAGCTCGACCGCCTGGTCACCAACCTGGCGCTGGCGCAGATCCCGCAGACCCAGTTCACGCGCCACGGCATGGTGGTGCGTCGCGCCGACGTGCGCACGTTCCCCACGCGGCTGCGCGTCTTCCACACGCCCGGCGAAACGGACCTCGACCGCTTCCAGGAGACCGCGCTGTTCCCCGGCACGCCGGTGGTCATCGCGCACGCCAGCCGCGACCGCGCGTGGCTGTTCGTCGTCAGCGCCACGTACGCCGGCTGGGTCGAAGCGCGCCACGTCGCGCAGGGCGACAGGCGTGCGATCTTCGAGTACGCGCGCCGCGCGCCGTACCTGGTGGTCACCGGCGCGTCGGCCAGCACCGCGTTCACGCCGTCGCGGCGCGAGGTGTCGACGGTGCAGCTGGAGATGGGCGTGCGCGTCCCGGTGCTCGCCGACTGGCCTCTGGACGCACCCGTCAACGGCCAGCATCCGCTGGCGTCGCACATCATCGAACTGCCGACGCGCGCGGCCGACGGCTCGCTGGTGTTCGCGCCAGCGCTGCTGCCGCGTAGCGCAGATGTGGCCGCGGGCTACCTGCCGATGACCTCGACGGCGATCATCGCGCAGGCGTTCAAGTTCCTCGGCGAGCGCTACGGCTGGGGCCACGACTACAACGCGCGCGACTGCAGCGGCTTCGTCGGCGAGGTCTACCGCGGCTTCGG
Source organism: Luteimonas sp. ANT-B3E (assembly GCA_001683895.1). Lineage (GTDB taxonomy): Bacteria > Pseudomonadota > Gammaproteobacteria > Xanthomonadales > Xanthomonadaceae > Luteimonas. The sequence continues at coordinate 47,462 of LXQJ01000054.1, read as the reverse complement.
CGTGCTGATGCCGCGCAACACCGGCGCGCAGGCCACCAGCCGCGCCCTGTCGGGCGTCACCCTCACCGCCACCGACGACCACGCGCGCCGCGTCGCGCTGCTGCGCGACACCCGCGTAGGCGACCTGGTCCATATCCCCGGGCACGTGATGCTGGTCATCGGCCACCTCGACGGCGCGCCGTACGTCATCCACGACGTCGCCGGCATGAGCCACCGCGTCGCCGACGGCGGCATCGTGCGCACGCCGCTCAATGGCGTGGTGGTGACGCCGCTGCTGCCGATGCTGGGCGGCGACGGCCGCGACATCGCCGACCACGTGACCGCGATCCGGCAGATGGCGCCGTGAGCGGCGCCGCGGGCCGCCATCCCCCTCCGCCAGCGTGCACCGGAGTTCCTGCATGATTTCCTGCGACCTCGCCAGCACCACCTCCACCGCGCGCACGCGCCGCGGCGGCGTGATCCGCCTCGCCCGCATTGCGCACCGGGTGCGAACCGCGACGCTCGCCATCGTTGCCTGCGTGGTGCTCACGTCCTGCGCCCACCGCGGCACCGACCGTGACCCTGCCGCCACCTGGGCCGAGACGCGACAGCTGGTGCTGGTCGCCACCCCTGATTGGGACGCGACGGACGGCACGCTGCGGGCCTACACGCGCGTCGACGGCACATGGGTTGCGCACGGTGCGCCCGCCACCGTCGCGGTCGGCCGCAGCGGCTCGGCGTGGGGCCTTGGCCTGCACCCGGCGCAGCGCGGCGCACAGAAGCGCGAAGGCGACGGCCGCGCGCCGGCCGGGGTGTTCGCCATCGGCGAAGCCTTCGGCTACGCGCCCACGCAGGCCACGGCGCTGCGCTACCAGCCGATGACCGCCGACGACTGGTGCATCGACGTACCCGAATCGCCGCTCTACAACCGCATCGTCGACGCGCGCGAGGTCGGCGCATCCGCGATCGAAGGGTCCACCGAGCCGATGCGCCGCGACATCCACCTCGACGGCGACCAGCGCTACCGCCGCGGGTTCGTGATCGCGCACAACGCCGACGGCACCGCCGGCGCGGGCAGCTGCATCTTCGCGCACCTCTGGCAGACCCCCGGGCAGGCGACCGCGGGCTGCACCGCCATGCCCGAGCCCGCGATGCAGGCGCTGCTCGGCTGGCTCGACCCCGCGCAACGGCCGGTCTTCGTGCTGTTGCCGGAAGCCGAGCTAGCGCGGCTGGCTACTGTGTGGCGCCTGCCGGTTCGCTGAGCGACGGCGAGACCCGTCGCCACATCGGCCGCAGCTGCACAGCGACAGCAGCGACAGCAGCGACAGCAGCGGCAGCAGCGGCAGCGGCAGCGGCAGCAGCAACAGCAACAGCAACAGCAACAACAACAGCAGCAGCGGCAAGGTCAACGGCAAGAGCAAATGCCCGGGCTTCGGGCCATCGCGTCGCGGTCCGCGGGTATCGCTACCCGGTTCGATCGGCCCGTCCGCTTCACGGCCGGTCCAGCCCGGCGCAGCGCGCCGGGCGTTCGCAAGGGCCGCGCGGCAGTGCCGCGCAAGCGGCCCTTGCTCACCCATGGCCGACTCACCGGCGGGCACATCCATGTGCCCTTTACGCGACACCCCCGCACCCCGTCGCGGCGCGGTGACCTCGACGGATGCACCGCTTTCTTTAATGCCAGACGCACGCAGGCTTCCGGCGGCCGCGAATGCGCCTGATCGTCCGAAGCCACGTCAGTCTTCCAGGAGGCGGGTGACGGGGTGCTGCGGAGAGTGGGCCATGGATGGCCCACGCCCGCGACTCGGGCCATGGATGGTCCGACGGAGCGGCGGAGCAGCACCCCGTCACCTGCCTCCCCCGCGGAAGCAGCCGAAGGTGCTCTTGCTCTTGCTCTTGCTCTTGCTATTGCTCTTGCCACTGCCGTTGCCGTTGCCGTTGCCGTTTCCTGTGCCGGCGCCGTCGCCACCCTCGCCACCGTGCTCGCAGAGTTTCGTCAGGCGCCGCCAATCCAGCTCCGTGCATGCGACATTACCCATCCCCACGGCTGTTCCAGGAACCCGCTGCATGTCGATGACCTCCCGCGTGCTGCTCGCGCTCGTGCTTGGTGCCGTCGCCGGCCTCTCGCTCGCGTACTGGGACACCGCCACCGCGCTGCTGGTCGCCGACGTGGTCCATCCCATCGGCAGGCTCTGGCTCAACGCCCTGCAGATGACGGTCGTCCCGCTCGTCGCCGCGCTGGTCGTCATCGGCGTCAACGCCGCCAGCGACGCCGCGGCGTCCGGCCGCACCGCGCGCCTTGCGATCACCGTGTTCGTCGTGCTGCTGGTGCTGTCGTCGACCTTCACCGCGGTCGCCGCGCCGGCGCTGCTGTCGCTGATCCCGCGCGACCCCGGCCTCGTCGACGCGTTCCGCGCCGCGATCAGCGTGCCCGATGCGCAGATGTCGGTGCCTGCCAACTTCGGCGAGTGGTTCGCCACCCTGATCCCCAGCAACGCCATCGCGGCGGCGGCGGCCAGCGCAATGCTGCCGCTAGTGGTGTTTTCGCTGTTCGTCGGCTTCGCGCTGTCGTATGTCGCACCCGAGCGGCGCAGCATGCTGCTGGAGTTCACGCACGGTGTCGCCGACACCATGATCGTGATCGTGCGCTGGGTGCTGTGGGCGGCGTCGGTCGGCGTGTTCGCGCTGGTGCTGGCGGTCTGCGCACGCGTGGGCTTCGGCATGCTGGCCGCGCTCGGCTGGTACATCCTGCTGCTGTGCGCGCTGTACATCGCGGTAACGCTGATGCTTTACGTCGTCGCCATGGTGGTCGCGCGCGAGGACGTGCGTCGCTTCGCCGTCGCCATCCTGCCGGCGCAGGCCATCGCGGCCAGCACGCAGTCGTCGCTGGCGTCACTGCCGGCGATGGTCGACAGCGCACGCATGCGGCTGGGGTATCCGTTGCGCGTTACGTCGCTGGTGCTGCCGATGGCGGTGTCGCTGTTCCGCATCACCAGCCCGGTGCAGTACCTGGGCGTGGCCACCTTCATCGCGTGGATGTACGGTGTGGAGCTGGGGCCGATGCAACTCGCGGTCGCGGTCGGGCTGGCTGCCGTCATCAGCATGGGCTCGGTGGGCCTACCGGGGCAGGTCAGCTTCATGGCGACCAACCTGCCGGTGACGCAGTCGCTGGGTCTGCCTGTCGAGCCCCTCGGCATCCTGCTCGCGGTCGACACCATCCCCGACGTGTTCTCCACCGTCGCCAACGTCACCGGCCAGTTGACCGCGACCGGCATCGTGGCAAAGCGTGGCGCGCAGGATCCGCGTAGCAATGGCGATGTGGTGGCCGTCGCTGCGGCCGGGGATCGCGCGTAAGGACGGCGCTTCAACCGGTTTCGCGGGAGAGGCTATCGACGGGTGCTCTCTGGTACGGCGTCTTGGCGCATTTGGTCTTGGCGCGAAGCGCTGCTTTTAGAGCAGCTTCGGCTGTTGTCGCGAGGGAGGCCGGCGATGGGGAGCTGCTTCGTCCCCTCCATCCGGCCATCCATGGCCGGATGGAGGGGCCGTGGGCCATCCAGGGCCCACTCTGCGCAGCACCCCATCACCCGCCTCCCAGCCGAATGGCTTGGTTTCGGACGATCAAGCGGCTGCGCCGCCATCCGGAGCCGACGTCCCGCTTGTCCGCAAGGAAGCAGTGCATCCGTCGATGCCACCGCGCCGCGACGGTGTACGGGGGTGTCGGGTAAAGGGCACATGGATGTGCCCGCCGGTGAGTTGGGCAGGGTGAGCAAGGGCCGCTTGCGCGGCACTGCCGCGCGGCCCTTGCGAACGCCCGGCCCGCTGGGCCGGGCTGGACCGGCCGCACAGCGGACGGCCCAACCGAACCGGTAGCGATACCCCCGTATCCCGCCGCGATAGCCCGAAGCCCGGGCGTTCGCTCTTCAGCATTCAGTCTTCAGCTTTCGGCTTTCGGCTTTCGGCTTTCGGCTTTTGGAGTTGACGCTGCCGATTCCCTCTCTAGACCGCCCGCCGCCCCCCTCAGCCCGTCGCCGCCGTCGTCCGCAGGCTGCGCGCATGCGTCTCCGCGTGGAAGCTGTCGCTCCGCGCCCGCGCCCAGAACTCGCGGAACACGGCGTGCGGCGGCACCTCGTCTAGCAGCGCCCCCGGTGACAGGAACTGGTACAGCGCGCCCAGCGAGCGCACTTCGGTCGGCGTCACGCGGCGCAGGATGTGCTCGGGGCCCAGCTGGTGCGGGCTCTCCAGGCCGGCCGCGCACAGCAGGTCGCGCAGCGCCAGCAGCGTGTTGCGGTGGAACTGGAACACCCGCGACGCCTTGTCGGGTACGTCCATCTGCTTCCAGCGCTTCGGGTCCTGCGTCGCCACCCCCGTGGGGCAGCGGTCGGTGTGGCAGGTGCGCGACTGGATGCAGCCCAGCGCGAACATGAAGCCGCGACCGGCGTTGCAGGTGTCGGCGCCCATCGCCAGCGTGCGCGCGATATCGAAGGCGCTGGTGATCTTGCCCGCTCCGCCGACCGTGATTTTCTGGCGCAGGTCCAGCCCCACGAGCGTGTTGTGCACCAGCATCAGCGCTTCGTGCATCGGCACGCCCACGTGGTCCACGAACTCCACCGGCGCCGCGCCCGTCCCGCCCTCTGCGCCGTCGACGATGATGAAGTCCGGCAGCAGCCCGGTCTCGCGCATCGCCTTGGCGATGCCGAACCATTCCCACGGATGCCCGACCGCCAGCTTGAATCCCACGGGCTTGCCGCCCGACAGCGTGCGCAGGCGGTCGACGTATTCCAGCAGTCCGATCGGCGTCGAGAACGCCGAGTGCGCCGCCGGCGACAGGCAGTCGACGCCCTGCGGCACGCCCCGCGCCGCCGCGATCTCGGCGGTCACCTTGGGCCCCGGCAGCATGCCGCCGTGGCCGGGCTTCGCGCCCTGCGACAGCTTGACCTCGATCATCTTCACCCGCGGGTCGCAGGCATTGGCGACGAAGCGGCCCTCGTCGAATCGCCCCGCCTCGTCGCGACAGCCGAAGTAGCCCGAACCGATCTCCCACACCAGGTCGCCGCCGGCCTCGCGGTGGTATGGCGAGATCGAGCCTTCGCCGGTGTCGTGATAGAAGTTGCCGCGCTTTGCACCGGCGTTGAGTGCGCGCACCGCGGCTGCCGACAGCGAGCCGAAGCTCATCGCCGAGATGTTGAAGATGCTGGCGTCATACGGCTGCGCGCGGCTGGGGCCGATACAGGTGCGGAAGTCAGCCGACGGGATCCGCGTCGGCACCACCGAGTGGTTGATCCACTCGTAGTCCACCGCGTACACGTCGCCGATGGTGCCGAACGGGACCGTGTCGGTCACGTGCTTGGAGCGCTGGTACACCAGCGCGCGCTGCTGGCGCGAGAACGGCACCTCGGCGTCGTCGGGCTCGATGAAGTACTGCCGGATCTCCGGGCCTATCGACTCCAGCCCGTAGCGGAAATGCGCGAGGATCGGATACGTCCGCCGCAGCGTGCTGCGCACCTGGCGCATGTCGGCGATGCCAACCGCGACCAGCACCGCCGACACCGCGGCCAGCCACCACCATCCCGCCCACATCCACTGGTCACGCAGACCCATGGCCAGCGACAGCAGCAGCACGAGGACGCAGACGGCGAACAGGGCATAGCGGAGCATGGGCGGCACCTCGGGCGGCAGGACATGGCCGGCGCGAACGCGCGACGGCAGCATGGAATGGTCCCACAGGCGACGAACCGGGCGTTCATCACCCGTCGTATCCACCGGCCTTTTCGACCAACGACGCGGTTCTGGCATGCCCTCCGGAACCACGGTGCTACCGGCTTCTGCAGACACCACATGATCCGCATCGTCGACCACGACCCAGCCTGGGCACCGATGTTCCAGCAGGCTGCCGACGACATCGTGGCAGTGATGCTAGGCGCCGTCGTGCAGCTGCATCACATCGGCAGCACGGCCATTCCAAGGAGCAACGCGACACCGGTCATCGAGATGCTGCTGGAGACTCCAACGCTGGATGCGCTCGATGCCAGCACGCGCCGGCTGGTCGACGTCGGCTATGAGGCGATGGGCGAGTTCGGCATCAAGGGCTGGCGCTACTTCCGCCGCGACAGCGACGCCGGCCAGCGCACGCACCAGATCCGCGCGCGCTCAGCGGGTTCCCACAACGTCCTCCCGCACCTGGCGTTTCGGGACTACGTGTGTGCAAATTCCTGCTCCGTCCTGGCCTACAGCGTGCTCAAGGCGCGTCTTGCCCCGGCTCATGGCGCCGACATGCGGGGATACAACGCAAGGAAGCACGCATTCGTCAGCGAGCACCAACAGCTCGCCCTGCTTTGGCAGGCGGCAGGCAACGCAAGAATCGTGCACGATTCGGTGCGTGCTCCCTCGCAGCTGAAATCATTCCACTCTTGAGGTCTCCGGCAGATGTTGTCCGAACATCAGCTGGAGTATGGATACTGGCCAGCGCTTCAAATGTCGGGCCCGATTCCCCGCCTCGTGCGCCATCCCCGTGAGTACGATACCTCTGGCGTCCTCTACCTGGAATGCACACAGACGGAACTGACGACCGCTCAGCAGCGACAGCTGGTGGATGAGTGGTGTGCGTTGCTGCCAAACCTGCATTTGCGTACCTTGGTGTTCCGCAGCAAGGTCAGCCAGCGCATGTTTGATTCAGCCGTGCAGATCGGCGGACTTGAAGGGCTGTTCGTGAAGTGGAGCGCGGTCAGGTCAATCGAGCAGATCGCGGGCCACCCCTCCCTTGCCGCGCTGTATTTGGGCAACTCGCCCTCGCTGGTCGGGCTGCGGCACCTGTCGAGTCTGCCGCAGCTTCGGCATCTGTTCGTCAAAGGCGTGCGCGAATCGGCCGACCTCTCGTTCGTCGATGACCTGCACGCCCTGTCCGAATTCGGGCTGTCAGCGGGCACCGCTCCTTTGGCGGTCGACTCGCTCCGACCTCTGCGCGATGCAAAAACTTGCGGTCCTGTGGCTCTGTCGCATCAGACCGCGACGTGATGGGGTCGCGCCTCTCCATGACCTTCGAGCCTGCAGTCATTCAGGACAACGCTCGATCCGCAGTCGCAGGACATGAGGGCGCTGCGCCTGGCAACCCCCTCGTTGCGATACCTGCAGCCGGTATGGGCCTGAAGCCATCCGTGCTACTGCACATTTGGTGCCCGGAGTCGGGATCGAACCGACACGGCCTTGCGGCCGAGGGATTTTAAGTCCCTTGCGTCTACCAGTTTCGCCATCCGGGCGGGATGGGGCGCGGCTTGGCGCGCCGCGGCAAGGTAGCAGCTTCGCGCCCGGCGGCCGCGGCAGGGGCGCTGTGGTCGTCACGCGCGGCAGCGGCAGTGCTGTGGTGCTCAGCGACCGTCGGCACGCTGCTGCTGCGCGGCCGGCGCGCCTTCGAGGTCACCGAACACCGCGCGCGACCGTACCCAGTGCAGCGCGTTGATCGCGCGCATGCGGTTGGATGTCAGCCAGTACCAGAACGCGCACAGCAGCAGGAAAGCGCCCAGCAGCACCGGATGCGGCACGTCCATCCGCATCGCCTGCCCCGCGGTCAGGCCGATGCCGAACGTCGCGACCGTCAGCGTCATCGCCGCCTGCGTCGGTCCAAAGCCGGCGTCGATCATGAAGTGGTGGATGTGGTCGCGTCCGGCCGCGAACGGCGACCGGCCCTCGCGCAGCCGGCGCGCGGTCAGCACCAGGCAGTCCATGATCGGCACCGGCACCAGCCACAGTGCCAGCACCGGGTTCACCGGGTGGCTGGCGTTCTGGGTAAGGCGAAACATCACCCACGCGATCACAAGCCCCAGGAACGCGCTGCCCGCATTGCCCATGAAGGCCTTGGCGCGGCGCTGCCACGGAAAGCGCATGTTGTAGAGCAGGAACGCCCCGACCGCGCCCGCCACCATCAGCGCGTGCCGCGCAAGCCCGGCGTTGCCGGCGTACAGGCTGGCTCCGGTCAGCATCACCAGCGCCGCCACCACCAGCAGCCCGGCCAAACCGTCGGCGCCGTCGACCATGTTGACCGCGTTGATGATGCCGACGGTCGCAAACACCGTGAACGGCACCGCCAGGTATCCCAACGACAGCCCCTCGGCGCCGAACGCTGCGCCCAACTGCTCCACGCGCACGCCGGCGCCGTAGACCATGATCAGCGCCGCCACCACCTGGGCCAGGATGCGCCAGTACCAGCGCAGGTCGTGGCGGTCGTCGTACAGTCCTACAGCCACGAGCAGCGCTGCCGCAGCGATGAACGACACCAGCGTGCTCGACGCATGGCTGCCCAGGCTGACCACACCGACCAGCCCGAAGGCCACCAGCATCGCCAGCCCCCCGGTGATCGGCGTCGGGTGGGCGTGGTCCTTGCGGCCTTCAGGGAAGTCGAGCAGGTTCAGGCGGGTGGCAAACGGATGCAGCCAGCGCATCACCACCCACGTCAATACCGCTGCGGCGGCGGCATGCACCACGCCTGCGTCGAACCACCACCCCATCGGTTTTTTTCCTTCTGCTCGCGGCGGCATTGTATGTGGGTTGTTCCGAGACGTATGTCACACAAATCGCCGACTTGTGCATTGCGTCACACGCGGGACGCGAGATTGGCGCGTCAATGTGACGACCATCGGTCTGGATCGTCGTGCGAGACCGAGGTGGCGCCACTCCCGCGCGCAATTCGCGCGGATCGTCTCAGCCTAGTGTTGTTTCGCGAGTGGTACGCAGCAGCCCCCACATGCGCCGCAGGCCCAGGCCGACCATGAGTCCGAGGGCCCCGCCCAACACGTCATCGTGCACGTCCACCACCCGCGGGTTGCGTCCGGGGATCAGGAACTGCAGCAGCTCCGACCCCACCGCCAGCGCCAGCAGCACCAACGCCAGCTTCCACCACGCGCCGCGCCACAGCAGCGCCAGCGGCAGCGCGATGCCGGTAAACAGCAGCACGTGCACCAGCCCTACGGCAGGCGACAGGCGCTCCAGCCAGTTCATCGGCTCGCCGAACATCGGGTGGTCGACGCGCAGCCACGACATCGTCGCCGGCGACACCGTCACTGCGACCAGCAGCGCTGCGATCGCCAGCAGCAGCAGCGCGACCCCGAGCGCCCGCGGCCATCGGGGCGTCGCGCTCACGGCAGCAGTTCGCGGTACACCGCGATCGTCCGCGAGATCACGCTACGCTCGTCGAACTCGGCCATCGCCCGCTTCCGTGCCGCCTGGCCCAGACGCGCCGCCAGCGCCGGGTCGTCCTGCAGCCGGGCGATCGCATCCGCCAGCGCACCGGCGTCGCGCACCGGCACCAGCAGGCCGTCGACGCCGCCGGTCACCACCTCGCGGCAGCCCGGCACGTCGGTGGTCACCAGCGGCAGTGCGCACGCCGCGGCTTCGATCAGCCCCTTCGGCAGGCCCTCGCGGTAGCTGGGCAGCACCACCACGTCGACCGACGCCAGCAGCGCCGGCATGTCGTCGACGTGGCCCAGCCACTGCAGCACACCTTCGTCGGCCCAGCCCTGGATGGTCGCCACCGGCACCGCGGCCGGGTTGCCCGGGTCCGGGTCCCCGGCCAGCAGGAAGCTGATCGCCCTGCCCTCGCCCCGCAGCCGGCGCGCGGCGGCCACGTACTCGGCCAGGCCCTTGTCCCACAGCAGGCGCGCGGCCAGCAGCACGCGCAGCGGCGTCGACGGCGCGGCGGACGCGTCGCGCGCGGTAAAGCGCGCGCAGTCCACGCCCGACCCCGGCACCAGGCGGATGCGGTCCGGGTGCACCAGCCGCGCGCGGGTGAACAGCGCCACGTCGTCGGGGTTCTGCAGGATCAGCCGCGCGCGCCTGCCGTCCAGCGCCACGTGCATCAGCGCCCGCACCAGCGGCCGCAGCAGGCGCGCCTTCAGGTCGTTGCTGGTGAACACGTAGCCCATGCCGGCCACCGCGTTGACCCGCGCCGGCACGCCGGCCAGCCGCGCTGCCAGCGAGCCGTACACCGCGCACTTGATGGTGAAGCCGTGCACCAGCGCGGGCTTTTCCCGCCGCAGCAGCGCCACCAGCCACGCGAGCACCCGCAGCTCGGCCAGCGGATCCAGGCTGCGCCGGTCCATCGGCACCGGCTGCCAGCGCAGGCCCAGCGCCTGCAGCCGCGCGCCGTACTCGCCGGGCGGCGACAGCAGCAGCACGTTGAAACCTTGCGCCTGAAGCGCCAGCGCCAGCGAGCGGCGGAAGTTGTAGAGGTACCAGTCGGTGTTGGCGAAGAGGACGACTTTCATCCCAACTGTCCCGACGCGGTCGCCAGCCGCCGCGCCAGAAGGCGCATTCGCTGCACCACGGCGGCCGGCGGCACCGCAATGGCCAGCGCCTGCGTGCAGCGCGCGCGCCACTGCGGGCGCTCGCGCAGCCAGGCTAGCGCCAAGCCGAGGTCGGTTGCCACGTCCGGCCCGTACGCCACCATCGCCTTGCGCAGCGCAGGCAGCAGCTGTCGCGGCGGCAGGTCCATCATCGCCAGGTCGATTGCATCGCGTGAAAACACGCTCTCGTCGCGCCAGCGGTCGGCGTTCGCCAACAGCTTGCTCGTCGCCAGGTCCAGGCGCGACAACATGGCCACCCCACAGACGTGGTCGTTCCTGCCCGGCACGTCAAAGGCTACTCGCCCCTCGCGCACGATCTCGAACTTGATCGCCACGCCGTCCACCATCACGAAGGTGCGGATGCCGTACTGGTCGGCGCGGAGCTCGCGCTGCAGCGGAAACGGAGTGATGCCCGCCCGGGTCAGCGGCCCGAGATCGGTGGCGCCGCGCGACGACTGGCGCAGGCTGCGATATCCGACTGCATCGGATACAAGGAAATCGATATCGACGGATTCGCGGTATTCTCCGTGCGTCAGGGCGATCGCGGTACCGCCGCCGAACCAGCACTGCCGGTCGCGCAGCAGGTCGGCATCCAGCGACGCCAGCACGCGACCGATGCGCTGGTGATGGGGGCGCTCAAACATCGCCCGCTGCACCGTCGAAGACCTGGCGAAGGGTGTGCACCAGCGCGCGCTCGCCTGCATCCAGCGAGGCGTCGTCCAGGTGGCGCCAGTTGCGTTCGTACAATCCCAGCGCCTCGCGCGGTGTCACCGCTTCCAGACCCTCGCGAACCTGCCAGGCCAGGCTGCGCAAGCCGGGGTAATCCGCCAGGCGGATGCGCAGTGGCAGCCAGGCCGCGAGTGAGGGGGGAGATAGCGGCGGCGTATCGCCCGCGTCTTCCGCCAAGGACAGCTCCAGTCCCAGCACAGCCGCCGCGGCCAGCAGCGAGCCCAGTGCCACGCGTGACTCGCCCTTCTCCAGCCGATGCCAGGTTACCCGCGATATGGCAGCGGCCTCGGCGGCCGCGGCCATGCTGATGCCGAGCGACTTGCGGCGGGAACGCAGCGCGGCGCCCAGGGACTCAGCCTGCGTCTCGGGATCGGTCGCGGAGCTGGCGTCAGCGATACGCATCAGGCCCAATTCATACACTCAGTGTTTCTTATAATAAACATATTCCCACATATGTCAATTATAGGAAACACTTTTTGGTCTATCCTGTGGGTGTCTCGGGACTAGAGCCGTCCACACGTCTGCAGACTGCACTGCCAGCAAGCGCCGAGCGTTGTGCAGGTACCGGTCCGTGGTGGGGACGAAGGCGGTCCTGATGCCTGTGCCCGCACCACTCACAGCGGCATGAACCGGTACGGCACCCAGTACTGCGCATGGGTCGCGAAGTTCAGCCACACGAACTGCACCGCCACGTAGTAGCCGACGATGCCCAGCACCAGCAGTGTGCGCGTGGGCGTCGCCGACGCCAGCCGCGGCAACCGCGAGAACACGTACAGCTGCAGCGGGATCAGATACAGCGCCACCCGGTCGACCGCGGTGGACGCCAGCCCCACCAGCGGCATGCACACCAGCGCGAACACCGCCAGCCACAGCCACAGCGCGCGCTCCCCGGGCTCAGGCATCAGCCGCTTGCGAAACGCGAGCAGCAGCAGCGCCGGCAGCGCGTTCATCGCCACGCGGATCGCACCGCCTTGCGACTGCATGTCGGCCTCGACGTAGTTGGTCCACAGAGCCTCGGCGGTGTCTTCCAGCAGCAGGTAGTACATGAGTGCGGTGCTGGCAAGCACCAGCAGGCCGGTCAGCCAGCGATTGCGGCTGGACGCCAGCGCGGCGATCGGCAGCAGCAACACCGCGGACTTGTGGAACAGCGCGCCCAAAATCACCCAGAGCACGAACTTGCGCGTGCGGCCGTCGCCCAGCGCCACTAGCGCAATCAGCGCGAACCCGAGCGCCACGGACTGCCGCGTGTAGCCCATGCCCACCACCACCAGCATGTACGGCACCGACGCCAGCAGCGCCAGCCACGGGTTGGGCTGCGCGCGGCAGAAGACCACGGTGCCGGCCATCACCACCGCCGCGCACAGCAGGTGCAGGACGTAGTGGTCGCCGCCCACGGCCACGACGATCCAGCTCAACCCGGAATAGCCCGGATCGCCCATCGAGACCGCCGTTGCGAGATCCCTCTGCGCCGTGTCGAGGAACATAGGCAGATAGTTGAACCAGTCGCCGCCGACCTCATGGCGCAGGCCCATCACCAAGGTGAAGCCGAGCCAGACCAGCAGCCACACGATGCGCTGGCTGGCGGGCTGCAGCCGCAGCGGCGACAGCGCGCCCAGCACCGGCACCAGCAGCAGCATCCAGTAGGTCAACATGTGGCGTCGCGCTCCTGCTGCTCCAGCCACGCCTGGAACATCAGCACCGACCACAGCCGGTAGCCATATGAGGCGTCGCCCGAGAGGTGGCGCTTCCACGCCGCGCGGATCGGCTTCGGGTGCAGGTAGCGCTCTCGCAGGAGCCGCTCTTCCGACAGCAGCGCCTCGGCCCAATCGCGCAGCGGGCCGCGCAGCCAGTCGTCCAGCGGGATGCCGAAGCCCATCTTCGGCCGCTCCACCAGCGCACGCGGCACGTGGCGGTCCAGCAGCTGGCGCAGGATCCACTTGCCGCGGCCGTCGCGCAGCTTCATGTGCATCGGCAGCGACCACGCCAGCGCCATCACCTCACGGTCCAGGAACGGCACGCGCGTCTCCAGCGACACCGCCATCGCCGCCCGGTCCACCTTCACCAGGATGTCGTCGGGCAGGTACGTCAGGCCGTCCAGCGCCATCATCCTCGCGACCGGATCCTCAAGCTTCGGCCAGGCGGTGCGGTCGTCGAGGAGGTTTGGCGCCAGCGTCCCACCGACCACAAGGCTCGCCGGATCCGCCCACTCCGAGACCAGCGACACGTACAGATCGTCCATGTTCTGGATGCCGTCCATCGACAGCACGCGGGCGAGTTTCTGCAGCTTGTCGCCTGCCTGCGCAAGCCCGCTGCGTCGCGAAATCACCTCCGGCAGCGCGCGCGTCCAGCTTGCCGGCATCCGCGCACCCATGCGCGCAGCGGCTGCGCGAAGCCCGGCGGGCAGGCTACCGACGCTTCGCCACACGGCGGGCGCCAGGACATATCGGTTATAGCCGCCGAAGAACTCGTCACCCGCATCGCCCGAGAGCGCGACGGTGACGTGCTGTCGCGCTAGCTGCATCACCAGATGCGTCGGCAGCTGTGACGAATCCGCGAACGGCTCGTCGTACATATCCGGCAGCCGCGGCACCAGCGCCAGCGCATCGCTGCCGGCCAGCCGCATCTCGGTATGGTCGGTGCCCAGGTGTGCCGCCACGGCGCGGGCGTGATCCGCCTCGTCGTACTGCTTCTCCTCGAAACCGATCGTGAACGTGCGCACGCGCCGCGTGCTGCCGGCCTGTGCCAGTGCCGTGATCAGTGTGGAGTCGATGCCCCCCGACAGCAGCGCACCCAGCGGCACGTCGGCCATCATCTGACCGCGCACCGCGTTGCCTAGCGCCTGCTCGACCGCCGTCACCGCGTCGTCGTCGTTGCCGGCAAACGCCTGCGCCATGGCCCGCTCGGCGACCTCGGCCAACGACCACCAGGCCTCAGGCACCGCGTCGCGCTGCCCCGCCGACAACCGCAGCAGCGTGCCCGGCGGCAGCTTGTGAATGCCGCGATGGATCGAGTACGGCGCCGGAACGTAGTTGTGGCGCAGCAGCAGCGTCAGCGCGCCGCGATCGACCTCAGCCGCGAAGGCCGGATGCGCGCGCAGCGCCTTCAGCTCGGACCCGAACAGAAAGGTGTCGCCCTGCCAGCCGTAGTAGAGCGGCTTCTCGCCGAGGCGGTCGCGCGCCAGCCAAAGTGCGCGCTCTGCACGGTCCCAGAGCGCGAACGCGAACATGCCGACACTTTCGGTGAGCGTTCGCTCCACGCCCCACGCCGCGATGCAGGCCAGCAGCGTCTCGGTGTCGGCGTGCCCGCGCCAGTCGAGCGCGGCGCCCTCGACCTGCAGCCGGGACCGCAGCGCCAGATGGTTATAGACCTCGCCGTTGTAGGCCAGCACCCAGCGGCCGCTGGCCGATGCCATCGGCTGGTGGCCCGCGGTAGACAGGTCGACGATCGCCAGCCGACGGTGCGCCAGCGCGATGCCGGCCTCGTCGTCGGTCCACACGCCGTCGTCGTCCGGGCCGCGGTGAGCGATGCGGGACGCCATCGCCCGCGCAGTGTCCGCGGCGTCCGCCGCCAGGCCGGCGGGACGCCAGAAACCGGTCAATCCACACATTATTCAGCCACCTCCGTCGGCGGCTTTCCGAATCACCGCTGCCAGCACCGGCAGATTGCGCCGCAACGAGAAATGCTCTTCCGCCCGGGACCGCCCCGCATCCCCCAGCGCGCGTGACAGCACGGGATCGTCGCGAATCGTGCGAAGGGCGTTCAGCCAATCTGCATCTGAGCCGGCAAGAAAACCACAGTCCGATGTCACCACATCATGGTTGGCGCCGACCGCAGTGCCGACTACCGGTACGCCACACGCCATGTACTGGATGAGCTTGAAGGCACACTTGCCGCGTGCCCAATCACTATCGGGAAGGGGCATGACGCCAACATCGAAACTGTTGATCAGCTCCACTTCCGTGGCCTCGCTCCATTCGACTTCATGCACATCCACCCCGGGAACAACTGGCGCCTTTCCTCCGATCACGACAAAGGTGACGGCACCTTCCGCTCCAAGTTGACGCAGGGCGGGAGCGAGCTCCTCCAGGTACGGTGCCGTGGAAGGCGATCCGATCCACCCAACCGTGAACCGTCCACCGCGCTTCGCTCCAGAAGGCACGTAGCGCCCAGTGTCTACAACGGTAGGCAACACCGTTGTGGCGCCGTTGAACTTCCCCGCGTAATCCGCAAGTGCACGGTTGCCCGCAGTGATAGCGGAAGCACCGGTCATGACGCTGTCAAACTTGCTTCCCAATAGCGGTCGCAGCGGCGAGAGCCGGCCTGTCCGATATTTCAAATAGAACGCGTCATCGAAATCGTAGATGTACGGACGATCTCCCAGCAATTTTCGTTCGACGACCGCCGGCATCAGCGGAAACAACTCGCAGTGCAGCATCATGAGGTCGTGTTTGCTCTTGCGAAGCTCGGCCAGCCTTGCCCAGCCAGCCGCCAGCATCGCTGCCCAAGGCATGACCTCTCCGTTGAAGCGGCGGCGAAGATACTCGTCACCCAAAAGGGAGCTTGTCTCCAGCTTTATCCCGTGCTCCGCGGCGAGCCCGGGGGCGAACTGACCCAGCCGATAGCGCGTACTCGCAGCCACTTGGCCGTAGAGCGCCAACCCCAGCACATGGATCACTCCTTGATGCCTACGGCGCACCAATACGGAGCTTCGTCGGAGAAGCATATGTCGCGCAGCCCAGCCGCCTCCATCATCTGCTGGATCTCGACACGAGTGAAACGCTGCTCGAGCGGCGTTCCGAAACGATCACGCGAGTCAGTGCGCATCGTGTACCAGCTGTGGTCGTGATAATAGGAGAGCGGCACGTTGGTGACACCCACCCCCATGCGCATCAGAAGGCGAGAAGCGCACGCGAACGGTAGGTAAACAGTCAGTGCGATGACGTCCGTCACCACACCCTTGGCTGCGGAGGGCAGTCGATGCACAACGCGTCGCATCCAATCTGAGCACCGCCATACAAGTCGGAACGCGCCCGGACGATTGTCGAACGCATAGTAGAGATACACCAGAAAGGGTGCTCCGCGTTTGAGCATCGATGCACATGAACGGATACCGTCTGCGGTATCAGGAACATGATGAAGCACACCGAGCGAGTAGCCGAAGTCCTGGCTGCCAGAAGGCAGGGGCAAGTCATCGACAGACGCGTCGTGAAACGTCACGTTGTCATGTGATGCTAGCGTCCGGCGCGCAACCCCCAGCGCGCTGGACGGATCGATGCAATGCAGGTGACCGACACGAGGAGCTGCAAGATGCGCCCAGCGGCCGGAGCCACACCCCATGTCGAAACCGGATGCCTTGGCGGGCAGATCCGCCCAGGGAAAGATCGCAAAGTAATCTTCGAAAATCCTCCTTGCCTCTTCCTTGGTCATGGCAGACTGGTCAAATCGCGCCCACTCGTCGCCGAAACTGTCGACGGTCAGCGGATCCAGGTTACGTTTCATTCCTTATCCAGTAGTTGATAGATTCTGTTGTATTGGGCGACTCCACCATCGAGCGAAAAATGAGTTATCGCCGCCGCTACGCAGCGCGAGCGGACGTTCTCCTCGGCCACGAGCAGAAGGAGTCGTGTCAGGCCGTTGGCCAACGCCGATGGGCCGAACTCATCGATCGCTACACCTACACGATCACCCTCGAGGATGGCCGCCATATCTCCCACTCCGGTGTTGCTAAGGCATGCAATTCCGCAACCGAGGAATTCGCCGAGCTTTGTCGGCGCGGACGCCTGTTTGGAGAATACCGGCTTGATGAAGAACACCCCTGCGTGCATGCGCGCCATCTGTGCAGGCACCTCTGCGTGGTCAGCCGCGCGCACCTCTACCGCATCCATTGGCACCCCGCCGGCCGAAAGACGGTCAAGCACGTAGGCATGCTCGCCGCGGTTGACGACGAGAAATCGCGCATCAGGCCGCATGGTGCGGAGTTGCGCAAAGCACGCGACCACCGCGTCGAACAGGTACCAGGTGCCCGTTGAGCCCACATATCCCAGCACGAAAGGGCCATCCGGCGGCGCCACGGGAGCGAACCGCGCCAGATCGGCGCAGGTAGGGATCACGCTGACGGGAGGCATAGCGTTGCGGAGATAGGGGAAGCGTTCGATTTCGGACACGGCCGCGTTCGTGAGCGACACCACGTGATCCGCGCGCGTCAGGAGGCGTCGCTCGAACCACTTCGCCAGCTGGTACATGCGTCCGTCACACGGCCACAGGCCACCATCGACGCGCTCGTCGGCCCATAACCCGCGCATGTCGAACAGGAACCGCGCACCGGTCATCCACAGCAGTGGTAGCGCCATGACCCCGGCGACATAGCTGCGGGCATGCACGATGGCAAGACGATGGCGGATGATCAGCCAAAGGCCGAGCAGCACGCCCACCCCGATATCCCAGCTGGTCGCCAGCGCCGATGGACGCCTGTGGTATCGACGCGGATGCCATTGGATGCCAGCGCCGTCCATCCGCGCCTGCACGCGATTGCGTAGCGTCACATCCGCCCAGTCTTTCGGCTTTTCAAAGCTCATCAGATGGATCGGCCGCGTCATAGCCAAGGATTCGAGGTAGGCAAGCACCTGCGACTGTCCCAACGGCTCAAGCATGCCGTCGTAAGACAGGTAAAGCACCGACCGTAAGGGCGCACGGTCATTCGGCTCAGCCACGATCCGTCTCCGGCTGATGTCTCCCATGGGCAGCATGTCTATCTGCCCCGCGATGGGGCACCACATGCTTACGAACAATCAACGCTTTACACCGACGAAAGATAACAGAAAGCCAACAAATGTTTTCAACCTGAACCGGTAACTCAGCGACGCCCACAGATAATTTCGATACGAAGATCCTTCTTCGATCCATCGCAAAGACTGCATCAGATAAGCCTTGCGGGCATTTACCTCACCAATTAGCTGTGGGGCACGAGACAGAACAATCTCGCATGTGAACAAGTGATCCTGCACTTCCTTCAATGACGGAAGCCTGCTAGACGACGAGGTGACGTTGTTCGCGTGACGTCGGTGACGGCCCAAGACCTCGTCGATATAGATAATCCTGCCACCTTTCCAAAGACATTCAATCCAGTAGAGCCAGTCAGACGCAATAGGGATTCTCGCGTCGAAGGCGGGCGCCGGTTGAAAATCTGAGCGCACCATATTGGAGACCGCTCCATTAAAGCAACCGTAGCGAACCAAAGTGCGCACATCACCTTCGCGAGGCTTGTCGATATCACTGTGTTTCCTGATGGTGCGCCCCGTGTACGAGTCAAACACGTCCAAGTCGTGGTAGCAGATAACACAGTCCGGGTTATTTTCCATGATTGCCACTTGCTTGCTCAATTTTCCTGGGAGCATCAAGTCATCGCCGGCCATCCAAGATAGATATTTTCCAGAACAAGCCGAAGCTGCGACATTCTGATTGGATGTGATGCCGCCGTTCTCAGCAGCGAAGCGCAGGACAAATTCTCCGCGACCTGATGCCGCATACTCAAGAAGCATCTCCCGCGTTCCATCGGACGAGGCGTCGTCTGCAACAACAATCTCTATATTGGGATAATCTTGCCGCAAAATCGATTCCAAACACTCCTCAAGGAAGTCGCGCTGGTTGTAGGTGACAACGGCCACACTCACACGAGGAAGTCCATTCGCCTCACCATGATCCGAATTTTCAACTCTATGCTCTGATAGAACCATAACCTTGTCCATGAATTGAGCGTAGTAAGCATCACGCGATTCAGATAAATACCGCTGAATCTGGTGGATGAAGGAATCGTTGAATAATGTAAAGTACGCCGTTGAATGCCTCTAGCGAATAGACAAGAAGGTACGAATTTTCACCGCTACTCGGCTTAACTGGCCGGGAAGCCCAGTAAGCCTGTCAAGCCGCACGAAGCCGTAGCATCCAAAAAGGGCGGCACCAAGGCAAGCCAGCGCGACTCCCAACCATTCCGTCAATGTAATTGCGAGAGACACCAATGACGCGAAGAGAAAAAGGACTATGGCGTGAAAGAACACTTGTCGATCCCACCTGAAGTCAGTACGCCTTCTTGCCAGCCAATATACTACTGGTAAGTAAAATAAATACATCGTTACAAAGGCAAACGAGGTAGCCGCGAGGCCGATCACGGGGAGCATGATCCAAACAGCGCCAGTGAATACACCGACTGCCAATGCCTCGGTCAGCATGAACGTTCGTCCCGCGCCAGCCGCGAGCAGTACAAAACCTAAGGGCCAGCTGGCGATTTTTAGAACATCTCCGACAATCTGCCAGCGCAATAAAGAACTTGCTCGATCGAAACTGCTTGAGTAAAGGATCTCGATTGCCCATGGCGCAAGCGCCAACAATATCAACAGGACAGGACTCGCCAATAGCAACGCGACCTCGGTCTGTTGATTCACGAGCTCATTGACTTTCTGCCGATCTTCGATGGCAGCAGTTAGTCTCGGATAATAGTCAGCACCCATCGCTCCAAGCACGAACCCCATATACGTCACGGAGACTACCCACGCGGCTTGAAACTGACCCAGAGCAGATGGACCCAATTGGGTCTGGACGATGCCACGAACTGCGAGCTGTCCTGCAGCAACGATCACTCCGGTAACCATGAACGGAATACCGATGCGAACGAGCTCCTTCCACTGCGCGGCCAACTGCGGCATTGGCGTGGACGGCGCCTGCACTTTGGGCACCCGCGCGACATAGAGGTGGCCGATCAGGAAACTGCCCAAGGGTGTTGCCAGGACGAAGACCAGCAGGCCTTGCGGGCCCCAGAGCCACAACGCACTGACACCGATGACCGTCGCCAGCACTGAGGACCACACGCTGACCCGGGCGATGTCGCCTATGCGACGTAGCCCCGTTAGCAGCGCACCCTGGGAGCCAGCGGCCACCGTCAGGCCCACGCCCAGCGCCAGCCAGCCCACGTCCGTCGCGCGGGATGCATCGCCCAGCAGACGAGTTGCCAAGGTCTCGCGTAGCAGCCAGACCAACGCAAAACCAATCACGGCCAGGATTGCGGTGCCCCAGAACAGCGCACGACGCGCTGCAGCAACACCAGCAGCGTCCTTCCGCCCTGCGGCCTCCGCGATCTGTCGCGTGCCGACGGTACCGAACCCTAAGGCGGCCATGGCGGACGCCGTGGCAATCAGACTCTGGAACAGCCCGATCAACCCGATACCAGCGGGGCCCAGCAACACCGCCGCCACTTTGGTCCGCAGCAGGCTGATCAGGATGTTGACGACCGAGGCGCCGCCGATGATCGACGACGAGCGCAGGATCTGGCGATGGGAGCTGCCGCTGCTCACGTGGCCGCGAACTGCCGGCCCATCACTTCGATCACCTGCGCCACTGCCGCGGTCGGCAGCTGCGGACCGATCGGCAGGCTCAGCAGCTCATCAGCCATGCGGCCCGCTAGCGGAAACGCATCAGTCGGAATGCCGGCCGCGGCGTACGCCTGCTGCCGGTGGGGCGGAATCGGATAATGAATCAAGGTGCCGATGCCCGCATCCGTCAGGCGCTGCTGCAGCCGGTCACGCTGCACGCTGCGCACCACGAAGAGATGCCAAGCCGGATCGGCCCACTCCGGCACGTGCGGCAATCGCAGCCCCGTGTCCGCCAGCCCATTGAGGTACTGCTTCGCCAATGCGCCGCGGCGCACATTCCACGCGTCCAGATGTTTCAGCTTGACACGCAATACCGCGGCCTGGATCGGGTCGAGCCGGCTGTTGTAACCCTGCACCTCGTTGACGTACTTGACCCGCGAACCGTAGTTACGCAGCACGCGGATGCGATCAGCAAGTTCAGCATCACTCGTGGTGATAGCACCTCCATCGCCCACCGCGCCAAGGTTCTTCCCGGGATAGAAGCTCCACGCCGCAGCATCGCCATTCGCGCCAATACGGCGCCCCTTGTAGCGCGCACCATGCGCCTGCGCCCCATCCTCCAGCACGCGCAGGCCGTGCCTGCGCGCAATGGCCAGGATCGGATCCATGTCAGCTGGCTGGCCGTACAGGTGCACTGGCAGGATCACCTTCGTGCGCGGCGTGATGGCGGCCTCGATCAGCGACGGATCGATGTTGTACGTGCGATCGTCGGGTTCCACCGGCACCGGCGTCGCGCTGCACTGGCTGACGGCCAGCCAGGTCGCAATGTACGTGTTGGACGGCACGATAACCTCGTCGCCCGGGCCTACCTCCATCGCCCGCAGTGCGAGGTGAAGCGCATCGAGTCCGTTGGCCATGCCGATGCAATGCTGCGCCTCGCAATAGCCCGCGAACTCCGCCTCGAACGCCTCGACTTCTGGGCCGAGGATGTACCAGCCGCTCGCGAACACGCGCCCGACAGCTTCGTCAATCTCACGCTTTATTTCGGCATACGCCGCATGCAGATCGAGGAACGGAACCTTCTTCATTTCAGACCCTGTGCCACGAGGTAATCATCGTAATTTCGGTAGTAGTCGGCCTCGTCATACCGGTTGGATGCAAGCACCATGCACACCGAACCCGACGAAAAGTTGTCCAGCTCGCGCCAGATCATCGGGCAGACATAAAGACCGTTGTAGGAACGGTTGAGATGGAATCGCTGCTTTTTGTCCCCGTCGTCGAGGACGACGTCGAAGCTGCCAGACATCGCCACGATCAGCTGCTGCAGGCCCTTATGCGCATGCCCCCCCCGCTCGGCACCGCCGGGTACGTCATAGAGGTAATACACACGCTGTATCGCAAACGGGATGTGTTCCCCGCCTTCCACGTAGGTCAGATTGCCGCGCGGATCGGCGATCTTTGGGAGGCTGATGATCTTGCAACGGTCAAGAAACATCGTTGGCACTAACATCTCGCCGCAGGAGCACAGCTTCGCCATCCAAACACAGCACCCCGTCGCTATCGAGACAGGTCGTACGAACAGTGATGATCTTCTGGTCGCCACGCACATTGACAACTTCCACCGAAAGCACGATATCGCTTGGAAAATAGATAGGAGCGAGGAACTGAAACCGCTGCTCCAGGTACACACTTCCAGGCCCTGGCAGCTCATTCCCGAGGATTTCGGAAAAGAAGGATCCGGCAATCATCCCGTGAGCGATCGTTCCGACGAAGCCAGCAAGCCGGGCAGCGCCTAGGTCGCTATGGATTGGATTCAGGTCACCGACCAAGGAAGCGAAGTGCGCGACCTCCTTCTCACCAAGCGCCCGCTTGCGCGTCACCTTGTCGCCGATCTTCCAAGGAATCATTATCTCTTCCACTCTTTGGCAGGAATTCCGCCAACCACTTGATCTGCAGCCACATCCCGCGTAACGACTGCGCCTGCGGCAACGGTGGCATTCACACCAATGGTGACGTTGGGCAGCAGAGTAGCGCCTGCGCCTACTACGCACCCCTTTCGAAGGGTTGGCCCTCGCATCTCATCGCCGTACGCATGGCGACCAATGTTGTTGTCGTTCGCGGTACCCACCATCGTGCTAACGAAGGCGTCGTCCTCGATCGTCATGTTTCCGGTGATGTGCGTCAGGTCCATCACCTTGACCCGATCACCAATGGTCGTGCTGTAGTTGACCGTTACGTAACGACTAAGGATGCAACTTGCGCCGATTCGGCATCCTTCACGGACTGATGCTCCGTCGCCCAAGAGGCAACCATTGCCGATCGACACGTCGTAGAAGATGACTGCATGCGGACCGACAGAGGTTCCATCGCCGATCGTGATCTTGCGATCGAATTCGATAGGCCGCGAAGTGGCCCGTGCACCCTTCGGCTCCTTCCCAATGAAGGCGCCCGGAAATATTTCGACGTCGTCACCGATTTCAACGCCATCGCCAATTACCACGAAGGGATGGATGCGAACGTTCGAGCCAATGATGGCGCCGCTACGCACAATGGCAAACTCTTCGATGATCGTGCCAGCGCCAATGCTCGATGTTTCCACCACTGCGTGGCGACTGATCTTTGTGCTTGCCGGCACCATCATCGACTTCCTTTCTCGTAATAGGTTTGATACCAGTTCACAAACGTTTGCACGCCCGTCTCGACCGACACCACGGGCCTGTAACCGACATTGGCAATCAGCTCCGACACGTCCGCCTCCGTATCCGGCACGTCCCCCGCCTGCAGCGGCAGCATTTCCATCTGCGCCTTCTTGCCCAGACACTGCTCCAGCACCTCGATGTAGCGCAGCAGCTGCACCGGCTGCTCGTTGCCGATGTTGTAGATGCGGTACGGCGCGACGCCGCTGCTGGCCGGGTCAGGCGCATGGCCATGCCAGCTGGCGTTCTTGCCGGGCACATTGTCCAACGTGCGGATCACGCCTTCGACGATGTCGTCGACGTAGGTGAAGCTGCGCTTGTGGTGGCCATGGTTGAACACCTTGATCGACTCGCCGGCCAGGATGGCCTTGGTGAACAGGAACAGCGCCATGTCCGGGCGGCCCCACGGGCCGTAGACGGTGAAGAAGCGCAGGCCGGTGCTGGGGATGCCGTACAGATGTGCATAACTGTGCGCCATCTGCTCGTTGGCTTTCTTGGTGGCGGCGTACAGCGTCAGCGGGTGCTCGGTGGGCTGGTGCTCGGAGAACGGCATCTTGAGGTTGGCGCCGTAGACCGAACTGGTGGAGGCGAACACCAGGTGCTCCACGTCGTGGTGGCGACAGCCTTCGAGGATGTGCAGGAAGCCAGTGACGTTGCTGCTCACGTACACGTGCGGGTTGGTGGCGGCATAGCGCACGCCGGCCTGCGCGGCCAGATTAATGACCCGCTGCGGCTTGTGGGTGGCAAATACCTGCTCCACCGCGTCGCGGTCGGCGAGGTCCGCATGCACGTGGGTGTAGCCGGCCGCGTCGGCAAACCGGTCCAGCCGCGCCTGCTTCAGCGTGACGTCGTAGTAGTCCGACATGTTGTCGAGGCCGACCACCTCGTCGCCGCGCGCCAGCAGGCGCATGGCGACGTGGGAGCCGATGAAGCCGGCGGTGCCGGTGACGAGGACTTTCATCGCGCTTGCTGCCTGCCCACAGTGATCACCACACCCACCTGACGTGCGCGTAGCGCTGGATCTTCTGGTCCGCGGTGACCACCGGTGCATTCAGCTCACGCGCAAGGGCGACGATCATGCGGTCGGCCGGATCCTTGTGGAACTCGCCGGGCAAGGTGGCCGACTGCATCGCGCCCTGCGCGGACACCGGCATGACCTCCACGCCGTCCAGCTCCCGTACCGCCGCCAGCCACTGGTCGAGGTCCATGGCCAGCGCGATGCGGCCGCGCTCGACCAGCATGGCGATCTCCCAGATGGTGATCGCCGACACCAGCACGCGGCCACCCTGCTGGGCATCCGCGATGGCGGTCCTGGCCGGGGCCGACAGCTGGGCATCGCCATTGACCCACCAGATCAGCGCGTGCGTGTCGAGGACGATCAAGCCAATGCGTCCCAGCTGTCGTCGTCGACGGCATCGAACGGCGCGTCATAGCGCAGCACCGAGCCTTTCAGCCTGTCGTGCAGGCTTCCGGCCGGCTTGCGGTACTTCTGCACGATGAGCGCGGGCTGGCCGTGGTCGGTCACGATCACCGGCTCACCGGTGGCCTCCACCCTGCGGAAGATCTCCAGCGCATGCGCCTTGAACCTGGATTTGGACACTTCGGTTTCCATGGGACGTTCCTGGGTAATGGCCGTAGTCACATTACCATGGTCATTTGTGCGCGGCGGCGCTCAGAGCCGGCCGTCGACGGCGTCGCGCGGCAGTATGTACTTGACGTCGTAGAGCACGCTGTCGGGCTTGCCGAAGGCGCGGATGCCGTCGGCGCCCAGCGTGCGGAATTCGTCATGGCCTACCGCGACGATCACCGCGTCGTAGCTGCCCGCCTCCGGCGCATCGATCAGCTCCAGCCCGTACTCGTGCCGCGCTTCCGCTACATCGACCCACGGGTCGCGCACGTCCACTTGCGCCGAGTACCCGCGCAGCGCGTCGATGATGTCGACCACGCGGGTGTTGCGCAGGTCCGGGCAGTTCTCCTTGAAGGCCAGGCCCAGGACCAGCACGCGTGCGCGCACCGGGTTGATGCCCTTGCGCACCATCAGCCGGATGACCTCGTTGGCGACATACGCGCCCATGCCGTCGTTGGTGCGGCGGCCGGCGAGGATCACGTCCGGGTGGTGGCCGACTTCCTGCGCCTTGTGGGTGAGGTAGTACGGGTCGACGCTGATGCAGTGCCCGCCCACCAAGCCCGGGCGGAACGGCAGGAAGTTCCACTTGGTGCCGGCGGCTTCCAGCACCTCCAGCGTGTCGATGCCGAGCTTGTTGAACAGGATGGCGAGGTCGTTGACGAGCGCGATGTTGAGGTCGCGCTGGGTGTTCTCAATGACCTTGGCGGCCTCGGCCACCTTGATGCTGCTGGCCTTGTGGGTGCCGGCGGTAATGACGGAACGGTACAGCGCGTCGACGAAGTCGGCGGCGGCCGGGGTGGAGCCAGAGGTCACCTTGAGGATGCTGGTGACGCGGTGGGCCTTGTCGCCGGGGTTGATGCGCTCGGGCGAGTAGCCGCAGGTGAACGTGCCAGGGGCGCCCCCATCCCGGCCTTCCCACGCGGGCGGGGGAAGGAGACCGGCAGTGGCGTCGGCAGCTGCTCCCTCCCCTGCGAAGCGGGGGAGGGTTGGGGTGGGGGCGCTCTTGGCAGCACTACTGTCGAAGCGCAGCCCGGAGACGCGCTCCAGGATCGGCACGCAGACTTCTTCGGTACAGCCGGGGTATACGGTGGACTCATAGATCACCGTGTCGCCGGCCTTGAGCACGCTGCCGATCGCCTCGCTGGCCTTGACCAGCGGGGTCAGGTCCGGCCGGCGGGCGCTGTCGATGGGCGTGGGCACGGTGACGATGTAGACGTTGCAGTCCGCAATCGCGTCGAGCGTGGCGCTGAAGCTGAGGCGCGTGGCCGACGCCAGCAGCTCGGGCTCGACCTCGAGGGTGTTGTCGCAGCCCTGGCGCAGCTCGTCGATGCGCGCGGCGTTGATGTCGAGGCCGACGGTGGCGTACTGCTTGCCGAACTCGACCGCGAGCGGAAGGCCGACATAGCCGAGACCGATGATGGCGATGCGCGCGTCGCGCAGCGCCTGCGTCGCGATGCCAGGCGCTTCGGGACTTGCGGGGGCATCGGTGGTGGTGGTGGTCACGCGGGCGGTCCCTTGCAGTGATGCGGGTGGCCCGCGCGGCAGCCGGCCATTATGCGGGTTGGGCGGCAATGCGAGGACTTGAGGCGCGCGCCGGGCGTGGCGCCAGGCCATCCCGGGCTAGACGCTGCGCGACCACGATGCCGGCCAGCAGCGCGCCGACGGTCATCAGCGCCGGCGTGCGCAGCGGGTAGTCGACGATGGAATGCAGCAGCAGCACCGCGCAGCCGCCCCACGCGGCCAGTGCAGCGCCGAAGTCGGCCGTCGCCGCGCGCGAACGCCGCGGCAGGCACCACGCCAGCAGCACCAGCACCGCCAGCAGCAGCGCGACGCCGGGCACGCCGGACTCCAGCCACCACTGCGCGTATTCGTTGTGCGCGTGGTTGAAATAGGCCCACTGCAGGAGCGGGCCAGTGGCCACCTGCTCGAACCAGGGCACGAAGCTGCCCAGGCCGATCCCGATGGGCGCGTGGTCCCTGAACGCCGCGACCGTTGTCTTGGCCACGGTCCAGCGCACTTCCTCCGCCATGTCGACGTGCAGCCAGCCGACGGCGGCGACGATGGCGCCCAGCCCGACCGCGCCCAGCACCAGCAGCGCGCCGCGGCCGCGCCAGACGGTGGTCGCGCTGCCGGTGTCTGCACGCCGACGCGCCACGAGCGCCGCAGCCACGGTGCCCACCACCACCACCAGGCAGACCAGCAGCGCGCCACGCGAGCCGGCGAGCGGCAGCGAGGCCAGCAGCAGGACCGCCGTGGTAGCCAGGACGGCGCGCTGCCACAGGGGCGTCGCGTCGTCGCGGTGCGGGTCAGGCTGCAGCAGCAGCACGGCGATGGCGACGACCGACAGCGCCAGCGCAGTGGCCTGGTGGTTGGGGTTGGCGAACACGCCGTTGAGCGCGGGCGCCCACTGCGGGAAGGGGTTCAACAGGCTGTCCTGCGGCGCGCCCAGCTGCAGGTAGCCGAGGAGCAGGCTGGCACCGGTGAGGCCCACGACCAGCAGCAACAGCGGGCGGTGACGCGTCGTGGGCAGCGCCAGCAGGCCGAGGAACACCGCCAGCGCCGGCAGCACGGACCACAGGCCCCGCTCCGCAGCCAGCGGCGCCAGCGCCCAGGCGTGGCGCGCGTGGGCGACGCCAGCCAGCGTCAGGTCGGCATCGAGGGCCCGGCGCGCTTCGATGGCCTGCCAGGCGCCCTGCCCCAGCGACAGCTGCTGCGCCGCCAGCACCGTCACGATGGTGACGGCGACACCGACCGCTACCCGCCGCAGCGTGCTGCCCGTCGACCCGTGCAGCGCCAGCGCCGCCCATGCCAGCAGCGGCAGCGCCAGCAGCTGGGTGGCGACGTCGAACAGGCCGCGGTCCATCGAGCCGCCGCCGCTGGTGAACGCGCACGCCAGCAGCACCGCGATGGCGAGATGGCCATGGCGCGCGAACGTGTCGGCGAGCGGGCTGGAAACGGCGGGCATCGGTAGCACCGGAATGGCGGGCATGGCTGGGTCGTCGGAGGCGCTAGGTGCGCCGAGCGCTGGCAAGCCTTCGCACCCCGGGGCTGACGCTCCCGCGATGACCGGCACCAGACCGCATGCCAATCGCCGGCTGAACGGGGTCAACGGATGACAGCGACGTGGCGCTGGGACGACGCAGTCCGGATGCAGCGGCCTCGCGTCAGCGCGAGACGGGCGGCGGCGGCGGCGGCGGCGGGGCGGCGTCGCCACCACCACCACCACCACCGGCCAGCGCGCCCAGCGCGATCACACCGCCAACGATGCCGATCGTGGCGCCCCTGGGGACGGCGGCCGCGGCGCGCTCGCACTCGGGCGTGACCACGTACACGCCAGGCGCGTCGTACGTGGTGGAGCACCTGTCGTTGACGAAGACCGTGGCGATGCCGCCCTCGGCGACCATCAACCGGTCTCCCAACTGCAGGACGGTGCCGGTGTTGGCGGGCGCGAAGGCACCGCCGTCGCTGACCATGACGCTGCCGGTGTCGACGCGCAGGACGATGGGGGTCTGGGTGGGGGCCGCGGCAGAGGCAGGCGCCGGGGACGCAGCCTGTCCGGCGGCGAACGCGCTCATGGGAAGCAGGCAGGCGCAGGCGAGCGACACGGCAAGCGTGAGGACGGCAGGTCGAAGCATGTGTTTTCCCCGGTCGTCGACGTCCATCGCCAACGTGCCGGGAAGATACCCAAGCGTGGCGCGGAACTCAACGGATTCCGTGACGCGCGACACACAAGTTGGTGCCTGAGTGCGAAGACCTTGGCGCGGCGACGTGCCCGGGTCAATCGCGGCCACGAAAAAGGGACGGCCCCTGCGGACCGTCCCTTGTCTCTATGTGCTACCGGCGCACGCATCCGATGGGACGCGGCGGCGATCAGGATCAGCGGCTGACCGGCGGCGGCTCAGGGGCCGGACCCGGGCCCGGGCTGTCGTCCTGGTTGGCCAGGATGGCCGCGCCGACGCCGACACCGGCGCTGATCAGCGCGGCGCCACGCCAGTCGACGCCACCGGCGGCGATCGCAGCCGGCACGCAGTCTTCCTGGATGACGTAGACGCCCGGCTCGGCGTACTGGCGGGTGCAGCCGTTGTCGTAGCGGACGGTGGCGATGCCGCCGTCGGCGACCATGAGGCGCTCGCCCTCGACCAGCGGCTTGCCGGTGTTGACGGTAGCGAACTCGCCGCCGGTGCTGGCCATGATGGGACCGGCATCGACGCGGAGCGTGGCGACCGCGTCGCGGCTGTCCTGTGCGAAGGCCGGGCAGCAGGCCGCGGCGATAGCGGTGGCCAGCAGGAAAGTGCGGAACGTCGTCATCAAAAAAGCGTCCTTGTAGTGCACGTTGTGTGCAGCAGGGGGTGGAGGATACAGTCTGGTGAAGGCGAAACCTTAACGTGATGGCGACATTTTGACCGGCGCCAACTGCACGTCGTCGATCCACAGGTCTCCGGATACGCGCTGCGCGGAACCCGCCGGCACCGGATTGCGCAGCTGCAGCCACTGGCCGTTGCAGTCCCGGGACGGGATATCGACCGTCATCGTCACCTCGCGCCAGCCGAAGCTGCCGAGGACCGGCTCGCTGGTGGAGACGACGCGCGGCGTCTGCCTGCAGTGCACCGTCCACACCAGTCCTGCCTCGCTCCGCAGCGCAGCGACGCGCATGCGCGCGCTGAAGCGGTAGCGGCCGGGGGCGAGCAACAGTGGCTGCTCGAGGTTGAGGCGAGCGACCGCGCGGCCACGGAAGCGCGCGTGGGCCACCGTGCCGCTGCCGTCGTCCCCTTCGATGAACTGCAGCGCTACTCCCGGCATGCGCGAGGTGTGCCAGTCGAAGCCACGGCCGGACACCGGGCGCGAAAAGTCGCCGTTGAAGACGAGCGGCAGGCGGTCGCCGGCGAGGTCCAGGGTGCCAATCCATCGCGCATACGCCTGGCCCCAGTCACCGCGGCGCATCAGCGCGGCGGTCCACGCGTCGAACTCGGCATCGTCCAGCCCCCCTGCCCCGCGCAGCGCGGACAACACCTGGTCGGCGGCGCGTGGGTCGTCGGCCGACTGCAGCGCTGCCAGCACGTCGCCGCGCCATGGCGGCCGCGGCGCCAGCGCGTTGGCGAGCGCGCTCGCAAAGCCCGGGTCGACCGCCAGCTGCGCCAGCAGCGGCAGCAACACGGGCCGCTGCGTCGGCGCGACGCGCAGCATGACGTCGATGCGCGCCATGGCGTCCCCAAAGCGGCCGTCAAGCAGCGCGCGCTCGGTCAGCCACGCCTGGGTGGCGACGTCGC
Organism: Luteimonas sp. ANT-B3E; assembly: GCA_001683895.1. GTDB lineage: Bacteria > Pseudomonadota > Gammaproteobacteria > Xanthomonadales > Xanthomonadaceae > Luteimonas. Next base: position 17,474 of record LXQJ01000054.1, on the reverse strand, counting down.
GCGGGCTGCGCCGCGCCGCGACGTTGTACAGCACCATCGCG
>LXQJ01000054.1:2821-17336 GCA_001683895.1 Luteimonas sp. ANT-B3E | reverse complement strand
GGCCGCCGCGGCCAGCACGCGGAACGCGCGGCCCTCCAGCGGCTCGACGGCCAGCAGCCGGCGTGCGTGCGTGCGCGCAGCGGGCAGGTCACCCGCGGCCAGCGCGCGCTCGGCGAGCAGCAGGCGCGCCTGCGGGTGATCGGGGACCCAGCGCAGCGCGGCCGCGGGATCGGTCGCGGCCAATGCATCGGCGCGGGTGATGGCGACGATGCGCCACGCCGCGAACGCGCTGCCGGCAAGCAGCGCGACGAGCAGCAGCCAGCCGAAGATGCGGTGGGGCGTGCCGGGGCTCATTGCGCCAGCGCCGGCGGCGCGTCCAGGTGCAGGCGGTCGACCAGCCAGGTGCCATCGCGCCAAGTCAGCTCCACGTACAGGCGTCCGGCGGCTGCGTCGCCGGCGTGCACCGGCGCGGTCATCGTGGCGCGCGTGCTGGCAACGCGCCAGTCCGGGTGGCCGAGCCGCAGGACGCCGCCTGCATCGCTGCGACCGAAGCGTCCGCGCGCCGCCTCGGCGCCGTCGAGCACGGCGGCGCTGGCCCAGATCGGCGGCGCGCGCACGCCCTCGCCGCGCAGGAACGCGATGAGCTGCTGCCCGCGACGCTGCGCAGCACGCACTCGGGCGGTGTCGACCGGTCTGGTCGTTGGCGCGGGCACCAACGTGGGAGCGCGCAGTGCGCTATCCGCTTCATCGAAGGGCATAACAGCCGTAGCCGCGAGGGACGGGGGCGGCAGCGGACGCGATGCTGCGACCGCCGCGTCCTCCACGGCATCCAAGTCCCGCATGCCGGCGCGGGTACCGTCGCTCCACTCGATGCTGGCAGACGTGCGCTCTTCGCTCGCCGCACTGTCGAGGACATTGTCACCGGACGGCGCGCCACCATCCGTCGCGACGACCGCAGATGCCGTGGGGGCCGTAGGGGCCGCGGGGGCAGCGGGTGCGGTGGGTGCCGTGGGTGCGGCTTCATGCCAGCGGGCTGCGTCGCGTGCCGCTATTTCGGCCATGGCAGCGAGCGGCGACATGGCCGCGGCACCGTTGTCGTCGAACGCGGCGGATTCCCGCGCTTGCTCCCACTCGGGCGGGGGCGCCAGCGCCTGGCGGCCGGCCAGCACCAACAGCCACACGCACAGCGCGGCCGCGAGCGCCAACAGCGCGCAGTCGCGTCGACGCCGCGGCTGCGGGCCGTCGGCACGCCAGCCGGTGACCAGCACCCGGTGCCGCGTGGCCGGTGCGTCCGCATCGCTAGCGACATGCGCGGCGTCGTACGCTGCGCGGCGCTCCGCCGTGCGCAGCAGTGACCAGGCGGTGTTGATGCGCGCAGCGTAGACGGCGTCGTCGTCGCGGCCGCGGCGGTCGGGATGCAGCCAGTGCTGCAGCGTGCGGTGGTGCGCCTTGAGCCGCGCGGTCGGCGCGTCGGCGGCAGCTCCCAGTAAGCGGTAGGCATCGCCGTCAGCGTGCAGCATCACTTCACGTAGATAGAAGCGCACCGCGTCGATGACGTCGTCGGCCCGCTCGCCAGACTGCGCCGCGGCGCGCGCCGCGCGGTCGGGCGCGCCCGCAGCAATAGCGATCAACGTGCCGACGTCATCGGGCAATGGCTGCGCCCGCAGCGCCGGGCGCTGCGATGGCTGCCGCCACAGCGCCAGGGCCACCTCGAGCGCGCCGCCCTGCACGCGTCAGCGCTTCGTCAGCTGCGGTGTGCCGCCGTAGGCGTAATAGCCTTCGTAGTCGTAGCCGTAGCCCGCGACCTTGGCGTCGTACTGCGTGAGCAGGCTGCCGACCAGCTGCGCGCGCGCGGCATGCAGCCGCTTCAGCGCGGCCTGCGCGGTGGTGATGCGGGTCCTGCCGGAGTGCACCACCATCATGGTGCCGTCAACGACGTTGGCCAGGATCGGCGCATCGGCGATGCCCATGATCGGTGGGCCGTCGATGATCACCTGGTCGTAGCGCTCCGAAGCCACCGTCAGCAGCGACACCAGCTTGGAGCCCGACAGCAGCTCCGCGGGGTTGGGCGGCAGCGGGCCGGCGAGGATGACCTTGAGGCGCTGGTCGTCGGTGTCGCGCACGGCGTCGGCTAGCAGCATGCCACCGGCCAGCACATTGCTGAGGCCCACTTCGGCCGACAGCTCCAGCGCGCGGTGCAACGACGGGTTGCGCAGGTCGCCCTCGATCAGCAGCACGCGCTTGCCCATCTGCGCGAAATTGCGCGCCAGCGTGAGCGCGGTGGTCGACTTGCCCTCGCCCGGGCCGGCGCTGGTGACCAGCAGCACGCGCGGCACGCCGTGGTCGGTGGAGAACTGCAGCGCAGTGCGCACCGAGCGGTACGACTCCGAGAACGCCGAGCGCAGGTCGCGCGACGCCTCCAGCGGCGACTGCCTGGCGAGCCTGGGAATGATGCCCAGCACCGCCAGCTCGAGGCGCTGCTCGACGTCTTCCGGGGTTTTCAACGTGTCGTCTAGGAACTCGAGCACGAACGCCAGCAGCACGCCCAGCATCAGGCCCAGGAGCAGGCCGATGGCGAGGTTGCGGGTGAGGCTGGGCTTGAAGCGCCAGATGGGCACCTGCGCGCGGTCGACGATGGAGACGTTGTTGGAACGCACGTCGCCAGCGACGCCGACCTCCTTGAAGCGCTGCAGCAGGCCGTCGTAGAGCTGGCGGTTGGTATCGACCTCGCGCCGCAGGATGTTGTACTGGATGCTGCGGCCGTCGACGTCGAGCGCGGCGGTGCGCAGGCTGGCCAGCTGCGACAGCAGCAGCCGCTCCTGCGACATCGCGGCGTCGTACTCGGCGCGGACCGAGGCACGGATGTTGGCGAGCTCGCCGTTGATCTGCGCGTCGAGTTCGTCGAGCTGGCCCTTGAGCTGCAGCATCTCCGGGTAGTCGGGCTTGTAGATCTGCAGCTTCTGCTGGTACTCGCCCTGCAGGTTGGCGCGCTGGCCCTGCAGCGTGCGGATGATGGACTCGGACAGCATGTCCGCTGGTAACGCCGCGCCGCGCGCGGCCTGCGCCTGGCTCCAGCGCGACTGCGCGCGGATGCGCTGCGACTGCGCCGCGGCGAGCGCGGAATTGAGGTCGGAGAGGTTCTGACCGGCCAGCGACTGGCCCTCGGTGGACGACACCAGGTTCTCGCGCTGGGCGAACGCCACCAGTTCACGCTCCGAGGTCTCGAGCCGCGACTTGGTCAGCGCCAGCTGCTCTTCAAGATAGGTCTGTGCGTACGAGCTGGCGCCGAAGCGGCGCTCCAGCCCGGTGGCGATGAAGCCTTCCGCCACGGCATTTGCGACGCGCGCGGAGAACGCCGGCACCGGGCTGTCGAAGTGCAGCCGCACCAGCCGCGAGTTGCGCACCGGCTCGACCTCCAGACCACGCTGCAGGGTGCCAGTGGCGGCACGCAGCGTGGCCTCCTCTGAGACGGCATCGGCAGCAGGCGGCTGCGCCAGCGTGGGCGCAGGGCGCACCAGCGCCTTGACCTGGTCCAGCCAGCCGGGACGGTCGAGCCGCGCCAGAGCGGCCTGGTCGATCGCAAGCTCGTCGGCGACGCGCTCGGCCAGCGAACGGCTCTTCAGCAGCTCGTACTGCGTCTGCAGGAACTGCGGATCAGCGCCCTGCGTCGCGACGCCACCGATCTGGATGACGTTCTGCCCCTCGTTTTCGATCTGCATCACCGCGGTGGCGCGGTAGATCGGCGTGGCCAGCAGCGTGGCCAGCAGGCTGGCCGCGGCGACCGCGGCCAGCACGCCCAGCACCAGCCAACGGCGCTTGACCAGGATGCGCCAGTAGGCCAGCAGGTCGATCTCGTCGCGGTCATCGCGGCGGTCGTCGGCCAGCATCTCGACGGTGAGCGCACCCGGCCGCGCCCGCACCGGCAGCGCGGTGTCGCGGCGCACGGGCAACCGCGAGGGCTCGCCCGTCGGCTCGACCGGGAGGTTGTCGTCTTGCATCTGTGGGTTCGTCCTTGGAAGCGCCGACGCGCTAGAAAATGCGGAACAGGCCGATCGCGGGCACCGTCTCGATGAAGCGGCGCAGCGCGGTCTTGCTGCCCGACTGCTCCACCACGATCATGTCGTCGCCGTACAGCTGGGGGTCGTCCACCGTCCCGGCGCGCAACTCACGCATGTCGTAGGCCGCAGCCATGCGCTTGCCGTCGATGTTGCGGAACAGGACGATGCCCTTGAGGTCGGCCAGCGGATCGAGGCCTTCGGCGACGGCGATCGCCTGCAGCAGCGTGGTGCGCCCGGTGATCGGGTAGATGCCCGGGGCCTTGACAGCGCCCTCCAGCGTGATGCGCTGGCTGGCAAACTCCTTGACGAAGATGGTGACCTGCGGACGCTGCAGGTAGCCATCGGCGTAGCGCCTGGCCAAGTCCTCCTCGAGCTCCGGGATGGTGCGGCCGCCGGCCATGACACCGCCAACCAGCGGCAGCGAGATCTGGCCGTTGGAGTTGACCCGCACGGTCCGGCTGAGGTCGCCGACGCCGAACACGCTGACCTCGATCAGGTCCTGCGCGCCGAGGCGGTAGTCGGTGGCGCCCTCGTAGGCACCCGCGGCGTTGGTCGTGTCGGGCGCCGGCAGCGCGGCGTTGGAGGCGCGGATGCTGGAGCCGCCGCCGCAGCCGGACAGCAGCGCGAGCGCCAGCAGCAGCGGCGCGAGGAAACGACGGGGTCGGGTCATGCGGGTCTTCCATGGCAGTTGAGCAGCCGTCCGGCCGGGCGCGCGATGGACAGCGCCGGACCACCCCCTGCAGACGAGGAGCACGATCTTAGCCGCAACCGCCCCGGCAGGCATGAACGTGGCGCAGCGCGGCGGCCGCGGACAGCGCGGGCAGCGCGGCCTGGGCCGGCAGCAGTGGCGGCTCCAGAGAGCGGACGGCCAGCCACCGTCCGGAACCGCAGCCTGGCCTACCTGCCCCGCAGCGCGCCGAACAGCCGTCGCAGCGCACCGGGGCCGCGCGCCGCGTCCACGCCGGCCCCCGCCTCGCGGACCACGCCCTGGCGCACCGCCGCCAGCGCCGCCGGTAGCGCATCTGGCGCGGTGTTGGCGACGATGCCCGCCGGACGCGTCTCCACCATGTGCCGCGCTTCCTCACTGCCGACCAGGGCTGCCGCTGCCTCGCGGCCTTCCGCCAGCAGCGGCGGCCGCCGCTGCGGATGGTGCGCGTCGGTGGCGAGGATCATGGTGTGGCCCTCGGAGGTGAAGCGCTCGGCCCAATAGCGGCCGCGGCGGCCGAAGCGCCCGGTCAGCGCGCCCGAGGTGACCTGCATCCACGCACCGCGCCGCGCCAGCCGCACGAACAGGTCGTAATGGGTCTCGACCCAGCTCAGCCGCTCGGGATGGGTGATGACCGGGGTATAGCCGGCGGCCATCAGGCCGAACACCGACTCCTCGAACCGCGGCGGCGCGACGTGGTGCGGCGGCTCCAGCAGCAGGTAGCGCGAACCGGCGATGGTCGGCACGCGGCCGTCGCGCAGGCCGTCGAGCAGGCCGGGGTCGAGGTGCACGTCGGCGCCGTCCACCAGCCGCAGCGCGATGCCGTCGTCGTCCAGCGCGGCCTGCAGCGAGATGACCGCGGCGCGGATGCCGTCGCCGTGGTTGTCGTACATGCCGGGATAGATGTGCGGCGTGCACGCCATGGTGGCGATGCCGTCGGCGACCGCCATGCGCGCCATCGCAAGCGACATGGCGACATCGGTGGCGCCGTCATCGATGCCCGGAAGCAGGTGGCTGTGCAGGTCGATCATCGGGGAATGGAGGCCTGGGTCGGAATTGAACCGGCGTACGCGGCTTTGCAGGCCGCTGCATGACCACTCTGCCACCAGGCCGGTGACGGTGCGCGGCCAGCCGGCCGTGGCACCAGGACGCGACTGTCGCACGTCCGATAAAACGAAACCCCGTTGCCGGGGTTCTTCTCCACGCTGGAGCGGGAAACGAGACTCGAACTCGCGACCTCAACCTTGGCAAGGTTGCGCTCTACCAACTGAGCTATTCCCGCTTGGGAGGCGGAATTCTAGCGTCTGCCGCCGGCGTGTCAACTGGCACACCCTCGCCTGCGCGCAGGATCGGCCACGCCGCGCGCAGGTACTCCAGGCCCGAGTACAGCGTGAGCAGCGCCGCGACCGCCAGCAGCCAGTCACCGATGTGGAAGATCGGCTCGCCCATCCACGGCGCGGGCCGCTGCGGCTTTTCCGGCGTGACCGAATACAGCAGGAACAGCAGCGCCACCATCTGCACCACGGTCTTGACCTTGCCGATCACCGCCACCTGCACGCGTGCGCGCTGGCCGAGCTCGGCCATCCACTCGCGCAGCGCCGACACCGCGATCTCGCGGCCGACGATGACCGCGGCCCAGAACGCCATCCACGGCGTCGGGTGCCCCTGCACGATCAGGAACAGCGCGGTCGCGACCATGAGCTTGTCGGCGACCGGGTCCAGGAACGCGCCGAACGCGGAGTACTGGTGGTAGCGGCGCGCGATCCAGCCGTCCAGCCAGTCGGTGATGGCCGCGAAGCCGAACACCGCGGCCGACGCGAAGTTGGTCCACTGGTACGGCAGGTAGAAGACCAGCACCAGCACCGGGATCATCATGATCCGCAGCAGCGTGATCCACGTGGGAATCGTGAGCTTCATGGGTCTCGGGCGGGCCGCGCGGCAAGCGCATCGGGAATCGTCAGGCCGTGGAGTGTGGCGTAAATACGCTCGGCCAGCGCGACGTTGATCCCCTCGACCCCGGCGATCTGCTCGACGCCCGCGGCCTTGAGCCCGCCCAGCCCGCCGAAGTGCTTGAGCAGCGCCGAGCGCCGCCGCGGGCCGATGCCGGCGATGTCCTCGAGCCGGCTGGTGCTGCGCGCCTTCTGCCGCCGGCCGCGGTGGCCCGTGATCGCGAAACGGTGCGCCTCGTCGCGCACCTGCTGCACCAGCTGCAGCGCCGGAGACGCCGCGCCGGGGCGCAGCTCGCGGCCGTCGGGCAGCAGCAGCGCCTCGTGGCCGGCCTTGCGCGCCTCGCCCTTGGCGACGCCGACGACGGTGATGCCGGTGATGCCGTGCCCGGCCAGCGCCTCGCGCGCCTGCGTCAGCTGCCCGGCGCCGCCGTCGATCAGCAGCACGTCGGGCAGCACCGCGGCCTTGCCCGACGTGCCCTCCTCCACCGCGCGCCGGAAGCGGCGCTCCAGCGCCTGCCGCATCGCGGCGAAGTCGTCACCCGGCTCGATGCCGGCGATGTTGTAGCGCCGGTACTGCGCGCGCACCGGGCCATTGGCGTCGAACACCACGCACGACGCCACCGTGGCCTCGCCCATGGTGTGGCTGATGTCGAAGCACTCGATGCGCGTCGCGGGTGCCGCCAGCCCCAGCAGGTCGCGCAGCGACTCCGCGCGCGCGGCCTGCGCGGCATCGCTGGTCATCTGCGTGGCCAGCGACATCTCCGCGTTGCGGCGCGCGAGGTCGAGGTGCGCGGCGCGCTCGCCGCGGACGCTGGTCTTGATCAGTACCCGGCGCTCGATCGCCAGCGTGAATGCCTCCTGCAGGACCTCGACGTCGTCGATGCCGCGGTCGAGCACGATCTCGCGCGGCGGCGCCTGCTCCAGGTAGTACTGGGCGACGAACGCGCCCAGCACCTCGGCCGGGTCCTCGCTGCCGTTGGTGCGCGGGTAGAAGGCGCGCGTGCCCATGTTGCGGCCGTCGCGGAACGCCAGCAGCAGCACGCAGGCGTGGCTGCCGTGCATCGCGATGGCCAGCACGTCGAGGTCGGCGGCGGTGCCGTCGACGTACTGCCGCGCCTGCATCCGGCGCATGGTCTGCAGGGTGTCGCGCAGGCGCGCGGCCTGCTCGAAGTCGAGCCGCTCGCTGGCGGCCTCCATCGAGCGCCCGAGGTCCTCGACAAGTTCGTCACTGCGGCCGTCGAGGAACAGCGCCACGCGCTGCACCGACTCGGCGTATTCGCGCTGCGGCACCAGCCCCACGCACGGCGCGCTGCAGCGGCCGATCTGGTGCTGCAGGCAGGGACGGGAGCGGTTGCGGAAGACGCTGTCTTCGCAGCTGCGCAGCTTGAACAGCTTGAACAGCAGGTTGAGCGTCTCGCGCACCGCGGTGACGCCGGGGTACGGACCGAAGTACCGCCCCGGCACCGCGCGCAGGCCGCGGTGCATCGCGATCCGCGGCCACGGCTCGTTGGTGAGCAGCACGTACGGGTAGCTCTTGTCGTCGCGCAGGAGCACGTTGTAGCGCGGCTGCAGCGACTTGATCAGCTGGTTTTCCAGCAGCAGCGCCTCGGCCTCGCTGCGGGTGACGGTGACCTCCATGCGCGCCACCTGCGCCAGCATCGCCATGGTGCGGCTGGGCTTGGGCGTGGCGCTGAAGTAGCTGGCGACGCGCTTCTTGAGCGCGCCGGCCTTGCCGACATAGAGCACGCTGTCGTCGGCCGCGAACATGCGGTACACGCCTGGCGCCGTGGTCAGTCCGCGGACGAAGGCCTTGCCGTCGAAGTCGCTGGCACCGCCTGCCCGGCGGGCGCCGGCCAGGCTGCCGGGACGCGTCATTCGCGGATCATTCCCCGATGGGGACGTGGCGCAGCGCGCCGTCCTTGGTGTCCAGCCGCAGCACCGCATGGGCATCGGTGTCGGCGATCCAGACGATGCCGTCGGCGGCCGCCAGCCCCGCCGGCGCGTGCAGCCGCTGCGACAGCTGATACGTCGTGACCTGACCGCCGCCCAGCCGCAGGCAGCGCAGCGCATCGTTGCCGCTGTCGGCGATCCACAGCAGCGGCGCGTCCGGGTCCAGCGCGATGGCCTGCGGCTGCTGCAGCGCGGCGCCGGCGCGGACGCCGTCGGTGTCGCCGAAGTGCCAGGCGTCCTGCCCCACCAGCGTCGACACCGCGCCGCTGCGCGCATTGACGCTGCGGATCGCCGAGCCGGCCGCATCGCAGACGTAGACCATCTGCTGCACCGAGGCCAGCGCCACCGGCTCGGCCAGCGCGGCTTCGCCGCCACTGCCGTCGATGACGTCGAGCGCGCCGGAGCCCGCCACGTGCGCCAGCGCCGGCTCCCCGAGGTCGTAGCGCCACAGCCGGTTGTCACCGCTGGTGGCGATGTACATCGCGCCCGACTCCAGCGCGACAGCGCGCGGCTGGTCCAGCGCCACCATGCGCGGGTCGGTGATCGGCCCGGTGACCGGCGTGCCCGGGCGCCCGGCGCCGCAGACGGTCTCGATGTCGCCGCTGCGCAGATGGATGCGGCGCACGGCGTGGTTGCCGGTGTCGGCGACATAGAGGATGTCGCGCTGCACGCACAGCCCGTGCGGGCGGTTGAACGCGGCCAGCTCCATCGGGCCGTCAATGAAGCCGGGGCCGCCGCTGCCGAACTGACGCAGCACGCGTCCGCCTTGGTCGCACTCCAGCACCCGGTGGTGTCCGCTGTCGGCGACATACAGATAGGTGCCCGACACCGCGACCCCGATCGGGAAGCGCAGCGGCAGCACCGGCTCGGCGCTGCGGCGCAGCGCGATCGGTTCGACGTTGATCGAACGCGGCACCTGCGCATCGCTGAGCTTGGCGACGCGCGCGTCGAGGTCGCGGATGGGGCCGTCGCCGACGATGCGGTCGCGGATGCCGCCGTCGCCGTCCAGCAGCACCACCGTCGGCCAGGCTTCGATGCCGTAGTGCTGCCACAGGGTCCAGTCGGCGTCGTGGGCGATCGGGAACTCGTAGCGCTGGCGGTTCAGGCGCTTGGCCGCGCGGCGGAAGTCGCGCTCGTGTGCGAACTTGGGCACGTTGACCGCGACCACGTGCAGGCGCTCGCCGTGGCGCGCACGCAGGTGGGCCAGGTCGTTGAGGCGCTGCATGCACCACGCCGAGCCGGCGTTGACGAACGCGATCGCGCACACCCGGCCACGCAGCTGCGCCATCCGCACCGGGCTGGTGGTGTTGAGCCACTCCAGCGAGGCCGGGAACTCGGGCGCGTGCGTGATATCCATGAACCCCGGATTATGCCGTCATTGGGCGCTGCCCGGACCGGCCGGCCGACTGGCGATGGCGCCGTCCGCGCCGCCAAGACTGCCGGCGATCACCACCGCTGCGGCGTCGACCAGCCGCCATGGCAAGCCGGGCAGCGCCTACCCCGGGAACAGCTGACCGACGAAGTAGCCGGCGCACTGCTCCGCCGCCTGGCCGTATTCCTGCTTCAGCCGCGCGGCGGCGTTCGCCAGCAGGGCCTCTTCCGCCACCTGTAGCTCGTTCTTCTTGCGCAGCACCTTGCACTCGCCCTTGGTCAACAGCTGGCCGGAGGCCCGGTCGGTCGCCTGCAGCTGTACGAAGTAGGCCACGTTGCCCTGCTGCAGCACCCAGTGGCTGGTGGTCAACACCACCTGCAGGTCGGCGGCCTCGGCCGTCGGACGCCGGGGCGCCAGCTGCGCCCGCATCAGGTCGGCGACCTTCATCGCCGGGTCGGGCATCCCGACCTCGGTCGCCAGCGCCATCCCGCGCTTTTCGGCCGACGAGATCGCGGCGGCGGCGCCGACCGCTCCACCGATCGGGCCGAACAGCATGCCGGTGGCCATCTTGGCCTGGTCCGAGGAGTTGAAGTACGCCAACGTCTTGCCGGGCTCCACCTCCACGCGCACGGTGGCCGCGCGACCCACCGCCTCTGTCGTGCGTGCATCCATCGGACCAAACGTGCTCTTGGGCCCCGTGGCACAGCCTGCGAGCAGCACCGCCATCAACAACGCGATCATCTTCTGCATGACGTGCGCTCCCCGTTGCGCTGTGGTCGGCCACAACTCTAATGCATCTCGCGAGCACCAGGCGACGGCCGGCGATTCCGCTGCCGAAACGACGCATCCCGCCACCGCATAGCGACTGCCCGCAGTCGCCATCCGCGCCTCGGCCTTCGCAAGATCCTCTTCCGTGTGGACACCGGGCGGACATCTCCGTCTCCACCGTGCCGTCAGCGAGACGGACGACGCGACTCCACAGGCGCCTACGGGCGTCGTAGCGGTTCTCGGTCCGCTGCAGGCTGGCGTCCCTCTGCACCAGCAGCTCGCCGAGAGCGTTGTACTCGTACTCGGTCAGGCCGGCATCCTGGTCCTGCTGCACGGTCTTGCGTCCCAGGATGTCGTACGCGAAGTAGCCGGCGACGTCGCCGCGACCGGCATTTCGCCTGACGACGACCACGTTGCCGGTCGCGTCGTACTGGTTGGTGACATGAAGTTTTTGGCATCTTGGGCGTAATTGAACCTGGAGCGGCCCGGCTAATTCGGACACCTGATAACGGGGACAATGTCCCGGAGGTGTTCAATGGTCAAACGTCAGCAGTTCACGGCCGAGTTCAAGCTTGAGGCGGTGCGGCAGATGCACTCGGGCAACAAGCCCATCACCCAGCTCTCGCGTGAACTCGGCATACCGCGTAACCGCTTGTACAAGTTGGAGTGGCCCGCCTTTTACAGACACCTGAGAATGGGGACAATCCCGGAGGTGTCGAATGGCGAGACAACGGTTTACTGCGGAGTTCAAGCGTGAGGCAGTGCGGTTGCTGGAGCGCGGTGACAAGCCCGTCACGCAGCTGGCGGCAGAGCTCGGCATTCCCCGCAACCGGCTCTACAAGTGGCGCGATGCGCTGCAGAGCCAGGGCGAGCAGCGCTCCCGGGGCCCGGTCGGCGCTCACCCCAGCAACTCGAACTGACCCGCCTGCGGCGTGAGCTGACGCGACTTGGGGAAGAGAACGTCATCCTAAAAAAAGCGACGGCGTACTTCGCGAGCGCATCCAAGCGCGGTACGCCTGGCTCGACGGACAACGAATGAACCATCGTTTGGCGGATTTGTGCCGCGCGTTGCAGGTCTCGGCCAGCGGCTACCACGCATGGCGTACGCGCAGACCGAGCCTGCGGGCGCAGGAAGACACACGTTTGACGGTGATCATCGCCGCCACACACCACGAGCACCGGGAAGCCTATGGTAGCCGCCGGCTCTGGCGGGTGCTGTGCCTGCGGGGCATCGCCTGTGGTCGGCATCGCATGGATCGACTGCGGCGTCAGGAAGGTTTGTGGACCCGCCGTCGCCGCCGCTTCCTGCGGGCGCGTGCCGCGTATCAACGTACGCCTGCAGCGCCGCGTCTGGTGACTTGGCCGTTTGCAGCGAAAGCACCGGATCAAGTCTGGGTAGGCGACATCACGACTTGCCTACCCGCGAAGGTGCATTACTGCTGGCCGTGATCGTCGATGCCCACAGCCGTCGCGTCGTGGGCTGGGCGATGGATGATCACCAACGTATCGACCTGGCCGAGCGCGCCCTGACGATGGCCCTGCAACAGCGCCGCCCGCCGCCCGGCTTGTTCTTGCATCATGATCGCGGCAGCCAGTACACCGGCGCCCGGTATCGGGCAAAAGCGGAGACAGCGAAAATCACGCTGAGCATGAGCCGGCCGAGCATGCCTTACGACAACGCCATGGCCGAGAGCTTCTTCGCGACGCTGAAACTGGAACTGATGGAAGGCGCGATGCACGCGAGCCGGAAAGACGCCAGGCAAGCCGTCTTCGAATATTTGGAGATCTTCTACAACCGCGTCCGCATGCACTCGTCGCTCGGCTATCGGTCACCCGTGCAGGCAGAACGAGATTACCTGCTGACTAAATCTGTATCCTGACTATCTGTCTGTGAAACCAGGGGCGCTCCAACCTGACCCCTTTAACGGGGGCCCGGCCGCCGCGGCGGCGGATGGTTGGTAAGTCGGACCTCCAAGGACTGCCGGCAAATCACGTCCTCCTAAGGCTTGCCAAGCCGCTCGATTATCGCCAGCGTGGCTGCGTCCGCCCGCTACGAAGTGGCTACGTAAAGCTACAGTGAAGTACCCGGCGGATTACCGCTAAAGTGAGAGATTGCGAGAGAACGAGGTGATGTAGCGGAAGGTTACCTAACGACAACGCATAATCTCTGACTGAAACATTAAAACTCTGCCGTCGCTTTACGCGCTTACTGGGGCATCTTAATTCCGCAATTTCGCAACTCGAGTAACAGGTCACGATAATCGTTCAAAGACCCACTGAACATGAACGCGTTTTCAGCAGATCGAGCCAGCAGCAGATGGGTGTCAGGCACCAGTTCGCTCCCGCTACGAAGGTATGAAGCCAACTCAAGCCCGCCTTGCTCAAACCGCTCAACCGCAGTCACTGACGCGCGATCCTCAAGTGCCTCCGGGAATGAGTCAAACTGCAACGAACTGCCGTAACTGATAAATACCCCATCTGCGCCGACGTAGTTCGTTCGACCGTCCTGTAAGCTCGCAGACTTATAATTACTCACATCAATTTCACACTCAGCGAACTTAATTGTTCTCGCGTCATGAGCACAGCTTGCCGAAGAACATGCTATTAACATAAGTGCATACTTGGAAGTATTCATGAAAGTCAATCCTTTAAATCGTGTACGCAGCCCAAACCTACGCTACACCTAATTTCCACATTTGGCGCAAACATTGGAAGTCTTCCTAGAAACTCAGTGTAGTCGTTGAAGTTTTGGTAAACCTGGAATGTGTTGCCGAACCGAACGCTGAAGGCGCCTAGCGACGTTCCAATTGCGTGCGACCGCAGTACGTCCTGATAAGATTTAGTGGCCCAAACTGCTCTTGCATTGACATCCAACATGCCAAGCGAAGAGAGCATCTGTTCCTTCATTAAGAAAACTTCGCCCAGCTTTCGTGAATGATCCATTCCTTCTACCAAAGCTCTTGCATCCGGAAACTCGCTAAGGAACTCTTCGTCATCCATAGCTAGAATTCTATACCGCGCTTTGCTCGCCGCGTCAGCAATCGCGAGCGCTTGCTTCTTCGAGTAATTCCGATACAGTTTTCCGACCTCGTCGTTGAAAGCGCGAGAGAAAGCACCAGTAGCAGCTCCGTTAGCGAACTTCCCGCCAGATAGCTTCGATGCGGTACCACCCAACAATGCCGCCCCCACAATTCGTCGGGCACTGACCCCACTGTTGGCGCTGTCGATTTGGTCAACTCCGGGTGCAAAAGCCTGAACGACTCCAGCGCTAGCAAATCCATGGCCAAAATTTCCGCCTTGCAATCTTGAGACAATCCCGCCAGCAACTCCATGTGCTAGCACCTTCGCCCCATAGCCGGCAGCATTTAAGCCACCTCGAAAAATTCCACGACTGCCTTCGGCTGCATGGGCCCAAGAGGAACCGTCAAAGTAAGCCCCTACTCCAGCGAATAGCGCCCCGGAGAAGGCGCCGTATAGAGCGCCTTGAAAAGTGCCTGTCGCCGTATATCCTGCAGCCGCACCCACCAATGCCGCATAGCCAATCTTTGCCCACACTTGCGCGAACTGGGGAGCTACGATGGCGCCAATTACTGCGACTGCAATCCCCAGTACCTGACGCAACGAAATCATCCCACTCGGATCCGTATAGCTCAACGGGTTGTTGAACACATACGTGTACGCATTCCAGCTTTGCGCATTGCCGGGGGCCTGGATCACAGGATCAGGCTGCAGGAACCGCCCCAGCATCGGGTCGTAGATGCGCCCGTTCATA
>LXQJ01000054.1:475-2811 GCA_001683895.1 Luteimonas sp. ANT-B3E | reverse complement strand
CGTCATAGGCCACACCTGCAGGGTAGGACACGCCGTCGATGAACGTCGTGCCGCCCACCGGGCGCCCCATGACGTCGTAGACATAGCTGCGGCTGAACTGGTGCGAACGGGACGGCGTCGTGCGCCAGGTTTCGTAGCTGCCGGCGATCGTCTCGGACGCGGGCTGCCCAAGCCCATACGGCACGGTGTCGAAGCCAAACGTGGTCTCCGTCTCCACCGTGCCGTCAGCTAGACGGACGACGCGGCTCCACAGGCGCCCGCGGGCGTCGTAGCGGTTCTCGATGCGCTGCAGGCTGGCGTCCTTCTGCACCAGCAGCTCGCCGAGCGCGTTGTACTCGAACTCAGTGAATCCCGCATCCTGATCCTGCTGCGCGGTCTTGCGTCCCAGGATGTCGTAGCCGAAATAGTTGGCAACGTCACCCCGACCAACATTGCGCCCGACGACGATCACGTTGCCGGTGGCGTCGTACTGGTTGGTGACATGACGTTCTTGGCATCTTGGGCGTAATTGAACCTGACCTCTTTAATAATCACCCTTCCGCCAGAACATTTCGATTCTGAGACAAAATCACGTAAGGCACTTAAAGTCACGAGGGCCTACGCGGCACCCTCACTCCTTTCTCGTGACACACTTCACGAAAATTTGAAAGAAGCCTACCCTTGAATACAGAGCGATCCTCACCTCTATACTCATAAACTGCTCTGACCCGGTAACATCCATCTCCTACATTGTAATCGTAGATCAATCTTGAAAACGGCAACCTGACCCCAAAGAGCTCTTGTGGCGCCAACATGAGCGGCGGTCTCCCCGGCGGGCCGCGATACGGTGATACCTCACTCGGTTTAAGTACGCATTCCCGACAGTGCAAGTCACCTCTGTAGAATTGCCACGTTACTTCGCCACCACCACCATACGCCCTAATTTCAGGATGAACGCGAACGTCTCCCACACCATCATTGATCAAGTACAGATCAAATCCTTTTTCATAATCAACTAGGATCAGCTCTATAGGCGCAGCTCTTGACGCGGCGCACGAAACGCCGGACAGACCTAACGCTAGTGCATATATAACCGCAGCGATTCGAGCGCCTCCTAAAGCTACCGCGCACATACCGCACCAAGTCCACACGCGTTTGATTCCAGAATATTCATGAGATTCCCATGGTCTAGCTGGAAGCCGTACAGGGCATTCCTCTGAAATATCGGATGTGTTTGACGAAAGCCGGCCTGTTGGAACTGGTACTGCCAAGCGGGCATTTCCCTATGCAGCCTGCCTTGGTCACCGCCCCTTGTCGGACCATAGAGTTTGAACTGATACCAATGTACGGCCTCATGGTGCATTACGCTAACTATCTCATTATAACCGAAGTTGAATGCCGGTCTATAGAACGTAATCTTCCCTCGGTAGACGACGGCGTAAGTATTGTGCTCGAAAGCTCCTTGGTACTGAAAATAGCCGTCGACGTAGTTGACATCGTTAGCCAGCCTGTTATACCCAATCCTTCTTGCTACCTCGCGAAGTGCACTCTGGCGACTTTTTGGATCTGTTAGAGGCACCACAAGATCGTCCGGCGCTCCGTGCGTGCCGTTGCCGTCGCCGCTTCCCCCATTGAAGCGCTGCGGCTCCTCTGCTGATCCCATCATTGCCCCCATAATCGCCCCACTGATTGCCCCATTTGCGAACTTCCCACCTGTCAACTTCGAAATACTCCCGCCGATCAATGCCCCTCTGATGGCGCGCACGCCGACATCCCGGTGTCCGGCCTGCGGCATGAATGCAGCAGTTAGACCCGCGGCTGCGAAACCATGGCCGAAACTGCCGCCTTGTAGAGATTCGATGACCCCACCCGTCACCGCCTGCGCTGTAGCTTGAGCAGCAACGTTCCAACCTTGCGCCGCCCATCCGGCCCCGAACGTCAGCCCGGCCGTGAAAGCGCCGGTAACCGCACCGCGTAGCGTCCCCGTTGCGACATATCCGGATGCTGCTCCAAACGCGATCGCAATTCCAAGCTTCGCGAAGAATCCGCCGTCTGCGCCCATGGTGACCCATGTACCCACGACCGCGATTGCGATTCCAAGAATCTGCCGCAACGAGATCATCCCACTCGGATCGGTATAGCTCAACGGGTTGTTGAACACATACGTGTACGCGTTCCAGCTTTGCGCATTGCCGGGCTCCTGGATCACAGGATCCGGTTGCAAAAACCTCCCCAGCGTATGGTCATAGATCCGCCCGTTCATGTGGATGACGTCCATGTCGTCCAGGTGCTCGTGCCCGGTGAAGCCGCGGTCTGTCAGCGCCGGCGACGCCCCACCGCCCTGCTGTGGGTTGCTG
>LXQJ01000054.1:0-274 GCA_001683895.1 Luteimonas sp. ANT-B3E | reverse complement strand
CAGAACCCCGCCGATGGCGCGCTTGATGGTGGTTTGCGCGCCCTGGATCACGACCTCGACGTTGCCCAGGTACAGCGTGCGCTTGCCGCCGGTGTCCTCGCGCTTGTAGCGCTGGCCGTCGCTGCCGTACCAGAAGCGGATGACCTTTGACGGCGCGGCGTCGGTTCCCCTGGCCAGCTCATAGGGCCGGTCATCGGCCGAGTAGCGAATGCGGCGGTTCTGGCCCTGCTGGGTGGCTTGTTGTGGATCCGAAGCGTCTGGTTGCCGCGCGCGT
>LXQJ01000053.1:70973-91965 GCA_001683895.1 Luteimonas sp. ANT-B3E | reverse complement strand
TCTCGACAACCACAAATTAACCGGGTCGGCCGTGCGCCACTCCCTCACTTGGGAGAAGAACCTTTTTTTTTGCCAAGGTGTCGACTCTTCCTGCCAACAACGCGAGATCTGCTCGCCGGTCCGAGGCCACGTCAATCGTCCAGGAGGCGGGTGACGGGGGGTGCTGTGGAGAGTGGGCCATGGATGTGGCCCACGGCCCCGACTCCGCCCATGGATGGCCGGACGGAGGGGCGGAGCAGTACCCCGTCGCCGCCCTCCCTCGTGAAACCAGCCGAAGCCACTGTGGCCACTGCGTGACGGAGGGGCGGCGCAACACCGCGTCGCCGGCCTCCTTTGCGAAACTGTCCAACGCGCACTTTGTTGGATGCACCCGGCGAAGTGGCGGAGATGTACGCCGTCACCCCCGCCCTCGCGAACCTCGCCAACGCCGCTCTGGCTCTGGTGAAACGAAGCGACGAAGCAGGACCTCGTCACCGGCCTGCTGGCGGCTGCAAGCGACAACGTCAGACGTCGCGAGCGGCCGGCTTGCCCGCGGTCAGGGCGTGGCTGTGGGCGCCGGCGTGGTGCGCCAGATCGACACCTGGTCGTCGACGTTGCGGGCCATGGGCTGGCCTGCCTTGCACTTGTAGGTCTCGGCGAACGCGGGCAGGTTGGATAGTGGGCCGTTGGCGCGCCACGGGCCCGGCGCGACGACAGCGACCGCGGCATTGCGGGCTGCGGCCGCAGGCGACACCTGCTGGCGCCACATCGACGCCCAGCCGTTGAAGAACGCCTCGCGGCCTTCCTGCAGCAGGCCCGGCTGCGCGGCGTCGAGTGCGCTCCAGGCGAGCTCCACGCCCGCCAGGTCGGCCGCGTTCTCATCGCGCGTGGTGACGCCGTTGACCTTCTGTCCGGTCAATCCGGGGTAGTCGTAGGCGCCGTACTGGCCCGACAGCCGGTTGGCGCGGTCCGCCCACGCCGCGTCATCGGTGGCCGTCCACCAGGTGCGCACCGCGCCCGAGGCGTCGACCATGCGGCCCTTGGCGTCCACGCTGCGTCCGAGCTCGTGGCCCACCAGCGCGCCGAAGCTGCCGTAGTGGGACGCGCCCGGCTGTGCCATGTCCAGCACCGGTGCCTGCAGCACCGCCGCCGACACGATGAGCCGGTTGTGCGCGATGTCGTACAGCAGTGCCGGCTGCTGCGGCAGCACGTCCCAGCGACGCTGCGCGTTGCGGCTGCCGATGCGCTTCATCTCCTCGCGATGGTGCCAGGTCGAGGCGATCAGCATGTTGCTGCCAAAGCTGCCGCGCCCCGTTGGCTGCACCGTGAAGTCGAGGTCGCGTGTCGGCGCGCCGATCTCGATCCGCAGCGCTGCGACCTTGGCCTGTGCCTCGGCGCGCGTGGCAGCGTCCATCCACGTATTGGCGGCGACCGCGCGCGACAGCGCGTCGCGGACCTCGCGCGCGATGGTCTCCGCGCGCGCGCGGGTCGGGTCGGGGAGGTAGCGGGCGACGTACTCGCGCGCCAGCATCGGGCCTGCGGCCTGGTTGATCGCCTGCAGCGTCAGCGCCTGGCGGTCGGCCTGCACGGTCTCGCCACGCAGCACACGGCCGCGGAACGCGAACTCGGCGTCACGGAACGGCTTCGACAGATATGGCGCCATCGCGTTGCCGACCTGGAAGCGCAGGTACGTCTTCCACTCCGCGGGCTTCACGTTGCCGGCCATCTCGTCAATCCGCGCGAACAGCGCCGGGTTGGCCACCGACACGCGGTCCTCGGTCACGACCTGCGCCGCCAGGAACTGGTCGAGCTGCAGCCGCCGGTAGCTCTTGGCCAGGTCCGCTGTCGGCACCAGCGCGTAGTTCAGGCGCGGATCGCGCAAAGTGGCGATCGGCCGCGACACCTCCGCGATCCGGGTTTCGAACGCGATCACCTGGCGGGCCTCGGCGGCGACATTTGCCGGCGCCGTGCCGGTCAGGGTCAGGATCTGGCCCACGTACGCTTCGTACTGGCCGAGGAGCTCGCGCGTCTCGGCGTCGGTGCGCGTGTAATAACCCGGGTCCGGCAGGCCCATGCCGCCCTGCGCGAAGTACCCGGCGTGGCGGTCGAGATCGGCGAGATCCACATCGGCTGTGAAGTTGAACAGCACCGGGATACCGACCTGGTGCAGCGCGGCGATCGCAGGCGGCAGGTCACGCGGGCGGCGGATGCCGTTGATGCGCTCGAGCAGCGGCGCGATCGGGTTGGCGCCGTCGGCCTCGATCGCGGCCTCGTCGATGCCGCTGGCCCAGAAATCGCCGAGCAGCTTCTGCACGCTGCCCTGGGGCTGGCGCATCGTGGCGTCCAGCAGCTCGCGCTGCTGGGTCAGTGACAGCGCCTGCAGCTCGCCAAGCGCGGAGACTGTCGCCGGATCGGCCGGGACCGGGTTGGCGGCCAGCCAGCCGGCATTGGCGACGGCGTAGAAATCGGTGCAGGCCGTGGGGGCGGGTGGGACCTTGGGTACAGCCGCGGTGCCGCGGCGCTGTGCGTCGGCATCGGAGACGGAACCGATCGCGACGGCGGCGATCAGGGCGATGGCGAGCGGCTTGAGGTTGGGCATTGCGTGATCCGGCGAAAAGACCGCGCGAGTCTAGCAAGCACGCGCGCCTGCAGCCCTGAACGCGGCGCATGAAAAAGCCCACGTGCGCAAGCATGCGGGCCTTGTAGGCATCGACGGCGACGCCGTCGATGCTTGGCTTGCCGCGCGGCTACCAGATCACGATCTGGCGATCGCCATCGCGCACCATCGCATCGCCAGGCTTGCACGAAAAGGCCGCGCTGAAGGCGCCGAGGTTGGACGGCGCACCGATCGCGCGGAAGTTCGCCGGCGCGTGGGAGTCCGTCTTCAGGCGCACGTCGAGCTCCTGCGGCGTGAAATTGCGGCGCCACACCGTCGCCCAGTTCATGAAGAAGCGCTGGTCGCGGGTCAGGCCGTCGGTCTCCGGGTCGGGGGTGCCCCCGGTGGCGCGCTTCATCGCGTCGTAGGCCACCGCCAGGCCGCCGAGGTCCGCGATGTTCTCGCCCAGTGTCAGCGTGCCGTTGACCTGCTTGCCGGGCGCGGCCTCGTACTCGTCGAACTGCGCGATGAGGCGGTTGGTCAGTGCCGAGAAGCCGGACGTGTCCTGCGGCGTCCACCAGTTCTCGAACTTGCCGGTCGGGCCGAATCGGCTGCCCTGGTCGTCATACCCGTGGATCATCTCGTGGCCGATCACGGCGCCGATGCCGCCGTAGTTCATCTCGTCGGTGGCTTCGGGGTCGAAGAACGGCGGCTGCAGGATCGCGGCCGGGAACACGATCTCGTTCTGCAGCGGGTTGTAGTAGGCATTGACCGTCTGCGGGCTCATGCCCCACTCGCTGCGGTCGACCGGCTTTCCGATCTTGGACAGGCTCCAGCGGTAGTTGAACGCGTTGGCCGCCATCACGTTGTCGATATAGCTGTCGCGGTCGGTCTCCAGGCCGCTCCAGTCGCGCCACTTGTCCGGATAGCCGATCTTGGGCGTGAACGACGCCCACTTCTCCATCGCCTTCGCCTTGGTCTCGTCGCCCATCCAGGCGAGGTTCTCCAGGCGCACCTTGAGCGCCTCGCTCAGGTTCTTGACCAGGGTCTCCATCCGCGCCTTGGACTCCGGTGTGAAGGCGACCTGCACGTACAGCTGGCCCAGCGCCTCGCCCGACTGCCGCTCGATGGTGTCGAGCACGCGCTTGCCGCGCTCCTGCAGCTCGGCCTGTCCGCGCAGGGTCTTGTTGTAGAAATTGAAGTTCTCCTGCACGAACGCGTCCGACAGGAACGGCGACGCGCTGTCGACGGCGTGGAAGCGCAGGTAGGCCTGCCAGTCGGCGACCGGGATGTCGGCGAGCATCGCGTCGACTTCCTGGTGGAAGCCCGGCATTGCCAGCGAGAACATCGCCGGCGCGGCGACCTCCTGCGACGCGAAGAACGCCGTCCACGGGAAGTTCGGCGTCAGCGCATCGGCCTCGGCGAGGCTGACCGGGTTGTAGTACAGCTTGACGTCGCGCGACAGCTCCTCGCTCGACTTGGACGCCGCCGCCAGCCGCGTCTCGAACGCCATCACCGCATCGGCCTGCGCCTTGGCCTGGCCGGCGGCCACGCCGGACAGCGCCAGCACGCGCGCGATGTGCGCGACGTAGGCCTCGCGCTGCGGCTGCTTGTCGGCATCGGTGTAGTAGCCCTTGTCGGGCAGTCCGAGGCCGCCCTGCGTGGCGTAGGCGATGTTGCTGCCGGGGGCATCGAAGTCCGCCTCGGGACCGAAGCCGAACAGCTGGCCCTCGCCGCGCGCGTACGACGTGCGCAGGTAGGCGGCCACGGCCGGGCTGTCGGCCAGCGCGTCGATCTCCGCCAGTCGCGGCTTCAGCGGGTCGATGCCCAGCGCCTCGACCTTGGCGTGGTCCATGCCGGTCGCCCACAGGTCGCCGACGATCCTGGTGACGCCCTCGGCACCGTCCTGGGCGGCGGCCTGCTCGGCGAGCTGGCGCTGGGCGGCGGTGGAGCGCTCGTCGAGCATCTCGAACGCGCCCCACGAGGTGCGGTCGGACGGGATGGCGTTGGCCGCCAGCCACTTGCCGTTGACGTGCCCGGCGAAGTCGGCGCACGCCGGCACCGCGGGGTCGAGGTCGGAAGCGAGGAAGCGGTTGACCGGCGGCAGCACCGACTCGTCGAGGGTCGGGCCGGCGGGCGCGCTCCCGACCTGCGCGGCGGGGGTGGATGCGGGCGCCTCCCCGGTGCGGTTGCAGGCGCTCAGCGCCAAGCAGACGGCGATCGAAAGCAGCAGGATCTTTGGGGTGTGGTCGCGCACGTGGTCTCCGCCCGTGGGGCTGGTTCTGGATCAGGGGCCGCTGCGCGGCATCGCCGGACTCTACGCCCGGGCAGGCGGCGCGGCGGGTGTCGAAGGTCATGCGCCGCCGGCGCCGCGTGCGGCCAGGCCTCAGGATGGTGCAGGCGGCCCGGGGGAGGTCGGTGCGACTGCCGCTGGATCGGTGGCGGTGGCAACGCCTTCCGCCCGGCCCAGCGCACGCGCCTCGCGCCGCGGCGCGGTGAACGGCGTCGGTCTCGGCGCAGCGGTGTTGTTGCGCATCAGCGGGATGCCGGCGCGCCGGTCGCCGCTGGCCATCTCCAGCTCGAAGCGCTCGGCGTCGAGCCGTCGGACCTCGCCGGCGATGTCGGCCGCGGCGTCCGCATCGACGCCGAGCTCGCGCAGCGCCGCCTCGCCGAAGCGGACCGCGGATTCGAAGGTCTCGCGGATCTGGAAGTCGACGCCGGCGGCCACCAGCTTCAGTGCATGCGCGCGGTCGAACGCGCGAACCAGCAGCTTGGCCTGCGGGAATTCCGCTCGTGCCAGCGCGACGATCCGCGTCGTGGCATCGGGGTCGTCGATGCAGACCGCGAGCGCACGCGCGCCGCCGGCGCCCGAGGCGCGCAGCACGTCGAGCCGCGTGCCGTCGCCGTAGTACACCTTGAACCCGAACTCGCCTGGGCTGCGGATCATGTCGAGGTCGGTGTCGATAATGGTGACGTCCACGTCGCGCGCCAGCAGCGACTGGCTCATCACCTGGCCGAAGCGACCGAAGCCGATGATCAGCACGCTTCCAGACTGTCCCTGTACCGCGTCGATGCCCTCCATCGATGTCGCGGCCTTGGGCAGCAGCCGGCGGACGGCCAGCACCGCCAGTGGCGTCAGCACCATCGACAGCACCACGATGGCGGTCAGGTTGGCGTTGACCGGCGCGCTGATGACGCCTGAGGCCTGCGCGGCCGCGTACAGCACGAATGCGAACTCGCCACCCTGCGCCATCAGCACCGCGCGGTCCAGCGCCTCGTCGTGGCGGCTGCGCAGCAGGCGCGCGACGAGGTAGATGCACGCGGCCTTGGCCAGCATCATCGCCGGCACCGCCATCGCGATCAGCTGCCAGCTGGCAGCGACCACGGCAAGATCCAGCGACATCCCCACGGCGAGGAAGAACAGCCCCAGCAGGATGCCGCGGAAGGGTTCGATGTCGGCCTCGATCTGGTGGCGGAACGTCGACTCCGACAGCAGCACGCCGGCAAGGAACGCGCCCATGGCCATCGACAGCCCGCCCATCTCCATCAGCAGCGCCGCGCCCAGCACCACCAGCAGCGCCGCGGCGGTCATGACTTCGCGCGCCCTGGCGGCGGCGAGCACGCGGAACAGCGGGTTCAGCAGGTAGATGCCCGCGGCGACCAGCGCCGCCAGCGACGCCGCGGCGATGCCCATGTCGCGCAGCCGCGGCGCCGCGCCGGCGTCCACCGGGACCGGCGACATGAAGGCGACCACCGCCAGCAGCGGCACGATCAGCAGGTCCTCGAACAGCAGGATCGACACCATCCGCTGGCCACGGGGCAGAGCGATGTCGCCGCGCTCGCCCAGCAGCTGCATCACGATCGCGGTGGACGTCAGCACGAAGCCCGCGCCGCCGATGAACGCCACCGGCAGCAAGAAGCCGAGGGCGAGTCCGACCCCCGTCAGCGCCAGCGTGCACGCCGCGATCTGGAGCGAGCCCAGCCCGAAGATCTGCCGGCGCAGGCTCCACAGGTGCGAGGGGCGCATCTCCAGCCCGACCACGAACAGGAACAGGAACAGCACGACGCCGAGCTCGGCGGTATGCAGGATCGCCTGTGGGTTCGAGAACCAGCCGACGCCGAACGGCCCGATCGCCAGCCCCGCGGCGAGATAGCCCAGGACCGAGCCGAGGCCGAGACGGCGGAACAGCGGCACCGCGACCACCGCGGCGCCCAGCAAGGCCACCACCTGGACCAGCTGGCTGGTGTCGGCTGCAGTTGCCATGTCAGCGCCGGCGCCCGCTGGCGCCGACCGCGAGCAGCACGAATCCGCCCGCGATGCCGACGCTGTGCATGAAGTGCAGCAGCTGCGCGTCGCGCGCGCTGCCCTGCAGCGGCCAGAATGCGTGCGCCATCGCGGCGTCGGCCGCCATGACCACAGCGGCCAGCAGCGCGCTCCAGCGCAGCCGCCAGCCGCCGGCCACCCGCAGCCCCAGTACCAGCTGCGCGGCGCTGTAGGTCAGCGAGGCGCCGCTGGCCGGGACCCCGCGCGATACCGCCCACAGCTGCATCCCGCCCATGAAGACCAGCACGCTCGCGAGCAGCAGCCGGCCAAGCAGCGCGCCAGGATGGGGTGCCGACCCTCGCATGACGTGGTTTCCGCAGCAATGGATGGCGCAGATTGCCACGCACCTGGGGAATTCGCATCCGGGGAGCCTGCCGGGGAGTTGCTGATCTTCCCGGCGGGCACAGGGTGGCGGCCGATGCCGCATTCATGTACTCTTCGACCCGTTCTGCAACGCGGCTGCCCCCCGTCCCGGTCCCAACGACCGGCATGGGTACGATCCTGGTAGGCCAGCCGGGCACTCCCCGGCCTTTTATCCCGCACGTCTTTCGTCGCGCAGACACGGTCCGGAGCATCCGGCAGCCGTCAAACCCTTGCTCGCAGCGCGGTATCGGATAGCTCCGGGCAAACACTTCATCCGCTCACGTCGGGAACCGCTGCCTGTGGCAACGGCATGTCGATGGCGCGCGCATGGAGGATCCAGGAGCCATTCCCATGACCACGCAAGACCAGACCTTCGAAAGCCTGGGCCTGTCGCCCGCCCTGCTGCGCGCGCTCGCCGACAACCAGTTCACCACCCCCACGCCGATCCAGCTGCAGGCCATCCCGCTCGCGCTGGCCGGCCACGACCTGCTGGGCGGCGCCCAGACCGGCACCGGCAAGACCGCCGCGTTCGGCCTGCCGCTGCTGCAGTGCCTGTCCAGGAACACGCCACCCGATGGCCCGCGCAAGCCGCGCGCGCTGGTGCTGGTGCCCACGCGCGAGCTCGCCACCCAGGTCGCCGACAGCATCAAGGCCTATGGCCGCCACCTGCGCCTCAACGTCACCACCATCTACGGTGGCGCCGGCATGCAGCCGCAGATCGAGAACCTGCGTCGCGGCGTCGACATCCTCGTCGCCACGCCCGGCCGCCTGATCGACCACCTCGAGCGCGGTACCGCCAAGCTCGACGGCGTCGAGGTGCTGGTGCTCGACGAGGCCGACCGCATGCTCGACATGGGCTTCCTGCCGGCGATCAAGCGCATCCTCAACCGCGTGCCCAAGCAGCGCCAGACGCTGCTGTTCTCGGCCACGTTCGAGGACCGCATCAAGACGCTGGCGATGGAGTTCATGGTCAACCCGAAGCAGGTGCAGGTCACCGCGAAGAACACCATCGCCGAGACCATCGTGCATCGCGCGCATCCGGTCGACGGCGCGCGCAAGCGCGACCTGCTGATCGAGATGCTGTCCAAGCGGCATCTCGACCAGGTACTCGTCTTTGGCAAGACCAAGCACGGCTGCAACCGCCTCGCCGAGCAGCTGGAGACCGCCGGTTTGCGCGCCGTCGCGATCCACGGCAACAAGAGCCAGGCCCAGCGCCAGAAGGCGCTGATGCAGTTCAAGACCGGTCGTGCCCGGATCCTGGTCGCGACCGACGTCGCCGCCCGGGGACTGGATATCCCCAACCTGCCGCTGGTGATCAACCACGACCTGCCGATGGTGGCCGAGGACTACATCCACCGCATCGGTCGCACCGGCCGCGCCGGCGCAAGCGGCGAGGCGATCAGCCTGGTCTCGCCGGAGGAGGGCGGCCTGCTGCGCCAGATCCAGCGCATGCTCAACCTGGAGCTGGTGATGGACGTGGTGCCGGGCTACGCGCCGAGCCGCCCGATCCGCCTCGACACCCCGATCCCGAAGAACGGCGGTGGCCAGCGCCAAGGCGGCGAGCGTCCGCCGGGCCGCGCGCCGGCGAAGCCTGCGCATCGTGCCCATGGGCGCCCGCAGTCGCGCGCGCCGCAGGCGCACGCGGGTCCGAAGCAGCATCGCAGCGGCCCGCGCGGTGCGGGCACGCGGAGCGATTCGCGCGCCTGATCATCCGCGGCGTCGATGGATGACGGACAAGCCGGCCTCGCGCCGGCTTTTTCGTGCGTACGCGCCGGGGTGCGCGGGCCGGGCCGATATGCGCGCGGGCCGCATTGCCCGGCAAATTCCATGGCGTCTCGGGTCGCCCGCAGCTTCGGGCTGGCTGCGAGCCGCTGCTGCGGGCTACAGGTCGCGTACCAGTCTCAGGCCGACGTCGTCGTAACCGCGCGCCGCCTCCAGTGGGCGCGCGCCGTCGGCACCGCGCCAGCTGCGGCCGGAGGTGACGCGGTTGCCACAGCTGCCGCTGCAGTCGGTGTTCCACACCGCGACCTGTCGTGCGCCGCCAGCGGCGGGCAGCGCCCGCGCCTCTGCCGTCGTCGGCAGGCGATAGCGCTTGCCGGCGCGGCGTCCGGCCCACTCGGCATAGGCGGCGGCGTCCTGCCACGACACGCAGACCACGGGGTCGCTGGCGGACTGGTCGAAACCCGGGGTCTGCCAGGTGCGCCGCGCCACGATGCGCAGCAGGGACGCGCGCTCGCGGCACAGCGTTTCCGCACGACCTGTGGCGCCGGCGAAGGCCGCGTACTGGCCGCGGGTGACGTTGCCGCCGGCCGCCGCGATCAGCCCGGATCCGCTGCGTACCAGCACCAGTTCCATGCCACCCTCGCGCACGCGGGCACCCGCCTGCGGGATGTCGGCCGCGCGCCGCGCCAGCGCCTGCAGCGCGGATGGTTCCAGCCCCAGGCCCTTGGCGGACAAGGCCAGCGCCTGTGCGCCGTCCTGGTCGAACCTTGTCGTCAGCGCGTCGAGGCGCGCGCTGGCGGCCTTGCCCACAGAACTGCGGTAATCCGCCATGCCGGCGCTGGAGCCCCGGCCGCTGCGCTCTGCCAGCGTGGCCGCGCGCGCGGCGAGCTCACGCGCCCGCGCATCGCTGCCGGCACTGATGCGACGGCCCACTTCGGCGCCGAGCGCGCCGAGCAGGCGGTCGGTGACCTCGGGCAGCCGCAGGTGGTCGCGGTCGGCCTGCCAGGCGGTGAGTACGCTGTCGTAGGCGTTGTCGCCCTCGGGGCTGGTCAGCTGGCGCGCCGCGATCTGGCGCTCGGCGTCGGTGATCCAGCGCTCCGCTGCCGACACCGGCGCGGCGCGCAGCATCGGGTCCTCGTGGCTCGCGACGACCGGCTGGTTGGGCAGGGCGCCGGGCACCGGCAGTCCGCCGCCGCTCGCACCCTCCGCGCGGTAGAAGCCCGCCGACGGTGGCAAGCCGTCATCGCGCATGGCGAAGCCCACGCCTGCCGCCGCCACCACGAGCGCGCCGATCCACGCGAAGGTGGGGACCCGGTGCAGGGTCGTCCTGGCACGCTTGACGTGGTCGGCGATCGCAGGCGCGCTGCGGCTCGTGCGCGCCGGTACACGGGCCAGCGCTTCGCCCATCTGCCCGGCGTCGCGAAAACGTTTTCCCGGCGTCTTGGCCAGGGCCCTGTCGATGAACCCCTGCCAGTGGCGCAGCGCCGGCGGCAGCCGCGGGATCGGATCCTGGGTGTGCATCACCGCCATCGACAGCGCGTCGGCGGCGTTGTACGGCAGCTCGCCGGTGAGCATTTCCCACGTCAGCACGCCAAGGCTGTAAAGGTCCGCGCGGGCGTCGACCTCCTCGCCGCGCGCCTGCTCGGGCGGCATGTACGCGGTGCTGCCGATCGCCAGTCCGGCGGTGGTGACGCGGGTGCCGTGTCCGCGCCGCAGCGCGATGCCGAAGTCGGCGAGCAGTGGGCGCTCGGCTTCGTCGAAGAGCACGTTCTCGGCCTTGACGTCGCGATGCACCACGCCGCGCGCGTGGGCGTAGGCCAGCGCCGGCAGCAGGGCGCCGAGGATCGCGCGTACGCGCGCCTGCTCGAGCGGCAGCATGCGCTGGCCCAGGTGGCCGCGCGCGAGGAACGGCATCGAGTAGTAGGGCAGGCCGTCGGCGGTGCGGCCGACGTCGTGGATGCCGACGATGTGCGGGTGCTCGAGCCGGGCGATGGTGCGCGCCTCGTTCTCGAACCGCTTGCGGCTGACTTCGTCGGTCAGCGCCTCGGGCAGCATCACCTTGATCGCGACCTCGCGGCCGAGCGAGCGCTGCTCGCCGAGGTAGATGCGCGACATGCCGCCGGTACCGAGCTGGCGCAACACCCGGTAGCCGGGGATCTGCGGCAGCACGGGCCCCGTTGGTATGTCCTGCACTGTCGACATCCGGCCCCCCTGGCTGGGCCGCGAGCATAGCGGCTCGACATCGGGGCGACATGAAGGCACCACGCTCCCCACGGTTGGCCGGAACCCACTGACGTCGCGTTTTCGTGGGTGGTGGCGCTGGTGCCATGCCCGGTGCACGGGCACGCGTCGCGGATGCGTGTCGGGCGCTGGTCAGCCCGTCGGCGTTGCACCTGGCGCCGCGGGCGCAGCCGCGGCGGGGCGCTTGCGTCGCACGTACAGCTGCTTGCGCACGCGTGCGACAACCACGGACTCGGCGTCGACGACATCGACATCGAACCAGTGCAGGCACTTGCCGCCGTCCGCGGTCGCCTCGCGCAGCGCCTCCACGGTCGCTGGAGCGAGGCGGAACCCGGCGCTGACCACGCCGCGACCGGGCCGCTCGAACACGATCTCGGCTGCCCGGTCCCAGACGATGTAGCCGCTGCCCAGCGAGCGCATCACCAGCAGCATCCAGAACGGGTCGGTCATCGCGAACAGGCTGCCGCCGAAATGCGTGCCGACGTAATTGCGGTTGTACCAGCGCTGGCGCAGCTCGACGCGCGCATG
The DNA here is from genome assembly GCA_001683895.1 of Luteimonas sp. ANT-B3E. Classification (GTDB taxonomy): domain Bacteria; phylum Pseudomonadota; class Gammaproteobacteria; order Xanthomonadales; family Xanthomonadaceae; genus Luteimonas. The sequence continues at coordinate 80,212 of LXQJ01000053.1, read as the reverse complement.
GCCGTAGTCGGCGGCGATCGCGGTGACGTGGATGCCGGTGAACAGGAACGGCGGCCACAGATTCAGCACGTGGCGCATCGTCGACGCCCTCACCCCGCGCACTCCGGGCGTCTGCCGGCGCCTGCCGCCTCCATCAGACCAGCAACAGCGATGACATCCGCCGGCGGTAGCGGCCGACGACCGCGGCGTCATCGACGATGCGGAAGGCATCGATCAACGCGCGCTTGGCCAGGCCGTCCCCGAACCCGCGGTCGCGCTGCAGGATCTCGAGGAACTGCTCCAGCCCGTCCTCGGAACGCCCGGCGACGACGTGGTGCACGCCCAGCAGGTGGCGCGCGCGCAGGTCGTCGGGGTCGCGCGCGATCGCCGCCTCCAGCGCGTCGGGGGGCGGCGCGTCCGCCAGCAGCGACGCGAAGCCCAGGCGGGCGCGGGCGCGGACCGCGCGATCGTCCATCGCCAGTGCGACCGGCAGGGCGTCAAGCAGCTGCTCGGCCTCCACCGCGTCGCCCGTCTGCAGCAGAGCCACTGCAAGGTCGAGCCGGTGCCCGGCGGCGTCCGGATGCTCGGCCACCAGCCCACGCAGCCGCGCGACTTCGGCCTGCAGATCGACCGGTACCGGGGTGGCATCTTCCTGCGCGGGGACATCTTCCGGCGGCGTCGCCGGGACGATGCCGTGCTGCTGCAGGAATTCGCGCAGCTGCCCTTCGGGCACCGCACCCGGGAAGCCGTCCACGGGCTGCCCGTCCTTGACCAGAATCACGGTGGGGATCGAGCGGATCTGGAACGCCGCCGCTAGCTCCTGCTCCGCGTCGACGTCGATCTTCGCCAGCACGAACGCGCCGTGATGGTCGGCGGCGAGCTTCTCCAGCATCGGGCCCAGCGTCTTGCACGGCCCGCACCACTCCGCCCAGAAGTCGATCAGTACCGGCACCTGCAGCGACCGCTGCAGGACGTCGGCCTCGAAAGTCGCCGTGGTGGCGTCGAAGACGTGGGTGGGCGGCGTGGTGTGGGCGGTCGGGTTCAGGGGCTGCATGGGCGTCCGGAGCGAATGGCGTCAGCACCAGATTGTGCCAGCCGCCCGCGAATCCAACCCTCGCAGCCGCGGTATCTTGATGGCCAGCCTGCAGGAGAGCACGTTTGCAGCAGCCGTCTACTGCCTCCAAGCCGCGCGCCATCGCGGCATCCCTCGGCCTTGCGCTCGCCGCGGGCGGGTGCTGGCTGGCCGCGGTGGTGGCGATCGCGCCGCTGCAGGCGGGTGGGGGCGGGACCTGGCTGCCGATGGCCGCAAGCGGAGCGCGGGACGCGCCAGAGGCCGCCGCATTCAATGCGCTGGCGTTCGTGCTGCCGGGGCTGCTGGCCGCGGCGCTGGCGTGGCGGGCGCGCAGCGCGGCGTCGCGGTTGGCAGCTTGGCCGACGCGCCTGGGCTGGCAGTGCGTGCTGCTGTCGGCGCTGGCGTTTGCCGCACAGGGGCTGCTGCCGCTCGACCTTGCTGACCTCGATGGGACGGCGTCACGCGGGCACGCGGTGGCATGGACGCTGTGGTGGATCGCATTCGTCCCGGGCGTGCTGCTGCTGGCCGCCGGATCGTGGTCGGACGCGAGTCGACGTGCCACGACAGCGGCGCTGCACGTCGTCGCGGGCTTGACCATGCTGCTGCTGGCGTGGCGGATCCAGGGTCTAAGCGGTCAATGGCTGGCAACCGTCCTGTGGCTGGCGTGGCTGCCGCTCGCTGCCGTCACCGGTAAGGGCCTCGCGCGACCCGCCTGATCGACGCGCGGCGTGGCAGGCATGGCATCGTCAGCCGCCAGCGGGTGCCGTCGCGCTTCTGCGTCAGCGGGCATCGCCGCCCCGGTACACCACGCCGTCCTTCATCACGAAGCTGACGTCCATCACCCGGTTGATGTCCTGCAGCGGGTCGCCTGGCACCGCGACGATGTCGGCGCGCATGCCGGCTTCGACCACCCCCTGGTCGTCGAGGCCCAGCACTTCCGCGGCGCGGATGGTGGCGGCCTGCAGCACGTATGCCGCCGGCATGCCGGCTTCGACCATGTAGATGAACTCGCGCGCGTTGTCGCCGTGCGGCCCGACGCCCTGGTCGGTTCCGAACGCGATCTTGACCCCGGCACGGTAGGCGCGCCCGGCCGTCTCCTGGATCTGCGCGCCGATGCGCTCGGCCTTGGGCCGCACCACCGGCGGGAAATAGCCGTCGATGCGGGCTTTGTCCGACACGAAGCGGCCGGCATAGATCGTCGGCACATACCAGGTGCCGCGGCGCTTCATTGCCGCCATGACCTCGTCGGTCATCTGGGTGCCGTGCTCGATGCTGGTCACGCCAGCCTCGACCGCGCGCAGCATGCCCTCGGTGCCGTGGGCGTGCGCGGCGACGCGGTAGCCGTAGTCGTTGGCGGTTTCGACGATCGCGCGCAACTCGTCGACCGTGAACTGTGGCGCGTCCGCGGACTTCGCGTACGACAGCACGCCCCCGGTCGCGGTGATCTTGATGACGTCGCTGCCTTCCTTGTAGCGCTGGCGCACCGCCTGCCGCGCCTCGTCGACCGAATTGATGACGCCCTCTGTCGGGCCGGGCGGGCCGAGCAGGTGCGACAGCATGTCGTTGTAGCCGTTGGTGGGGTCGGCGTGGCCGCCTGTGGTCGCGATTGACTTGCCGGCAGCGAACACCCTCGGCCCGCGCACGAGGCCCTGGGCGATCGCGTCGCGCAGGTGCGGCGCGATCTCGCCGCCAAGGTCGCGGACGCTGGTAAAGCCCGCCATCAGCGTCTTCTCGGCGTATCCCACGGAGCGGAACGCGTAGTCGACTGGATCGAGCCTGAAGCCTTCGGAATAACTCTGCGGGCTGGACTCCGAGCCCAGGTGCACATGCAGGTCGGTCCAGCCTGGCATGCACGTGCTGTTGCGCAGGTCATGTACCGGCGCGGGCTGCGTGCCGGCCACCGCGGCGGGCGCCGGCGCATAGCCCGCGGTGACCTCATGCACGCGGCCGTCGGCCACATGGACGGTCCGTTCGGGCAGGATGCGACCGCTGCGGGCGTCGAACAGGCCGCCGCAGTGGAGCAGCGCGTCCCCTGCGGCGGATGCCCCCAGCGGCATGGCGAGGAAGGCGAGCGCGGCAAGGCAGGCGGCGGTCTGCGGGCGGACAGGCGTCATATGCGGGATTCCCTGGCTGGAGGTCGGTCTATAGACGCCGCGCGCGATGGTCGTCTCGCGGAGGGAGGACGCGGGATTGAAGCACGCCGCCGGCGCGGGTCACGCCGGGGGCGTGCGCAGCCGCGGTGTGGACTACCCGGTTGCGGCCTTCGGCCTTGGCACGGTAGAGCGCGGCGTCGGCGAACCCGAACAGCACGTCGACGGTGGCACCGTCGCCCGGGAACGTCGCCGCCCCGATCGACGCGGTAACCGGGCCCAGCGTGCTGCGCAGGTGCACGATGGTGGTCGATGCGGTCGCGCTGAGGATCGCCTCCGCCCGCTCGAGCGCGACTGCGGCGGTGGCCTCTGGCAGCACGATGGTGAATTCCTCGCCGCCGTAGCGGCAGGCGAGGTCCTCGTTGCGGATCAGCGACTGCAGCGTGCGGCCCACGTGCGCCAGGACCGCATCGCCGGCGGCGTGTCCGTGCTGGTCGTTGAAGCGCTTGAAGTGGTCGATGTCGAGCATCAGCAGCGACAGCGGCAGGCCCTGGCGCGCGCAGCGCTGCATCTCGCGCTCCAGGTTCTCCTCGAGGTACGACGGTTGAACAGCCCGGTGAGCGGGTCGCGCAGCGACTGCACGCGCAGCGTCTCGTGCAGCCGCAGGTTGGCCATCGCCATCGCCAACTGCTCGCCGACGGAGGAAATGACCGTGGCGTCGTTGTCCTCCGGTCCACCCCCGCTGGGCGCATTGGCGTGCAGCATGCCCAAAGTCTCGCCCTGCGCCACCAGCGGCACGCACAGCGTCGCGACACCGGCCAGCGATGGACCCGGGTCCAGGTGTGCGCAGCGCATCTGACCGACCCCGCCGTCGGTGAGGTGCGGCTGGCCGCGGCGCAGCGCCCAGCAGTCGGTCGGCCGCAGCAGGTCGGCGCTGCCGATGCGCTCGCTGCCGAAATGCGCAGACGCCAACAGCAGCATGGCCAGAACGAAGCCGGGCTTGCGATAGGGGCGGAGCCGGGAGGCGGACTCAGGCATGGCGGCGATGGATGGGATCGGACCGGCAAGTGGTGTCCGATGATCGCACGCACGCGACATGGCGGCCCGTTGTGCGCTGCGGTAGGCTGCCCGGCCGCCCCGCCGACGTGCCCCTCGTGACCCCAACCGCCGCTCCCGACGTCCCGGCCGCCAGCGACCATGACCCGGACGCCTACGCACCCGCCGCGGTGGAAGCCGCGGCCCAGGGCTACTGGACCGGTACCCGCGCCTACGAAGTGGTCGAGGACGATTCACGACCGAAGTTCTACTGCCTGTCGATGCTGCCGTACCCGTCGGGCGCGCTGCACATGGGCCACGTGCGCAACTACACGCTCAGCGACGTCATCAGCCGGTACCAGCGGATGACCGGGCACAACGTGCTGCAGCCGATGGGCTGGGACGCATTCGGCCTGCCGGCCGAGAACGCCGCGATCAGGCATGCAACCGCGCCCGCGAAGTGGACCTACGCCAACATCGCCCACATGCGCCGCCAACTGCAGGCGCTGGGCTACGCCATCGACTGGAGCCGTGAGTTCGCCACCTGTGCGCCGGACTACTACGTCCACGAGCAGCGCATGTTCGTGCGGCTGATGCGCAAGGGCCTGGCCTATCGCCGCAATTCGGTCGTGAACTGGGATCCGGTCGACCAGACCGTGCTTGCCAACGAACAGGTCATCGACGGCCGCGGCTGGCGCTCGGGCGCGCTGGTGGAGAAGCGCGAGATCCCGCAGTGGTTCCTGAAGATCACCGATTACGCTCAGCAGCTGCTCGACGGGCTGGAGACGCTGGACGGCTGGCCGGAATCGGTCAAGACCATGCAGCGCAACTGGATCGGGCGCAGCGAGGGCCTGGAGTTCGCGTTCGACATCAAGGGCAACGACGACAGGCTCGCGGTCTACACCACGCGGCCCGACACGTTGATGGGCGTGAGCTTCGTGTCGGTGGCCGCTGAGCATCCGCTGGCGGTCCGTGCCGCCGCTGGAGATCCGGACCTGGCGGCGTTCATCGCCGACCTGCGCCAGGGCGGCGTATCGGAGGCCGAACTGGAAACCCAGGCCAAACGCGGCATGGACACCGGCCTGCGCGCGATCCATCCGATCACCGGCGAAGAGCTGCCGGTCTGGGTCGCGAATTTCGTGCTGATGGGCTACGGCACCGGCGCGGTGATGGCGGTACCAGGCCATGACCAGCGCGACTGGGAGTTCGCCAAGGCGTACAACCTGCCGATCCGCATGGTGGTGGTGCCCGCCGACGTGCGCGACGCGCTGCAGGAGGTTGGACGCGACCGCGTGGCGCATGCCGATCCGATGCAGGCCGCGCTCGGTGGGGGAGCGTCGCTGGACGTGTACGACACCGGCGCGGCGGTGCAGGTGGTGGAATCATTCGCGCGCCGGATCGCCGAGGAGGGCGCGTATACCGCGCACGGCTGGCTGGTGAACTCCGGCGACCTCGACGGCCTCGATTTCCAGCAGGCGCTGGTTGCGCTGGCATCGCGCTTCGAAGCCGACGGCCGCGGCGCTCGCCGGGTCAACTATCGCCTGCGCGACTGGGGCGTCAGCCGCCAGCGCTACTGGGGCTGCCCGATCCCGGTGATCTACTGCGACGCCTGCGGCGCGGTGCCCGTCCCCGAGGACCAGCTGCCGGTGCTGCTGCCGGAAGACGTCGAGGACGCGTTCGCCAACCCGGGCGTCGTGCAATCGCCGATCAAGTCGAACCCCGCGTGGCGCGTGACCACCTGCCCGACCTGCGGCAGCCCGGCGGAGCGCGAAACCGACACGTTCGACACCTTCATGGAGTCGAGCTGGTACACCGCGCGCTACACCTCGCCGGGCGCAGCCGACATGGTCGACGCCCGCGCGGACTACTGGACGCCGGTCGACCAGTACATCGGCGGCATCGAGCACGCGATCCTGCACCTGCTGTATTTCCGCTTCTACCACCGCCTGATGCGCGACGAGGGGCTGGTGCGCAGCGACGAGCCGGTGATCAACCTGCTGACCCAGGGCATGGTCATCGCCGACACGTTCTATCGGGAGCTCGACAACGGCGGCAGGGACTGGATCAACCCGGCCGATGTCGAGGTCGCGCGCGATGACAAGGGCCGGATCACCGGCGCGACGTCGAAGACGGATGGCCAGCCGGTGCTGATCGGCGGTACCGAGAAGATGTCCAAGTCGAAGAACAACGGCGTCGACCCGCAGTCGATGATCGGCAAGTACGGCGCCGACACCGTGCGCCTGTTCTCGATGTTCGCCGCCCCGCCCGAGCAGTCGCTGGAATGGAACGAGGCCGGGGTCGAGGGCATGTCGCGTTTCCTGCGGCGGTTCTGGCGCGAGGTGCGTCGCCATGCCTCGCAGCCCGACCACCCGGCGGTGGACGCCGCCGCGCTGACCCCCGCACAGAAGACCCTGCGCCGCCAGCTGCACGCCACCATCCAGAAGGTCGGCGACGACTACGGCCGCCGCCACAGCTTCAACACCGCGATCGCCGCGCTGATGGAGCTGCAGAACCACGTCCAGCGTTTCGACGACGCGAGCCCGCAGGGCAGGGCCGTACGCCACGAGGCGCTACAGGCGATGGTGCTGCTGCTGAACCCGGTCACCCCGCACCTGTCGCATGCGCTGTGGCAGGTGCTGGGCAACAGCGAGGCGCTGCTGGAGGACGTTGCGTTCCCGCAGGCCGACCTCGCGGCGCTGGCGCGCGATGCGCTGGTGCTGGCGGTGCAGGTCAACGGCAAGCTGCGCGGCACGATCGAAGTCGCGGTTGGGCTCCCCAGGGACTCGATCGAGGCGCAGGCGCTCGCCGAGCCGAACGTGGCCAGGTTCTTGGTCGGACTGGCGGTGCGCAAGGTGATCGTCGTGCCCGGCAAGATCGTCAACATCGTCGCGGCCTGAGCGCGCTGCTTGCCGCGCCATGCCGCCTCGTCCAGACTTCGCCGATGACCATTCGCCCGATCCGCCCGCTGTTCGCCGCCGTCCTGCTGCTGGCGCTGGCGGCCTGCGGCTTCCAGCTGCGCGACGCACTGACGCTGCCGCCCGACCTTGGCCCGGTGCGGGTTGTTGCCGCCGATCCCTACAGCACGCTGGCGCAGTCGCTGTCGCAGTCGCTCGCGCGCGCCGGCGCCACGGTGGCTGACGAAGATGCCGAAGGTGTCGCCACGCTGCGCCTGGTGTCGGAGAACTGGGTGACGATCCCGATCGCGATCGACGAGTTCGGCCGCGCGCAGGAGTTCACGCTGCGCTACGCGGTGATCTTCCGCCTCGACGGTGCCGCCGACGAGGTGATCGTGCCTCAGCAGTCGATCGATCTGTCGCGCGACTATGTCGCGCCGCCGGTCGACTCCATCGGCCGCGCCAGCGAGTCCGAGCTGCTGGCGCGCGAGCTGCGACGGGAGATGGGCGCCTCGGTGCTGCGCCGGATCGACGCGGTGTCGCGGCGCGTCGGTGGCTGAGGCCGCGGCGCGCGTGCGCGCCGGCTGATCCGTGGAACTGCGTCCCGACCGCCTTGCCCGGCAGCTCGCCGCCGAGCCACTGCGTCCTGCCTACCTCATCGCCGGCGCCGAGCCGCTGCTGGTGCTGGAAGCCGCGGACGCGGTGCGCGCGGCCGCACGCGCCCAGGGCTTCGCCGAGCGCGAGGTGTTTGACGTCGAAGGACGCGACGTGGACTGGGCGGGGCTTGAGGCGACGTTCCGCGCGCCAAGCCTGTTCGCAAGCCGGCGCCTGGTCGAGGTGCGCCTGCCCACGACCAAGCCCGGCAAGGAAGGGGCGCGCGTGGTCACGGAATTCTGCGCCGACCCGCCTGCCGACGTGGTGCTGATGGTGGTCGGCGGCGAATGGAGCCGCCAGCACGGCGGCAAGTGGAGCGAGGCCGTCGGCCGCATCGGCCACCAGGTGGTGGCATGGCCGATCAAGCCGCACGAGCTGGCGGGGTGGATCGAGGCGCGCCTGCACAGCCGGGGCGTGCGCGCCGATGAAGGCGCCGTGCAGCGCCTGGTCGATCGCGTCGAAGGCAACCTGCTGGCCGCCGCGCAGGAAATCGACAAGCTGGCGATGCTCGACGAGCACGGCGTGATCAACGACGCGCGCATGGATGCGCTGGTCGCCGACGCGGCGCGCTTCGACGTGTTCCGGATGGTCGACGCGGCCATGAACGGCGAGGCCGCGCCGGTGTCGCGGATGCTTGCCGGCCTGCGCGCCGAGGGCGCGGCGGTGCCGGCGCTGATGGGCATGGTGGTCACCGAACTGCAGCGCGCCGGCGCCCTGGCGCGGGTCGAGGCGCGCGGCGGCAGCGTCGCCGCGGAGTGCAAGGCGCAACGGATCTGGGACAGCAAGCAGGCGGTGTACGTACGCGCGCTGCGGCGCCATCCGGCGCCGCGCTGGGAACGGTTCCTGGTCGAGGCCGGCCGCGTCGACCGCATGGCCAAGGGGCGCGTCGCGGGCGATCCATGGCAGGCGCTGGAGCGGCTGCTGCTGGCGGTCGCCGAACCGCGCGCCCAGGGCCTGCTGGCGACGTGAGCCTGCGCGTCTGCTACGGCGGCAGCTTCGACCCGGTCCACCGCGGCCACCTGGCGGTCGCGCGTGCGGTCCGCGACGCCCTGTCCGCGGACGTCTGGTTCGTGCCCGCGGGCGATCCACCGCACAAGGCGCAGATGCACGCCGAGGGGGCGCAGCGCGCGCGGATGCTTTCGGTCGCCCTCGCCGGCGAGCCTGGCCTGCATGTCGATGGTCGCGAGCTCGCGCGCCCAGGTCCGTCGTACACCGTCGAGACGCTGCGCGCGGTGCGCGCCGAGCTCGGGCCGTTGGCGTCGCTGGCGTGGCTGGTCGGCGGAGATGCGCTGCTCACACTGGACACCTGGCACCAATGGCGCGCCATGTTCGACGTCGCCCACGTACTGGTGGTCGATCGACCCGGCGCCGAGGCGGCGCTGACGACCGTGGCTGCACATGCGCCGAAGGTTTACGCGGAGGTCGCTGGTCGTGCCAGGGCGGCGTCGGCGCTGTCCTCCACGCCCTCCGGCGGCTTCGCGCGGCTGGCGCTGCCGCGCCTGCAGCCGGAGTCCT
>LXQJ01000053.1:31485-70886 GCA_001683895.1 Luteimonas sp. ANT-B3E | reverse complement strand
TCGCCGGAGGCGGAGACTGGCGGCCGCTGGTGCCGCACGCCGTCGCCCGCCACATCACGACGCATGGCCTGTACGGCGCCGGGTCGGCCGCGGCGCGTCCGCTATAATTCGGCTTCACGAACCAGAGTCCCGCGCCCTTGTCCAGCACCGCGCAAGTTATCAAGACCCGTCTTCCCGTCCCGCCGCCGCCGGTCGAGGCCCTGCTTGGCGCCGTCCGCGAGGCAGTCACCGGGCTCAAGGCCGTCGACGTCAGCGAGATCGATGTCCGCGGCAAGACCAGCGTCTGCGACTACATGGTGGTCGCCTCCGGCACGTCGACGCGACACGTGAAATCGATTGCCGACGAGGTCGTGCGCTTTGCCAAGCAGTTCGACTGCCAGCCGCTGGGCGTGGAGGGCGAGCGGGAGGCGGAGTGGGTGCTGGTCGACCTGGGTGACGTCGTGGTCCACGTGATGCTGCCACGGGTGCGCGAGTTCTACGCGCTGGAGCGGCTGTGGACCGTCGGCGACGAGCCGCCGGAAGACGATGCCTACGCGGGCCGCGGCCGCTGATCCCGCGCGCCGTGCCACTGGGCACGGACTGGCGTGAAGGCACGGATCGTCGCGGTCGGCGAGCGCGCCCCGGCGTGGGTGGCCGAAGGTGTCGGCGAGTACCGCAAGCGCCTGTCGCACTGGCTGCCGACCGATCTGATCGAAGTGGCACCCGGCCTCCGCGGCCGCCAGCAGGACACTGCGCGTGCGATGGACGACGAGGGTGCGCGGGTGATCGCCGCGCTGCCGCGGCAGGTGCACGTGGTGCTGCTGGACAACGAGGGCGAGATGCATGATTCCATCGCGCTGGCGCGGCGGATGGAGCGCTGGCGCGGGCAGGGCCGCGACCTCGCATTCCTCATTGGCGGTCCCGAGGGCCATGCCCCGGCGGTCCGCGCGCGGGCCGACGAGTCGTGGTCGCTGGGGCCGCTGACGCTCCCCCACATGCTGGTGCGGCTGGTGCTGGCCGAGCAGCTGTATCGCGCCGCCGCGCTGCTCGCCAACCACCCCTACCACCGCGGCTGACGGCTGCGTGTCGCGTGGGGCCCGCGCGACGCCGCATTGGCGTCGCCGGGCTCTTCGTGGACGAGCGCTGGCGCTTGCACGATGTCCAACCAGCGCGCGGCGCTGGCCGGATTCTCGGGTCAGCTGCGGCCGAGGTGGAAATCCACTGGCACCAGTCCCAGCGCCTCCACCGCACGCCCGTCCTGCATCGCGGGCTGGAAGATCCACCGGCGCAGCACCTGCCGGCGCGCGGTGTCGTCGAGCCGCCGGTCGCCGCTGCTCACGTGCACCCGCACATCGCGCGGACGGCCGTCGATGCCGACCAGCACCTCCAGCACGACGGTGCCCTGGCTGCCGTCCAGCAGCGCCTGTCGCGGATAGGTGGGAGGCGGCGCGAAGGCGTATTCCAGGCGCACGCCTGGACGGAGCGCGGGCGCTAGCGCACTGCCGGCAACGGGCGTGCCCGAAGCCACCATCTCCAGCGCCGGGCCGGTGTCGGGCGTAGGTCCGGTCGCGATCGCCGGATCCCTTGGTGGCGCAGCCACAGGGACAGCGCGGGGCATCGGCGCGACGGCAGCTGCCGGCGGTGAGACCACAGGGACGCGCGCCGGCGGAGGCGGCGGTGGCACCGGTTTTGGATCGATCCAAGTCAGGTCCGGGACGCGGTCCGGCAGCGACAGCAGCGCCGGTTGGGTCATCGGGATCAGCAGCAGCAGGAACGCGCAGCCGTTGAACAGCAGCGTGCCGCTGATGCCGGCGATGCGGGTGGGGTCGGGACGCGGGTGCGCGCCATCGTTGTTGCGTGGACCGGTGTGCGACATGGCCATGACCCACCTCCATTGGAGTGACGAGGAGATAGCAACGCGCCAGCGGGGGCCATGGGGTTGGAGCGCCGCAGCGGCGACCGCTGGCACTTGGACGCTGCGCCCGCCGCGGCCTGCGGGGCAAGCGCCAGGGGACCCGCGGCAGCCCCGACGGGACCGGCGGTCGCGCATCGCACGGAGCACGCACGCCGACGCGCCCTCAAGAACGTGTCGCGGGAGCGCGCGCGCGGACCGCGCAGGCCCAAGACCCGGCGGTGGCTCAGTCCTTGCCGCCGCGATCCCGGGCCGGGTCCGGATCCGACTCGGGGCGACGGTCGAGGCCGCCGTCGTCGGGTCTCGGTGCGTGGTCCTTCTTGCCTCCCTGCTGTTGTGCGTCCGTCTTGTCACGTGGCTGCGGCTCGGCGTAACCGGGGTTGTGGCCGGCTTTCGGGTCCGGTGACGGCGGCGTGGTGTGGTCGGGCGTGCTGGTCATGAGCGGGTCCATGGATTGGCGTGGAGAGGGTGGGCCGCGCCGGTGATGGCCGGCGCGTCGATCGCCGCGATGGTCGCGGCGATTGCGCTCAACGGCCGAGCTCGAAGACCACGTCCAGACTGGCGCTCAAGGTGGTCTCGCCGGGGGACACCGGCGTCGATTCCATGCGGTCCATCGCCATCGCCTTGCCCATGATGGGCATCGGGGGCTGGAAGCCGCCGCCTTCGCTGATGCTGACGATGCGGCGCACGCGCAGGCCCAGGGCCTTGCCATACATCTCCGCGCGCGCCTGAGCCCGCTCCAGTGCGGCGCGGCGGGCCTCGTCATACGCCGCCTCGGGCTGGTCGATCTCGAAGCTCGGACCGTTGACCTGGTTGGCGCCGCTTGCGACCAGTGCATCCAGCACATCGCCCAGCTTGCCGATGTCGCGGACCTTGAGGCTGACGGTATTGCTGGCCTGGTAGCCGGTGATCGTCGGCGGCTGGTTTTCGGTGTAGCGGTAGTCGGGATTGACGTTGATGCCCGTGGTGCGGATGTCGCGCTCGGCGACGCCGGCGGCGCGGATCGCCTGCATCACTCTGGCCATCTGCGCCGCGTTCGCTCGCAGCGCGGCGTTGGCATCGGCGGCCCGGGTGACCACGCCTGCCGACAGCGAGGCGACGTCCGGCACGCGGCTGGCCTCCGCGTGCGCCGATACCGACAGCAGCGTGCCGTCGGCGCGCGCGGGGCCTGCGATCTCGGGGGACTGGGCGGACGCGGTCATGATGATGGTACCGAGGGCGAGGACGCTGGCGAGCAGCAGGGGGCGAAGCATGGAATGCCGCATGGGGATCTCCGTCGAAGGGCGGTCAGGGTTGGAGCGGGGCGGTGAACGGGCCGTGAGCCGCAACGGGGTCGAGCGGCCGCGGCGAGCGGGCTTTATCGGGCGCCACGGTATCCTGCGGCGATGCTGCATCTTGCCTCCCGATCCCCGCGACGTCGCGCGCTGCTGGCCCGCCTCGGCGTCGCGTTCGACGTGATCGACCTCGAAGTCGACGAACAGCCATCGGCCACCGAGGATCCGCTGGTCTATGTGCAGCGCGTGGCCGGCGACAAGGCGCACGCTGGATGGCACGCGGTCCACGCCGCCGACCCGGAGGCGGTCGTGCTGGGCTCCGACACCGAGGTCGTGGTGAACGGAGAGGTCTTCGGCAAGCCGCTCGACCCCGCCGATGCGCGGCGCATGCTCGGACGCCTCGCCGGGCGCACGCACATGGTGCACTCGGCGGTCGTGCTTGTCGCCGAGGGACGCAGCGCCGCCGCCGTCGCCACCACCGAGGTGACCTTCGCGCCGATGTCGTCGCGCGACATCGCCACCTACGTCGCCAGCGGCGAACCCATGGGCAAGGCGGGCGCCTATGCGATCCAGGGCGGCGCCGAGCGCTTCGTCGAGCGGCTGTGCGGGAGCTATTCGGGGGTGATGGGGTTGCCGCTGTTCGAAACCGCGGCGCTGCTGCAAGGGTTCGGCATCGCGCTGGATGCGGCGGCAGCCGGGGTACCCGTCGTGGCGCCCCACGCCGTTCCCGGCGCGGCGACTGCCGCATGAGCGAGGAGATCCTGGTCAACGTCACCCCGCGCGAGACGCGCGTGGCGGTTGTCGAGAACGGCATGCTGCAGGAGCTGCACATCGAGCGCGGTTGGGCGCGCGGCGTGGTCGGCAACATCTACAAGGGCCGCGTGCAGCGGGTGATGCCCGGGATGCAGGCGGCGTTCGTCGACATCGGGCTGGACCGCGCGGCGTTCCTGCATGCCAACGACGTGCTGCGCAGCGCGCGCACGCCGGAGCTGGCCGGCGACGAGCCGCCGCAGCCCCCGACGCCGCCGATCGCCGAGCTGCTGCGCGATGGGCAGGATATCGTGGTGCAGGTGGTCAAGGATCCGATCGGCAGCAAGGGTGCGCGGCTGACGACGCAGATCAGCATCCCGTCGCGGTTCCTGGTGCTGCTGCCGCAGTCGCGCGTGATCGGCGTGTCGGCGCGGGTCGAGGACGAGACCGAGCGGGCGCGCCTCAAGGTGCTGGTCTCTGGGCTGGCAGCCGCGGCCAGCGGCCACGGCTACATCGTGCGCACGAATGCCGAAGGGCAGCCGGCGGAGGCGCTGGCGGAGGACGTCGCCTACCTCGCGCGCGCGTGGTCGCGGGTCGAGGAAGACGCCCTTGGCGCTGCAGTCGGCGCCTGCGTCTATGAAGACCTGACCCTGCCGATGCGCGCGGTGCGCGACTTGATGCGGCGCGACGTCGAGAAGGTCAAGGTGGATTCGCGAGACACCTGCGAGCGGCTGCAGGCCTTCGCCGCGCAGTACATGCCGGGACTGGCGGAAAAGATCGAGCTCTACCAGGGCGCACGCCCGGTGTTCGACCTGTATGGCGTCGAGGACGAGATCCAGCGCGCGCTGCAGAAGGAGGTGCCGCTGAAGTCCGGCGGCTACCTGGTGATCGACCAGACCGAGGCGATGACCACGGTGGACGTCAACACCGGCTCGTTCGTCGGCCAGCGCAACCTGGAGGAAACCGTCTACCGCACCAACCTCGAAGCCGCGCAGGCGGTTGCGCGCCAGCTGCGGCTGCGCAACCTTGGCGGCATCATCATCATCGACTTCATCGACATGGTCGACGCCGAGCACCGGCGGCAGGTGCTGCGCACGCTGGAGAAGGCGCTGCAGCGCGACCACGCTCGCACCACCGTGTACGACTTCTCGCCGCTCGGGCTGGTCGAGATGACGCGCAAGCGCACGGTCGACAGCCTGGAGCGTCGCTTGAGCGAGACCTGCCACACCTGTAGCGGCCGCGGCATGCTCAAGACGGCGGAAACCGTGACCTACGAGGTCTTCCGCGAGATCGTGCGCGCTGTGCGCCAGTTCGAGTCGGCGCGGCTGCTGGTGATCGCCTCGCCGCGGGTCGTCACACGCATCACCGAGGACGAGTCGGTGGCGGTGGCGGAGCTGGAGGAGTTCATCGGCAAGTCGATCCGCTTCCAGGCCGATGCCGAGTACATGCAGGAACAGTTCGATGTCGTGCTGCTGTAGCGGGACGACGGTGTGACGCGGCTGCGTCGCGGCGTGCGCCGTGCGCGCCGCGCCGTCTGGCTGATCCTCGCCGCGCTGCTGGTGGCGATGGCACTGGTCTCGGGCGCCGTGAGCCAGCTGCTGCCGCTCGCCGAGCGCCATCCCGATCGTGTCGCCGCGTGGCTGGGCGCGCGTGCCGGCCGCACCATCGCTTTCGACGGGCTGCAAACGGCGTGGACGCGCCGCGGGCCGCTGCTGCGCGTCGACAGCCTGCGGATCGGGGACGGCGCGCAGGCGGTCACGGTCGGCAATGCCGAGATCCTGGTCGCCCAGTACGCGGGCCTCCTGCCAGGCCGGTCGTTCACCGAACTGCGCGTGCGCGGGCTTGACCTGGTGTTGGAGCGCGACGCCGCGGGCCGCTGGCAGGTGCGCGGGCTGCCTGGTGAGGCGCAGGGGGGCGATCCGCTGCGCGTGCTGGAAGGTCTTGGCGAGCTGCAGGTGATCGGCGCGCGCCTGCGCGTGCTGGCACCTTCGGTCGGGGTGCGCGCCGAGCTGCCGCGCGTCGACCTGCGGCTGCGCGTCGATGGCGGCCGCGTGCGCGCGGCGGCCCGCGCCTGGGTCGACGCCGATTCCGCCCCGTTGGACGGCGTGGTCGACTTCCGTCGCGACAGCGGCGACGGCCGCGCGTGGCTGTCGCTGCCACGCGCGGACCTCTCTGCGTGGCGCACGTTGGGCTTCGCCGGTATCGCGCCCGACGCCGGCCGCGGCCGGATCGCGGGCTGGGCGGACCTGCGCGCGCATCGGGTGGTTGCGGTTGCGGTCGACGCCGCGCTCGAAGGCGTTGTGCTGCGCGGTGCGCCGCTGACGCTGGGCGACGGCAGTGCCCGGGTGCCGCGCGAATCCGTGGGCGCGGTAGCGCTGCAGGCGCGCTGGACGACCGGCGCCGACGGCTGGACCCTGGCCGCGCGCCGCCTGCGGCTGGGGGATGGCGCCGATGCGCAGCGCCTCGACGGTCTGTCGCTGGCGGGTGGCAGACGGCAGGCGGCCAGCGTGTCGCGCGTCGAGCTTGGTCCGTTGCTCACCCTTGTCGGCATGAGTGACCGCATCCCGGCCCCCCTGCGGCGCTGGATCATGCAGGCACGGCCCGGCGGCCAGCTGCTGGACGTGGAGCTGGTGCGCAGCGGGAGCGCGCTCCACGTCGCGGCTCGGGCCGTCGGGATCCGGTTCGACGCGACTGGTGGTACGCCCGGCGTGTCCGGCATTGCCGGCATCGTCGCGGCGGATGCCCGCGGATTCGCGTTCAGCGCGGATCCGGTGGCAGCGGTGCGCGTCGCGTGGCCCGGCGCGTTCTCCGGGCCGCACATGGTGCGGCTGGCCGGCGACGTCACCGGCTGGCGCGACGGTGGCGAGACGACCTTCGCCACGCCGTCGCTGCGTATCGCCGGCGACGGCTATGGCTTCGGCCTTCGCGGCGACGCCACATTCGCCGGTGACGGCACCCGGCCGGTACTGCAGCTGGCGATCGCGGCTGATGATGCGCCAATCGCGACCGCGCGCCGCTTCTGGCTGCGCGACCGGATGCCGCCCAAGGCAGTGGAGTGGCTCGACCGCGCACTGGTTACAGGGACGGTGCGCGATGGGCGCGTGTTGCTGTCTGGCGATCTGGACGACTGGCCGTTCCGCGCGGACAGGTCCGCTGGCAGCGGCGTGTTCGCGGCCGATGCGGCGGTGCAGGGCGTGCAGCTGAAGTTCCTGCCCGACTGGCCGGCCACCGATACCCTAGATGGTCGCGTGGCGTTCACCGCTGAAGGCTTTCTCACCGAGGGCGACGCGGTGCTCGCCGGCGTCCCGATCCAGCGCTTCAGCGGCGGCATTGAACGCTTCGGGAAGTCGGGGTTCGCCGTCGAGGCCGAGAGTGCGGGCGACGCCGCCCCGCTGCTTGCGCTGCTGCGCGCGTCGCCCCTGCGCGGGACCGCAGCGGAGACGCTTGACAGCCTCGTCGCGACCGGCCCGGTGCAGGCGCGGTTCGCGCTGGTACTGCCGTTTTCCACCGGCTTGGGGGCGCCGGCGCGGATCAGCGGCGATGTTGTCCTCGACGGCGCGACGCTCGCCGACCCGCGCTGGGACCTGGCGTTCGACGAGGTAAGCGGGCGCGCCCGCTACGACGGTGCCGGCTTTACGGCCGATACGCTGCGTGCGCGTCGCGACGGCCAGCCGGCCACGCTCGACCTGCGCGCCGGTCGTGGGCATGTGCGCGACCCCAGGCTGGTCTTCGAGGGCGCGCTGACGACGTCGCTGACGGCGCGCGAATTGCTTGCGCGGGCGCCGCGGCTCGGTTGGCTGGGCGACGAGATCGACGGCCGCTCGCCGTGGACTGTGGCGGTCGCGGTGCCGACCGCCGTCGGGGCCACGCGAGGACTCGCAACGCGCCTGCAGCTCGATTCGCGGCTCGTGGGGACCCGCCTGCGCCTTCCGGCGCCACTGGACAAGCCCATGCCGGTGGCCCTGCCGACGCGCGTCGACCTCCAACTGCCGATCGACGGCGGCGAAGTGGCGGTCACGTTGGGCGGCCGGCTTGCGCTGCGCAGCCGCTCGGTCGGCGCGCGCACCGGTGTACGCGTCGTACTCGGGGGTGGCGCCGTCATCCAGGCCCCCCCAGCCACCGGCCTTGTGGTTGGCGGCCGGACACCCACCCTGGATGCGATCGGCTGGGCGGCGCTGGTGGGTGCTATCGGCAGCGCGTCGGGCGCCGATGCCGCGTCGGCCGCCACCGACACCCCGTTCGCACTGCAGCGGCTGGACGTGCTCGCCGACCGCCTGCTGCTGCTGGGCGGTGCATTTCCGGCGACGCGCGTTGTCGCCAGCGGCGGCAACGGCACGGCGATCACGCTGTCCGGACCGGCGCTGGCCGGTAGCGTGCGCGTCCCTGCCGACGGCGGTGTCGTCGACGGCCGGCTGCAGCGGGTGCACTGGCGCAGTGCCGACGCGGCTTCGC
This sequence comes from Luteimonas sp. ANT-B3E, assembly GCA_001683895.1. Classification (GTDB taxonomy): domain Bacteria; phylum Pseudomonadota; class Gammaproteobacteria; order Xanthomonadales; family Xanthomonadaceae; genus Luteimonas. Next base: position 62,519 of record LXQJ01000053.1, on the reverse strand, counting down.
CGGTCCGCAGGAGCACCGCTGGTGCGGCCACCCGTGATGACGACGCGGCGCGCCAGGCCGCGGACGGGGTGACGCCGGTGCTGCCGCAGGGCGTGGCAGCGGCCGATGAGATGGATCCGGCGCGCATCCCGCCGCTGTTGTTTACTGTCGAGGACCTGCGGGTCGGCGACGTGGCGCTGGGCGCGGCGAGGCTGCGCACGCGCGCCACTGCGGCCGGCATGGCAATCGACGAGCTGTCGACGCGCGCCCCAGGCCAGCGCATCGACGCCAGCGGCGGATGGACCGGCCGCGGCCGTCAGTCGCAGACGCGACTGTCTGTCGACGTCAACAGCGGCGATGTCGGCGCGCTGCTGTCGGGCGTCGGGTTCGGCGGGCGCATCCAGGGTGGCTCAGGCGACGTGCGGTTCGCGGGGCGGTGGCCCGGCAGTCCGGCGTCATTCTCGCTGGGCACGATCGCCGGCGAGCTGGCGCTGGCGCTGAAGGACGGCCAGCTGGTCGAGATCGAGCCCGGCGCGGGACGCATGCTCGGACTGCTCAGCATCGCCGAGCTGCCGCGGCGGCTGACGCTGGACTTCCGCGATCTCTTTTCCCGCGGTTTCCGCTTCAGCAGCATCGGCGGCACGGTGCAGTTCGCCGACGGCCGCGCGCGCAGCGACGACCTGGTGATCGATGGCCCCGCCGCGGAGATCCGCATCGGTGGCGCCGCCGACCTGCGCGCGCGCGCCTTCGACCAGACCATCGTGGTGCTGCCCAAGACCGCCAATCTGCTGACCGCGGTCGGCGCCATCACCGCCGGCCCTGTCGGCGCCGCGATCGGCGCGATGGCCAACGCGGTGCTGCGTCGCCCGCTCGGCGACCTTGGCGCGAAGATCTATCGCGTCACCGGTCCGTGGACCGATCCTCAGGTCGACGTCGCGACCCGCGCGCCGGCCGCGGCGCCGGCCGCCGAGGACGAGGCGCCGCGTCGCGCAGACGCGCCGGTCCCCGCTGGCGGATCCGCGGTGGCGCGATGACAGCGCGCGCGCCCTGCCCGCCTGCGCCGGCATTGCCGCTGGTGCAAGTACCGTGGCCCGCTGCGTTTCCGGCGTCCACCGGTTGATTGCGCCGGCGGGTGGCCACATGTCGTGCAGCGCGGGCGGTCGTACCCGCCGCGGGGAGGAGGCCGTCCTGGCGCACCTCGGCGGCGATCGTTCCACAGGTTTCCGCGCCTGCATCGCGTCGCGGTACCGCCGCCGCCGCGCTTGCCGGCAGCGCGCCCGACACCGTCGAGCCGCATCCGTCCCTGTCTTCCCGGAGTGTCCATGTCCCAGTCCCTGAGCCTCGCTGAAGATCGGCTGCTGACCCCCGTCGGCCTGGACCCGTACCAGCTGGAGCGTACCTTTGGCGCGCTGCTGGGCCCGGGCATCGATTTCGGCGACCTGTATTTCCAGCACGCGCGGCGCGAAAGCTGGACGGTCGAGGACGGCATCGTCAAGGACGGCGCGCACTCGATCGAGCAGGGCGTGGGCGTACGCGCGATCAGCGGCGAGAAGACCGGCTTTGCGTATTCAGACGACATCAATGGCACCACCCTGCTGGCCGCGGCGCAGTCGGCGCGCGCGATCGCGCGCGACGGCGGCGCGCATGCACCTGCGCAGCTGGTGCGCGGCGGCGGCCGCAGCCTGTACGCGCCGGTGGATCCGATCGACGCGCTCGACAACGCCGCCAAGGTCGAGGCGCTGCGACAGGTCGACCGCATGCTGCGCGCGGCCGACCCGCGCGTGCAGCAGGTCATCGTCAGCCTGTCGGGCGGCGTCGACACCATCCTGGTCGCACGCAGCGATGGCGTGCTTGCTGGCGACGTGCGCCCGCTGGTGCGTCTCAACGTGCAGGTGATCGTGGAGCACGCCGGGCGGCGCGAGTCCGGCTACGCCGGCTACGGCGGGCGTTACGGCTACGACGAGCTGCTGGGTGACGGCAAGCCCGAGCGCTTCGCGCGCGAGGCGCTGCGCCAGGCGCTGGTCAACCTGGACGCGGTCGACGCGCCGGCCGGCGTGATGCCGGTGGTGCTGGGCGCCGGCTGGCCGGGCGTGCTGCTGCACGAGGCGGTGGGCCACGGACTGGAGGGCGACTTCAACCGCAAGGGCACCAGCACCTACGCCGGGCGGATGGGACAGCGCGTGGCCTCGCCGGGCGTCACCATCGTCGACGACGGCACGCTGGACGGTCGTCGCGGGTCGCTGAACATCGACGACGAGGGTACGCCGACCCAGTGCAACACCCTGATCGACGACGGCGTGCTGACCGGCTACATGCAGGACACGCTCAACGCGCGGCTGATGGGCGTGGCGCCGACCGGCAACGGCCGCCGCGAGTCGTTCGCGCACCTGGTGATGCCGCGCATGACCAACACCTACATGCTCGCCGGGCAGGACGACCCGCAGGACATGATCCGCTCCGTGAAAAAGGGCCTGTACGCAGTCAACTTCGGCGGCGGCCAGGTCGACATCACCAGCGGCAAGTACGTGTTCTCGGCGACCGAGGCGTACCTCATCGAGGACGGCCGCGTCACCGCGCCGGTCAAGGGCGCGACGCTGATCGGCAACGGGCCGGAGACGATGCAGCGTGTGCGCATGGTCGGCCACGACATGGCGCTCGACGAGGGCGTTGGCGTCTGTGGCAAGGACGGGCAGAGCCTGCCGGTCGGCGTCGGCCAGCCGTCGCTGCTGATCGACGGCATCACGGTGGGCGGCACCCGCGCGTGACGGGGGTGCTGTCCGTCGCACGGGTGCCGGGCTTGCCGGCCGCGCACCGGCCGCATGTCCGCTACGCGCGGTGGCGTCGGTGTCAGTGGTCGTCGATCGACCGACCCGATGCGACCGCGTCGTCACCGGTGGCAGCGCCGTCGCGGTCATCCTCGTTGGTCGCGGCGTCCGCCGCGTGCGCGTCCACGCGCGCATCGTCTCCGGCGGACGTGCCGGCCATCGCGTCGCGCAGCGCGCGGAACAGCTCGCGGAAGGCGTGCGGCGGCTTGCTGCGTCGCTGCTCCTCGACCACGTTGCGCGACAGCTGGCGCAGTCGCTGGCGGTCGCTGGACGGGAACTCGACGAGGAATGCCGCCAGCGCGTCGTCGCCGTCCGTGATCAGCCGGTGGCGCCAGGCTTCGACCCGGTGCAGCAGGGCGGTCTCCTGCCGCGCAGCCTCGCCGCCGGCATCCAGCGCATCGCGGATCGCATCCAGCGCTGCGTCGTCCTCGCGCCGCATCTGCTTGGCCAGGAACGCCATCTGCCGCTTGCGGGCGATGTTGGAGCTGACGCGGCGGGTGTCGGCGATGTGGCCGAGCAGGTCCTCGGGCACCGGCAGCTGGGCCAGGCGGCCCGGGTCCAGCGTTACCAGCTGGTGCGCGAGTGCCAGCACGTCCAGCGCCTCGCGCCGCTGCTGGCTGCGGCTGGGTGCCAGGAACGCACCGCTCTCCTCGTCCTTTCCGCGCATCGGCGTGCGGCATCCATCGATTCGAAACAGGCCTCAAGGATAAGCGATTGAACTCTCCGACCCCGATCCGCAGCCGCGCCGCGCAAGTCGACGCCGTCGCCTCCGATGACCCGACGGTCCGCGCCGCGCAACTGGGGGACCTGTCGCAGCGGCTGCTCGCGCGATGCCGCGCCAATGGCGCTACCCAGGCCGAGGTGTCGTGCTCGGAGGAGCGCGGGCTCAGCGTCAACGTGCGCATGGGCAGCACCGAAACGGTCGAGGCCACCCACGACCGTGGCATCGCCGTCACCGTCTACTTCGGCCAGCACAAGGGCAGCGCCAGTACCGCAGACCTGCGCGATGACAGCCTCGCGGCGACCGTCGACCAGGCCTGCGCGATCGCACGCCACACCGAAAACGATCCCGCCGCGGGCCTCGCCGACGCGACGCGCATGTACCAGCCCGGTGCCAACGGCTGGCCTGACTTCGACGACTGGCATCCCTGGCCGATCGACGCCGACCGCGCGCTCGACCTGGCGCTGGCCTGCGAACAGGCCGGTCGCGACGCCGAGCCCCGGGTTACGAACTCCGACGGCGCTTCGGTGGGCACCGGTGCGTCGCTGAGCGTCTACGCGAACTCGCACGGATTCGTCGGCGCCGAGCGCAGCACCCAGCACAGCATCGGGTGTGCGTTGATCGCGGGCCATGGCGATGCGATGCAGCGCGACGGCTGGTACAGCGTGGGGCTGTCGTCCGACGATCTCGATACGCCAGAGTCGATCGGTCGCCGCGCCGCGCAGCGCGCGGTGGCGCGTCTCGATCCGCGCCCGATCGCGACCGGCACCTATCCAGTGTTGTTCACCGCCGAGATCGCGCGCTCGCTGGTCGGGCACCTGCTGGGGGCGGTGTCCGGTGGCGCCTTGTACCGGCGCGCGAGCTTCCTGCTCGAAAGCGCGGGGACGCAGCTGTTCCCCGACTGGTTCGAGATCCAGGAGCAGCCGTTCCTGCGCCGCGGGCTGCGCTCGGCGGCCTTCGACGGCGAAGGCGTAGCAACGCGGGAGTCGGCGCTGGTCGAGTCCGGCGTGCTGCAGCGGTATGTGCTCGGCAGCTATTCGGCGCGCAAGCTCGGGCTGGAGAGCACGGGCAACGCAGGCGGCGTGCACAACCTCGAGGTGGCGGCCAACGCCGGCTTGCGCGAGGCAATGCTGTCAGGCATGGGACGCGGGCTGCTGGTGACCGAGCTGATGGGGCAGGGCGTGAATGCGGTCACCGGCGACTATTCGCGCGGGGCGGGCGGGTTCTGGGTCGAGGGCGGGGAAATCGTGCACGCGGTGGACAACATCACCGTCGCCGGCAACCTCAAGGCGATGTTCGCCGCGATCGAGGCGGTCGGCACCGACGTCGATCGGCGCTCGCACATCCGCACCGGGTCGATCCTCGTCGGCGGGATGACGGTCGCGGCCTGATCGCCGGCTGCGGTGGCGATCGCGGCACGGGGCGACGTCAAAGGCCAAGGGCTAGGGCAATACCGCAGGAAGGCTCGGGTGTCAGCCTGGTGGCGGGCCGGGCAGATGGCTTGAGGGACTGACCCTGCGGGTCTTCATGTCCGTCGACGATGTCAACGGACCCGATAACGATGGGCGGAATGGACGGCGTGAACGATTCACAATTTCGTCTCTTTCGAGAGGACCGACGGACGAATTCGTAACAGGGGCTCGTTTACATTCGTTCAGGCAGGGGATGGGTGAACGGAGGCAGCGATGACACGGGTCATGGGACATGACGACGATGGCAGCTTGGCGACCTGCCAAGAGATCGGCAGGCAAGCAAAGGACTTCTATCGGAACAGGCGATGGGAGGACGTCGAGCCACTCGCAAGACGCGTCTGGGAGTCCCAGCGTGTGAGCAAGCCCTGGGACGAGGTCGCGCCCACGGTGCGATCGGTTTTCGGAGCCCCCGGCGTCTGAACGGCGACCGGCGCGATGGGAGCCCTTGGCTCGGCAGCCCTGGAAATACCCGCCATCGCACGGATTTGATGTGGATCGGTTTTCGAAGCCTGATCGCGACGGGCTGATCGGTGAATTCCGTCGCATGTGCAGGTCTCGTGATTTTTTTCAGGTTGAAACGCCGCGCTGCTTCGAGCCCGCTTTGCATGGAGATGCTTGTCCGCTGCGGCAGGGGCCTCGCATCGCCACGGCCCAGCCGCTGCCCCGGCGCTCGCCAGCGAAATAAGGTCCTGATTGTCAGGGTCCCGCGCGTGCGGAGTCAGCCTTTTCGGAGCGGACGATCAGCAGCCGGTTTTCGACTTGCTCGTCTGACGCCTTGCTGCGGAATGAGGCGTTCAAGCGATCCGCGCGGCTGGCCGTGGAGCATCGCGGCAGCGAACCCTGCACCACAGGGAGCCGGCACGGACGCTGTCGTGGTGGATGGGTCGGATGCGCAGTCCTGATGGTGACGCTCTGCACATCCAACGCGCTGTGGCGCATGCCGGACGCAACGTGACAGCATCACATTGCGGACATGACCCGCACGCGCCGGTGACGTATGCTCCGCGCACCAGGGGTGGTCCGGTCCGCGCGCTGCGCAATCGGGATGGGGAGATCACGATGAACGACGACAACGACACGATCGCGCCAGTGATGGCGGACATGGGCGGCATCGCCTCGGACGCGCGGCAGTGGGCGATGTTCGCGCACCTGTCGGCGCTGCTGGGCGGCATCGCCACGGCGGGCTGGGCCGGCAGCGTCGGCTGCTTCATCGGGCCACTGGTGATCTGGCTGGTCAAGAAGGACACGATGCCCTTCGTCGACGACCAGGCCAAGGAATCGCTCAACTTCAATATCACCGTCGCGATCATCTTCCTGGCGCTGTATATCCTGACCGTCGTGACCCTCGGCATCGGGATGATCATCACCATCCCCGGCTTCTTCGTCGTCGGCATTGCATGGCTGGTGCTGACCATCCTTGCATCTGTGAAGGCCAACGAAGGCGTCGCCTACCGGTACCCGTTCGCGTTGCGCCTGATCAAGTAGGGGCGCCCGCCGCCTTCGCAGCGGCCTGGCTCGCCATGCGCCCGCTGGCCGTGGGCCATGGGCCATTCGTTGGGTTGATCACGGGCGCGAAGCCGCCATGCTGGTGGACAGGCCGGACCGTTTCCGGCGGGAGCGCCGCGATGAACCAGACCTACCTCCCTGCTACCCCGAGTGTCAGCGATCGCCAGTGGGCCGCCGCCGCGCATCTCTCCGCGCTGCTGTTGGCGCTGGTGACCTCATGGCTTGCAGGCGCGGCCGGCGTTGTCGGCGCCGGAGCGGTCTACCTGCTCAAGCGCGATGCGTCGCCGTTTGTCGCCGACCACGCGCGAGAGGCGCTCAACTTCAACCTGAGCATGCTGCTGTATGCGCTCGCGGCCGTCGTCGCGGCTTTCGTCCTGGTCGGCGCGACCGTGCTGACGCTGGGCATCGGCCTGATCCTGACCGCCCCTGCCGGCATCGTGCTGCTGCTGGTGGCCGCGGTGATTGCGGTGACGTGGCTGGTGTGCAGCCTCGTCGCCACCGTGAAGGCGTGGAATGGCGAGCCATATCGCTATCCGCTGACGCTGCGTCTGGTGCGCTGACGTACGAGGGCGGGGTGGAGGCGCGCCCGCCCGTGCGTGGGACAGATATCTCAGTGCCCGCGCTCGACCACATGCGCGGCGAGCGCGCGCAGCGGGTCCGCGGCGCGGTCCATCGGGCGTAATGCGGCGTCCATGGTGGCGGCCAGCGCCGCGAGGCGCGCGCGTGAGGCGTCGATGCCGACCAGCGCCGGGAACGTCGCCTTCGCCTGCGCCTGGTCCTTGCCCGCGGTCTTGCCGAGCGTGGCGCTGTCGCCCTCGACGTCGAGCAGGTCGTCGCGCACCTGGAATGCGAGCCCAAGTGCGTCGGCGAAGCGGTCGAGGCGCTCGCGCGCAGCGGCGTCCGCGCCGGCTGCGATCGCGCCCAGGCGCACGCAGGCACGCAGCAGCGCGCCCGTCTTCAGCGCATGCAGGCGCTCCAGCGCGTCGAGCGTCGGCAGCGGCGCCGCGTGGCCGGTGGCGGCAAGGTCGAGCGCCTGGCCGCCACACATGCCGGCGCCACCCGCAGCCCGCGCCAACTCGGCCATCATCGTCAGCCGCGTCTCCGCCCCCGCAGCGCCGCCAGCGCCGCCATCGCGCGAGCCGCGGCTGTCGGCGAGCACCGAGAACGCCAGCGACTGCAGGGCATCGCCGGCGAGCACCGCGGTGGCTTCGTCGAACGCGACGTGGACCGTCGGCTGGCCGCGCCGCAGCGCGTCGTCGTCCATCGCCGGCAGGTCGTCATGCACGAGCGAATACGCGTGCACCAGTTCGACCGCGGCCGCGGGCGCATCCAGAGTGTCGACGGCGGCGCCGAGCGCGGTGCCCGTGGCGTAGACCAGCAGCGGGCGGATGCGCTTGCCGCCCTGCAGCAGCGCGTGGCGCATCGCCGCCTGCAGCCGCGGCTCGGCGACCCCAGCGGTGTCCAGTGCCCCCGCCAGTACGCCGTCGACGCGTCGGTGCCAGCCGTCGAGCACCGTGGCTCCCGCGCGTTCGCCCGACGCGGCCTCAGGCATCGTCGTCCGTCAGCGCCGGAAACGGCAGCGACGCCGCCGACTGCGCCGGGTCACTGAGCAGGCGCACGCGGAGCTCGGCCTGCTCCAGTGCCTGCTGGCAGCGCCGGTACAGCCCCACGCCCCGCTCGTAGGCAGCCAGGGAATCCTCGAGGCTCATCTCGCCGGTCTCCATGCGCTCGACCAGGGCTTCAAGTGCGTCCAGCGAGCCTTCGAAATCGGCCGCCGGCGAGGCGGCGTCGCCGGGGTCGGGGAGGGGGGTTGCGATCTTCTTGGCCATGCCTGCGAGTTTACGGCAAGCATGGCGCGCAGCCGTGCGCGGCGCGGATCATCCCGGGGCGGAACGCGGCCCCATTTTCGGCCCCGCTGGCGCCGCGCCTGCCGGAGCGTCACGATCCGCGACCGGTGCCGGATTGCCGGCATGCGGGGCGTCATTACGCTCCCATGCCAGCCGCAGGCAGCGGCCCCGCAGCCACGCGTGCAGCGCCGCGTCGACGAATAGATCGCCTGCGGCCAGCAGCCGGCTCCCATCGACAGTCGACAGCAGGGGAATGCGGGCACGCTGCCACGGCGGCACCGCCGATGCGTGCATCAGGGTCTTGAGCGCCTGCGACACGACGCGTCCAGGCTGCCGCAGGCGCTCGCCCCCGCGCCGGGCATGGACGACGAGTGGACCGAACGCAGCGTGCAGCAAGCCTGCGTCGCCGGCATCCGGCTGCGCTTCGCGCGTCGATCGGGCAGCGCCAATGCAGGCGGGAGCGTGCCGCGCCTGCCTGGTCCCTGTGTCCATCTCGAGCCTCAGGCGATCACCCGTGGGCAGCATCGGTGGTTCGCGCGCGTCCCACGCAGCCACGTAGCCCGATGGCAGCGTCGCGTCGGCCTGGAGCACATGCAGCCCACCGCGCCAGCAGCGCAGCGTGGTGCCGGCCCAGCAGAAGGCGATGCCGTCGCGCAAGTGGCCAGACAGCGCAGCTTCGACGCCGGCCACGCCGCGCGCCGGCAGCGGCGGCAGGTCCAGCCCGGCGATCCAGCGCCGCAGCACCCGCGCGCGACGCGCATCGGGCAGCGCCCGCAGCGCCGCCAGCGACAGCGCCGCGCGATCGTCGCCGCTGCAGCCGGTGAGCGCCGCAGCGTCGTCGTCCGCCAGCAGGGTGGCGGCCTCCGCCGCCAGTGCGGCGCTGCGCGCGAGCGCAGCGTCCGCGTGCGGCCAGCGCTGACGCAGCAGCGGCAGCACGTGCAGCCGCAGATGGTTGCGGTCCAGCGAGGCGTCGTCGTTGGAGGGGTCCTCGATCCACAACAGGCCGTGCGCCTGCGCATACGCCTTCAGCGCCGTCCGCGGCACCGCCAGCAGCGGCCGCCACATCGCGCCCGCGCCGAACCGGCGCCAGCCGCGGATGCCGGCGAGTCCATCGACGCCCGACGCGCGCAGCGCGCGCAGCAGCAGGGTCTCGGCCTGGTCGTCGCGGTGGTGCGCCAGAGCGACGACGTCATCCCGTTCCAGCCCTGCCGCAAGCGCCGCATGCCGCGCGTGCCGCGCCGCGCCTTCCGGTCCAAGGTGACTGCCGCGCTCCACGTGGACGCGCACGACCCGCAGCGGCACGTCCCAGCCCGCGCACGTCGCGCGGCAGTGCGCGGCCCAGCCGTCGGCCTGCGCCTGCAGGCCATGGTGGACGTGTACGGCGCGCAGCTCCCAGGGCCATGCGCCGGGGGCGTCACACCGCGCGCGCAGCAGCGCATGCAGCAGGACGGTGGAATCCATCCCGCCGCTGTAGGCGACCGTCACGCGTGCCGGGATGGCGCCGGGAGGCATCGGGGCGAGAGGAAGGGGGGCGGCCGCGATCATCACGCGATGGTGCCACGCGGCGCGCGGCGGTCGTTCCGGCGCGAGGCCGTGGGCGGCCGGCTGCACGGCTGCGCGGCTTACAGTGGTGGGCCCTTGATGCCGCGGTGGGGTGGCGGTGGCGGACGGCGGCTGGCAGGTGCTCGCGCCGTCGGCGGTCGCCTACGACGACGCTTATCCAGCGCCGGAGGCGATGAACGCCGCCGCCATCGCCTCGATGGTGGCCGACTTCGCCGACGCCGCGCGCCGCGCGCTGGCCGCCGGCATCGGCATCGGCGAGATCCATGCCGCGCACGGTTACCTGCTGCACCAGTTCCTGTCGCCGCTGACCAACCGCCGCGACGACGGCTACGGCGACGGCTTCGACCAGCGCATCCGCGCTGTGTGAGGTGCTGGCGGCAGTGCGGGCGGTCTGGCCGGAGCGCCTGCCGCTCTGGCTGCGGATCTCGGCGACCGACTGGGCCGAAGGCGGCTGGGACGTGGAGGAGCATCGCGCTGGTGCGGCAAGTGCGCGACCTGGGTGTGGACCTCGCCGACGTGTCCAGCGGCGGCCTTGTGCCATGGCAGCAGATTCCGGTGGCGCCGGAGTACCAGGTGCCGTTCGCTGCGCGCATCCGCCGCGAGGCCGGCATCGCAACCGGGGCGGTCGGGCTGGTGACCGGGGCAACGCAGGCGGAGCGCATTGTCGCCGAGGGCGAAGCCGACGTGGTGCTGATGGCGCGGGCACTGCTGCGCGACCCGTACTTTCCGCGCCGAGCGGCGATGGCGCTTGGTGCCGACCCGCCCACGCCGGAACAGTACCGGCGCGCCTGGTAGGACCTGCCGCGGTTCAGGTCTGCTCGTAGGCGCCGTAGCCGCGCAGGCGCTCGTAGCGGCGCTGCAGCAGCTGCTCCATCGGCAGCGCCTGCAGGACGTCGAGTTCGTTCATCAACACGGCCTTGAGTCGCGTCGCCATCTGGCCCGGGTTGCGGTGTGCGCCCCCGATAGGCTCTCGCACCAGCTTGTCGACGAGGCCCAGGCCCAGCAGGCGGCGCGCGGTCAGGCCCAGCTGTTCGGCAGCGTCGCGCGCCTTGTCGGCCGACTTCCACAGGATCGAGGCGCAGCCCTCCGGGGAAATTACCGAGTAGGTGCTGTATTCCAGCATCAGCGTGCGGTCGCCGACGCCGATTGCCAGCGCGCCACCGGAACCGCCTTCGCCGATGACGGTGCAGATGATCGGCGTCTTCAGCTCCGCCATTTCCATGAGGTTGCGCGCGATCGCCTCCGACTGCCCGCGCTCCTCGGCGCCGATGCCCGGGTACGCGCCAGGCGTGTCGATGAAGGTCAGCAGCGGCAGCCCGAAGCGCTCGGCCATCTTCATCAGCCGCAGCGCCTTGCGGTAGCCCTCCGGCCGCGGCATGCCGAAGTTGCGGCGCACCTTGGCCTTGGTGTCGCGGCCCTTCTGGTGGCCGATGATCACCACGCTGCGGCCGTCGATGCGGCCCAGGCCGCCGACGATGGCGGCGTCGTCGGAGTAGGCGCGATCGCCGGCGAGCTCCTGGAACTCGTCGCAGATCACGCGGATATAGTCATTGGTGTACGGGCGCGCCGGGTGCCGCGCCAGCTGCGACACCTGCCACGGTGACAGGTCGCGGAAGATCTGCGCGGTGCGCAGCCGCAGCTTGTCGCGCAGGGTGTGCAGCTCGGCGTCGATGTCCACCGCCGAGCCGGTGCTGGCGTGGCGCATCTCCTGGATCTTCGCCTCGAGATCGGCGATCGGCTGTTCGAAGTCGAGGTAGTTCGGATTCATCGACGGGCTGGCAGCGGGAAAGGCGGCAGTCTATCGGCAATGGCCGACCCGGGCCGTACGGGGTGGTAGGGCCGCGTGGGGCGGCCGGCGGCGCTCAGTGCGTCCACGGCCGGTGGCCCATCGCCACCTTGACCGCACGCACGCCCGGGGTGGCGCGCAGCGTTCCCGCCAGGTCGGGGTCGACCCGCACCGAGTGTCCGCCGTTCAACTCCAGCGTGCCGGCGGCGCCGTCGGCCAGCAGCAGGTCGTAGCGCAGCGGCGTGCCACCGGGACGGTGGTCTGCGAGATGGCGCTCGACCTCGTCAAGAACGCCGGCGACACGCAGGTCCATGCGCAGCGACAGCCGCTGGGCGCTCTGTTCGCAGACCTGGTGGAAGTCCCAGCAGCGCCGCGCGCGCAGGGAGAAGCCGCCGCTGAACTCGTCCTCGCGCAGTCCACCCTCGACGATCAGGATGCGGTCGCGGGTCAGCATCGCGGCGTGCTCGAACCACGCCTCGGCGAAGAACGCGCACTCGATGCGGCCACGACCATCCTCCAGCTGCACGAAGGCCTGCGAGTCGCCGCGCTTGCGCAGGCCCATGACCTGGCCGGCCACGACAACCGTGGCTTCCGGCCGCCAGTGGCCGCGGCCTTCGCCCTTGCCGCCGCCGTTACCGCCACCACCGCCACGTCCCGGCGACGCCTGCTCCCAGAGCGTATCCAGTTTGCCGAGATCGACACCGACCAGGGCCGCCAGCTCGTCGCGGTACGGGTCGAGCGGATGCCCGCTGAGGTAGTGGCCCAGCGTCTCGCGCTCGCCGGCCAGCGTCCGCGCCAGTGGCCAGTCCGGTGCCTCGGGCAGGGTGATGCGCGCATCGCCCGCCGCGTCGGCGAAACCGCCGGACGACCCACCCCCGAACAAGGTGTGCTGCCCGGCGTCGCGCTCGCGCGCAAGCTGCTCCGTCGCCTTGACCACCTCGGGCAGCTGCACCATCAGCGACGCGCGGTTGCGGCCGAGGCCGTCGAATGCACCGGCGTGCACCAGCGCCTCCAGCGTGCGCCGGTTGAGCCGCGAGGATTCCACCCGGCGACAGAAATCCAGCAGGTCGGTGAAGGCGCCGCCCTGCACGCGTTCGGCGGCGATCGCCTCGCACGCGCCCTGTCCGACGCCCTTCACCGCGCCCAGCCCGTAGCGGATCGTGCCGCGGCAGGCGGGCATGTCAGCCGGGCGCTCGTCGATTGCCTCGAACATGTACGCCGAGGCATTGACGTCGGGCGGCAGCACGGCCAGCCCCATCGCGCGCGCCTCCTCCAGGAACCCGACCACCTTCTCGGTGTTGTCCATGTCCGACGACAGCACTGCGGCCATGAACTCGGAGGGATAGTGGGTCTTCAGCCACGCGGTCTGGTAGGCGACAAGCGCGTAGGCCGCGGAGTGCGACTTGTTGAAGCCGTACTCGGCGAACTTCTCCATCAGGTCGAAGATCTGGGTCGCGACCCGCGGGTTGACGCCGCGCTCGGCGGCGCCGGCCTCGAACTTGGCGCGCTCCTTGGCCATCTCCTCGGGCTTCTTCTTGCCCATCGCACGCCGCAGCAGGTCGGCGCCGCCGAGCGAATAGCCCGACAGTTCCTGCGCGATCTGCATTACCTGTTCCTGGTACACGATCACGCCGTAGGTGGGCTTGAGCACCGCCTCCAGCGCAGGGTGCGGGTAGCTCACAGCGGCGTTGCCGTGCTTGCGGTCGACCCAGTCGCGGTCCATGCCCGACCCCAGCGGGCCGGGCCGGAACAGCGCCGCAAGCGCGATGATGTCCTCGAACACGTCCGGCTTGGCGCGCTTGAGCAGCTCGCGCATGCCGCGCGATTCGAACTGGAACACCGCCACCGTCGCGCCGCGCGCGAACAGCGCATAGGTCGCGGCGTCGTCGAGCGGCAGCGCGGTGATGTCCAGCGGCTCCTCGCGCGCGAGCTCGCGGCGCACGTTGATCGCCTTCACCGCCCAGTCGATGATCGTCAGCGTGCGCAGGCCGAGGAAGTCGAACTTCACCAGGCCGACGGCCTCGACGTCGTCCTTGTCGAACTGCGTGACCGGGTTGCGGCCGCGGCCCTCGCCGTCGTGCTCGGCGTAGAGCGGACAGAAGTCCGACAGTGGCGACGGCGCGATGACGACGCCACCGGCGTGCTTGCCGGCGTTGCGGGTCAGGTCCTCGAGCTGCAGCGCGAGGTCCAGCAGGTCGCGCACGTCGTCCTCTTCGCCATAACGCTGCACCAGGTCCGCGCTCGACAGTTCCGGATTGGCGCGCGCCTTGTCGGAGCGCCCGAGCGCATCGTCCAGCGACACGCCCAGCGTCAGCGGCACCAGCTTGGCGATGCCGTCGACGAAGCCGTAGGGATAGCCGAGCACGCGGCCGGCGTCGCGCACGACCGCCTTTGCGGCCATCGTGCCGTAGGTGATGATCTGGCTGACCCGGTCGCGGCCGTAGCGTGCGGAGACGTAGTCGATGACCTCGTCGCGCCGGTCCATGCAGAAGTCGATGTCGAAGTCGGGCAGCGACACGCGCTCGGGGTTGAGGAAGCGCTCGAACAGCAGGTCGTAGGGCAGCGGGTCGAGATCGGTGATGCCCATCGCCCACGCCACCATCGAGCCCGCGCCGGAGCCGCGCCCCGGTCCCACCGGGATGCCGTGGTCCTTGGCCCAGTTGATGAAGTCCGCGACGATCAGGAAGTACCCCGGGAACCCCATCGCGATGATGACGTCGAGCTCGGTCTCCAGCCGCTGTTCGTACGGGGACACGCCGTGCTCTGCGGTAGGCGGGTGCTTCGCCAGCCGCCTGGCGAGGCCGTCGCGGGCCTCGCTGCGGATCCACGACTCCAGCGTATGCTCGTCGGGGACCGGGAACGCGGGCAGGTAGGTGCGCCCGAGCTCGAGCGCGAAGTTGCAGCGCTGCGCGAGCGCCACCGCGTTGTCAATCGCGTCCGGCACGTCGGCGAACAGCGCCGCCATCGCGTCGGAGTCCTTGAGGTACTGCTGGTCGCCGTAGTCGCGCGGGCGCCGCGGGTCTTCCAGCACGCGGCCCGAGGCGATGCACACGCGCGCCTCGTGCGCGTCGAAACCATCGGCCTCGAGGAAGCGCACGTCGTTGCCTGCCACCAGCGGAATGCCGCATGCCGCACTTGCATGCAGCGCGAAGGCGTTGAAGTCGTCCTCGCCGGGCAGACCGCAGCGGCTGATGCCCAGATGCAGGCGGTCGTCGAAGACGCCGCGAAAATCGCCCAGCCAGCGCTCCGCGGCGTCGTGGCGGCCGGCCGCGGCCAGCTGCGCGACGTGGCTGTGGCGGCCGACCAGCGCAAACAGCCCGTCGCAGCCCATGCCGCGCAGCCACTCGGGGCGGATCACCACGCCGTCGTGGCGCTGGCCCTCCATCCACGCCCGTGTCAGCAGCCGCGACAGCGCCAGGTAGCCGTCGCGGTCGCGGCAGAGCAGAGTGATGGTGGTCGATGCTTCGTTGCCTCCGGCCACGCACAGGTCCGCGCCGGCGATCGGCTTGATGCCGGCGGCCTCGGCCGCACGGTAGAACTTGACCAGCGCGAACAGGTTGTTGCGGTCGGTGATGGCGACCGATGGCTGGCCCTGCGCCACGCTGCGCCCGACGAGCTCCGCGATGCGGATCGTCGAGTCGGCGAGCGAATACTCGCTGTGCAGGGTGAGGTGGACGAAGCGCGTGGTCATCGGCGGGCCGGCGTGACAGCCAGCAGGGTAGGTCGGGCCGGCGGGGCGGACAAGGCTTGACAGGCCGCGGGCCAGCGCCGCCGCCGCTCTCAGGCCGGCAGCGGCCTGGCGACGGCGGCCGGCGGGAAAGACAGGTCGCCGCCGGCGGCAGCGCGCACCGGCGCGAAGCTGCGCCGGTGGTGCGCGCAGGGGCCGTGCAGGCGCAGCGCGGCGAGGTGCGCCGGGGTCGCGTAGCCCTTGTGCCCGTCGAAGCCGTAGTGCGGATGCAGCGGATGCAGCGCCAGCATCAGCCGGTCGCGGGTGACCTTGGCCAGGATCGACGCCGCCATGATGCTGCGCTCGCGCGCGTCTCCGCCGATCCACGCCTCCGCCACGCACGGCAGGCCGCGCGGCAGCGCGTTGCCATCGATGCGCGCGACGTCGGTCCACGCGGCCACCGCCTCCACCGCGCGTCGCATGCCCAGCATGGTCGCCTGGTGGATGTTGATGCGGTCGATCTCGTCGACGTCCACCACCACCACTTCCCAGGCCAGGGCGCGCTCGACGATGCGCCCGTGCAGCAACTCGCGGCGGCGCGCGGTCAGCTGCTTGGAGTCGTCGAGGCCGTTGATCCGCGGCCGCGCCGGATCGAACACCACCGCCGCGACCACCACCGGCCCGGCCAGCGGCCCGCGTCCGGCCTCGTCGACGCCGGCGACGCGCCGCGGTGCGGTCCGCGCGGACACCATGCACCCGGCGGTCATCGCGCGGTCACGCCGCCGTCGGCGGCCGGCATGGGCACCTTGGGCGTCCCGGGCAGCAGCGCGTCGACCGCCGCCGCGGCCTGCCGCGATGCGTCGCGCCGGAGCGCCTGGTGCAGCGCCAGGAACCGCGGCTGCAGCGCGGCCACCGCGACGGGATCGCGCAGCCAGCGCAGCACCGCGTCCGCCAGCGCCTGCGGGGTGCAGTCGGCCTGCATCAGCTCCGGCACCAGCGTCTCCCCTGCCAGCACGTTGGGCAACGCATAGCGGTCGACCTTGAGCATGCCCAGGCCGCGGACGATGGCATGGGTAACCGGGGCGATGCGGTAGCCCACCACCATCGCGCGCTTGGCCAGCATCGCCTCCAGGGTCGCGGTGCCAGAGGCCAGCAGCACGACGTCCGCCGCGACCATCGCCTCGCGCGCGCGGCCGTCCAGCAGGCGCAGGCCCGGCAGGGGCTCACGTGCGTCCAGCAGCGCCTGCAGCGCCGCGCGGCAGGACGAGGTGGCCGCCGGCACCAGCACCTGCAGCCCGGGCGCGGCGTCGACGACGCGCCGGGCCGCGTCTAGGAACGTGGCGCCCAGCCGTGCGATCTCGCCCAGCCGAGACCCCGGCAGCACCGCGAGCAGCTGCGCCGCGGGGTCGACAGCCAGCGAAGCGCGCGCGCCGCCGCGGTCGGGTGCCAGTGGCATCGCGTCCGCCAGCGGATGGCCGACGAACGTCGCCTCGACGCCGTGCCGAGCATAGATGGGAGGCTCCATCGGGAACAGGCACAGCACGCGGTCGGCGCTGCGCCCGATGCGCGCGGCGCGCCCCTGCCGCCATGCCCAGACCGACGGGCTGACGTAGTGCACCGTGCGCAAGCCGCGCCGCTTGAGCCGCTGCTCAAGGCCGAGGTTGAAGTCCGGTGCGTCGATGCCGATGAACACGTCCGGCTGCCAGGCAAGCAGGCGCGCGAGCAGCCCCCGCCTCAGCGCGAGCAGGCGCGGGAGGTGCGCAAGCACTTCGCTGAGCCCCATGACCGCAAGCTCGCCCGCGTCATGCCAGGTGTCCATGCCGGCATCCCGCATCGCCGCGCCGCCGACGCCGGCGAACAGCGCATCGGGATGGCGGTCGCGCAATGCGTCGATCAGCCCCGCGCCGAGCAGGTCGCCGGACGCTTCCCCGGCGCAGAGCGCGATCCGGGGCGCGCGCGGCACCGTGGTCACCGCAGCAGCGGCCGTTCGCCGCGGTCGATGAAGTCGAGCAGCGCGCGCACGTCGTCGCTGTCGGCCGCCAGCACGGCCAGGAGCTCGCGCGCCTCCACCATGCTGCCGCCGGACATGTAGAGCGCGCGGTAGGCGCGCTTGATGGCCGCGACGCGGTCGCGGTCGAAGCCGCGACGCTTGAGGCCCTCGGCGTTGACCCCGCGCGGCCGGCCGTAGCCGTCCTGCGCCACCATGACGAACGGCGGCACGTCGCCATTGACGAACGCGCCCATGCCGATGAAGGCATGGGCGCCGATGCGGCAGAACTGGTGCACGCCGGCGAACCCGCTGAGGATCACGTGGTCGCCGATCTCGACGTGCCCGGCGAGGGTTGCGTTGTTGGAGAACACGCAGTGGCTGCCGACCCGGCAGTCGTGCGCGACGTGGGTGTAGGCGAGCAGCCAGTTGTCGTCGCCGATGGTGGTCACGCCGCCGCCATCGCCAGTACCGCGATTGATGGTGACGAACTCGCGGATGCTGTTGCGGTCGCCGATCACCAGCTCGACGGGTTCGCCGCCGAACTTCTTGTCCTGCGGATCGCCGCCGATTGCGGCGTGCCCGGCGATGCGGTTGTCGCGACCTATGCGGGTCGGGCCGGTCACGCTGCAGTGCGCGCCCACGTCGCTGCCGTCGCCGATCTCCACGTCGGGCCCGACCAGGGTGAAGGCGCCGATGCGCACGCCGTCGCCCAGGCGCGCTCCGGGGTCCACCACGGCGGTCGGATGGACGTGGATCGCCATCTCAGTCGCGGACCTCGGCGCACAGGATGTCGGCACAGGCGACCTTCTGTCCCTCGACTGTCGCCAGACCGCAGAACTGCGTCATGTTGCGGATCTCGCGCTTGATCGTGACCTCGAGGTCGAGCCGATCGCCGGGCACCACCATGCGCGAGAAGCGCGCGTTGTCGACCTTGACCAGGTACGACAGACGGCCCTCGGCGCTGCCGCCGCTGGAGAGCTGCGTCAGCAGCCCACCGGCCTGCGCCAGCGCCTCGACCACCAGCACGCCGGGCATCACCGGCCGACCGGGGAAATGGCCCTGGAAGAAGGCCTCGTTGGCGCTCACGTTCTTGTACGCCAGCACGCGCCGGCCGGACTCGAACTCGACGACGCGGTCGACCAGCAGGAACGGGTAGCGGTGGGGCAGCATGCGCTGGATCTCGGCGATGCCGATGGGCAGTGTCACCGTCGCTTGGGTCACGTCGTCTCCTTGGTGCCCGCGGGCAAGCGCCGCGCCAGCGCGTCGAGCTGGCGAAACCGCGCGGCACTCCTGCGCCAGCTGCGGGTCTCCATCAGCGGTGTGCCGGAAGAATACTCCCCGGGCCTGTCGATCGAACTGGTCACCAGCGCCATCGCGTTGACCACTACGTGGTCGCAGACGGTAAGGTGGCCGAGGATGCCGGCGCCGCCACCAACCTGGCAGTAGCGGCCGATGACCGCGCTGCCCGCGACCGCCGAGCAGCCGGCCATCGCGGTGTGGGCGCCGATGCGGACGTTGTGGCCGACCTGGATCTGGTTGTCGAGGCGGACGTCATCCTCGAGCACGGTGTCCTCGATGGCGCCGCGATCGATCGTGGTGTTGGCGCCGATCTCGCAGTCGTCGCCGACGACCACGCCGCCCAGCTGCGGCACCTTGATCCAGTGGCGCGTGCCGTCGTCCCCCCTGTCCATCGCCAGGCCGAAGCCGTCGGCGCCGAGCACCGCGCCGGGATGGACCAGCACCCGCGCGCCAAGCCGCACGCGGCGCACCAGCGTGACCCTGGCGACCAGCTCGGAACCCGTGCCGACGCTGCAGTCCTCGCCGATCACGCAGCCCGGGCCGATGCGCGCACCGGCCCCGATGCGGCTGCGGGGGCCGATCGCGACGAACGCGGCGACCGATGCGGTGGGGTCGATGGCGGCCGTCGGATCGACATCGGCGCTTGCGTGCACCCCGGTCGGGTGGCGCGCGGCGGGCTCGAACAACGCCGCCATGCGTGCGAACGCCACGTAGGGGTCGCTCGCGACCAGCGCGGTGCCGGCATAGCCCTGCGCGTCGTCGCCGCGCATGACCACGATGCCGGCGACGGTGGCCGCCAGCTGCGCGCGGTAACGCGGGTTGGACAGGAACGAGAGATGGTGCGGCTGCGCGCCGGCCAGCGTGGCGACCCCGGAGACGGTCGCCGCGGGGTCACCGTGGACGGACAGTCCGAAAGCCTCGGCCAGCGCACCGGCGGTATGGACGTGCTGGGACATGGACGCTCCGCGCGCGGCGCTGGGTCAGAACGCGCCGCCGAAGGTGAACTGCAGGCGCTCGATCTCGTCGCGGTCTTCCTTGCGCAGTGGGAACGCGTAGCTGATCGAGATCGGGCCCACCGGCGCCCGCCACATCAGCGACACGCCCGCGGAACTGCGCAGCTCGCCGGAATCGAACGCATTGATGTCCTTGAAGACGTTGCCGAAGTCGACGAACGCCGAAATGCGCGCTGCCGGGGTGTCGAGCAGCGTCGGGAAGAACATCTCCAGCGAGCCGACGGTCTTCAGCGCACCGCCGATGGGCTGCAGGAACGAGCTGCCGAACGCGGCCTCCCGCGGGCCCAGCGTGTTGTCGCGGAAGCCGCGCACGGAGCGTGAGCCGCCTGCATAGAAGTTCTCGAAGAACGGCAGGCCGTCAGCAGTTGCCTCGCGACGCTCTGGCAGGTTGTCCGAATCGAACGGGCTGTCAGGATCGAGGATGATGCCGGTGATCGCACGGCCATAGCTGTCGCCGTAACCGAGCTCCGCGCGTGTGTTGAGCACCAGCGCCCGCGACAGCGGCCAGTACCTCGAGAACTCGTAGTTCAGGCGGTAGTACTCGGCAGTCGAGCCTGGCAACGTGACCTCGGCGGACACGCGCTGCAGCATGCCGCGCGTGGGCTGCAGGAAGTCGTTGCGGGTGTCGCGCGCCCATGCCACTTCGCCACGCCACGCCTTGAACGTGCGTCGGCCGACGAGCTCGATGTAGTCCACGATCGACTGCGGGGAGGACCCCCGGAACGCGAAGATCTGGTTGCTGTCGACGCTGAACGCGGTGGTGATGGTGTCGCTCTCGGAGATCGGCAGCCCCAGCACCACCTGGGCGACGCGGCTGGTCGAGGAGAACTGCGCGGTGTTGAACTCCGAGTTGTCGAACTCGCGCCACGACAGGTTGTAGCCCAGGGACAGCCCGTTGTCGGTGAAGTACGGGTTGAGGAACGAAAACGAGTAGCGCTGCAGGAAGACGTTGCGCTGCGCTTCCACCGATACCCGGTTGCCGCTGCCGAGGAAGTTGTTCTGTGACAGCTGTACCGAGGTGGTGACGCCGGTCAGCTGCGAGTATCCGAGGCCGATTTGGAAGCTGCCCGAGGTGGTCTCAGTGACCGAGAACTCGACGTCGACCAGGTCGTTGCTGCCGGGGACCGGCCTGCTCTCGACGTTCACGCTGCCCGACTCGAAGTAGCCGAGGCGCTGCAGGCGCACCTTGGAGCGGTCGACCGCGGCCTGCGAGAACCACGCGCCCTCGAACTGGCGCATTTCGCGGCGCATCACCTCGTCGGAGGTGCGGGTGTTGCCCTTGAACACGATCCGGCGGACGTTGACGCGCGGACCCGGCACGACCTGCAGCTTGATTGCGACACGCCGTGCTTCGCGGTCGAGATCGGGGATCGTATTGACCTGCGCGAAGGCGTAGCCGATGTTGCCGAGCGTGGCGATGATCGCGTCCGACGTGATCTCGAGCAGCGCGCGCGAGAACGTCTGCTCGGGCTGCATCAGAATCAGCCGCTCGAGCTCCGCTGGCGGCAGCACGGTGTCCCCGGTCAGCTCCACCGACGACACTGTGTACGGCTCGCCCTCGGTCAGCCCGGCGGTGATGTACATATCGCGCTTGTCCGGGCTGATCGCGACCTGGACGTTGTCTTCGCTGAAATCGATGTAGCCGCGGTCCAGGTAGAAGTTGCGCAGTTTTTCGCGGTCGCCCTCGAGCTTCTGGCGCGAGTACTGGTCGTCGCGGCGGTACCAGCTCAGCCAGTTGCTCTCGGCGGACTCCCAGCGGTCGGTCAACTCGTCCTGGTCGAAGACCTCGTTGCCGATCAGGTTGATGTGGCGGATCTTCGCGGCCTTGCCTTCCTTCACGTTGATGGTGACGTCGACGCGGTTGCGGTCCAGCCGCGCAACCGTGGGCGTGATCTCGACGTTGTACTTGCCCCGGTTGTTGTACTGGCGGGTCAGTTCCTGGGTGACCCGGTCGAGCGCGAGGCGGTCGAAGGTCTCGCCCTCCGACAGCCCGATGTCGGTCAGGCCCTTGGTCAGGTCCTCGGTCTTGATGTCCTTGTTGCCGGTCAACGTCAGCCGGTTGATCGCCGGGCGTTCGGTCACGGTGACGACGAGGATGTCGCCCTGGCGCGCGACCTGCACGTCCTCGAAGAAGCCGGTCCGGTACATCGCGCGGATCGCATCGCCGATGCGCGTCTGGTCGACGCTGTCGCCGCGCTCGATCGGCAGGTAGGTGAACACCGTGCCGGCACCGATGCGCTGCAGACCGTCGATGCGGATGTCGGCGACGGTGAAGCTGCTGGCGCCGGTGGCGAGCGGGGCGGGCGCGGGGGCCTGTGCGCCGGGGACGGCGAACGCTGCCTGCGGATCGACCGGCTGCTGCCCCCATGCGGGGGCGGTGATCGCCGAGGTCAGGGCAAGGGCGAGCAGGCGGCGTGTCGGGAGTCGCGTCATCAATTACGTCCGGTTCTGGGTGGACCCCGGCGGCCAGTGGCGACGGGAGTCCGGGAACAGCAGGGTCAGCGCAGCGGGGGGTCAGCGCACGAGCTGGAGGATGTCGTTGTAGAACGCCAGCCCCATCAGGCCGGCCAGCATCGCGAGGCCGACATAGTGCCCTGCCGCCATCGCACGCTCGCTTAACGGGCGCCCTCTGAGCAACTCGATAAGGTAATACAACAGGTGCCCGCCGTCCAAGATCGGGATCGGCAGCAGGTTGATGATCGCCAGGCTCAGCGACAGCAGGGCGAGGAAGTTGAGGAACCAGGCCGGCCCGAGGTCGGCCGAGGCATTGGCGTAGCGGGCGATGGTGATCGGACCCGAGACGTTGTCCACCGAGGCGCTGCCGCTGACCAGCCGACGGATCATCGCCAGCGAGTCCGATGCCAGTCGCCCCGTCTCGCGTACCGCTTCCGGGATCGCCGCCAGCGGGCCATGGCGCAGGGTCGCGTCGTAGGCGGGCATTTCCGACGGCGCTGGCACCACCCCGAGCACCCAGTAGTCGTCGCGCCGCGACTCGCGACGCAGCGCGGGGGTGATTTCCAGCGCCAGCCGCACGCCGTCGCGGTCCACCTCCACCATCGCAGGTCGCGCCTCGCCGGCGATTCCGAGCGCCTGCACCAAGGGGCCGATGTCGTTGAAGGCCTCCACGCGCTGCCCGTCGAGCGCCGTGATCCGGTCGCCGTCGGCCAGCACGCCCCAGGCTGGCGTGCCCGGCTCGACCCGGCCGACGATGGCAGGCAGCAGCTGGCTGCGCGGTGTGATGCCCACCAGCGCGATCGCCCGTCGCTCGTCGAAGCCTGCCGGCAGCGCCGACAGCCGCAGCGTGCGTACCGCCTCGGCGCCATCGCCGGTACGGATGCGCACCGCGACGTCCTCGCGATCCATCGCGCCGGTGGTGAGTGCCATCGCGGCCTCGCTCCAGGTCGGCGTGGCGCGCTCGCCGATCGCCAGCACGGTATCGCCACGCGCCAGGCCGGCATCCGCGGCGATGCCCTGCACCTGTCCCAGCACCGGCTGGAAGTCCGGTCGGCCGATCACGAACATCGCCCACAGCAGCGCCACGCACAGCAGCAGGTTGGCGATGGGCCCGGCCGCGACGATCGCGATCCGCCGCCACACGCCCTGGCGGTTGAACGCCTGCGCGGCGTCGGCCTCGGGAACGTCGCCTTCGCGTTCATCGAGGAACTTGACGTACCCGCCCAGCGGCAGCACGGCGACCACGTAGTCGGTGCCGTCGCGCCCGCGGCGCGACCACAGCGGCCTGCCGAACCCGACCGAGAAGCGCAGTACGCGCACGCCGCAGCGGCGCGCGACCCAGTAGTGGCCGAACTCGTGGAACGTCACCAGCACGCCGATGCTGACGATCATCCACCACACCGAGCCGAGGAAGCCGCTCACTGCCGGGCCCGCCGTGGCGCGCTCATGCGGCGTGCGCCGCCAGTGCATCGGTGGCGCGCGCCCGCGCACGGGCATCGGCGTCGAGCAGCGTCTCCAGCGAGGCCGCGGCCGTGGCCGGCAGCGCCGAGAGGACGTCGGCTACCAGCGCCGGGATCGACAGGAAGCCGATCCGGCGCGCCAGGAACGCGGCCACCGCGACCTCGTTGGCGGCATTGAGGATCGCCGGCGCGGTGCCTCCCGCGCGCAGCGCGTCGAAGGCCAGCGCGAGGCAGGGGAACGCATCGAGGTCTGGCGCGGAGAAGTCCAGCCGGCCGTGGCGCAGCAGGTCCAGCCCGGCGACACCCGACGCCATCCGCTGCGGCCATGCGAATCCGACCGCAAGCGCGGTGCGCATGTCGGGCAGGCCGAGCTGCGCCAGGGTGGAACCGTCGACGAACTCGACGAACGAGTGCACGAGGCTCTGCGGATGGACCAGCACGTCGATGGCGTCGACAGGGATGCCGAACAGGTGGTGGGCCTCGATCACCTCCAGCCCCTTGTTCATCAGCGTCGCCGAGTCCACCGAGATCTTGGGCCCCATCGACCACGTGGGGTGCGCGACCGCCTGCTCCGGCGTCACGCCCGCCAGCGCGCGCCGGTCCTGTCCGGCAAACGGGCCGCCCGAGGCGGTCAGCACGATTCGGGCGACCCCGGCCGATCCCGCCGCGCGGTTGCCGCCGGCCGTGGGTGGCAGGCATTGGAAGATCGCGCTGTGCTCGCTGTCGATCGGCACGATGTCGGCGCCACCGTCACGGGCCGCCCGCATCAGCAGTTCGCCGGCCAGCACCAGCGATTCCTTGTTGGCCAGCAGCAGGCGCTTGCCGGCGCGCGCGGCGGCGAGCGTGGAGTCGAGTCCCGCGGCGCCGACGATCGCCGCGACGACGGTGTCGCAGGCATCGCCAGCGGCGAGCGCGCAGATCGTCTCGCCGCCGGCGTGCGCCTGCGTGGGCAGCCCCAGCGCCACCAGGCCGTCGCGCAGGGCGTGCAGGGCGGACGCAT
Organism: Luteimonas sp. ANT-B3E; assembly: GCA_001683895.1. Taxonomy (GTDB): domain Bacteria; phylum Pseudomonadota; class Gammaproteobacteria; order Xanthomonadales; family Xanthomonadaceae; genus Luteimonas. The sequence continues at coordinate 37,937 of LXQJ01000053.1, read as the reverse complement.
CCGCGATCACGGCGTGCGCCGGGCGATGGGTCCGGCACAGTGCCAGCAGGCCATCGACATCGCGGCCGGCCGCCAGCACCGACGCCCGCAGCCGGTCGGGATGGCGTGCGATCACGTCGAGCGCGGAGGTGCCGATCGAGCCGGTCGCTCCGAGGACGGCCACCCGGCGCATCCTCAGAACCCGAGCCAGATCTTGCCGAGCGCGAACACCGGCAGCGCCGCGAACACGCTGTCCAGCCGATCGAGCAGGCCGCCGTGGCCGGGGATCATCGCGCCGGAATCCTTGACCCCCACATGGCGCTTGAGCAGGCTCTCGAACAGGTCGCCCGCGACCGAGAACAGCACCACCAGCACCGCCACCAGCGCCACCAGCGGCAGCTGCGCGGGCGGGGTGGCCAGCCACCACGCGCCGACCACCGCGACCACGACGCCGGCCAGCAGCCCGCCAAGGAGTCCTTCGAAGGTCTTGTTGGGGCTGATCCGCGGCGCCAGCTTGCGCCGTCCGAACCTGCGGCCGGCGAAGTAAGCGCCCGTGTCGGTGGCCCACACCAGCATCAGCGCCAGCAGCAGCCAGCCGGCGCCATCGCGGTGCAGCAGCGCCAGCGCGCACCACGCCGGCACGACGGCGAGGGTTGCCGCGGCTAGCTTGAACACGCGACCGTGGGTGTCATGGTCGGAGCCGAAGTCGTAGTGCAGCAGCCACAGCATGGCCAGCAGCCACCACACCACGCCGGCCACCACCGCGAGCTTGAACAGCACCAGCGAGCCGCCGGCATCGGTCGGCGACGCCCACACCAGCGCGACCATCAGCAGCAGGTTGGCGACCAGCAGTGCGCTGCGCGCCAGCGAGTCGTCGACCTCGGCCAGCGCGAACCACTCCCACAGGGCCGCCAGGAACAGCAGCGCGGCGAGGGCGACCATCCACGGCGTCGGCAGCAGCAGGACGGAGCCGATGGCGACCGGCGCCATGGCCAGTGCGGCGAAGATCCGGGTACGTGTCATCGGCCGATGATATCGGTCGCGGCTGCCGCGACGGGAATCGCGCCGGTGGCTGGCGCGCCGCCGACCGGGAGTTGCTCACCGGTGAGGCCGTAGCGCCGTTCGCGTGCCGCGAATGCGTCCAGCGCCTCCTGCAGGGTGGCGTCGTCGAGGTCCGGCCACAGCCGTTCGGTGAACCACAGCTCGGTGTAGGCCAGCTGCCAGAGCAGGAAATTGCTGATCCGCAGCTCGCCGCCCGTGCGGATGAACAGGTCGGGCGGCGGCAGGTCGGACAGCGCCATGCGCGCTCCAAGGGCGGCCTCGTCGATATCCTCGGGACGCAGCCGGCCCACTGCGACGTCCTCGGCCAGCGCGCGGGCGGCGCTGGCGATGTCCTGCCGGCCGCCGTAGCTGGCGGCGACCACCAGCGTCAGCCGCGCGTTGGTTGCGGTGGCGCGCTCCGCTGCGTCCATGCGCCCCGCGATCGCGGCGCCGAAGCGGGTCCGCTCGCCGACGAAGCGCACGCACACGCCGCGACGCTGCAATTCGTCGATCTCGCGCTCCAGCGCGTTGACGAACAGCCGCATCAGCGCGCCGACCTCGTCGGGCGGGCGCCCCCAGTTCTCGCTGGAGAACGCGAACAGCGTCAGCACTTCGACCCCGCGCGCCAGGCAGAAATCGATGCACAGGTTGACTGCGCGGGCGCCGGCGCGGTGGCCGATCACCCGCGGGCGCCGGCGGCGCGCGGCCCAGCGGCCGTTGCCGTCCATGATGACGGCGAGGTGACGCGGGATGCGCGGCGGGGTGGTCATCACGACGACCCCTCAGACCGCCATCAGCTCCTGCTCCTTGGCCTTGACCACGTCATCGACGTCCTTGATCGCCCTGTCGGTCAGCTTCTGGATCTCGTCCTCGCTGCGCCGCTCCTCGTCCTCGGTGATCTGCTTGTCGCGCAGCAGGTCCTTGACGCCCTGGTTGGCGTCGCGGCGGATGTTGCGGATCGCGATCTTGGCGTTCTCGCCTTCGTTGTGCACGTGCTTGGACAGCTCGCGGCGACGTTCTTCCGTCAATGCGGGAAGGTTGATGCGGATCACGGTGCCGGCGGTGTTGGGCGTCAGGCCCAGGTCGGACGCCATGATCGCCTTTTCGACCGCCGCGACCATCGGCTTTTCCCACGGCGTGATGGTCAGCGTGCGCGCGTCGGAGACCGCGACGCTGGCGACCTGCGACAGCGGCATGTCGGCGCCGTAGTAGCTGACCTTGAGGTGGTCGACCAGCGCGGTGGACGCGCGCCCGGTGCGGACCTTGGTCAGGTCGGTGCGCAGCGCTTCCACGCTCTTGTTCATGCGCGTCTTGGCGTCGTTCTGGATGTCGTTGAGCATCGCCGGGTCCGGTTGCAATGACGTGGCCGCGGATTATAGGCGACCCGCGCTGCGGCCGGTCCCGGCCTCAGTGCGCGTGGGGTGCCGCGGTGCCGGTGCACGGCTGGCTGCAGCCGTCGCCGCCCTCCACCTGCAGCGTGGCGTGGTCGATGCCGAACTCCTCTGCCAGGGCCTGCGCGGTGGCGGAGAGGAACGCATCGCCGTCGTCGCTCGCGGCCCGCACCAGGTGGGCCGTCAGCGCGGTGCGGCCCGCGCCCAGCGACCAGACGTGCAGGTGGTGCACGGTGGACACGTCGTCACGCGAGGCGAGGAAGGCGCGCACCGCGTCGACGTCGATGCCTGGGGGCACGGCGTCCATCACCGCGTCGAGGCTGTCGCGCAGCAGGCGCCAGCCGCCGACCGCGACCACGATGCCGACCAGCAGCGCGGTCGCGGGGTCCAGCCAGCGCCAGCCGAACAGCAGCATGCCGGCGCCGGCGACCACCGCGGCCAGCGAGATCGCGGCGTCCGCCAGCAGGTGCAGGTAGGCGCCACGACGGTTGAGGTCACCGTCGCCGCGCAGGAACCACGCTGCCCCGAGGTTGACCGCGATGCCGATGCTGGCGACCGTGATCACGACCATGCCGGGGACCTCCGGCGGCGCCGACAGCCGTCGCAGTGCTTCCCATGCCAGCGCCCCGGAAAGGCCCACGAGCAGCAGTGCATTGGCCAGTGGCGACAGCAGCGTGGCCCGGCCCCAGCCGTAGGTATGGCGCCCGCGTGGGGGGCGCTCGGCGATCGCGGCCGCGGCCCAGGCCATCGCCAGCCCGAGTACGTCGCCGAGGTTGTGCAGTGCGTCCGACAGCAGCGCCAGCGAGCCGGTCGCGAAGCCGACGGCGGCCTCAAGCGCGGTGTAGACGAGGTTGATCAGGGTGACGACCGCGAACGCGCGCGTCGCCGAGCCCGCGCGTGGAGGGCCGTGGCCGAGCCCATGATGTTGGTCGCCGTGCGCGTGCATGCCGCGATGCTGTCACGCCGCCAGCGACGGCGCCATCGACGCCGCCGCGTCGACCACGGCCCTCAGGACTGGCCGCGCCCCTGCACCAGCGTACCGATCGCCTCGCCCTGCAGGATGCGCAGCAGCTGGCCCGGCTGCGCCATGTCGAAGATCCGCAGCGGCACGTCGCTGTCGCGGCACAGCGCGAACGCGGCCGTGTCCATCACCTGCAGGTCACGGCCGAGCACCTCGTCATAGGTGAGGCGGTCGAAGCGCTTGGCATTCGGGAACTTCTTGGGGTCGGCGTCGTAGACCCCGTCGACCTTGGTGGCCTTCAGCAGCAGGTCGGCGCCGATCTCGATCGCACGCAGCGCCGCGCCGGAGTCGGTGGTGAAGAACGGGTTGCCGGTGCCGGCGGCGAAGATCGCGATCCGGCCCTTCTCGAGGTGGCGGATGGCGCGACGGCGGATGTAGTCCTCGCAGACGTCGTTGATCTTGATCGCGCTCATCACCCGCGCGCGCGCGCCCAGCTTCTCCAGCGCGTCCTGCAGCGCCAGTGCGTTGATGACCGTCGCCAGCATGCCCATCTGGTCGCCGGTCACCCGATCCATGCCGCCAGCGGCCAGCCCGGCGCCACGGAAGATGTTGCCGCCGCCGACCACGACGCCGACTTCCGCGCCCGCCTTCTGCGCCTCGATGACCTCGCGCGCCAGCCGTCCGATCACCTTCGGGTCGATGCCGTAGTCCTCGTCGCCCATCAGGGCCTCGCCGGACAGTTTGAGGAGGACGCGGCGATAGGCGAGGGCGGGCATGGCGGTCCGGGGTGGCGGTGGTGCGGGGATTCTACGTGCTCGTCAGCGCGCACCGGTTCCACGCTGCCGCCACGCAGGCCCGCCGGCCGCGACGGCGTCCCCGGAGGCATCCATCCGCGGGCGGTGCTATGGCGAGGCCCTGCGAACCAGAAAAAAGCCGCGGATCGCTCCGCGGCCTTTGTTCGTGAGCGGTTGCAGCGGACGGGCCGCGGCTGGACTCAGGCGAGGCCAGCCTGCTTCATCACTTCGGCGGCGTAATCCTCGACCACCTTCTCGATGCCTTCGCCGACCGCGAGGCGCTGGAAGGACACGACCTCGGCATTGGCGGACTTCAGCACGCCCTCGACGCTCTGGTTGGTGTCTAGCACGTACGGCTGGCCGTACAGCGTGACCTCGTTGACGATTTTTGCGATCTTGCCGCCGATGATCTTCTCCAGGATGTCGGCGGGCTTGGACTTGTCCTTGTCGGACATCTTGGCCAGCTCGATCTCCTTTTCCTTGGCGACGAAATCGGCCGGCACATCGGCCGCCTTGTTGTAGGGCGGATTCATCGCGGCGACATGCATCGCGATGCCGCGCGCCAGCTCCGCGCTGCCGCCCCTGAGCTCGACCAGCACGCCGATGCGGCCGCCGTGGACGTAGGCGGCAACGTTGTCGCTGCCGCTGGCCGTCATCATGCGGCGCACCTGCACGTTCTCGCCGACCTTGGCGATCAGCTCGGCGCGGGCCTCGTCGACGGTCTTGCCGCTGTCGATCGCGGTCGAGCGCAGCGCCTCGACGTCGTCGACGCCGAGCGCGGCGCGGGCGACCTGCTCGGTGAAGCCGATGAAGTTCTCGTCCTTGGCGACAAAGTCGGTCTCGGAGTTGATCTCGACCAGCACGGCGCGGTTGCCGTCCTGCGCCATCGCGATGCGGCCTTCGGCGGCCACCCGGCCGGCTTTTTTGTCTGCCTTCGCGAGGCCGGACTTGCGCAGCGACTCCGCGGCGGCGTCGATGTTGCCGCTGGTCTCGCTGAGCGCCTTCTTGCACTCCATCATGCCGGCGCCGGTGCGCTCGCGCAGTTCCTTGACCAGGGTTGCGGTGATTTCCATGGATGACCTCGGTGTTCTAGGGGTGTCGGGTGACGGCCGTGCACGGCCTTCCGGTGTGGACGTCGGCAGATCGCGGCGCCCGCTTCCGCGCGCATGGCGCGCGGCATGTGCTTGCATGAACGCCGGTCGCGGTGGGGCCGCGGCCGCCGGTGAGGCCACGCAGTGTGGCGTGGCCGCATGACGCACGGGCGTCAGTTCGCGGCGGGTGCCTGCTCGCCTTCCACGGCAGCGGCAGGTGCTGCGTCGTCGGCTGCGGCGGGAGCGGCCTCGGCAGCAGCAGGCGTAGCCTCGGCCACGCCGTCGTCCTTGGCGGACGCACGCTTCGCGGGCGTCGGCTTGCGCGCCGGCGCATCGCGGCGCGGGCCACGCTTGGCGTCGTCACCGGCGTCGTTGAACTCTTCCTCGCGGACGCTGGCCACGTTCGGCGCGGCGGCCTTGCCCTCGAGCACCGCATCGGCGGCGGCGCGTGCGTACAGCTGCACGGCGCGGATCGCGTCGTCGTTGCCCGGGATCGCGTAGTCGACAAGCGCCGGGTCGTAGTTGGTGTCGACCACGGCCACGACCGGGATGCCGAGCTTCTTGGCTTCCTTGATCGCGATGTCTTCGTGGCCGATGTCGATCACGAACAGCGCGTCGGGCAGGCGGTTCATCTCCTTGATGCCGCCCAGCGACGCCAGCAGCTTCTCGCGTTCGCGCTGCAGGCCCAGCACCTCGTGCTTGACCAGCTTGTCGAAGCTGCCGTCGGTCTCGCCGGTCTCCAGCATCTTCAGGCGCGACACCGACTGCTTGACGGTACGGAAGTTGGTCAGCGTGCCGCCCAGCCAGCGCTGCGTCATGTACGGCATGCCGCAGCGCTCGGCCTCTTCCTTGATCGGATCGCGCGCGGAGCGCTTGGTGCCGACGAACAGGATCATGCCGCGCTTCTGCGCGATGCCCGAGATGAAGTTCATCGCGTCCGTGAACAGCGGGACGGTCTTCTCGAGGTTGATGATGTGGATCTTGCCGCGGGCGCCGAAGATGTACGGGCCCATCTTCGGATTCCAGTAGCGCGTCTGGTGGCCGAAATGGACGCCGGCTTCCAGCATCTGGCGCATGGTGACTTGGGGCATGGGATGACTCCTGGTGGGGAACCTGCCGCCTCCGGGTAGGGGTAGGGCGGTGCCGTCCCTCGAGGGACGCCGGTTCCGGGGTTGGGCCTCCCTGCGGCCTCCGT
>LXQJ01000053.1:11874-31385 GCA_001683895.1 Luteimonas sp. ANT-B3E | reverse complement strand
GCCGGAGCGGTGGCTCCGGCCCGCCTGCAGGGGCACCCCGGCACGGGTCGTTGGCAGCAGGTGTGGATTCGCCGGTGTCGCCCGGCGTCGGCGGCCGTGCCGGCAGGGCCGACACAGCCCGCAGAGTGTAGCGGCTGGCGAGGCCCCGGACAATCTACGGCATATGGATCGGCCGGGGCATGGCGCGCCCGCGCTGCCCGCGGCTGAACGGGCCATCGCGATCGGCGATACTGGCGCCATGAACATCACCACCAAATCCCCTGCCGAGATCGAGAAGATGCGCGCCGCCGGCCGACTCGCCGCCGAGGTGCTGCGGGTGGTGGCGCCGCATGTGCGACCCGGCGCGACCACGGAGGAACTCGACCGCGTCTGCCACGAGCACATCGTCAACGTGCAGCAGGCGACGCCGGCCAACGTCGGCTACAAGGGCTACACCAAGACCATCTGTGCGTCGGTCAACAACGTCATCTGCCACGGCATCCCCAACGATTCCAAGGTCCTCAAGGACGGCGACATCGTCAACATCGACGTCACCGTCATCAAGGACGGCTGGCACGGGGACACCAGCCGCATGTACTACGTCGGCACGCCGTCGGTGATGGCGCGCCGGCTTGTGGAAACCACGCGCGAAGCGATGTTCCGCGGCATCCGCGCGGTGCGTCCGGGCGCGACCCTGGGCGACATCGGCCATGCGATCCAGGAGTACGCCGAAAGCCAGCGCTTCAGTGTGGTGCGCGAGTACTGCGGCCACGGCATCGGCCGGGTCTACCACGAGGACCCCCAAGTGCTGCACTACGGGCGTCCGGGCGAGGGCGAGGTGCTCAAGGAAGGCATGACCTTCACCATCGAGCCGATGATCAACGAGGGCACCCGCCACACGCGGCTGCTGCCCGACGGATGGACCGTGGTCACCAAGGACCGCAAGCTCTCGGCGCAGTGGGAGCATATGGTCGCGGTGACCGCCGATGGCGTCGACATCCTCACCCGGCTGCCGGGCGACGACGACGGGCTGTAGCGGTGGAGTCCGGGCCCGCGTTGGCTGACACGGGCGCCGCCGTCGGTGATGGCGACTGGGCGCTCGACGCGCGCGTCCGCCTTGCAGCGGAGGACGCGGCGCTCGCCGCGGATTTCGATCGCGACGTGCCCGTCGACCGGCTGCTGGCCCGCCGCGCTCGCGCCGCGGACGCACTGGTGCTGCAGGCGTGGCAGCGCAGCGGTGCAGCGGCGTCGGGGGCGGCGCTGTTCGCGGTCGGCGGCTACGGCCGCGGCGAACTCTTCCCGCACTCCGACGTCGACCTGCTGGTGCTCGCCGACAACGCGGCGCAGGCCGCACATGCCGACGCGCTGTCGCGGCTGGTCACGCTGCTGTGGGACGCGGGGCTGCCGGCGAGCCAGGCCGTGCGCTCGGCCGCGCAGTGCACCGAGGCGGCAGCTGACCAGACCGTGCTGTCGGCACTGGCCGAGTGGCGGTCGCTGGCTGCCGACATCGCGGACGAGACCGCGCTGTCCAACGCGATCTCCCCGGCCCGCGTGTGGCCGGCGCGCGCGTACTTCCTGGCCAAGGTCGACGAGCAGAGCGCGCGGCATGCGCGCTACGGCGACACCGCCGACAACCTCGAACCCAACCTCAAGGACGGGCCGGGCGGCCTGCGCGACCTGCACACGCTGGGCTGGATGGCGCGGCGCGCCTTCGGGGTCGCGGGGCCCGAGGCGCTGGTCGCGCTAGGCCATCTGGGCGCCGACGAATCCGCGGCCCTGGAGCGCGAGCGGCTGGTGCTGGGGCGCCTGCGCTTCGGGCTGCACCTGGTGGCCGGTCGCGCCGAGGAGCGGCTGCGATTCGACCACCAGAAGGCGCTGGCCGGGCGGCTCGGCTTCGCAGACGCGCCCGGTGTGCTCGGCGTCGAGACGATGATGCAGGGCTTCTACCGCACCGCCGCGGTGGTGCTGCGCATCAACGACCGCCTGCTGCAGCGCTTCGAGGAGCACTTCGACGGCAGCGCCGTGCCGGTGCCGATCGATGACCGCTTCGAGCGCCGCCGCGGCTACCTCGCCGCGCGCGACCCGGCGTGGCCGCGGGGCGATTGGGGCGAGGTGTTCGCGCTGCTCGCGACCTGGGCGCGCGCGCCGGACCTGCGCGGGCTGCATTCGCACACCGCGCGCGCGATCGCCGAGGCGCTGCCCGAACTGGTCGCCTACGACGCGGCCGCGCCGGCGCTGCGCGCGGCATTCCTCGCGCTGCTGCGCGGGCCGCTGCCGGTGCGCACGCTGGAGCGCATGGCGCGGCTGGGCGTCCTCGGTCGCTGGCTGCCGGCGTTTGCGCAGGTGTCCGGACGCATGCAGTTCGACCTGTTCCACGTCTACACCGTGGACCAGCACACGCTCGCGGTGCTGCGCAACCTCGCGGCCTTCGCGGAGGGAGATCCCGCGGGGCGCTTCCTGCTCGCGGACGGCATCTGGCCGACGCTGCCGAAGCCGGAGCTGCTGCTGCTGGCGGGCCTGTTCCACGACATCGCCAAGGGCCGCCGCGGCGACCACTCCGAACTTGGCGCCGGCGACGCGCGCGCGTTCTGCGACGCCCACGCGCTGCCGCCCGCGGACACCGCGCTGGTGGAGTGGCTGGTGCGCCGGCACCTGTTGATGTCGATCACCGCGCAGAAGCAGGACATCTCCGACCCCTCGGTGATCCACCGGTTCGCGACCGAGGTCGCCGACCGCGAACGACTCGACTATCTGTACCTGCTGACCTGCGCCGACATCGCCGGCACCTCGCCGAAGCTGTGGAACGCGTGGAAGGAGCGGCTGCTGTCGGACCTGAGGGGCGCGGCGCGCATGGCGCTGCGCCGGGGGCTGGAGCATCCCGTGGCCGCGGTCGAGCGCATCGCCGAGACCCGTGGCGAAGTGCGCGCGCTGCTGGCGCTGCGCGGCATCGCCCAGCCCGCGGCCGACGCGCTGTTCGAGCGCTTCCCGGAGTCGAGTTTCCTGCGCGCCGGTGCCGCGCAGATCGCGTGGCAGGCCGAGGCGCTGCGCGACCCGGCGGCGGGCGCGGTGGTGGTGCGCACTCGCCACCTCGCAAGCGGCAGCCATGCGCTGGAGGTGTTCGTGCACGCACCGGACCGCGTCGGGCTGTTCGCCGCCATCGTCATCACCCTTGACAGGCTGGGGCTGGCGATCCAGCAGGCGCGCGCGCTGGACGGGCCGGGCGGCACCATCTTCGACAGCTTCGAGGTCCTGCCCGTGGACGGACGCCATCCACCCGAGCCCAACACCGTGACCCGCCGGCTGGCGACCGTGCTCTCCGGCGCGCTGGAGCGCGTGCACCCGGCGCGACGCGCGCAGCCGCGCCACCTGCGTCATTTCCGCATCGCGCCGGAGATCGATTTCAGCGGGGGCGGCGCCGGGCCGACCGTGCTCAGCCTCGTCTGCACCGATCGCCCTGGCCTGCTGGCCGACGTGGCCAGCGTGCTGCGCCAGCAGCGCCTGCGCGTGCACGACGCGCGCATCGCCACGTTCGGCGCGCGCGCCGAGGACGTGTTCCGCATCGCGAGGGGAGACAATGCCCCCCTGGACCCCCGGCAGCGCGACGCCCTGCGCGCCGCGCTGCTCGCCCGACTCGACGGAGAGACCTGACATGGCTGCACCCAAGCGTCCCGCCCCCAACCGGAAAACCGCGGCCGCCGCGCCGGCGGCGCCCGCGGCCAGGGCCCACGACGAGCTGCGCTTCGTCATCGAGAGCGCCTTCGAGCGCCGCACCACGCTGACGCCCGAGGAGCTGGAGGGGTCGACCGCACCCGCGGTGGAGCGGGTGATCGACGGGCTGGAGTCGGGGGCGCTGCGCGTCGCCGAGCCGGACGGCAACGGCGGATGGATCGTCAACGAGTGGCTGAAGAAGGCCGTGCTGCTGTATTTCCGCACCCGGGAGATGGAGCTCATCGAGGCCGACCCGGCGCCGTTCTGGGACAAGATCCCGGCGCGCTTCGCGGGCTTCGGCGAGGCCCAGTTCCGCAAGCTTGGGGTGCGCGTGGTGCCGGGCACGGTGGTGCGCCGCGGCGCGCACCTGGGCCGCGACGTGGTGCTGATGCCGAGCTTCGTCAACATCGGGGCGCATGTCGGCCTCGGCACCATGGTCGACACCTGGGCCACGGTCGGCAGCTGCGCGCAGGTCGGCCGCCACTGCCACATCTCCGGCGGTGCCGGCATCGGCGGCGTGCTCGAGCCGCTGCAGGCCTCGCCGACGATCCTCGAGGACCATGTCTTCGTCGGCGCACGCTCGGAGGTGGTCGAAGGGGTCGTCGTCGGCCACCACAGCGTCATCGGCATGGGCGTGTTCCTGGGGCAGTCCACGCGCATCTACGACCGTGCCACCGGCAACGTCAGCTATGGCGTGGTGCCCCCGGGCAGCGTGGTGGTGTCGGGTTCGCTGCCTGCAGCCGATGGCTCGCACTCGCTGTATTGCGCGGTGATCGTCAAGCAGGTGGACGCGCGCACCCGCGCCAAGACCTCGATCAACGACCTGCTGCGCGGCCACGCGCAGTAGCCGCCACGGAGATCCGCGATGACGACGACGCTGTACGGCATCGCCAACTGCGACACCTGCCGCAAGGCGCGGAAGTGGCTCGACCGCTTTGGCGTGGCGCACGCCTTCGTCGACTACCGCGACGTGCGCCAGCCGCCCGAGGTGCTGGTGGGCTGGGCGGCGCAGGCCGGCGGCTGGAATGCGCTGGTCAACCGCTCGTCGACGACGTGGCGCATGCTGGCTCCGCAGCGCAAGGCGCCCGGCTCCGACGCGGAGTGGAAGCTGCTGCTGCGCGAGTACCCGCAGCTGATCCGGCGCCCCGTGGTGGTCACCAACGACGGCGTGGTCAGCCAGGGCTTCACCGACAGCGGCTTCAAGCAGCGTTTCGGGGTCGGTGGATGAGCATCGAAGGCACGCGCGCGGACGCAGGTGCGGCACCGCCGGGCGACGACGTGATGGCGCTGGCGCTCGAGCTGCTGGCGCGGCCGTCGGTGACGCCCGACGACCATGGTTGCCAGGCCTTGATCGCCACGCGCCTTGCCGCTGCCGGCATTCGCTGCGAGTCGCTGCGCTTCGGCGCGGTCGACAACCTGTGGGCGACCCACGGCAGCAACGGCCCGGTGCTGGCGCTGCTGGGGCATACCGACGTGGTGCCACCGGGGCCACGGGCGGCCTGGACCAGCGATCCGTTCGCGCCCGAGATCCGCGATGGCGTGCTGTACGCCCGCGGCGCCGCCGACATGAAGGGCGCGGTGGCGGCGTTCGTGGTCGCGATCGAGCGCTTCGTTGCCACGCATCCGGACCACCCCGGCACCATCGCGCTGCTGCTGACCTCCGACGAGGAGGGTGATGCGATGGACGGCGTGCGGCGGGTCGCGGAGGCCTTTCGCGCGCGCGGTGAGCGCATCGACTGGTGCATCACCGGTGAGCCGTCGTCGACGGCGCGGTTGGGCGACCTGCTGCGCGTCGGTCGTCGCGGCAGCCTGTCGGCGACGCTGACGGTGCACGGCATACAGGGCCATGTCGCGTATCCCGACAAGGCCGACAATCCGATCCATGCAGCTGCGCCGGCGCTGGCCGAACTGGTCGCCCGTCGCTGGGACGACGGCTTCGAATCGTTTCCGCCGACCAGCCTGCAGGTCAGCAACATCGCCGCCGGGACAGGCGCGACCAATGTGATCCCGGGCGCGGCGACCGTGCAGTTCAACCTGCGCTACAACCCGCACTGGGACGCGTCGCGACTGGAAGCCGAGATCGCCACGCTGCTGGACCGTCACCGGCTGCACTACGCACTCGACTGGCATCGCAGCGGCGAGCCCTTCCACACGCTTGAAGGCCCACTGCGCGCCGCGGCGCGCGAGGTCATGACCACGTTCGCGGGTGCAGCGCCAGAGGAAAGCACCGCCGGCGGCACCTCGGATGCGCGCTTCATCGCGCCGCTTGGCGCGCAATGCATCGAGATCGGCCCGGTCAATGCCAGCATCCACCAGGTGGACGAGCACGTCCGGGTCGCCGACCTGCAGGCGCTGCCGGGACTGTACCTGGCGCTGATCGAGCGCCTGCTGCTGCCGTCCGCGCCTGCGGCGTCGGGCTGAGGCTCGCACCCTGAGGCCGCGCGTCCTGGGTTCCGCGGCGACCCCCGACCCGTCGACAACTGTGGTGGTCAGTGCGCCAGCGCTGCCGGCCGCAGCGCCAGCGTGTGCACCGGCGGCTGCGGCAGGAACGGCGATGCGCGTCCCTGCACCCAGTCCGCGTGCCCCGCGCCCCAGTACGGCGACAGCGGATGGCCGCTCTGGCCGCCAGGCATGTGCGCGATGCCGTCGGCCTCGTGTCCGGGCGCGACCACCATGCGCTGCGAGGCGCCAAAACCGGGGCCCTGCACGCGCGGCATGCCGCTGTCACCGGGCAGCGGCTCTGCCGGCATGCACAGCAGCCGCTGGCCCAGCAGCGGGACGGCCGATGCCAGCGGATGGCAGATGTTCGCGGTGTTGCGTTCGCCCCAGGTGCGCTCCGCCAGTGGGCCGCGGGTGGCCAGCTCGTCGCGGACCTCGACCGCCGCGTCTTCCAGCAGCGCCTGCCACTGGCCACGGTCGGTGCAGGTAGCGAGGAGCGCCTCCTGTGCCCGCGCCGCGCACGAAAACCGCCTTGGCAACAGATGCGCGGGACGTTGCTCCAGCAGCGGCCAGACCACGCCTTCGAGCTGGCTGGTCGCAGGCATCGGCACGTCGGGCCCCAGCGCCGCCCTCGCGGGCGCGAGCAGGCCGTCGGCGATGCGCGCATGCACCGCGAGCCTCCAGCCGCGGACGATGCGGTAGGCCGCGTCGTCCACGGCCGCGCGCGTCGGCTGTGCGGCGGCGGCCCCGGCCAGGGCGCGCAGCCCGGGACCGGCGTCGGGCGCTGCGGCGGCATCGCGCAGCAGCCCCCACCACGGCGCCAGCAGCAGCGCGCGGTCGTCGAGCTGGATCGCCAGCAGGTCGCCCTCGGTGAGTCGCTCGCGATCGTGCAGCTGGTCGCGGATCTGCTGGCCGCGCGCGCCCAACGCGTAGCCGGCGTCGCCGACGCGGGCCAGCAGCGCCCCGTCGACGACGCGGCCGTTGGCGGTCCACAGCCGCCGCGCGGTCGGCGAGGCCAGCAGCGGCGAGACATCGGTGCTGACCGACCACGGTGCGCACGTGGATGCGGCCTTGTCGGCGGTGATCGCTGGCCCCGCGGCAGCCACCGTCTCGCGGACGTCGGTCGCGCTCTCTGCGGCCGCGGCGGGCGCAGCGTTGCCCACCACCCCGCCGTCGTCCAGCCGCCGGCTGCAGCCGGTGCCGCGCGCGGGGATCGGGCCCAGCAGCCGCCACGCGATACGGCCGGCGCGGTCGCCGACGACCAGGTTCTGGGTCGGCATCGCGACGCGGTCGGCGACCGCGAGCGCGGCGTCGAGGTCCGCCACCGTCGCGAGGTCCGCGAGTCCGAAATTCAGCGCGCCGGGGAGATGCGCGACCCAGCGCAGGGCCAGCGCGCTGCCGTCTGGCTGGCGGTGCAGCAGCGGGCCCCACGGTGACTCCTCGACGAGATGGGTCACGGTCCCGCCACCCGCGACCGCCAGGGTCTCGCGGTGCGTGGTCACTGCCTCGCACGCCGCGTCATCGACGCCCGCGCGCGCCGCCGGCGACGGTGCACCAGCGCCGTCGTCTTCCTGCGCGGCAAGGGGCGTGCACGGCCGGATGTGTCGCCAGTCCGCGGTGTCGATGTAGCTGTTGGTAAAGCCCCAGGCGACGTGCCCGTTGCTGCCGACGACCACGGCGGGCAGACCGGGCAGGGTGAAGCCGCTGACGTCGACGCGGCCGCCCGGTGCGCGCGGGTCGCGATAGCGCAGCCGCGCGCGGAACCAGATGTTGGGCGCGCGGAGCCCCAGGTGCATGTCGTCGGCGACGATCGCGCGGCCATCCGCGGTGAGTTCGCCCGACACCGCGAAGTTGTTGCTGCCGCGTGCCTGGCGCGCGGGTGTCGTTTCGAGCGCGGCGCTGTGCGTGGGCATTGGCAGCGTGCGCAGGTCGACAGCAGTCGCCGCAGGCAGCGTTGCGTCCCCGCGCGCGTGGCCCAGCAACGGCGCGTCCCAGCGGCTGCCGTCGTGGTCGACCAACTCGAACAGCGCGGGCGGCAGGTGCGGCCGCACGCGCCACAGCGCGAGTTCGCGCGCGTTGCCGGCGTCCTGCAGGTCGAAGTACATCGCGTGGCCCGCGAGCGCGGAGTCCGCAGGTGTCCATGGGGCCGGCTGCTGGCGCAGCAGCAGATAAGGCCAGGGGCGCACGGGCAGCGCATCGCGGCCGGCGTTGACGCCATCGGCATAGGCCTGCAGCAGCGGCAGGCGGTCGCCCGCGATGTCCGCCAGCGTCGCCTCGACCCGTGCACGCATGCGGTGGTTGCGCTGCGCGCGGTCGGTCTCCAGCGCGCGCGCCCCGAACAGCGCCGACAGCTCGCCCGCCGCCATGCGCCGCATCAGATCCATCTCGAAATAGCGCTCCTGCCCATGCACGTAGCCCAGGGCGCGCATCGCATCGGTCTCGCTGTCGGCGTCGATGGTGACCACGCCCACCGCGTCGCGGCTGATCGACACCGGTGCCACCAGCCCGCGCAGGGCGAGGTCGCCCTCGAGCGTCGGCAGGCTGCCGCGCACCAGCCACCAGGCAACGGCCAGCGCGACCGCCAGCAACACGACCAGCAGCAGCGCGACGCGACCGAACCACCGGACCATGTGGCATCTCCCCTTGGATTCCCCGATTGTAGGCACACCCCGCGGCCGCGGCGGCCGCGGCGCAGGCGACCGGGTCAGGCGCGGTGCGCGTGTTCCGCCAGCCCGGCGACCACGCCCAGTGAGGCGTCGCCCAGTACCAGCCGCGCTGTCGGGAACCGCGCCTGCGCCAGTGCCTGCAGCGCCGGCGTGCGCGACATGCCGCCGGTCAGCAACAGGCTGTCGGGCGGTGCCTGCAGGCCCGCTTCTACCTCGCGCAGCAGCCGGTCCAGCCGGCCGAACACGTCCCTGCCGGCGTGCTCGAGATCGTCGCGCGTGGCCTCGGCGCGCAGCCCCGGCGCGATGTCGGCCATGTCATGGGAGCTCCGCCGCGCACTGCTGAGCGCAACCTTCATCGCCTCGACGCCGCGCGCCAGGCGCGTCGTGCCGCCGGGCGCCTGCAGCGCCTGCAGCCGGTCGCCATATGGCGACTCCACCTCGCGGAAATCGCGGCGCTGGAAGTCCCGCTGCCGCGGCGCGTCGTGGACCATCGCGGCCTCCACGAAATGGTGCGCCGGGATGCGTCCGGCGCCGCGGCCCAGCAGCGGCATGCAGCGCGCCAGCGACAGCGCCAGGTCGACGTCGCTGCCGCCCAGCGGCGTGCCCCAAGCGGCGTGGACGCGCGGCGCGGCGTCGCCGCCGATCTCGGCCAGCGCGATGTCGGTGGTGCCGCCGCCGACATCGACAACGAGCGTTCTGTGGCGCTCGCGGCTGATCGCGTGGTGGTGCAGCGCGGCCGCGGCGGGCTCTTCGAGGAAGTCGATGTCGTCGAAGCCGGCGATCGCCGCCGCCTCGCGCAGAATCGCCAGCGCCTGCTCGCCGCCGGCGTCGCCCATCGAGCTGCGGAAGCGTACGGGCCGTCCCAGCGTCGCCGTGCGCACGGGGGTGCCGAGCTGCTGGCAGGCGGTCAGGCGGACGTGCTCGAGGATGTGCGCGATCCCGGTGATCGCCAAGCGCGCCCGTGGGTGCAGCTGGTAGCCGAGCATCGATTTCGGCGACTGCACCAGGTGTCCGCCGCCTTCGACCAGAAAGCGGTCGATCGCCGCTTCGCCGAAGACCGCGTCCTGGAGCCGCGCCGCCGACGCCTCCGCCTGCCGCATCTGCTGCTCCAGCCACTGCCGCCTGACCACGCGCACCGCGTCGGCGTGCAGCTGCGCGTCGCTGCGCGGCGCCAGCACCGTGCGCGCCTGATCGCGGCGGAAGGCGCGCACCAGCGTGCGGACCTCGGCCTCCATCGCCGCGTCCAGCGCGAAGTCGCCCGGGTCCGGCATCGCGGTGGGGAAATACACCGCGGTGCGGAACTGCGGCTGGCCGTCGAAGAAGATGTGCACGATGTCGCCGCCGCCGCCGACGCGCGCGGCGGCGGCCGAGTAGCTGGTGCCGAAATCGATGCCGATCCTCATGCGACGCACGCTGGCAGCAACCGGATCACGGTGCCGACGCCGTGCGCGTCGCGGCGGTCGCCGCGCGCCCGGTGCGCGCTCACGCCAGCGCCAGGCCGTCGACCTTCTGCCAGCCGCGCGGCAGCAGCCCGCCGCGGCTGCCGCGGGCGCCGACATAGGCGTCGAGGTCGCGGAACGACAGCGACATCGTGCGCGCGCCGGACTGCACCGACAGCGTGCCGCCGGGTGACACCACCGCGATCGCGACCACGCGCTCGGTGCCGCGCTTCGCCTTCGGGATCTCGATGATCTTGTTGCCCTTGCCGCGGTCCAGCTCCGGGAGCTCGGCGACCGCGAACGCCAGCAGGTGGCCGGCGCTGGTGGCCGCGACCACGCGATCGGCCGCGCGGTCGCGGATCACCGCTGGCTGCACCACGCGCGCGCCCGGGCTGAGCGACAGCATCGCCTTGCCGGCCTTCTGCCGCCCGAGCAGGTTCTCGAAGCGGGTCGCGAAGCCGTAGCCGTGCGATGACGCCAGCACCAGCAGGCTGTCGCCATCGCCGGTGGCCAGCGCCTGGAACTCCGCGCCCGCGGCAAGTGTGAAGCGGCCGCTCAGCGGCTCGCCGTTGCCGCGCGCGCTCGGCAGCGCATGCGCCGGCGCGGAATAGCTGCGTCCGGTGGAATCCAGGAACGCCACCTGCAGGTTGCTGCGCCCACGGACCGCGGCCAGCAGCGCGTCGCCCTCGCGGTACGACAGCGTGGCGGCGTCGATGTCGTGGCCCTTGGCCGAGCGCGCCCAGCCCTTCTGGCTGACGACCACGGTCATCGGTTCGCTCGCGACCAGCTCGGTCTCCGCCAGCGCCTGCGCCGCGCCGCGCACGACCAGAGGCGAGCGGCGGTCGTCGCCGAACTTCTTCGCATCCGCGGTGAGCTCGTCCTTGATCAGCTTCTTCAGCTTCGCGCGCGAATCCAGCACCGCCATCAGCTGCTCGCGCTCCTTCGCGAGCGCGTCCTGTTCGCCGCGGAGTTTCATCTCCTCCAGCCGCGCCAGCTGGCGCAGGCGGGTGTCGAGGATGTAGTCGGCCTGGTCCTCGCTGAGCGCGAAGCGCGTGATCAGCACCGGGCGCGGCTCGTCCTCGCTGCGGATGATGCGGATCACTTCATCGAGGTTGAGGAACACCACCAGCAGCGCGTCCAGCATCAGCAGCCGCCGCTCGACTTTCTCTAGCCGATGCCGCGTGCGACGGGTGACGGTATCGGCGCGGAACCGCAGCCACTCCACCAGTACCGCCTTCAGGTTCTTGACCTGCGGGCGGCCGTCGAGCCCGATCACGTTGAGGTTGACCCGGTAGCTCTTTTCCAGGTCGGTGATCGCGAACAGGTGGCCCATCAGCTGCTCGGCGTCGATGCGGTTGCTGCGCGGCATCAGCACGATGCGCACCGGGTTGGCGTGGTCGGACTCGTCGCGGATGTCCTCCAGCCAAGGCAGCTTTTTGGCGCGCATCTGTGCGGCGATCTGCTCGATCACCTTGCTCGGGCTGACCTGGTAGGGCAGGGCGTCGATGACGACGTTGTGGCCCTCGCGCACGAAGGTGGCGCGTGCGCGGACGCTGCCGTGGCCGGTTTCGTACATCGCCAGCAGGTCTGCGGCAGGGGTAATGATCTCGGCGCTGGTCGGGTAGTCAGGGCCGCACACGTGCTCGCAGAGGTCGCGCACGGTCGCGTCGGGATCGTCCAGCAGGCGCAGGCACGCGCTCACGATCTCGCGCAGGTTGTGCGGCGGGACGTCGGTCGCCATGCCCACCGCGATGCCGGTGGTGCCGTTGAGCAGAAGGTGCGGCAGCCGCGCCGGCAGCCAGGTCGGCTCATCCAGCGTGCCGTCGAAGTTCGGTGTCCAGTCGACGGTGCCGTGGCCCAGTTCGCCCAGCAGCACTTCGGCGATTGGCGTCAGCCTGGACTCGGTGTAGCGCATCGCCGCGAACGACTTCGGGTCGTCGGGGGAACCGAAGTTGCCCTGGCCCTCGATCAGCGGATAGCGGTACGAGAACGGCTGCGCCATCAGCACCAGCGCCTCGTAGCAGGCGCTGTCGCCATGCGGGTGGAACTTGCCGATCACGTCGCCCACGGTGCGCGCGGACTTCTTCGGCTTGGCCGTCGACGCCAGCCCCAGCTCGCTCATCGCGTAGATGATCCGGCGCTGGACCGGCTTCAGCCCGTCGCCGAGGAACGGCAGCGCGCGGTCGAGCACCACGTACATCGAGTAGTCGAGGTACGCGCGTTCGGCGTACTCGCGCAACGGGATCTGCTCGAAGCCGTGGAACGCGGGTCGGACGGGGTCGGTCATGCGGAGGGGAGGGACGCAGCGGGTGGGCCGGCGATTCTACCCGTGCGCGCCGTGCGGACCGGACGGTTGGTTACTGCCCGGGCTGGATCGCGAACGCCGACCAGTAGCTGCGCCAGTCGGCGCCATCGCAGTCGACCCTGCACGGCTGCATGTGCACCAGACGCAGCATCAGCGTCCCGGGCTGCGTGAAGTCGAAGCGCACGACGCCCTGCTGGTCGGTGACGGCGGTGGCGACCCGGGCGTTGTCGGTCGTGGGTAGGGAGTCGGCGTCGGACAGGATGGTCACGGTGCGGTCGGGCAGCGGCTGGCCGTTGAAGAGCACCTGCGCGCGCAGCTGCCTGCCGGGCGCGGGCGCGACCGGGGGGTCGAGCAGCACGATCTCCAGCGCCTGGCCAAGGCGCCTGGCGTGCAGGTTGGAGCCCGTCGTGGGATCGACGAGCAGCTTGATGTGGCGGGTGTAGCGTTCGCCTCCGTCGGGGGCGTCCTCGCCGCGCAGTACGCGGATGTCCGCGAGGTGTTCTTCGTCGAGATAGCTGTCGAATTTCTTCGAGGGCAGCGTGAGGTCGGTGGGCATCCGGTCGAGTGCGAGCAGCATCGGTGCGCCTTCGAGCGGCGGCAGCGTCAGGAAAGGCTGCGCGCCATCGATCGCCAGGCGCGACAGATCGGTGTCGCCGCCGTCGCGCAGCAGCCGCAGGGACTGCGTCCGCGCCGCGGAGTAGGGCCGCTCGCCCTCGGCGGCGAGGTGGTGGCCGAACCAGAGCCGGACCAGGGTGCGGTCGTCGCCCGGGGCAGGTTCTGCGCCCAGCCAGAAATCGTGCGCAGATGCGCTGGATGCGCTGCCCGCGAGCAGCATGGCGAGCATCGTCGACGTGGAGCGGTTTGGCGTTTTCAAGGGTGGCCCCGTCATCAGTCAAGGCAGGTGCCGGCGCACAGCATGCGCCGCCGGCACTGCGGAAATGAAGCGACCGCCCATGGGCGGCCGCGTGGCGGAGGCGAGGCGCGTTGCGCGCCCCGCCGTCCGTTTACCACTCACTCACTGACTCGTTCGCTTGCTTGCTCGATCAGTTGCGGGCGCCCGGCAGCGGCGTGTTGAGGTACGGGAACCGCGTCTGGAAATCGGTGCCCTTGACCGTCACGCCGTCGTTGTAGGGGAGCTGGCCCGAGGGAGCTTCTTCCGCCGTCAGCAGCACGCCCATCGCGACCCGGAGCTCGATGTCGACCACGTCGTCGCCGGGGCGACGGCCGTTCGGGAAGCCCGCGGTATCGCCACCCAGCACGCCGAGGTTGTTCTGCGCGGCGGCGGGCTTGGGTGCGATCGACGTATTGAGCCGCATCATTTCCGCAGCCACCACGTTCGCCGGCTTGTTGAGGCCGTCGAGACCGGTCAGGAACGCCGCCACCAGGTCGGTGCGCGGGAACAGGTTCGGCGCCTGCACGATCGGGAACAGGATCTGGATCAGTTCCGGCAGGGTCGGGTTGGTGACGTACGTCGCGAACTGCGCGTCACCCGAAGGCTGCGAGGCGTTGAACGTGTCCTTGTCCGGCAGCCCGATGATCACCTCGTTGATCAGTGGCGCCGACAGGCGCGACACCTGCCGCCGCTGGCCATTGACCGGAAGACTCGCGGTCGTCCAGGCACCGATGATGGTGCTGTCGGCGGTCAGGCAGGAAATCGGGACCTCGAGCGCCAGCGTGGTGACATTCTGGTCGGAAATGGTGCTTTCCTCCGCGGCCGGGTTGCCGACCGGGTTCAGGTTGATCAGATCGAAGATCTTGCCCAGGTTGACCGCGAAGCCGTCGTTGCGCTGGCCGACGAACACCCGGCCGAGTCGCGAGCAGCCCGGCAGCGCCACGGTCTGGATGTGCTGGTTGGCGTACTTCGGGTAGTCGGGGATCGACTTCTCGCCGATGTTGTCGAACGGCTTGAAGAAGGTCGTGCCGCCCGGTCCGAACCGCGAGCGGTTGGTCGCCAGCGTCGGCGCCCCGCCGCTGCGGATGCTGGTCAGGGTGAAGGTCTCCACGACATTGCGCGGACCCGCGGCGCCCGGGCGGGCGACGCTGGAGAACGGACCGATGTTGCTCAGGGGCACGGCGACGCTGGTGCCGCCGACCGGGATCTCGATGTCCTGGTAGTCGTTCGTGAAGCGGAACTCGTAGGTGATGTCGGGCTGCGCGTTGCCGTTGTTGTCGATATGGATGGAGTACACCGCTTCGGGATCGAGCAGGAAGTAGTTCGGACCGCCGTAGGGGTGCTGCAACGGCTGGTAGTTGGCCAGGAAGGTCACCGTATCCTCACGCCCTGTTTCGTAGCTGCGGAACATGTAGAGGTCGGTGCCATCGACCTTGGGCGACTTGGTGATCAGCGGCGCTTCGCGGTGGCTGGAGGCGAGCGCGAGGCTGCTGGCCAGCAGACAGCCGACAGCAGCGGCGAGTGCGGTGTGCTTCATGAGGTGACTCCTTGTGATGCTTCCGAGGCGCCAAACGGCGCATGGATACCGGTCCGAAGCCTGCGCGGGGGCGGGTTGTGGTAGCCGGGACAACCTGAACTTACGGCAGCGCCGTGACGACGGATGCATGGCAGCGTCCTCGGGCTTTGCGGAATCGTCCGGTCGCGGGTCGTCGAACCAGCCTGGCGCGACCGCCGTGGGTTGGACGTGCCCGGCGACGCATGGCCAGCCCGTCGCGCTGCGTGGCGCAGCGGTGCCGGGGCGCGGCCAAAAAAAACCCCCGCTTGCGCAGGGGTTTTTCATCTGGATGGTGCCCGGGAGAGGACTCGAACCTCCACGGAGTTGCCCCCGCTAGCACCTGAAGCTAGTGCGTCTACCAATTCCGCCACCCGGGCAGGCCGCGTATGTTGCAGAGAGGCGATGACGCTGTCAACGGGCGCGTTTCGGCTGATGCACGCCTCCGTTGGACGGATGTGCGAC
Organism: Luteimonas sp. ANT-B3E; assembly: GCA_001683895.1. Taxonomy (GTDB): domain Bacteria; phylum Pseudomonadota; class Gammaproteobacteria; order Xanthomonadales; family Xanthomonadaceae; genus Luteimonas. The sequence goes on along the minus strand of LXQJ01000053.1, from coordinate 15,940 downwards.
GGTCGAGGAGACGTTGCCGGGCGCTGCCGGCAGCGCCTTCGCAAAGCCGCCGCGTTGTTGCCGTGTAAAATTCCACGGATGCCCAGAACCCCCAGCAAACGCGGCCCGAGCCGTGACACCGCCGCGCGTGAGGCCGACGCGCCTTCAACTTCCTCCCGCGACGCCCGCCCCGCCAAGCCCGCGGGCGCGCTGCCGCCCTGGATGCCCGACCCCGCGCTGGTCAAGGCGATGGGCGGTGGCCGCGGCACGTCGCCGCAGGCCACGCGCGACAAGTCGCCGCACGTCAAGAACGGCGACTCGAAGGACGCCGACTCGAAGCCGGCAGTCGCACGCGCGCCGCGCAAGCCGCGCGCTCCTCGTGACGCCAGGGAGGTACCGGCCCAGCCGCCGGCGCGCGCCATCGAGGATCCGCAGGCCGCGCGCGAGGCGGGCCGATACGAAAACCCCATCGCCAGCCGCGAGGCCATCCTGCAGCTGCTGTCGGATGCCGATGGCCCGCTGGATGCGGACGCACTGGCGACGACGCTCGACCTGACCGAGCCCGATCGCGCCGAAGCGCTCGGCAAGCGTCTCGGCGCGATGGTGCGTGACGGCCAGCTGCTGCGGAACCGCCGCGGCGCGTTTGCCCCCGCCAAGCTGCTCGACCTGGTGCCGGGCACGGTCATCGCCAATCCCGAAGGCTTCGGCTTCCTGCGCCCGGAGTCAGGCACTGGCGACGACCTGTTCTTGCCGCCGTCGGAGATGCGCAAGGTCATGCACGGTGACCGCGTGCTGGCCAGCATCACCGGCGTTGACCGCCGCGGCCGCTCCGAGGGCGCCGTGGTCGAGGTGCTCGAGCGCCGCGTCAGCCGCCTGATCGGCCGTTTCACGCTGGAATCGGGCATCAGCTACGTCGTCCCCGACGACAAGCGCATCCAGCGCGACATCCAGGTGCCGGTCGATGCGCGCCTCGAGGCGACCCATGGCCAGCTGGTCGTCTGCGAGATCGTGCAGCCGCCTGACAGCCACCGCCCACCGATCGGCCGCGTCCTTGCGGTGCTCGGCGACCGCCTGACCGCGACCCTCGCGGTCGAGGCCGCGATCCACGGCCACGACATCCCGCACGAGTTCTCCACCGAGGTGCTGGACCAGGCGGCCGCGGTGCCGGTCAAGGTCGACGCAGTGACCGCAACCGCGCCTGGACGCGTCGACCTGCGCCAGCTGCCCCTGGTGACGATCGACGGCGAGGACGCGAAGGACTTCGACGACGCCGTCTACTGCGAGCCCAATCGCGACGGTTTCCGGCTGGTGGTGGCGATTGCCGACGTGTCGCACTACGTGCGCCCCGGCACCCCGCTCGACGTCGAGGCCACCAAGCGCGCGACGTCCGTCTACTTCCCCGGCTACGTCGTGCCGATGCTGCCCGAGACCCTGTCCAACGGCATCTGCTCGCTGAAGCCCAAGGTCGACCGCATGTGCTTCGTCTGCGATATGCAGGTCGACCGCGCCGGGCAGGTGGTGGACGCGACGTTCTACGAGGCGGTGATGCATTCGCATGCGCGCCTGACCTACAGCCAGGTCTGGAATGCCGTCGGGGACGGCGTCCCCGACGAGGATCGTGACGCCGCGCAGGCGTACATGGGCCCGCAGCTGCAGCAGGTCAGGCACCTGCACCAGCTCTACCGGATCCTCGACAAGGCGCGGCAGCAGCGCGGCTCGATCGAGTTCGAGTCGTCGGAGGTGCGCTTCGTGCTCGGCCCCCAGGGCGAGGTCACACAGGCCGGCATGCTCCAGCGCAACGACGCCCACAAGCTGATCGAGGAATGCATGATCGCGGCCAACGTGCAGGCCGCGCTGTTCCTGCTCCAGGCGGAGGTCCCGGCGCCGTACCGCGACCACGACCGCCCACCGGAGGCCAAGTACGCCGACCTGCTGGAGTTCCTGAAGGAGTTCTCGCTGCGCATGCCGCCGTGGTCCAAGGTGCATCCGCGTGACTTCCGCAAGTTGCTGGCGACCATCCGCGAGCGTCCCGACGCCAACCTGCTGGAATCGGTGCTGCTGCGCAGCCAGTCGCTGGCGGTGTACTCGCCGGAGAACATCGGCCACTTCGGCCTGGCGCTGGAGGCCTATGCCCATTTCACCTCGCCAATCCGGCGCTACCCGGACCTGTTGGTGCACCGTGCGATCAAGCACGCGCTCGGCGGCGGCAAGGCCGCGACATATACCTACTCGCAGCACGCCATGGCGGCGCTGTCGCTGCAGTGCTCCGAGCGCTCCCGCCGTGCCGACGACGCGCAGCGCGAAGTCGACGACCGTTACCGCGCGGCGTGGATGGAGCAGCACGTCGGCAGCGCGTTCGAAGGCACGATCAGCGGCGTCACCAGTTTCGGGCTGTTCGTCGAGCTGCTCGAGTCGAAGGTCAACGGCCTGGTGCACGTGACCCAGCTGCCCAACGACTACTACCACTTCGACCCGATCCGCAAGACGCTGGCCGGCGAGCGCGCCGGGCGCGAATTCCGGCTCGGCGACCGCGTCCGCATCGTGGTGCTGAAGGCGAGCCTGGAAGAGCGCAAGATCGACTTCCGCCTCGACGAGGAGGGCAGCGGCGGCACCGGCAGCGGCGGCGGCGCGCGAAAGCCTTCATCGGGCGGAGCGCCCAAGCAGCGTGGCCGCAAGAAGCGTTGATCCGATGAGCAAGGACAGCCAGTGGATTGCCGGCATCAACGCCGTTGCCGCGAGCCTCGAGCACGACGCCGAGCACGTTCGTGAGGTGCTGATCGAGGCCGGTGCTCGCAACCCGCGACTCACCGAGATCGAAGAGACCGCGCGCCGCCGCGGCATCGATGTGCGCCGGATCGCGCTGCAGGCGCTCGACGGCGTGGCCGGCGGCCTGCGCCACCAGGGCGCGCTGGCGCGCTATGCAGCGGCCAGGACCTGGGGCGAGGATGACCTCGAGGCGCTGGTGGAGGCCGCCCACGGCCGCGCGCTGGTGCTGGTGCTCGACGGCGTGCAGGACCCGCACAACCTTGGCGCCTGCCTGCGCAGCGCCGCGGCCGCTGGCGTCACCGCGGTGGTGATTCCCAAGGACAAGGCGGTGCAGGTCAACGCCACGGTGCGCAAGACCTCCGCCGGTGCGGCAGACAGCGTACCGGTGGTGCGCGTGACCAACCTGGCGCGCTGCCTGCGCGACCTGCAGAAGTCGGGCGTCTGGATCTATGGCCTTGCCGGCGACGCCACGACATCGCTGTATGCGACCGACCTGCGCGGCAACGTCGCACTGGTGCTGGGTGGCGAGGCCGACGGCCTGCGCCGGCTGACGCGCGAGCACTGCGACGGTCTGGTCACCATCCCGATGCCGGGCCTGGCCGCGGCCGGTGTCGAAAGCCTCAACGTCTCGGTGGCCACCGGAGTGACACTGTTCGAAGCGGTGCGGCAACGGCTGCCCGCCTGAGCCACGCGCGTCGCGGCCGCGCGACATCATCAACACTGTTCGCCTGAAGACGCATTGCCCTTGTGCAGTGGCTCGATCCGCTCTCAAGCGGCTGCGGGCGTCGTCCAGCCGTTGGCGACCGCGCAGAACAGCTGCGCAGTGCGCTCGGTGTCATAGACCGCGGAATGCGCCTCGACGCTGTTCCACGTCAGGCCGGCCGCCTGCACCGCGCGCGCCAGCACCGTCTGGCCATACGCGATGCCGCCGAGGGTGACGGTGTCGAACACGCTGAAGGGATGGAACGGATTGCGCTTGTGGCCGCTGCGCGCGACCACCGCATTGACGAACCCGAGGTCGAAGTGCGCGTTGTGGCCGACCAGGATCGCGCGCTGGCAGCCATGCTTGCGCACCGCGGCACGCACCGCCGCGAACACGTGGTCCAGCGCCTCGCGCTCGGGCCGCGCCATGCGGAACGGATGGTCGAGGTCGATGCCGGTGATCTCGAGCGACTTGGGGTCGATCTGCGTGCCTTCCGCGGGCACCACGTGGGTGCTGGCGCCGTCTCCGGGCACGTAGCGGCCCTGATCGTCCAGGTCGATCGGGAGCACCGCGATCTCCAGCAGCGCGTGCTTCAGGCAGTCGAAGCCACCGGTCTCG
>LXQJ01000053.1:5829-11792 GCA_001683895.1 Luteimonas sp. ANT-B3E | reverse complement strand
ACGACCACCGGCAGGTACCCGCGGAAGCGGCTGGCCATCGGCCGGTGGTCGGCGGGGGAGGGGAGGGGGGCCTGGGCAAGGTCGTTCACCTGCGAAGTGTAGCGGAGCGTCCCCCGCGACCGCCCGGGCCGCGTGCCCTGGAACCAAGGCACGGTTCGCGGGCACCCACGTGGTGTCAGCTGACGGTGTTGGTGTCGTCGCGCTTCTCGCGCGGGGGCAGGTCGCCCTCGCCATGGACCTGGAACCAGACGTTCTCGGCGATGTTGGTGGCGTGGTCGCCGATGCGCTCGATGTTCTTGGCCATGAACAGCAGGTGGGTGCAGGGGGTGATCACCCGCGGGTCCTCCATCATGTAGGTCAGCAGCTCGCGGAACAGGCCGGTGTACTGCGCGTCCAGCTCGGCGTCGCGCATGCGCACGCGCTGCGCCGACTCGGCATCGTTGTCGCGGTAGGCCACCAGCACGTCGCGCACCTGCTGCGTGGCCAGAACGCCGATCGCGTTCAGGCCGCGCGTGTGCGGCAGCGGCGGCGAATGGTTCAGCGCCATCGAGCGTTTCGCGACGTTGGCCGCGTAGTCGCCGATGCGCTCGATGTCGGAGGCGATGCGCAACGCGGCCATGATCTCGCGCAGGTCGCGCGCCATCGGCCCGCGCAGCGTGAGCCGCATGACGTCATGGCTGATGCGGACCTCCATTGCGTCGATCGCCTCGTCGTTGCCGATGATGCGCTCGGCGGCCTTGTTGTCGCGCCGCTCGACCACGTCGAGCGCCGCCGCCAGCTGCGAGGCCGACATCTCGCCCATGCGCAGGATGTCGTCGATGACGCGCTGGCGTTCGTCGTCGTAGCTCTTGACGATGTGGTCGTGCGGCTGGTTGAGCATGGCGTGGGGTCCGTGTGCAGGGCGGGCGCGTACGCGGATCGCGCCGGGCCGGGAAGGTGCGGGTCGCAGCCGGGCGTCAGCCGAAGCGGCCGGTGATGTAGTCCTCGGTCTGCTGCTTGCCGGGGTTGGAGAAGATCGTCGAGGTGGCGTCATGCTCGATCATGTCGCCCAGGTACATGAAGGCGGTGAAATCGGACACGCGCGCCGCCTGCTGCATGTTGTGGGTGACGATGACGATCGTGTACGACTGCTTCAGCTCCTCGATGAGCTGCTCGATGCGGCTGGTGGAGATCGGGTCCAGCGCCGAGGTCGGCTCGTCGAGCAGCAGCACGTCGGGCTTCAGCGCCACGGCGCGCGCGATGCAAAGCCGCTGCTGCTGGCCACCCGACAGGCCGAGTGCGCTCTGGCCGAGCTTGTCCTTGACCTCGTCCCAGATCGCGCCCTGGCGCAGGGCGTGCTCGACGCGGCCGTCCATCTCCGCGCGCGACATCGTCTCGTGGTGGCGAATCGCATAGGCGACGTTCTCGTAGATCGTCATCGGGAACGGCACCGGCTTCTGGAAGACCATGCCGACCTTGCTGCGCAGGCGGTTCATCGGGTACTTCGGGTCCAGCACGTTCTGCCCGTCGAGCAGCAGTTCGCCGCGCGCTTCCTGCTTCGGGTACAGCGCGTAGATGCGATTGAAGACGCGTAGCAGCGTCGACTTGCCGCAACCTGACGGCCCGATCAGCGCGGTGACGCGTTTCTCGGGGATCTCCATGGACACGTTCTTCAACGCATGGAACCTGTCGTAGTAGAAGTCGAGCCCGCGCACGGCGACCTTGACCGGGGCCTCGCCGGTGCTTTCGCGGTCCGGGGTCGCGAACGACCGGCGCTCGCGCGGGGGGCGGGAAGTTGTGTCGTTCATCGCATGGGTCCGGAAGGGGCGCTCAGTCGGCCTGGACGCGGTTGCGCAACAGCAGCGCGCGCGCGGCGAGGCTGACGAGCAGCACGAACGTGGTCAGGACGAGGGCGCCGGCCCACGCCAGGGTCTGCCAGTTGCCGTAGGGACTGCCGGCGAACTGGTTCATCACCACCGGCACGCTGGCCATCGGCTGCAGGATATTGGCATTCCAGTACAGGTTGCCGAATGCAGTGAACAGCAGCGGCGCGGTCTCGCCGCTGATCCGCGCCAGCGCCAGCAGCACGCCGGTGACGATGCCCGCGGATGCGCCGCGATACAGCACCTGGATCGTGACCTTCCATTGCGGCACGCCCAGCGACAGCGCCGCTTCCCGCATCTGGGACGGGACCAGGCGCAGCATCTCGTCGGTCGTGCGCACCACTACCGGCAGCACGATGAACGCGAGCGCGACAGCCCCGGCGAGCGCGGAAAAGTTGCCCCCGGTCTGCATGATCAGCAACGTATAGACGAACAGTCCGAGCACGATCGACGGCGCCGACAGCAGGATGTCGTTGACGAACCGCACCACCGTGCCGATGCGGCTTGCGTTGCCGTACTCGGCCAGCCAGGTGCCCGCGGCAATTCCGAGCGGTGTGCCGATACCCAGTCCCATCGCGCACATCACCGCGGAGCCGAAGAATGCATTGCGCAGCCCGCCACCGGCCATCGGCGGCGGCGTGTCCTGCGTGAACAGCGCCCAGGAGATGCCGTGGATGCCGCGCGCGAGCAGCGTCCACAGGATCCAGGCGAGGAACGTCAGCCCGACCACGGCGGCAACGCACGACAGCACCATCGCGAGTGCATTGGTAAGGCGCCTGCGGCCGTGCAGGCGGTCGGCGACGCGGTTGGCCCCGGCTGCGGGCATCAGCTGCCCTCCCTGCGCGCGAGCTGCATCAGCATCAGTCGCGCGATGGCCAGCACGATGAAGGTCACGACGAACAGGACGAAGCCCAGCAGCAGCAGGGCGGAGCGGTAGGTGTCCGTGGCCTCGCCGAAGTCGTTGGCGATCAGCGCGGCGATCGTCGTGCCCGGCTCCAGCAACGACGGCGACAGGCGGACGGTGTTGCCCACCACGAACGCGACCGCCATGGTCTCGCCCAGCGCGCGGCCAAGACCGAGGAAGATGCCGCCGATCACCGCCGATCGCGTGTACGGCAGCACGATGTCCCAGCTCACCTCCCAGCGGGTCGAACCGAGCGCGTAGGCGGATTCCTTGAGTCGCGTCGGCACGGTCAGGAACACCTCGCGCATCACCGACGAAATGAACGGGATGACCATGATCGCCAGCACCAGTCCCGCGGTGAGGATGCCGATGCCCAGCGGCGGCCCGCGGAAGAACACACCGATGAAGGGCAGGACGCCGATGTTGTCGTTAAGCCAAGGCGTGACCTGGGTCGTCATCACCGGCACCAGCACGAACAGGCCCCACATGCCGTAGATGATCGACGGGATACCGGCGAGCAGTTCGATCGCCGTGCCGACCGGCCCACGCATCCACCGCGGGGCCACCTCGGTCAGGAACAGCGCGATGCCGAAGCTGATCGGCACCGCGATCACCATCGCGATCATCGCGGTGACCAGCGTGCCGTAAATCGCCGCAAGCGCCCCGAAGCGGTTCTCGACCGGGTTCCAGTCCGACGACAGGAAGAAGTCGAGCCCCTGGGACTGCAATGCGTCGCGACCACCCCACAGCATCGACAGGGCGGCGCTGGCAAGCGCCAGCAGCACGAACGCCACAGCGGCGCCAAGCGCGTAACGGAACACGCGGTCCGCGCGCGCGTCGCGCAGGTCGCGTCCAAGCGGGGCGATGCCCGCTTCCGGGATCAGGCTGGCGTTCATGCGCAGGCGTCAGGGACCGGTTACTTGAACTCCGCCACCCAGTACGCGTCGATCTGCTGCACCAGTTCCGCCGGTAGCGGCACGTAGTGCAGCTCGGCGGCCTTCGGCCCGCCGTTGGCGAATGCCCAACGGAAGAACGCCAGCGTGGCAGCGCTGCGCGCGGCATCGCGCGGCTGCTTGTGCATCAGCATGAAGTTGGTCGCGGTGATGGGCCATGCCTCGGCGCCGGGGGCATCGGTGATCACCAGGTTGAAGTCCGTGGCGTTCGCCCAGTCCGCGGTCGCGGCCGCGGCGGCGAAGCTCTCCGCGCTCGGCTCGACGAAGTTGCCGGCGGCGTTTCGCAGCGAGGCGTACGGCATCGCGTTCTGCATCGCGTAGGCCAGCTCGACGTAACCGATCGATCCCTTGATCTGCTGGACGTAGGACGCAACGCCTTCGTTGCCCTTGCCGCCGACGCCGTCGGGCCACGCCACCGACGTGCCCTCGCCGACGCGCGCTTTCCAGTCCGGGCTGACCTTGGAGAGGTAGTTGGTGAAGTTGAACGTCGTGCCGGAGCCGTCGGATCGGTGAACGAGGTTGATCTTTCCCGCCGGCAGCGCCAGACCGGGGTTCAACGCGGCGATCGCCGGGTCGTTCCATGCGGCGATCTTGCCGAGGAAGATGTCCGCCAGCAGTGGACCGGTGAGCTTCAGCTGCCCCGGGGCAACGCCTTCGGCGTTGATCACCGGGACCACGCCGCCGATCGCCGACGGGAACTGCCCGAGCCCGGCTTCGGCCAGCTCCTGACTCGACAGCGGCTTGTCGCTGGAGCCGAAATCCACCGTGCCGGCCTTGATCTGCGCGATACCACCGCCGGAGCCGATGGACTGGTAGTTGACGCGATTGCCCGTGGCCGCGTTGTAGTCGGCCGACCACTGCGCGACCAGCGGATAGATGAAGGACGCGCCAGCGCCCGAGATCTGGGCCGAACCGCCGGAGCCCGCGCCCGTGGTATCGGCGCCGCCCGCAGGATCCTGGTTGGCGCCGCAGCCGGCGATCGCGATGGCGGCGCCGCACGCGAGGGCTCGGCCCATGGTCGAAACGAGGTTCATGCTGGCTCCAGCGAAAGACCGGCACGACGGCCGGCGGATGGGTGATATGAGATGTTTTTTTTGTTACACGGGGATGACATTGACCGTCATCTCGCTGTCATATGGCGCGCACCATCACTGGCGCCGCCGCGCGACTTCCTGCAGGCCATTGGAGCGCCGCCGGATGACCGCCTGATGGCAGCTAGAACCGTCAGCCACCGACGCGATCCGGGGCTTGCCGGGCAAACCCTCAATCCAGGTACGCACGGGTCAGCGTATTCAGGTGGACCCGCTCGGCATCCCGCAGGAACGGGGCCAGCAACATCATCACCTGCACGATGCCGTCGCGGATCGCGGCCTGCTCGTCCTTGTCGCCGCGGACGGCGGCGTAGTTGAGCCAGAACGTCGACAGCACCAGGATGTTGGTCGACGCGGCGTCCAGCTCCGCCGCAGAGGCACGCATGACACCCGCCTGCGACAGGCCGCGCATGACCAGGTGGGCGCGCTCGTCACCGCGCTTGAGGATCCGCGCGAAGCGCACCCGCAGGCGCCGGTTCCGGCTGAGGATCTCGACCAGATCGCGATACAGGAAGCGGTAGTCCCAGATGCATTCGAACACCAGGTGCAGCTGCAGCCAGATGTCCTCGAGCCCGGGCAGCCGGCCGTCGGGTGCGGTCAGCGCGGCGTCCATGCGCGCGTCGAAACGCGCGAACAGCTGCTCGATGATGTCGTCCTTGTTGCGGAAGTGGTAGTACAGGTTGCCCGGGCTGATCTCGAGCTCGTCGGCGATGTGGTTGGTGGTGACGTGGGGCTCGCCCTGCACGTTGAACATCGCGAGCGCACCGTCGAGGATGCGCTGCCGGGTCTGCCGGGAGGCCATCGTCGCGGGTGCCGCCTCAGGCGCCGAGTTTCTTGACGAAGTCGACGTACTTCTTCTTCGCCTCGTCCGGCGCGGTGCCGGCGAGCTTGGCCCACGCTTCGTACTTGGCGGTACCGACGAAGTCGAAGAAGCCCGGCTTGGTGCCGCTGACGTCGCCCTCCGATCCCTGCTTGTACAGCGCGTAGAGCCGCAGCAGCGTCTCGTTGTCCGGCCGCTCAGGCAGCGCCTGCACGTCGCGCTGTGCCTGCTCGAAGCGGTGCTCCAGATCGGCCATGTTGTGTCCTCCTCGCGGGAGGCAGGTGATACCACGCACCTCGCGGGAGGGTCAATCCGGCTACCGCCGTGCATTGC
>LXQJ01000053.1:2524-5743 GCA_001683895.1 Luteimonas sp. ANT-B3E | reverse complement strand
AGGCACGCGCCGCCGATGCGGCGCGTGCCTGCTTCATCCTCGGCGGCCTCAGGTGCCGACGATGCCGCCGTCGCGGCGCGTCACCACCACGGTGGCCGAACGGGGCTTGAGTCCGCGATCGGGCCAGTTGCTGTCGCCGGTCTCGCCGGGATGCTGGATGTTGACGAACATCGTGCGCCGGTCGGGCGTGGTCACCACGCCGGTCACCTCGCACCCCACGGGTCCAACGAAGAATCGCTTGATCCGGTTGGTCGTCAGGTCCACCGCCAGCATCGCGTTGTTGCCGAACGGCCCGCTGGCGAGCTGGCTGCCGCTCATGTCGGTCTGGATCCACAGCAGGCCGGCCTCGTCGAACCAGAGGCCGTCCGGGCTGGCGTGGATGCTGTCGGCAGTCAGGGGATTGCCGGCGGGGTCGAGGCTGTCGGTCTGGGTGCCGCTGAGCAGGAAGAGGTCCCACTGCAGGCGGCGGGTGGTGCCGCGACCCGACTCGCCGTTGAAGCGGATGATGTGGCCGTAGGGATTGGGGCCGCGCGGGTTCGGCTCGTCGACGTTGCCGGGGGTACGTGCGCTGTTGTTGGTCAGGGTGAAGTACACCGTGCCGGTATTGGGATCGACCGCGCCCCACTCTGGACGGTCCATGCGCGTGGCGCCGACGACGTCCGCGGCGAGGCGGGTGTTGAGCAGGACGTCGCCCTGGTCGGCAAAATCGACCCCAGCGGTGGCCGCCGCGGCGCGGAAGGCGGCGTCGCGCACGTCCAGCGGCAGCCACTCGCCGCCGCCGTCTTCGTCGAAGCGGGCGACGTACAGGATGCCTTCCTCGAGCAGCCGCTTGTTGGTCTCCGAGCCGGGAAAGTAGGGGTGGCGGCTGACGAAGCGGTAGATGTATTCGTTCTGGGCGTCGTCGCCCATGTACACCACCACCGGCTTGCCCGTCTGCGGTTGCGCGAAGACCGCGCCCTCATGCCCGAAGCGGCCCATCGCGGTGCGCTTCAGCGGCACACTGGTCGGGTCGAAGGGATCGATCTCGACGTTCCAGCCGAAGTGGTTGGGTTCGTTGCGATAGTCGCCCTCGGCGTTGCCGTCCGCTGCCGTGGCGTTGAAACGCGGCTCGACCGTCTCCCAGCCGTAGCGGCCATTGGTGGTCGGGACGCCGTATCGCACCTGCTCGCGGGGGCGCGTGCCGCGGTTGACGAAGTAACCCGACCAGTTTTCCTCGCAGGCCAGGTACGTGCCCCACGGCGTATAGCCGTGCGCGCAGTTGTTGAGGGTGCCGCGCGTGCGCGTGCCCTCCGGGCTGTAGGCGGTGCGCAGCTTTTCGTGGCCGCGCGCCGGTCCGGTGATCGCCATCGGCGTGGCGCCGGTGATCCGCCGGTTGTAGCGGCCGCGCACGGTGGTCCAGCGGCTGCCGATCTTGCGGATCTCGACCACCGACACGCCGTGGGCGGCGATCTCCTTGCGCACCTGGTCGGCATCGCGGACGCCGTCGACGATGATCGCACCCGCCGGGTGCAGCGCCGCGAGGTCGATGTATTCGTGGTTCAAGACCAGCAGGCCGTGGTTGTTCGGGGAAGAGACCTTGGAACCAGCCCTGCCGATCGGATAGAAGTGCATGCCGTCGTGGTGCTGGCCGACCTGCTGCTCCTGGTCGGCACCGCTGTTGAGGCCGCCATCAAGGTAGGCGGGATAGCTGCCGGTGATCGGCTCGCCCCACGGCAGGATCACGTCGAACCGGTACTCGGAGGGCACGGTGATGGTGTCGGCGCGGCCGACCGGAACCGCGGTGAAGCCCAGCGCGCCGGCAAGCGTGGCGGGAGCGGCGCTTTGGCCAGGCGTGGCTTCGCGGCGCGCGGCGAGCGCGGCGGCCGGCTGCGCGAACAGCCCGGCGGCGACCGCCAGGCCGAGGCCACCGCCCAGCACCTGCCGACGGCCGAGCCGCGCCTGGAGGATGTCGGCGAAATGCGGATTGCCGGAACGGTTGCTGTCTTCGTGGTCGAAGTCATGCTCACCGTAGGCTACGGGCGCGGTGGTGTCGGTCATGGCGGGTCCTTGGCGTCGGGCTGGGGACCGGCGTCGTCGACGCCGGCGGTCGGGGGCACGCTAGCGGCGCCGCGTTGCAGCGGCGTGTCGCGCGGATGTACGGCTTGTCCAATCTGCGTGACATTCCTGCAACGTCTTCCGCTGCAGGCGGCCGCCGGCCGGCGCTGCGCCGAGGCGGGCGGTGGCCTGCTGGCCGCAATGACCATCGACAACGCCACGGTGGTCGGCACCTGGGCAGGGATCACGTGCGACGCACCGGCAACCGGAACGGCAACGGGCCGTCAGGGGCCGGCGCGTGCAGTGGACGGTCCGAGGGCGTCAGAGCAGCGGAATGTCCTCTTCCTCGTACGGAAAACCCAGCCGCCTGCGGTTGTTTTTCAGGTATTCCGGCATCGACTGCCGCGGGATGCCCTTCGCCACCAGCCACTGCTGGCACTTCTTCTGCCACTCCAGGCCGGTTGGCTTGATGGGAAGCCAGTAGATGTCGTCGACCACCGGCATGCGCATGGGGTGGACGGAGCCCGGTGGCGAGCGGATGGCACGCGTGGGATCAGCGCCGCGCTCCAGCAGCCAGTACACGTTCTCGAAGGTGCCGAAGCTCGAGTACCAGTTGACGGGGGTGTTGTAACCGTCGCTGCCATGCAGGTCCATATTGATGTCGGCACCGCGTTCGACAAGGTGTTGGATCGTCGGCCACTCGTTGTTCACCCAGGCAACGTGCGTGATGGGATTGCCGTTGGAGTTCAGGGTGTTCGGGTCACCGCCATGATCCAGCAGCAGCGCCATGTACCGGGTATCGGACAACTCGGCGGCATACACCATGGCGTTGTTGCGATGCTGGCCTCGCTCGCGGGAGGTGTCGAGCATGCGGGCGTTGGGGTCGGCACCGTTATCGAGTAGCAGCTGCAGGCCGATGAGGTTCTTGTTGATCACCGGCCAGGCCACCACCGGGATCGCCTCCTCGCCGAACAGCACATCGGGGTTCACGCCTTCGTCCCGCATGAGCCGTCCGACTGCGTCGGCGTCCTGGCGGTCGACGGCCTCGGCCAGGGCCAGGGCGTTGCCCTCGAATGTGTAGGGGGCGCGCAGCGTCGCGCGATAGGCCTCGGGTGCCGCGGGCGCGCTGCAGGCGGCGCTCGCCAGCGTCAGGACACCGAGCAGAAGGCAGCGATGGCGCATCCC
>LXQJ01000053.1:1456-2514 GCA_001683895.1 Luteimonas sp. ANT-B3E | reverse complement strand
TCTCGATCAGCAGCTGGATCGTCGGCCACTCGTTGTTGAGCCATGCAACGAAGGTCAGCGGCTCGTCGTTGGAGTTCAGCGTGTTGGGATTGCCCCCATGCTCGAGGAGCATTTTCATGTAGCGGATATCCGACAACTCGGCGGCATACACCATGGCGTTGTTGCGCTGCTGGCCGCGCTCGCGGGAGGTGTCGAGCATGCGGGCGTTGGGGTCGGCACCGTTATCGAGTAGCAGCTGCAGGCCGATGAGGTTCTTGTTGATCACCGGCCAGGCCACCACCGGGATCGCCTCCTCGCCGAACAGCACATCGGGGTTCACGCCTTCGTCCCGCATGAGCCGTCCGACTGCGTCGGCGTCCTGGCGGTCGACGGCCTCGGCCAGGGCCAGGGCCTTGCCCTCGAACGTGTAGGGCGCGCGCAGCGTCGCCCGATAGGCCTCGGGTGCCGCTGGCGCGCTGCAGGCGGCGCTCGCCAGCGTCAGGACACCGAGCAGGAGCCAGCAATGGCGCATCCCTTTCACGCTGGTTTGAAATCCTCTTCGCACCTCGGTTTGTGTCCTTAACTGCAAACAGCGCTGCTACAGCAGCGGAATGTCCTCTTCCTCGTACGGAAAACCCAGCCGCCTGCGATTGTTCTTCATGTATTCCGGCATCGACTGCCGCGGGATGCCCCTCGCCACCAGCCACTGCTGGCACTTCTTCTGCCATTCCAGGCCGGTTGGCTTGATGGGCAGCCAGTAGATGTCGTCGACCACCGGCATGCGCATGGGGTGGACGGAGCCCGGCGGCGAGTGGATCGCCCGCGTGGGATCGGCGTCGCGCTCCAGCAGCCAGTGGACATTCTCGAAAGTGCCGAAGCTGGAATACCAGTTGATGGGAGTGTCTTGGCCATCACCACCATGGCGATCCATGTTGACATCGGCACCGTTCTCGATCAGCAGCTGGATCGTCGGCCACTCGTTGTTGAGCCATGCAACGAAGGTCAGCGGCTCGTCGTTCGAGTTCAGCGTGTTGGGATTGCCCCCATGCTCGAGGAGCATCTTCATGTACCGGGTATCG
>LXQJ01000053.1:880-1446 GCA_001683895.1 Luteimonas sp. ANT-B3E | reverse complement strand
GCGGAATGTCCTCTTCCTCGTACGGAAAACCCAGCCGCCTGCGATTGTTCTTCATGTATTCCGGCATCGATTGCCGCGGGATGCCCTTCGCCACCAGCCACTGCTGGCACTTCTTCTGCCACTCCAGGCCGGTTGGCTTGATGGGAAGCCAGTAGATATCGTCCACCACCGGCATGCGCATCGGGTGGACGGAGCCCGGCGGCGAGCGGATGGCACGCGTGGGATCGGCACCGCGCTCCAGCAGCCAGTACACGTTCTCGAAGGTGCCGAAACGCGAATACCAGCTAATAGGGGTGTTGTAACCGTCGCTGCCGTAGCGATCCATGTTGATATCGGCACCGTTCTCGACCAGCAGCTGGATCGTCGGCCACTCGATGTTGAGCAATGCGACAAAGGTCAGCGGCTCGTCGTTCGAGTTCAGCGTGTCGGGATTGCCGCCATGCTCGAGGAGCATTTTCATGTAGCGGGTATCCGACAACTCGGCGGCATACACCATGGCGTTGTTGCGCCGCTGTCCGCGTTCGCGGGAGGTGTCGAGCATGCGGGCGTTGGGGTCGGCGCCATTG
>LXQJ01000053.1:727-870 GCA_001683895.1 Luteimonas sp. ANT-B3E | reverse complement strand
GCAGCTGCAGGCCGATGAGGTTCTTGTTGATCACCGGCCAGGCGACCACCGGGATCGCCTCCTCGCCGAACAGCACATCGGGGTTCACGCCTTCGTCCTGGATGAGGCGCCGGACCGCGTCGGCATCCTGGCGATCGACGGCT
>LXQJ01000053.1:255-717 GCA_001683895.1 Luteimonas sp. ANT-B3E | reverse complement strand
ACTCGGCGGCATACACCATGGCGTTGTTGCGCTGCTGGCCGCGCTCGCGGGAGGTGTCGAGCATGCGGGCATTGGGGTCGGCACCGTTATCGAGCAGCAGCTGCAGGCCGATGAGGTTCTTGTTGATCACCGGCCAGGCGACCACCGGGATCGCCTCCTCGCCGAAGAGGACATCGGGGTCGACGCCTTCGTCGTGGATGAGGCGCCGGACGGCGTCGGCATCCTGGCGGTCGACCGCCTCTGCCAGGGCCAAGGCCTTGCCCTCGAACGTGTAGGGCGCGCGCAGCGTCGCCCGATAGGCCTCGGGTGCCGCTGGCGCGGTGCAGGCGGCGAGCACGGCCGACAGCCCGAGCAGCATCAGAAGCTGTAGGCAGACAGCGCGCCTGACAGAATGCATCGAGAAAGCTCCTTGGCGTCCGCTGGTCCGCAGCGTGCGGACCACTGATTGACACCGCCCTTGAT
>LXQJ01000053.1:0-245 GCA_001683895.1 Luteimonas sp. ANT-B3E | reverse complement strand
GTCGCCCGATAGGCCTCGGGTGCCGCTGGCGCGGTGCAGGCGGCGAGCACGGCCGACAGCCCGAGCAGCAGCAGGAGCGGTAGGCAGACGGCGCGCCTGACGGAATGCATCAAAAAAGCTCCTTGGCGTCCGCTGGTCCGCAGCGTGCGGACCACTGATTGACACCGCCCTTGACGAGGAGCAGGTTGCGCAATGGGGCGGGAGGTGTCAAACCCGCGCGCGATGTCCGTCACAGTGCAAGGAGT
>LXQJ01000052.1:17115-94558 GCA_001683895.1 Luteimonas sp. ANT-B3E | reverse complement strand
CACGACGACCCTCCGGCGTGGAAGATGGTGCCATTCGAGCTACCTGCAAGACTTGTTCAGACCTTCCTTAAGGCATTCGTCGCGCAGGCGTCCGTTGAACGATTCGACGTAGGCGTCTGGTTCGGTTTGCCAGGCTGGATCAGACGCAGCTGCACGCCGCGTTTGTGCGCCCAGGTGACCATGGCCTTGCTGCAGAATTCTTTGCCGTTGTCGGTGCGGATGACCTGCGGCAAGCCGCGACTCAACGCCAACCGCTCGAGCACGCGCGTCACTCCGATGCCGGAAATCGTACGCTCGACCTCGATCGCCACAGCCTCGTGCGTCGCATCGTCCACGATCGTCAGACACTTGATCACCCGACCTTCGGCTGTGCGATCGAACACGAAGTCCATCGACCAGACCTGGTTTGCCGCGTCCGGCCGCACCAGCGGCTGGCGCTCGCCGTGCAGCACCTTTTTCGCTTGCGTCGCCGCACCTGAAGTTGCGCTATCTGGTACAGCAGTTCCACGCGTTTGTAGTTCACGAGCATGCCGTCCTGCCTGAGCTTGAGGTGGGTCATCCCGACGCCGTAGCGCTTGTATCGCTGCGCGAGCGCAACGATGCGCTCGCGCACCTCGACGTTGCGATCGGGCTGCGGCACGTAGCGCAACGCACTTGCACTCATGTGCAAGACCGCCAGCGCACGTCGCTCACTGAGTCCCTTGTCTACCATGTAGCGCACCTGCTCCCGTCGGGCCGGTGCGCTCACCATTTTTTTCGCAGGACGTCCTTGATGACCTCGTTCTCGAGGACCTGCTCGGCGAGCAGCTTCTTCAGCCGGCCATTCTCCGTCTCCAGCTCCTTCAGCCGCTTGGCGTCGGGCACGCTCATCCCGCCGAACTTGCTACGCCACAGGAATACGACGCCTCGCTGAAACCGTGCCGCCGGCACAGCTCCTTGACCGGAAGGCCGGCTTCTGCTTCACGCAGGAAGCCAATAATTTGCTCTTCGGAAGAGCTCTTCAACAGACGAATGTCTGGTCAAAACGCTTCTTCATGTCCAATCTCCTGACTGCTGGGGATTGGACTCCAGATCGAGGTGCTACTCAAAGGTGGGGGGACGTCGCAGGCACAGGACCGACGCAGCGGCCGCGCGTGTACCTCGATCAGGTACCGCACAGCCGCGCGCTTGCGCGCCGGCCCTGGAGTTTTTTTATGATCAGGTCCTTCATTGCCACGTTGTCGAGTGCCAACTCGGCGTACATCCGCTTGAGCTTGGTGTTCTCGGCCTCGAGCTCCTTGACCCGCCGAAGCTCCGACGCCTCGAGACCGCCGTACCTGCTCTTCCACTGGTAGTACGTCGCCCCGCTGATGCCGGCATGGCGGCAGATGTCCTTGACCGGGATCCCGGCGTCGGCCTGCTTGAGGATCGAGACGATCTGCGTCTCGGTGAACTTGGATGTGCGCATGGAACCTCCTGGTTGGGAAAGATGCCAGAAAGCTCTACTTGAGCAGTGTCTGTGAGGCGGGGGAGCTTACGCCTCGAGTGGCGTCGCCGCGCCGCGGCCGGCCGCGGCGAGGGCTACGGGGACCCGGCGACGCTGCGCAACGAGCCGACCCCGTTCGCCGGCAGCCTGTTGGCCAACCCGATGCTGGCGTTGCTGCCGCTCGTGGTGGTCGCGGCCAGCAACAAGCTGTTCACCGTGCTGATCCCGCGCTGGTACGGCGACAGCCACAGCTTCGTGCCGGCCGTCGTCGGCGACGCCGCCCCGGTGGTGCAGGAGGTAGCCCGGGTGTCGGCGATCTGGGCGGTCCAGGGCGCGCTGCTGCTGGGCATCCTGACGGTGATGGCGTTCGCATGGCGCCCGGTGATCGCGGGCTTCGCCGAGGGCACCCGCACCGCGATCGGCGGCGCACTGCTGGCGGCGATGAACACCGCATCCGAATACGGCTTTGGTGCCGTGGTCGCGGCGCTGCCGGGGTTCCTGATCGTGGCCAACGTGCTCGCTGCGATCCCGGACCCGCTGGTCAACGACGCCATCACCGTGACCGCACTGGCGGGTATCACCGGGTCGGCATCGGGCGGCATGAACATCGCGTTGGCGGCACTGGCGGAGACCTTCATCGCCAACGCGGAGGCCGCGGGGATCCCGATGGAGGTGCTGCACCGGGTCGCCTCGATGGCTTCGGGCGGCATGGACACCCTGCCCCACAACGGCGCGGTGATCACGCTGCTGGCGGTCACCGGGCTGACCCACCGCCAGGCCTACGCGGACATCTTCGCAATCACCATCATCAAGACGCTGGCCGTGTTCGCGATCATCGGGCTGTTCTACGCCACCGGCTGGGTCTGACGCGGCACGGGACATCCGGCGAGGACTTGGGTCGCTGACGGGCGACGGCTGGACGCGTCCACGGGTCCACTCCTCCATGTGGCCACATGTCCACGGGGTTCCCGGCAACCCGTATGGGTCCACGATTGCAGCCGCCAACTGATGGATGACGCTTGAGACGACAGCCCGGGCTTCCGGCTTTCGCGTCGCGGCAACATCGACAGATGCACTGCTTTCTCCGGGATCAAGCGCGGTGACGTCGAGATTGCCGAGAATCCGCTTGATTATCTGAAACCAAGTCGATCGGCCAAGAGGCGGGTGATGGGTGCTGCGGAGAGTGGGCCAGGGAGGGCCCACGGCACCGACTCCGGCCATGGATGGCCGGATGGAGCGGCGGAGTAGGACCCCGTCACCGGCCTCCCTCGCGAATGCCGCCGAAGCACGCTGGCTCTGCGCTTCCTGCGACGTCCCGGGCCAGTGAATGACGCACCGGTGCAACATCGGTCACTGGACCGAATCGATTCTCCGCCCCGAGCACGCCGTTGTGTGATTCAGTTCACATCAAGTCTGTCGGCGAACGCCAATAGTCTCGCCGGGGCACAACACATCCAGGGGTACGACATGGCGAACGCCACGATGGCCGAACGACGGGCCGCGATGCGCAGCGCGCACGCGCAGCGGTATGAATATGCGTTCGAGCCGGCGGCAAGACCGCCGCCGTTGCCACCTGCACCACCGTCCGCGCCGCGGACGCCGCGGATACCCACTCCCACCCCGCCGTCAGAGCTGCCCCGCAACTGGCGCGAGCTGCCGACCCCTCCCGCATGGGTGCGCGCCTACCAGCGCCTGACCTACGGCATCGTCCCCGGCGCCCAGGCCGCGTTCAACGCGCTTGGCGCCAACGACATCGCGCGCTATGAGGCGATGGTCGACCAGCAGCTGGCGTGGGAATCCATCAGCGACGGCGCGGTGGAGGCGCGGCTGCGGTCGAGCGGCTTCACGACGCTGGACAAGACGTTGCCGCAGCTGTGGGCCGACCACGTGGTCAATGGGGCCGAGTACGGCGGGCGTATGCGTCCGGCATTCGAGGTCCAGCGCGCGACGCTGGTACGCGCGACGCATTCGCCGCGGCAGCTGTTCGAGCGCATGGTCAATTTCTGGAACGACCACTTCAACGTGTCCGTGACCGACTACGACGCCGGCCCGTTGTTCATGCACTACAACCGCAACGTCATGCGCGGCAATGCGCTCGGCAACTTCCGCGCGATGCTCGAGGCCATGGCCCGCAGCACCTCGATGATGTATTACCTCGACAACCGCAGCAACACGCGCAATGGCCCCAACGAGAACTTCGCCCGCGAGCTGCTGGAGCTGCACACCATGGGCGCGGAGAACTACCTGGGCTTCACGCTTCCCTCCAATGTGCCGCCGTGCCCCGAGGACCCCGCGTATCCGATCGGCTTCACCGACATCGACGTCTACGAGACCGCCGCCGCGTTCACGGGCTGGACGGTCAACACCGGCGCAAGCGGCAACGGCAATTTTCTGTACCGCGAGAGCAGTCACGACCCGGGTCCGAAGTTCCTGCTCGGCCTCATACTGCCGCCGTCGCAGCCCGCGCTCAAGGATGGCCGCGACGTCCTCGACCGGGTCGCGACCCACCCGCGAGCGGCGAAGTTCATCTGCCGCAAGCTCATCCGCCACTTCGGTACCGACACGCCGTCGCAGGCGCTGATCGACAGTGCGGCGGTGATCTTCCGTGCAAACTGGCAGGCGCCCGACCAGATCCGCATCACCCTGCGCCATATCCTGAAGTCGGCCGAGGTCCGCGACGGCTGGGGCCGCAAGCGGCGGCGCCCAGCGGAGCTGTACATCGCGGCGATGCGCACTGCCGGTGCCGATTTCACGGTGCGTCCGGACAACGGCCGCAGCAACGACATCATCAACCGCCTCGGGGTCGCCGGCCATGCGCCGCACGACTGGGCTGCGCCCAACGGCTTCCCCGACATCGCGACCGCATGGTCGGGCGCCAACAGCTTCGTGATGACCTGGAAGCTGATGACGTGGCTGGCGGAAGCCAACGACGACGGCCTGCGCCTGCTGCAGGTGGTCGAGCTGTCGCAGGCGCAGGTGTCGTCATGGACCGCGCGCAACCTGGTCGAGTTCTGGTGCAAGAGGATTCTGGGCTACCTGCCCGGGTCCAACCGGGTCCAGGTGCTGGTCGACTTCATGGCCCAGAACGGCAGCACCGAGAGCTTCGTCATCGCCAACACCAACGAGTGGAAGGCGGGCGACCTCAAGGCGCACTACAACCACGACCGGCTGCGCAACATGGTGTCGATGGTGCTGATGTCCCCCGAACTCTTCCAACGCTGAGGCCACGACCATGTCCGATCCGACCCTCTCGCGCCGGGAATTCATGAAGGGCTGCTGCGCCACCGCGGCGCTGGGCGCCGCCACCCCGGCGATGTTCTATTCCGGCGCCGCGCACGCCGCGAACAACTACGACACGATCGTCCACGTGTTCCTGCGTGGCGGCATCGACGGCCTCAACCTGGTGGTACCGATCAACGGCGAGGACCGCATCCACTACGAGACTGCGCGGCCGTCGCTCACCATTGCTGCCACCGGCGCTTACGGCGCGTTGCCGCTGACGCTGGCCGGCAACGTTGCCAGCAACTTTGGCCTGCATCCGTCGGCAACCGGCCTGCGCGACCTGTGGAACGACGGCCGGATGGCGATCGTGCACGGCTGCGGCCTGCAGACGACGATCACCCGCAGCCACTTCGACGCGCAGCTGTACTACGACCTCGGCACGCCGGGCCAGCAGGGAAGCGGCAGCGGCTGGTTGACGCGGGCGTGGGCGACGCAGCCCAACGTCTCCGGCCTGGAGACCATGCCGGCACTCGCGGTCAACAGCCGCCAACCGGTCAGCCTGCTGGGCGCGACCCAGGCGCTGTCGATGAGCAGCCCCAATGATTTCGCACTGAACGCAGGCCCGTTTCAGTGGCGCGAGAACCGCGTGCACAACGGCGGCGCGGTGACCTCCGTGGGCGTCAACAGCCTGCTGCAGCGCTACCTCAGCGGGCGAGCACCGGTCGAGCTGGACGCGATGCGCGGCGAGGCCTCGCTGCGCGTCATCGGCCAGCAGCCTTACACCGGGACCCTCCCCGCCGGCTGGCCGACCAGCAACTTCGCCCGCCAGCTCTGGACGGTGGCGCAGTCGATCCGGTTCGACCTGGGGCTGCGCTACGCCACTGTCGATCTCGGCGGCTGGGACACGCACGAGGGCCAGGGCACCGCGGGAGAGGGCTACAACTACTACCAGAACAAGATCGCTGAGCTGTCGCAGGCGCTCTCGGCGTTCTATGCCGAGCTGGCCGGCGGCGGCGAGGCATCGCGGGTAACCGTCGTGGTGCAGTCCGAGTTTGGTCGTCGCATCCGCCAGAACGCCAGCGGCGGCACCGATCATGGCTACGGCAACCCGTTGCTGGTACTGGGTGGCCCGGTCAACGGCCGCCGCTTTTACGGCACCTTCGCCGGACTGAACCCCGCGATCCTGTCGCCGTATTTCGGCGACCTGCCGGTGACCACCGACTACCGGCGCGTGCTGTCGGAGCTGCTGATCCGCCGCATGGGCAACAACCGGCTGGGTACGGTGTTCCCCAACTACGCCGGCTACGCTCCGCTGGGCATCGTGCAGGGCGCGGACATGACGCCGCAGTACGGGCAGACTCCCGTCGACGCGCCCCAGGCTGCGAACCTGCCGCGGCACCCGCAGCCGGTGTACGGCGAATCGCTGCGCGCCGCGCCGAGCGCCTCGCCCCCTCCGGCGTCGCCCGCGATGGGCGAGCGCGGGCCGGTGATGCGCACCGTGCGCAGCTTCAACCGTCGCGCGCTCGACGCCAGGCTCAAGCTGTACCGCTCGCTGACCCGCACCGGCGGCGTTTGACGCCGACCGGCGCGCGCACTGGCGCCAGGCGTCAGCGCGCGCGGGAGTCGATCGCCACGCCGAGTGTCAGGCTGCGCCCGCCACCTGGCTCGAAGTAGCGGCCATTGCCGTCGTTGACGATGACCGAGCCGACATGCTTGCGGTCGAACAGGTTGTCGATGCGGGCGAACGCACGCCAGCGCGCGGCGGCCGCGGGACGCCATTCGCCGCGCAGGGCGAAACGCGCATAGCCGCTGGTGGCATCCGTGTTGCGGTCGTCGACCGCGATGCTGGCGCTGACCCGTGATTCCAGTGCCAGGCGCAGCCGGTCCGCGGAATTCCGCCAGGCGATCTCGGCGAAGGCGTCCGCCCGCGGGATCCCGGGAATGCGGTTTCCGGCTTCCACCACGCGCGTCTCGGGGGGGCCGCCGGCGGCGACGCGGAAGGCGTAGCTGTCCAGGAAGCGCGCACGGATGGCGTTGGCGCTCAGCGCGTAGCGCCATTGCGTCGACAACGCGCCAGCAACGCTCGCCTCGATGCCCTCACGGCGCGTGCGGCCGGCGTTCGCGAAGCTGGCGCGGCCGCCGCTGCTGACCGCGGGGACGATCTCGCCGTCGCCATCGATGCGGTACAGCGTGACCGTCGTGTCGGCATCGCGCCAGCGCCATCGCAGCCCCAGCTCCGACGACAGCACCTCCGCGGCCTGCAGGTCGCCGTTGAAGCCGCCGACGCCATCGGGGCGATACGCCAGTTCGGTCACGGTCGGCGTCTCGAAGCCGCGGCCGATTCCTGCGAACGCCTCGCCGCCGGCGAACGCGCGCGATGCGCCGAGCGACACTGCGGTTTCGCTGAAATCGAGGGTGCCGCTGTCGTCGCGGTTGCCGGGCGCGACGTAGCGGTCGCGCGAAGCGAAGTCCAGCTGCGCGTGGCGCGCCGCACCGACAACAGTCCAGGATTCGCCGAAGCGGCGGTCGGCGACAACGTAGACCTCGCGGTTGCGGATGCGGTTGTCCTCGTCGCGCCGCAGCGCGCCGCGCACGCCGAGCTGGCTGCCGACGAAATTCTCGTAGCCGCGGCGCGCCTCGTCGAGCCAGCCGGCTTCGACGCCGACGGCCAGCGCCCCTCGCGCGCCGCTCCAGCGACGCCCGGCATCGATGCCGCTGGAGCGACGCCCCAGGTCGATGACGCCACCGGAGCTGCCGGGCGCGGCCTGCGCCGCCACCGGGATCGAAAGGAACTGCACCACGTCACGCTGGATGCCATAGCCGCCCAGCCAGGCCGCGCCCTCGCCAAGGCCGCGCTGCCAGCGCAGGCCGGCCTGGCGGTTGTCGATCCGCTTGCGAGTGTCGAACAGGGCTGCCACGGATGCCGTGCCGCGCGGGTCGACCGCCAGCTGCGCCCGGGTCAGCCCGAGCGGATCCTGCGTCTCGGGCTGATGCAACACGTTGGCCACTGCACGTACGCGATCACCGGCACGCGGCGCCCACTCGACGATCGCATTGGCCTGGCTGCGCTCCGCGGCGCTGTGCGGGCGCTCGCCGCCGGTGCGGAAATGCGCGCCCTGGACGCGCCCGCGCCACGCGTCGTCGTCGCTGCCGCCATCGGCGCGCACGGACACCCGCGCGCTTTCGTGGCTTCCGCCCCAGGCTTCCGCCTCGGCGCCGTCGTCGCCGGGGTCCAGGTCGCTGTAGGCCACGATCGCCCCGCCTGCAGCGTTGCCGTATTGCAGCGCCAGGGGGCCGCGCAGCACCTGGATCCGGTCCAGCGATCCCAGCGGGAAGTTCGACGCCTGGCCCTGCCCGTCCGCGGCGGACGCGGGGATGCCGTCAACCACCAGCCGGATGCCGCGGATGCCGAACGTCGACCGCGCGCCGAAGCCTCGGCTCTGCACCTGCAGGTCCTGCGCATAGTTGCCGCGGTCCAGTGCGGTCACGCCCGGCACGCGCTGCAGCGCCTCCGACAGGTTGACCTGGCGCTGGCCCTCGCGCGACGCCACGGCGTCCACCACCGTCACCGCGCCAGGGAAGCGTGACAGCGGCCTGCGCTGGCCGACGACCTCGACGGTGTCCAACGTGGTGGCATCGGGCGTGGCCGGCGCCGCCACCGGGGCGGACGGCGCCACCGGGGGCGACTGCGCGACCACGGGCGGGGACAGCGACATCACCAGGGCGGTCGTGACCGCGCACGCGAGCAGGCGGCGCACAGCCGCGGGCGCGGCGTGCGATGGAGGACGGAGCGACAACTTGCAGGCAAACAGCGGGATCATGGCGATGGAAGCACGAGGAGCGGAGAGCCGCGCATTGTGCGGGAGCACGCTGCAACGCGATGTCAGCACGCGGCAACGCAGCGTCGCGGCATGCCGCCCTCGGGCGCCGCGTCGCCATCCAGACGCCCGCGCGCGCAGACGTGTGCGGCGACGCACGCACAAAGAAAAAGCGGGCCGAAGCCCGCTTTTTCGTGTTGGCGGCGCGTGCGGCGCTTACTCCGCCTGCACGCCCTCGCCTTCCTCGACCGCCTTCATCGACAGTCGGATACGTCCCTGCTTGTCGACCTCGAGCACCTTGACCTTGACCATGTCGCCCTCCTTCAGCACGTCGCCGACCTTCTCGACGCGCTCGTTGGAGATCTGCGACACGTGGACCAGCCCGTCCTTCCCTGGGGAGATCGTCACGAAAGCGCCGAAGTCCATCAGCTTGACCACCTTGCCCTCGTAGATACGACCGGGCTCGACATCGGAGGTGATCTGCTCGATACGGTCCTTTGCGGCCTGGCCGGCGGCGCCGTTGACCGAGGCGATGGTGATCGTGCCGTCGTCCTGGATGTCGATCTGGGTGCCGGTTTCCTTGGTGATCGCCTGGATCACCGAGCCACCCTTGCCGATCACCTCGCGGATCTTGTCGGGGTGGATCTTGATCGTGATCAGGCGCGGCGCGAACTCGCTCAGCTCCGAGCGCGGCGCGGTCAGCGCGGCCTCCATCTCCTTGAGGATGTGCAGGCGGCCCTGCTTCGCCTGCGCCAGCGCGACCTTCATGATCTCCTCGGTGATGCCCTGGATCTTGATGTCCATCTGCAGCGCGGAGATGCCGGTCGCGGTGCCCGCGACCTTGAAATCCATGTCGCCGAGGTGGTCCTCGTCGCCGAGAATGTCGGACAGCACGACGAAGTCGTCGCCTTCCTTGACCAGGCCCATCGCGATGCCCGCGACCGGGGCCTTGATCGGCACGCCCGCGTCCATCAGCGCCAGCGACGAACCGCACACCGACGCCATCGACGAGGAGCCGTTGGACTCGGTGATCTCCGACACCACGCGGATCGTGTACGGGAACTGCTCCATCGTCGGCATCACCGCCAGCACGCCGCGCTTGGCGAGGCGGCCGTGGCCGATCTCGCGACGCTTCGGACCCATCATGCGGCCCGCTTCGCCCACCGAGTAGGGGGGGAAGTTGTAGTGGAACAGGAAGTGCTCCTTGTACTCGCCGGCAACCGCGTCGATCACCTGGCCGTCGCGCGCCGTGCCCAGCGTGACCGCGACGATCGCCTGGGTCTCGCCGCGGGTGAACAGCGACGAGCCGTGGACGCGCGGCAGCACACCGACGCGCGAAGCGATCGGGCGTACGGTGTCGAGCGCGCGGCCGTCGATGCGCACGCGGGTCTTGAGGACCGAGTCACGCATCGTCTGGTATTCCTGCTCGCCGAACTCCTTGTGCAGCGCGCCGCTGGTCCAGGCCTTGCTCTCGGCCTCGGGCTGCAGTGCGGCCAGGATCGCCTTCTTGACCGACGAGATCGCGTCCTTGCGCTCGAGCTTGTCGCGCACCTGGAACGCGCCGGACAGTCGGTCACCGACCGCGTTTCGGATCGCGGTGACGAGGCCTTCGTCGGCATCCGGCGCCTTCCACTCCCAGCGCGGCTTGCCGGCTTCGGCGACCAGCGCATTGATGGTGGCGATGGCGACCTGCATCTGCTGGTGGCCGAACATCACCGCGCCCAGCATCACGTCCTCGGACAGCTCGCGCGCCTCGGACTCGACCATCAGCACGGCGTCGGCGGTACCCGCGACCACCAGCTCGAGATCGGAATCCTTGAGCTCGCTGACGGTCGGGTTGAGCACGTAACCACCGTTCCTGTAGCCGACCTTCGCGGCGCCGATCGGGCCGTCGAACGGCGCGCCGGACAGCGACAGCGCGGCGGACGCGCCGATCAGGGCGAGGACGTCGCCGTCGATCTCGGGGTTCATCGACATCACGGTGGCGACGATCTGCACTTCGTTGCGGAAGCCATCGGGGAACAGCGGGCGGATCGGACGGTCGATCAGGCGCGAGATCAGCGTCTCCTTCTCGCTCTGCCGGCCCTCGCGCTTGAAGAAGCCGCCCGGGATGCGGCCGCCGGCGTAGAACTTCTCCTGGTAGTCCACGGTCAGCGGGAAGAAGTCCTGCCCTTCGCGCGCGGTCCTGTTGGCCACGGCGCTGACGAGCAGCACCGTGCCTTCGCACGAGACCATGACCGCACCGCCGGCCTGGCGCGCGATCTCGCCGGTCTCCAGGGTGATGGTCTGCTGGCCGTACTGGAAGCTCTTGGTCACTTTCGCCACGATGTAGTCCTTTCGATGTCTTGCGATGGACCGGAAGCGACCCATGCCGCGCCGGGACGGCCCGCGCGGGCGGGCCAAAAAAAACCGCGGCGCATTTCTGCGCCGCGGTGGGGACGGTTTACCGGCGCAGGCCGAGCTTCTCGATCAGCGCCCGGTAGCGGGCGGCATCCTTGCGGTGCAGATAGTCGAGCAGGCTGCGGCGGCGGTTGACCATCATCAGCAGGCCGCGCCGGCTGTGGTGGTCCTGCTTGTGCGACTTGAAATGCTCGGTCAGGTGCACGATGCGGGCGGTGAGCAGGGCGACCTGGACTTCCGGGGAACCGGTGTCGTTGTCGCCACGTTTGTGTTCTTCGATGACGGTGCTGGAGTCGATGGACATCTGGGCTGTTGCCTCGGGTGATGCGTGGCCTGCAGGAACCTCGGGCATGCGCGGGGCATGCGCGGGCACCGCGGGGCTCGCCGTTTGCTTGGGATCGGCGCGTTGGACGCCGGGAAGGGCTCCGAAGAGCCGCCGGATTGTACCGCCGGGACCGACGCCGGACAAGGCGCGCCAGCCTGTTCAGGCGTCGGCGACCGGCTGGCTGCAGGCCCACGCGAACAGCCTGCGTGCGCGCAGGCCACCGTCGGTATCGACCTCGCCGAGCCCCAGCGCGCGGCCGTGGGGACCGACCAGGGCCACCTCGCCCGCCGGCGCGTAACGCCCGCGCAGCGGCTGCCCGAACGCGAGGCGGGCCGCATCCGCGGTGCCGATGTGAACCATGGGCCAGCCGGACATGCCGGCCTCGACCGGCAGCAGGCAGGCGTCGAGGCGGTGCTCGCCGCGCCGCGCCAGGCCCTGAAGCTCCTCGAGCGTCCACATCCGCGGCTCGCGGAACGGCTCGACCCACAGCCGGCGCAACGCCGCAACGTGGGCGCCACACCCCAGCGCCTCGCCAAGGTCGCGCACCAGGCTGCGCACGTAGGTGCCTGAGCCGCATTCCACGTGCAGGCGCAGCACCGGCAGCGCGCCCACCTCCAGCTCGTCGATCAGGTCCGTCGCGGACTGCAGTTCGAAGGCGTGGACCTCGACCGGGCGCACCTCGACTTCGACCTGCTCGCCGCGCCGCGCCTTGGCGTACAGCGGCTCGCCGCCGCGCTTGAGCGCGGAGTAGATCGGTGGCGCCTGGAGGATCGGCCCTGTCAATGCGGCCAGCGCGGCGTCGATGGTCGGGATGTCGTATGCGCCGACCGCGCGCTCGCGCAGCGGCTGGCCTTCGGCGTCATCGGTGTCCGTGACCACGCCGAGCCGCGCGACGGTGTCGTACGCCTTGCGCGCGCCCAACAGGCCCCCGGCGATCTTCGTTGCCTCGCCAAAGCACACCGGCAGCAGGCCGGTCGCCAGCGGATCGAGGCTGCCGGTGTGCCCCGCCTTGCGCGCGCGGAATAGATGGCGCACGCGCTGCAACGCCTGGTTGGAGCTCATCCCGGGCGGCTTGTCGAGCAGCAGCAGTCCGTCAAGCTGACGGAAGACGGTGCGCGCGCGCGTCTGCGTCACCGGGTGCCCCTGTACGGCCCGGACACCGGCGGGGTCCGCACCGGCTCAGGCCTGGGGGGGACCCGTATCGTCATCGCCATCCCCATCGCCGCTCTCAGCGCTATCATCGGGCGCCGCTGGCTCGATATCGCCGAGATCGCGCAGCAGGTTGTCGATGCGCTCGCCGCGGTCGACGGAGTCGTCGTAGTGGAAATGCAGCTCCGGCACGTGGCGCATCTTGACCGACTGCGCGAGCCGGTAGCGCACCTCGTGCGCGACCGCCTTCAGGCCCAGCACCGCCTCTTCGGAACGCTCTGCCTGCAGCGCGGTGACGAACACGTTGGCGTGCGCCATGTCGCGCGTGACCTCGACATCGGACACGCTGACCGACGGCAACCCATGTTCGGCCACGGCCTCACGCACCAGGGTGCCAAGCTCGCGACGCAGCTGTGCCGAAACGCGGTCGGTGCGATGGAAGGACTTCTTCTGGGCCATGCTCAAGCCACCTGCTGGTGTGGTGCGCCGGGGACCCGGCGCGTGGCGGCGCGGCGTACGATGCGCGCCCGGCAGGCGGGCGCGCCCACGTCACAGCGTGCGCTGGACCTCGATGCGTTCGAAGCACTCGATCTGGTCGCCCGGCTGCACGTCGTTGTACGCCTTCACGCCGATGCCGCACTCGGTATTGACGCGCACCTCGTCGACGTTCTCCTTGAAGCGGCGCAACGACTCGAGTTCGCCCTCGAAGACCACGGTGTTGTCGCGCAGCACGCGGATCGGCTTGCTGCGCTTGACCACGCCCTCGACCACCATGCAGCCGGCGACCGCGCCGAACTTGGAGCTGCGGAACACGTCGCGCACCTCCGCGGTGCCGATGATCTCCTCGCGGATCTCCACGCCCAGGATGCCGGAGGCGACCTGCTTCACCTGGTCGATGACGTCGTAGATGATCGAGAAGTAGCGCAGGTCAACCCCGTTGGCCTCGATGACCTTTCGCGCCGAGGCATCGGCGCGGACGTTGAAGCCGATGATCGTGGCCTTCGACGTCATCGCCGAGTTGGCGTCGGACTCGGTGATGCCGCCGACGCCGGAGCCGATGACGTTGATACGGATGGCGTCGGTGGTCAGCGCGGTCAGCGCCTCGCGCAGCGCCTGCACCGAACCCTGCACGTCGGCCTTGATGATCAGCGGCAGGCTGAGCTGGCCTTCGGCCTGTCCCATCTGCGCCATGATGTCTTCCATGCGGTTGCCCGGCACGCCGACCAGCCGCGACTCGCGCCGCTTGTTCTCGCGCTGCTGCGCGACCTCCTTGGCCAGGCGCTCGTCGGCGACAACGACGAAATCGTCGCCCGCGTCAGGCACGCCGGACAGGCCCAGCACCTGCACCGGGATCGACGGCCCCGCGCTCGGCACCTGGGTGCCGGTCTCATCGAACAGCGCCCGCACGCGGCCATACTGCACGCCGCAGACAAGGTAGTCGCCCTTGGAGAGTGCGCCCTGCTGCACCAGCACGGTGGCGACCGGGCCACGACCCTTGTCCAGCGAAGACTCAATGACGACGCCGGACGCGCGGCCTTCCGGCGCCGCCGTCAGCTCCAGCACCTCGGCCTGCAGGGTGATTGCGTCCAGCAGCCCGTCGACGCCGAGTCCGGTCTTGGCCGACAGCTCGACCATCTGCACGTCGCCACCGAAATCCTCGGCGACCACGTCGTGGGTCAGCAGTTCGTTGCGGATCCGGCCCGGGTCGGCATCGGACTTGTCGATCTTGTTGATCGCGATGATCAACGGCACCGCGGCGGCCTTGGCGTGCTTGATCGCCTCGATCGTCTGCGGCATCACGCCATCGTCGGCGGCCACCACCAGCACCACGATGTCCGTCAGCTTCGCGCCGCGGGCGCGCATCGACGAGAACGCGGCGTGGCCGGGCGTGTCGAGGAAGCTGATGACGCCGTTGGCGGTCTCGACGTGGTACGCGCCGATGTGCTGGGTGATGCCACCGGCTTCGCCGGACGCCACCTTGGTGGTGCGGATGTAGTCCAGCAGCGAGGTCTTGCCGTGGTCGACGTGGCCCATGATGGTGACCACCGGCGGACGCGGCGCGAGGTCGCCCTGCGCCTGCTCGACGTGGGCCAGCAGCTCGGACTCGGCGTCGTCGGCATCGGCGCGCACCGGCCGGTGGCCGAGCTCCTCGACGACCAGCGCCGCGGTGTCGTGGTCGATCGACTGGGTGATGGTCGCCATGACGCCCATCTTGAACAGCGCCTTGACCACGTCGCCGCCCTTCAGCGCGAGCTTCTGCGCCAGGTCCGCGACCGTGATCGCGTCACCGATGGCGACGTCGCGCACCTGGCGCTCGGTCGGGCGGGTGAACGCGTGCTCGCCCGAGCCGCTGCGTGACTGGTCGAGGTTGCGGCGCGGCTTGGGCTTGGCGCGCACGGTGCTGCGGCGCGCGCGCTCGCTGGCACTGAGGTGGAGCTGCCCGGCGAAGCGCGCGGCGGCGCCGTCGTCGTCTTCGACGCCGGCGACCATCACGTGAGAGCCGCGGCTGCCCTTCTGCTTGTGACCGGCGCCGGCACCCGGGCGCTCGTCGCCGCGTGGCGCGGCAGCGGGCTTCGGATGGCCGTGGCCATGCGCGGCCTTGCGCGTGCCGGCATCCGACTCGGGAGGCGCGGCGACGGCCAGCGCGGCTTCGGCGACCAGGCGCTCGGCGTCCTCGGTCTCCTTGCGCTTGCGCGCGGCCGCCTCGTCGGCGCGCTCGCGGTCCTGCTCGGCCAGCTTCTGCTGCTCTGTCAGGTTGCGCTGGCGCGACTCCTCGAGCTTGCGCAGGATTTCAGCGCGCTCGTCGCTTTCCACCTCGGCCGCCGTGCGGATGGGCGCGCCATCGCCCGGCTTGACCAACGTGACCTTCTTGCGCACCAGCACGTCGACCGTCGCGCGGTTCTTTCCGCCGCCGACCGTCAGCTCCTGCTTCTGGCTGCGGTTGAGCGTGATCCTGCGCGGCGCGATCGCGTCCTCGACGGGCTGGTCGCCCTTGCCGTGGGTGCGCCGCAGGAAGCCCAGCAGCTTGACCTTCTCGGTGCTGGTCACGACCTGGTCGGGATCGGTAAACGCCATTCCCGCCTCGGACAGCTGCACGAGCAGTTTCTCGACCGGCGTGTTCACCAGTGCGGCCAGCTTGCGGATGGTGGTTTGCTGCGACATTCGGATTCCGTGTCATGTGGCGCCGGCCGTGGCCGGCGCCTGAAAGAACGATTCTAGCCCCGTGCGTCCGCGGGCTCCCTAGCCTTCGCGCTCCAGGCGCGCGATCTCTTCGGCGCGCGCGGCCAGGATCAGTGCCGCGGCGCGCGTGGCGTCGAGCCCCTCGATGGCGAAATCGACGACTTCGTCGGCGCCCAGGTCGGACAGGTCTTCGCTGGTGCGCACGCCTCGGGCGGCGAGCGCGAACGCGGTTTCGTCGTCCATGCCCTCCAGCGCCAGCAGGTCGTCGGCGGGCGCGTTCCCGTCGAGCTCCTCTTCCACCGCCAGCGCGTCGTTGAGCAGCGAGTCGCGGGCGCGGGCGCGCAGTTCCTCGACGATGTCCTCGTCGAAGCCCTCCACCGCCAGCAGCTCGCCGACCGGCACGTACGCGATCTCCTCGACCGTGCTGAAGCCCTCGGTCACCAGGATGTTGGCGATCTCCTCGTCGACCTCGAGCTTCTCGACGAACAGCGCGCGCGCGGCGGACTGCTCCGCCTCGGACTTCTCCGCGACCTGGTCCTGCGTCATCACGTTGAGCTGCCAGCCCGCCAGGCGGCTGGCGAGGCGCACGTTCTGGCCACCCTTGCCGATCGCCTGCGCCAGCCGGTCCTCGGCCACCGCCAGGTCCATCGAGTGCTTGTCCTCGTCGACCACGATCGACTGCACCTCGGCCGGCGCCATCGCGTTGATGACGAACTGCGCGGGGTTGTCGGACCACAGCACGATGTCCACGCGCTCGCCGTTGAGCTCGTTGGACACCGCCTGCACGCGCGAACCGCGCATGCCGATGCAGGCGCCGATCGGATCGGTGCGGGTGTCGTAGGCGACGACGGCGATCTTGGCGCGGTCGCCGGGGTCGCGCGCGCAGGCCTTGATCTCGACGAGGCCCTGGCCGACCTCGGGCACCTCGAGCTTGAACAGCTCCATCATGAATTCCGGCGCGGCGCGGCTGATGAACAGCTGCGGCCCGCGCGGCTCGGTGCGCACGTCGTAGAGGTAGCCGCGGATGCGGTCGCCGGCGCGGACGACGTCGCGCGGGATCGCACGGTCCTTCGGGATGAAGGCTTCGGCGTTGCCGCCGAGGTCGACGTATACGCTGCCGCGCTCGACGCGCTTGACGATGCCGGTCACCAGCTCGCCGACGCGGTCCTTCCAGGCATCCACCACCTGCGCGCGCTCGGCCTCGCGGACGCGCTGCACGATCACCTGCTTCGCGGCCTGGGCGGCGATGCGGCCGAAGTCCACGTTGTCGATCTGCTCTTCGATGTAGTCGCCGACATCGACGCCCTCGGCCTCGTCGATGGCGTCCATCAGCCGGATCTGGCGGTCGGGCGACTCCATCACGACGTCGTCGGCGACCACCTCCCAGCGGCGGAAGGTCTCGTACTCGCCGGTCTCGGCGTCGATCGACACGCGGGTCAGCACCTCGTCCTCGGCGTAGCGCTTCTTGGCCGCTGTGGCCAACGCGGCCTCGATGGCCTCCAGGATCACCGACTCCGGCACGCCCTTCTCATTGGCAACCGCGTCCACGACCAGCAACAGTTCCTTGCTCATGTGCTTCTCTACTCCGCAGCGGTCGGCTTGCTGGCCGCCGGCTTGTTGGTTCGTTGATCCGATGCCTCACCCGCGTTGCCGCCATCCCGTGTCGCGCCTCTCGGCCGCGCCTCGCCCTTGCCCGGGCGCGCATCGCGGCCCGATGCGTCCTGCGCCGGCGCATAACCCAGTGCAACCCAGTCGGGCATCAGCCGGGCCTTGTCGACGTTGTCGGCCGACACCGTGAACGGCTGCCCGTCGACGTCGAAGGTCACGCTGCCAGCACGCCCGCCCTCGCCTTCGACAACCGCGCTGATCATGCCCTGCAGCCGGCGGCGTCCATCCTGCGGCAGCTTCAGCCCGACCTTCGCCCGCTGCCCGATGAATCGGGCGAACTGCGCGACCGTGAACAGCAGCCGGTCGACCCCCGGCGAGGACACCTCCAGCGTGTACTGGCTGCTGATCGGGTCCTCGACGTCAAGCTGCGCGGACACCTCGCGGCTGACCGCCTCGCAGTCTTCGATCGTTACGCCCGTCGACGGGTCATTTGGATCGGCGCCGGGGCGGTCGATATACAGGCGCAGCACCGCACTGCTGGGAGCCGGAAGATACTCCGCGCCCAGCAGTTCGAGCCCGAGCGATGCCACCGTCGGGCCAAGCAATGTCGCGATGTCGGTCGCCTTGTCTGCCACTGTGTGCCTGGACCCTACCTTCGGTGCCGGCCGCGGCGGGCGCCGCGACGCGTCGATCTATGCCCTGCCGAACGCCAGAAACGACAAAGGGCCCATGGGGCCCCTTGTCCGATACCACTGGATTCCGGTGCCGGGCGCTGGAGGACGCACCGGCCTAGCCCGATCCGCGTGGTCGACGCATGCCCCGGGGGGCGCACCTCGATCTCGCGAAGCTGGTAGCGGGGGCAGGATTTGAACCTGCGACCTTCGGGTTATGAGCCCGACGAGCTGCCAGACTGCTCCACCCCGCATCAGGAGCGGAATTATGCGCAGGCGCGGGATGATTTGCAAGCCCGCGACACGCACGGTTCGCTGTACCGGCCGCGCTGCGGGCGATACCGCGCGTCAGGCACCGAACGCGTACTGGCACCACGCCATGATCGGGCTCCAGAACAGCCCCAGCACCAGCAACGCCAGTGCGTTGGCGACGAACACCGCGCGCAGCATCAGGCCAGGGCGAGGCTGCATCGTCCCCGGACCGCCCGCCATCGACTGCGGCTCGTCGAAGTACATGACCCTGATGACGCGCAGGTAATAGAACGCACCGACCACCGCGAACACGATGCCGACGATTGCCAGCCACATCAGCCCGCCTTCGAGCGCGGCGCGCAGCACCACCAGCTTGGCCCAGAAGCCGAGGAACGGAGGCACGCCGGCCAGCGACGCCATGATGCAGAGAATCAGCCCCGCCATCCACGGACTGCGGACATTGAGCCCGCGGTAGTCGTCGATGCGGTCGGCCTCGAAGTCGCGCCGCGACAGCATCACGATCGCCGACCATGACGCCAGCGCCATCAGCACGTAGCTGATTGCATAGAACATCGCCGCGGCGTAACCGTCGGGGCCGCCGCCAGCGAGGCCGAGGAACAGGAACCCGATGTGCGACACCGTCGAATACGCCAGCAGCCGCTTCAGGTTGGTCTGCGGCAGCGCGAACAGGTTGCCCACCACCAGCGACAGCGCCGCAAGCCCGGCGAGCAGCAGCTGCCACTGCGGGAACAGCGGGCCGACGCCGGTTTCCAGCAGCCGGTAGGCCATGCCGAACGTGGCCAGCGTGGGAGCCGCGCCAATGAACACGGTGATCGCAGTCGGCGCGCCGTGGTAGGCGTCGGGCAGCCACATGTGGAACGGCGCGGCGCCGAACTTGAACGCGATGCCCACCACCAGGAACACGGTGCCGGTGAGCAGGAGCGTGCGGCCCTCGCCCTGCAGGCCGGCAGCCGCGGCGTTGATGGTCGGCAGGTCGAGGCTACCGGTAGCGCCGTACACCAGCGACATGCCGTACAGCAGCATGCCCGACGCGAGTGCGCCGAGGACGAAGTACTTCATCGCCGCCTCGGACGCGACCGGGCTGTCGCGGTCGGTCGCGACCAGCGCGTACTGGCACAGCGCCAGCAGCTCCAGCCCGACGTAGACCATGGTCAGGTTGCCGGCCGACACCAGCAGCATCATGCCTGCCGACGCGAACAGCACCAGCACCGGCACCTCGCCCTTGTACAGCCCACGCTCGCGCAGGAACGGCCAGATGTAGAGGAGCGACACCGCGCTCGCGACCAGCAGCGACAGTTTCAGCACGTCGGCGGTGGTGTCGCGGACGAACATCCCCGCGAGCGCCACGCCGTGGCCGCCCACGCCGAAACCGATCATCGCCGCGGCGACCGCCAGCACCACCACCGCGAGCGCCTGGGTGACGAAGCGGCGGCGCTCGTCCACGAACAGGTCGAGCATGAGCAGCGCGAACGCGCCGAGGATCACGACCAGCTCCGGCGCCAGCGGCGCGATGTCGGCGAGGGTTCGGACGGGGGGCGTCATCGGACCGGAAATCATTGCGGCGAGCTCGTCATCGTCGTGGGGGTCACAGCTTGCTGTTGGCCAGCATGGCCGCCAGCTGCGCGATGGAGGGCTCCATCAGGTCGGTCAGCGGCTTCGGCCAGATGCCGAGCAGCAGCACGCCGACGGCGAACACCGACAGCACCAGGGTCTCGCGGGCGTTGATGTCCTGCAGCTCGGCGACATGGGCGTTGCCGACCTCGCCGAACAGCACCCGCTTGACGAGCCACAGCGTGTAGGCCGCGCCGATGATCAGCGTGAACGCGGCCGCGAAGGCGATCAGCGGGCTGTGCTGGAACGCGGCCAGGATCACCATGAACTCGCCGACGAACCCCGAGGTCCCGGGTAGGCCCGAGTTGGCCATCGCGAACAGCACCATGAACGTCGCGAACCACGGCATCACGTTGGCGACGCCGCCGTAGTCACGGATCATGCGGGTATGCATCCGGTCGTACAGGACCCCCACGCAGAAGAACATCGCGCCGGAGATGAAGCCGTGCGAGATCATCTGCACCATCGCACCCTGCAGGCCCAACCGCGCCGCATCGTCGGCGCCGAGGTCGCGCACCAGCGCGAACGCGATGAACGTGCCCAGGGTGACGAAGCCCATGTGCGAGACCGACGAGTACGCGATCAGCTTCTTCATGTCCTGCTGGACCATCGCCACCAGGCCGACATAGACGATCGCGACCAGCGACAGCCCGATCACCAGCCACGCCCACTCGTGGCCCGCGTCGGGCACGATCGGCAGCGTGAAGCGCAGGAAGCCGTAGCCGCCGATCTTCAGCATGATCGCCGCCAGGATCACCGAGCCGCCGGTGGGGGCCTCGACGTGCGCGTCGGGCAACCACGTATGCACCGGGAACATCGGCACCTTGACCGCGAACGCGGCCAGGAACGCGAAGAACAGCCAGGTCTGCTCGGTCGCGTTGAGCGGCAGCGCGTACAGGTCGGGCAGCTGCCAGCTTCCGGCCTTGAGGTACAGGTACACCAGCCCGACCAGCATGAACACCGAGCCGAGGAAGGTGTAGAGGAAGAACTTGAGCGACGCGAACACGCGTCGCGGCCCACCCCAGACCCCGATGATGATGAACATCGGGATCAGCATGCCCTCGAAGAACACATAGAACAGCAGCGCGTCGACCGCGGAGAACACGCCGATCATCAGCCCTTCCAGGACCAGGAACGCCGCGCAGTACTGGCTGACGCGCCTGTCGATCGAGGTCCACGCGCCGACCAGCACAAGCGCGGTGGTCAACGTGGTCAGCATGATCAGTGCGATCGCGATGCCGTCGACGCCAAGGTGGTACTGCACGTCGTAGGCCGGGATCCAGGCGCGCTGCTCGACGAACTGCATCGTCGTCGCGGTGGCGTCGAAGCCGGTGTACAGCGGGATGCTCAGCGCGAACACTAGCAGCGCGATCGCCAGCGACAGCCAGCGCGCGGCACCGGCCCGGCCGTTGCCGAGCGCGACCACGGCGCCGCCGCCGAGAATCGGCAGCCAGATCAGGAGACTCAGGAGGGGCCAGTTCGACACGGGGGATCAGGTCCAGTAGTGGATCAGAACCGCGAGCAGCCCGATCAGGCCGAGGATCATCGCGAACGCGTAGTGGTACAGGTAGCCCGACTGCAGCCTGCGGACGACGCCGGCGAACAGCCCGACCAGACGCGCGCTGCCGTTGACCGCGGCACCATCGATAAAGCGCGCGTCGACCATCCGCGACGCTTCGCCGAGCAGCAGGCCGCCGCGCGCGAAGCCGCCGATCCACAGGTCGTCCGCCCAGTACTTCTTCTCCAGCACGTGCACCGGGAGCGCGAAGACGCGCGCGGCCTTCGCCGGCAGCGACGGCTTCCACCAGTACATCAGCGTCGCCAACGCGAAGCCGCCGAACGCGAGCCAGAACGCGGGCGCGACGAAGCCGTGCAGCGCGAACGCGACCGGGCCATGCCAGACCCTGGCGCCCACCGCGGCGACCGTGTCGCGCGCAGCGGCGACGTCGATCGCACCGAGGAAGAACGGCGCCTGCTGCGCATGGCCCAACCAGTCGGTGCCGAACAGCATCGGGCCGGCGGTCAGGAAGCCGATCGCGATCGACGGGATCGCCAGCAGCACCAGCGGCAGCGTCACCACCCACGGCGATTCGTGCGGCTCGTCGCCGTGCCCATGGTGGGCGTGATCGTGGTGGTGGCCGTGGCCGTCGTCGTGCAGCGGCTCATGGTGCGTCGCGACGCCGTGCGCATCCTTCGCCTGGCGGGTGTCGACGCCGGACGCCACCGCGTGGCGGAATCGCTCCTCGCCGAAGAAGGTCATGTACAGCAGCCGGAAGCTGTAGAAGGAGGTGACGAACGCGCCCAGCAGCACCGCCCAGTAGCCGTACTGGAACACCCAGCCGCCCTCGCCCGCCGCGTGGTGCGCGGCCTCGATGATGGTGTCCTTGGAATAGAAGCCGCTGAAGAACGGCGTGCCGACGAGCGCCAGCGTGCCGATCAGGCTGGTGGCGAAGGTGATCGGCATGTACTTGCGCAGGCCGCCCATCTTGCGCATGTCCTGCTCGTGGTGCATGCCGATGATCACCGAGCCCGCGGCCAGGAACAGCAGCGCCTTGAAGAACGCGTGCGTCATCAGGTGGAAGACCGCCGCCGAGTACGCAGACACGCCCAGCGCGACCGTCATGTATCCCAGCTGCGACAGCGTGGAGTAGGCGACCACGCGCTTGATGTCGTTCTGCACAATGCCGATGAGGCCAGTGAAGAACGCCGTGGTGGCGCCAATGAAGACGATGAACTGCAGCGCGGTCGCCGACAGCTCGAACATCGGCGACATGCGCGCGACCATGAAGATGCCGGCGGTGACCATGGTGGCGGCGTGGATCAGCGCCGAGATCGGCGTCGGACCCTCCATCGAGTCCGGCAGCCAGACGTGCAGCGGCACCTGCGCCGACTTGCCCATCGCGCCGACGAACAGGCAGATGCAGACCAGGGTCGCGACCGACCACTCGTAGCCTGCGATCACCTCCACGGTCTGCCCACCGCCGATGCGGTCGCTGGCGTTGGCGAAGACGGTGGCGTAGTCCAGCGTGCCGAACCAGAACAGCACCCCGGCGATACCGAGCAGGAAGCCGAAGTCGCCGACGCGGTTGACCAGGAACGCCTTGAGGTTGGCGAAGATCGCGCTTGGGCGCCTGTACCAGAACCCGATCAGCAGGTACGACACCAGGCCCACCGCCTCCCAGCCGAAGAACAGCTGGAGGAAGTTGTTGGACATCACCAGCATCAGCATCGCGAAGGTGAACAGGCTGATATAGCTGAAGAAGCGCTGGTAGCCGGGGTCCTCCGACATGTAGCCGATGGTGTAGATGTGCACCAGCAGCGACACGAAGGTCACCACCACCATCATCATCGCGGTCAGACGGTCGACCATGAAGCCGACGTGCGCGGAGTAGTTGCCGACCTCGAAGAACGTGTAGAGGTTCTCGTTGAACGGCGCGGCGCCCTGCGACACCAGCTGCCACAGCACGTACATCGACAACGCGCAGCTGGTCGCCACGCCGGCGATCGTCACCATGTGCGCGCCGGCGCGGCCGACCTGGCGGCCGAACAGCCCGGCGACGATCGCGCCCAGCAGCGGCGCGAGCACCACGACGAGCAGCATCGCCTTCGAGATCGCGAATTCCGTGCCCGGCATCGGTCAGCCCTTCAACGTGTCGAGTTCGGCGACATTGATCGTGTGCCGGTTGCGGAACACCGTGACCAGGATCGCCAGCCCGATGGCGGCCTCCGCGGCGGCGACGGTCAGGATGAAGAACACGAAGATCTGGCCGGCGGCGTCACCGAACTCCCGCGAGAACGCAATGAAGTTGATGTTGACCGCGAGCAGCATCAGCTCGATCGACATCAGCAGGATGATCACGTTCTTGCGGTTGAGAAAGATGCCGGCGACGCTGATGCAGAACAGCACGGCACCCAGCGCAAGGTAGTGGCCGAGCGCGAGCCCGCTGATGACCGTGGACTCCATTACTTCGCCTCCCCGTCCGGCGCTGCCATGTCGCCGGTCGGCTCCACTGTTGGCGCGGTCGCATCCATCTTGACCAGCCGCATGCGGTCGCCAGCGCGCACGCGCGACTGGGCCGCCGGATCCTGGTGCTTGGTGCCCTCGCGCCGGCGCAGCGTCAGCATCACCGCGGCGACCACCGCCACGGTCAGGATCAGCGCCGCGACCTCGAACGGCAGCAGGAAATCGGTGAACAGCCGCCGCGCCAGCCAGACCGTGTTGGACACGCCCTCCACCTCCGCGGCGTCGGGAGCGAACGGCGTCGCCACGCGCGCCTTGATGCCGATCAGCGCCAGGATCTCGACCAGCATCACCACCGCCACCACCAGCCCGACCGGCAGGTAGCGCACGTAGCCTTCGCGCAGCGGCGCCACGTCGACGTCGAGCATCATCACCACGAACAGGAACAGCACCATCACCGCACCGACGTACACCAGGATCAGCGCCACGCCGAGGAACTCCGCGCCGGCGATGATCCACGTGCAGGCCACGGTGAAGAACGTCAGCACCAGGAACAGCGCCGCGTGCACCGGGTTGCGCACGCTGATGACCGCCACCGCGGACATGACGGTAACGGCCGCGAAGGCGTAGAACGCGATGAGAACGAAATCCATGGCTTACCTGTAGGCCGCATCGGCGGTGCGGCGCTCGGCGATCTCCGGCTCCAGCCGGTCGCCGATCGCCAGCAGCTGCTGCTTGTCGACGATGTTCTCGCCGCGCAGCTCGAAGTGGTACTCGTGGACGTGGGTTTCGACGATCGAGTCCACCGGGCAGGATTCCTCGCAGAACCCGCAGTAGATGCACTTGAACAGGTCGATGTCGTAGCGCGTGGTGCGGCGGCTGCCGTCGGCGCGCATCTCGGAGTCGATCGTGATCGCCAGCGCCGGGCACACTGCCTCGCACAGCTTGCACGCGATGCAGCGCTCCTCGCCGTTGGGATAGCGGCGCAGCGCATGCAGGCCGCGGAAGCGCGGCGACTGCGGCGTCTTCTCCATCGGGTACATCAGCGTGTACTTGGGACGGAACAGGTACTTCAGCGTCAGCCACAGGCCGCCGAGCAGCTCCAGCAGCAGCAGCGACTTCAGGTAGGAACCCAGCTTGCCCATCAGACCCCTGCCTCGAACACGCCGTAATACGCCATCAATGCGGTCACCACGATCCAGAAGATCGAAAGCGGGATGAACACCTTCCACCCCAGCCGCATGATCTGGTCATAGCGATAGCGCGGTAACGACGCGCGGAACCAGATGAAGCAGCTGGCGAAGAACCCCGCCTTCGCGAACAGCCACCACCAGCCGTCGACCGCGAGCAGCGACAGCACCGGGATGCCGTCGAACCAGCCCTGGAACGGGGACAGCCAGCCGCCCATGAAGAAGATCGCAGTGAGGAAGCTCACCAGGATCATGTTGGCGTATTCGGCCAGGAAGAACAGCGCGAACGCCGAGCCCGAGTACTCGACCATGTGCCCGGCGACGATCTCCGACTCGCCCTCGACCACGTCGAACGGCGCACGGTTGGTCTCTGCGACGCCAGACACGAAGAACACGACGAACAGCGGCAGCATTGGCAGCCAGAACCAGTCGAACAGGCCCTTGCTGCCGGCCTGCGCCATGACGATTTCCGTCAGGTTGAGGCTGCCGGCGCCGACCATCACGCCGACCAGCGCGAAGCCCATGGCGATCTCGTAACTGACGACCTGCGCCGCGGAGCGCATCGCGCCCAGGAACGCATACTTGGAATTGGAGGCCCAGCCCGCGAGGATGATCCCGTACACGCCCAGCGAGGTCATCGCCAGCAGGTACAGCAGGCCGGCGTTGGCGTTGGACAGCACCAGCTGGGCATCGAACGGCACCACGGCCCACGCCGCGAACGCCGGCGCCAGCGTGATCAGCGGCGCCAGCACGTACAGCACCGGCTGCGCCTTGGTCGGCTGGATGACTTCCTTGAACAGCAGCTTGAAGACGTCGGCGAACGCCTGGAAAACACCCATGCCGACGTACATCGGCCCGTGGCGCGAATGCATCCAGCCGATCAGCTTGCGCTCCCAGACCACGTAGAACGCGACCGCCAGGATCACCGGCACCGCGACCAGCAGGATCTTGAGCACGATCCACGCCACCAGCCCGGCCGGGCCCAGCGACGCCAGGAACGCCTGCACCGGCCCGGACACAGGTGACAGGAACTCGTAGGTGTTCATGCCGCCACCACCGTCACCCGGCCGGACGCCAGCGCCGCGGTCGCGCCGTAGCCCGACTCGACCCACGCGATGCCGGGTGCCACCCGGATACTGGTCGCGACCTGCAGCGTCGCGGTGCCGACCCCGTTGCCGACCTTGGCCATCGTGCCTTCGCGCAGGCCGGCGTCGGCGGCAGTGTCGGGATGCAGCGTGACCCGCGGGCCCAACGTCAGAGGGTGCGCCTGCAACGCCGCGGCGCGGCGCGTGACCGCGTCGATCCGGTAGATCGCCTGCGACGCGGCCAGCTCGACGCCATGGCCAGCGCCGGCGGCGTCCTGCCCACCGGCGAGCTTCCCCTCCGGACCAGCACCATCCACCATCGACACCGTGCGCAGCACCATCGCGGCGCGCGCACCGCCGAGGTCGGTGAACTCGAAACCGGGCAACCCCATGCCGCCCGCGAGCGCCCGCAGCACGCGCCAGCCTGGCTGCGCCAGACCCGGCAGCTTGCCGGCGGGGATCGCGACCTGGTCCCGGCCCTCGAGGTTGGTCAGCGTGGCATCGATCTCCGGCAACAGGCCGATCGGCAGGATCACGTCGGCGACCGCTCGCGTGGACGCGCACGCGAACTGGCTGAAGGCCACGACCTGGGCCGCGCCCAATGCCTTGCGCGCAAGGGGGGGATCGGCGAAATCCAGCCCCGGCTCGATGCCGTACAGCAGGTAGGCGCTGCGCGGCGACACCAGCATCGCGCGCGCGTCGAGCCCGCCCGGCAGCACGCCGTGGCGCGAGAGGCCGACAGCGTTGGCGCCCTGCGGGATGCGGCACACGGTGGCGCGACCCGTAAGGGCGGCGGCGGCGGCGCGGATCGCGGCCGCATGGGGGCCGCGCTCGGCGACGGCGCCAATGATGACCACCGGGCGGCTCGCGTCGCGCAGCGCGTCGTCCGTGACAGACGACCCGAGTGCCGCCGCCAGCGCCGACGGTGCGACGATCTGGCGCGAGGCGATGTCGAAGGTGAACTCGAAGTCCACCGGGTTGATGACGTGCACGCTGGCGCCGCGGTTGAACGCAGCGCGTACGCGCTGGTGCAGCAGCGGGACCTCGTAACGCAGGTGCGAGCCGACGATCACGATCACGTCGGCGTGGGCGATGTCGGCGACCGGCATTGCGAACGGCTCGGCGGCGGCGCCGTCGGACAGGTCGTGCTGGTCGATGCGGTGATCGAGGTGGGCTGTACCCAGCGCCTCGCCCAGTACGGCCAGAAGCGCGCCCTCCTCGTTGGAGGTCGACGGATGCACCAGCATGCCGAGGCCGTCGGCGGCGTTGTCGCGCAGGATGGTGGCGGCGCGCTCCAGCGCCTCTTCCCAGCCCGCCTCGCGCCAGTCGCCGTCGTCGCCGTTGGACGCCACGCGCAGCATCGGCACGCGCGCGCGGTCGTCGGCTTCCAGGCCCTGGTGGGAATAGCGGTCCCGGTCGGACAGCCAGCACTCGTTGACCGCTTCATTGTCGCGCGGCACGGTGCGCATCACCTCGCCGCGGCGCACGTGCAGGAACAGGTTGCTGCCGAGCGCATCGTGGTAACCGAGCGATTCGCGCGCCACCAGCTCCCAGGGACGCGCACGGAAGCGAAACACCTTGTTGGTCAGCGCGCCGACCGGGCAGATGTCGATCACGTTGCCCGACAGCTCGGTCGACAGCGGCTTGCCGTCATAGGTGCCGACCTGCAGGTTCTCGCCGCGCCGCATGCCGCCGAGCTCGTGGGTCCCGGCGATCTCGGCGGTGAAGCGGATGCAGCGCGTGCACTGGATGCAGCGGGTCATGTCGGTGGCGACCAGCGGCCCGAGGTCCTCGTCGGCGACCACGCGCTTGCGTTCGTTGAAGCGGCTGACCGAGCGACCGTAGCCCATCGCCAGGTCCTGCAGCTCGCACTCGCCGCCCTGGTCGCAGATCGGGCAGTCGAGCGGGTGGTTGATGAG
The DNA here is from genome assembly GCA_001683895.1 of Luteimonas sp. ANT-B3E. Lineage (GTDB taxonomy): Bacteria > Pseudomonadota > Gammaproteobacteria > Xanthomonadales > Xanthomonadaceae > Luteimonas. The sequence continues at coordinate 66,681 of LXQJ01000052.1, read as the reverse complement.
CAGGAACTCCATCACGCTGCGCTGCGACTTCAGCGCCTTGTCGCTGCGCGTGGAGACCTTCATGCCGTCCATGACCGGCGTCGCACACGCCGGCGCGGGCTTTTGCATCTTCTCTACCTCGACCAGGCACATACGGCAGTTGGCTGCGATGGCAAGCTTGTCGTGATAGCAGAAGCGCGGGATGGGGATGCCGGCCCTGTCGGCGGCATGGATGATCATCGAGCCCTTGGGCGCGGCCATCTCCACGCCGTCGATGAAGACGGTGACGTGGTCGGGCGGCAGCCCCGGGTTGACCGGCTGCGCGCTCACCGGGCCACCGCCGGCCGCCGGATGCACGCTCGCGCCGTGATCACGATCGCGGCGGGCATCATGCCGCGGCCCTCGGCGCGTCGTCGACGACAGAACGGCCGTTGCGGATGTAGAACGCGAACTCGTCCCAGTAGTGGCGAAGGAAGCCCTGCACCGGCCACGCTGCCGCCTCGCCGAAGGCGCAGATGGTGTGGCCCTCGATTTGCCCCGCGGCGGCCTTGAGCATGTGCAGGTCGTCGAGCGTCGACTGGCCCTCGACGATGCGCGTCAGCATCCGGTACATCCAGCCGGTGCCTTCGCGGCACGGCGTGCATTGGCCGCAGGATTCGGCGTAGTAGAAGCGCGCGATGCGCTGGCAGGCGCGCACCATGCAGGTGGTGTCGTCCATCACGATGACCGCGCCCGAGCCCAGGCCGGAGCCGGCCTTCTGGATGCTGTCGTAGTCCATCGTCAGCCCCATCATCGTGTCGCCGGGGAGCACCGGCATCGACGACCCGCCGGGGATCACGCCCTTCAGCGTCCGCCCTGGCCGCATGCCTCCGGCCATCTCCAGCAGCTCCGCGAACGGGGTGCCGAGGCGCACCTCGAAGTTGCCCGGCTTCGCCACGTGGCCCGACACCGAGAAGATCTTCGGCCCGCCGTTGTTGGGCTTGCCGAGGTTGAGGAACCACTCGCCGCCGTTGCGGATGATCGCGGGCACCGACGCGAACGTCTCGGTGTTGTTGATCGTGGTCGGCTTGCCGAACAGCCCGAAGTTGGCCGGGAACGGCGGCTTGTACCGCGGCTGCCCCTTCTTGCCTTCGAGCGACTCCATCAACGCGGTCTCCTCGCCGCAGATGTACGCGCCCGCGCCGAGCGCGTTGTACAGCTCGATGTCGATGCCGCTGCCGAGGATGTCGCGCCCCAGCCAGCCGTTGGCGTAGGCCTCCGCGGTCGCTTCCTCGAAGTGCTCGAAAGGTTCGTGGTGGAACTCGCCTCGCAGGTAGTTGTAGCCGGTCGAGGCACCGGTGGCATAGCAGGCGATCGCCATGCCCTCGATGACCGCGTGCGGGTTGTAGCGCAGGATGTCGCGGTCCTTGCAGGTGCCTGGCTCGGACTCGTCCGAATTGCACAGGATGTACTTCTGCATCCGCGAGTCCTTGGGCATGAAGCTCCACTTCAACCCGGTCGGGAAGCCGGCGCCACCACGGCCGCGCAGGCCCGACTGCTTGACCATCTCGATGACGTCGGCCGGCGGGATCTTCTCCTCGAGGATCCGGCGCAGAGCGCTGTAGCCACCGGTCTTGAGGTAGTTGTCGTAAGCCCACGGCTTGTCGAAGTGCAGCGTCGTGTAGACCGCCTGATGCTCCTTGGGCGCCGGGCCGACCGGACCGTAGCCGGCGGATGCGTGCGGGGTGTGCTGTGCCATGTCGTCGCCAGCCTCTACTTCAGTCCGTCAAGCAGCGCGTCGACCGCGGCCGCGTCGAGGTTCTCGTGGTAGTGGCCATTGATCACGACCACCGGCGCGCCGCAGCACGCCGCGACGCATTCTTCCTCGCGTTTGAGGTACACGCGGCCGTCGGCGGAGGACTCGCCCAGCCGGCAGCCCAGGCGCCGTTCGGCATGGGCCACCAGGTCCTCGGCGCCATTGAGCCAGCAGCTGATGTTGGTGCAGAACGCGACGTTGTGGCGGCCGACCGGCGCGGTCTCGAACATCGAGTAGAAGGTCGCGACCTCGTATGCCCACACCGGGGGCAGCTCGAGGTACTTGGCCACCGCGGCGATGATCTCGTCGCTCAGCCAGCCGTCGTTCTGCTGCTGCGCGGCGAACAGCCCCTGCAGCACCGCCGAGCGCTTGCGGTCGGCCGGGAACTTGGCCAGCCAGTGGTCGATGTGCGCACGCGTGTCGTCGCTGAGCGCGACCAGGGGATCGATGTTGCGTGCGTTCTCGAAGTTGCCTGTCGCCTTCATCGTCGTCCTTACCTGTCGATCTCGCCGAACACGATGTCGTAGGTGCCGATCATCGCGACCACGTCGGCCAGCATGTGCCCGCGCACCACCTCGTCCATCGACGACAGGTGTGCGAAGCCGGGCGCGCGCACGTGCATGCGGAAAGGCTTGTTGGCGCCGTCGCTGACCATGTACACGCCGAGCTCGCCCTTCGGCCCCTCGACCGCGCTGTAGGTCTCGCCGGCAGGCACGCAGTAGCCTTCGGTGAACAGCTTGAAGTGGTGGATCAGCGCTTCCATGTCGTCCTTCATCTCCCCGCGGGAAGGCGGCGCGACCTTGTAGTTGTCGATCATCACCGGGCCGGGGTTGGCCCGCAGCCACGCGATGCACTGCTCGATGATGCGCACCGACTGCCGCATCTCGGCCATGCGCACAAGATAACGGTCGTAGCAGTCGCCGGCGACCCCCACCGGGATGTCGAAGTCAACCTGGTCGTAGGCAGCGTAGGGACGCTTCTTGCGCAGGTCCCAGGCGATGCCCGAGCCGCGCAGCATCGGTCCGGTCATGCCCCACGCCAGCGCCTTCTCGGGCGGGATCACGCCGATGCCCACGGTACGCTGCTTCCAGATCCGGTTGTCGGTGAGCAGCGTCTCGTACTCGTCGATTCGATGCGGGAAGTCCTTCGCGAACGCCTCGAGGAAGTCGAGCAGCGAGCCCTCGCGCCACGCATTGGAGCGCTTCAGCTTCGCGCCCTTCTTCCACGGAGACTCGCGGTACTGCGACATGCGCTCCGGCAGGTCGCGGTAGACGCCGCCGGGGCGGTAGTAGGTCGCGTGCATGCGCGCGCCGCTGACCGCCTCGTAGGCGTCCATGAGCTCCTCGCGCTCGCGGAACGCGTACAGGAACACCGCCATCGCGCCGAGGTCGAGGCCGTTGGAGCCTACCCACATCAGGTGGTTGAGGATCCGCGTCACCTCGTCGAACATGGTGCGGATCCACTGCGCGCGCGGCGGCGCCTCGACGCCCATCAGGGTCTCGATGGCGCGCACGTACGCGTGCTCGTTGCACATCATCGACACGTAGTCGAGCCGGTCCATGTAGCCGATTGACTGGTTGAACGGCTTCGACTCGGCGAGCTTCTCGGTGCCGCGGTGCAGCAGGCCGATGTGCGGATCGGCGCGCTGCACGACCTCGCCATCCATCTCCAGGATCAGTCGCAGCACGCCGTGCGCGGCCGGGTGCTGGGGGCCGAAGTTGAGCGTGTAGTTGCGGATCTCCTGCCGCGACTCCGCGACGCTGCTCGCAAAACCTTCTTCGGCGCGGTGCTGCTCGGCCTGGCTCGAGGGCACGGCGCTCATCCGGCGTCCCCGGCGCGGCGCGCCATCTGCTCGCCGGCGGCGGTGGCATAGCGTGCGTCGTCGCGGATCACGCGCGGCACGCCAACGCGTGGCTCCACCGAGGTCACCGGCTCGTAGACCACGCGCTTGCGCTCCGGGTCGTAGCGAACCTCGACGTTGCCGATCAGCGGGAAGTCCTTGCGGAACGGATGGCCGACGAAGCCGTAGTCGGTCAGGATCCGGCGCAGGTCCGGATGGCCTTCGTAGATGATGCCGAACAGGTCGAACGCCTCGCGCTCGAACCAGTTGGTGCCCGGCCACAGGTCGCTGACCGATGCCATCACCGGCAGGTCGTCATCGTCGGCGTAGCAGGTCGCGCGCAGGCGCTGGTTGGCCGATACCGACAGCAGCTGCACCACGGTCGCGAAGCGCCGCTGCGGCACGGGGGTGATCACGCTGCCCTCGGGCTGCGGCGCCTGCTGGCTGGTGGTCTGGCCGAAAGCGAAGCGCCCGGGACCGCGCCCCTCCACGCCGCGGCTGAAGCCCTCCGACGACACCGAGGTGTCCCACTCGTCGCTGCCGTAGCCGAGGTAGTCAATGCCGCACAGGTCGACCAGCGACTCGAACGCGAACTCGTCGCGCAGCGCAAGGCAGCCCGCATACCAGTCCGCGGTCGCGAACACGATGCCGACCTCGCCTCGCGGCAGCGCGACTTCGACCGCGGCCTGCGGAAAACGCGCGCGCAGGCGCGAGGCGAACGCGGTACCGGTCTCAGCCATTGCGCAGGCCCGTTTTGGTATCGCCGAAATTGGTCGCGCGGCGGATTTTTTTCTGCAGTTGCAGGATGCCGTAGACCAGCGCCTCCGCGGTCGGCGGGCAGCCCGGCACGTAGATGTCGACCGGCACGATCCGGTCGCAGCCGCGCACCACGGCGTACGAGTAGTGGTAATAGCCGCCGCCGTTGGCGCAGCTGCCCATCGAGATGACCCACTTGGGATCGGGCATCTGGTCGTACACCTTGCGCAGCGCCGGTGCCATCTTGTTGACGAGGGTCCCGGCGACGATCATCACGTCGGACTGGCGCGGGCTGGGGCGGAACACCACGCCGTAGCGGTCCAGGTCCAGCCGCGCCGCGCCGGCATGCATCATTTCCACCGCGCAGCAGGCAAGCCCGAAGGTCATCGGCCACATCGAGCCGGTGCGTGCCCAGTTGAGCAGCACGTCGGAGCTCGTGGTGAGGTAGCCGCGCTCGTTGAGCGGGCTGTCGGCCTTCGACAGCAGCGCCTCGGGTCGCAGGATGTCGTCAAGGCGGCCGTCGGGCAGCGGGTTGTTCATCAGCCCGCTGATGCGGTCGCTGATGCGCTTGCCCAGCGACGGCGCGGCGGTATCGACGTCACGGCTCACGCGTTCACTCCCATTCCAGCGCGCCCTTCTTCCAGACGTACACGAAGCCCAGCAGGAGCATGCCGGCGAAGATGCCCATCTCGATCAGGCCGAGCACGCCCAGCTCGCGGAACACGGTGGCCCAGGGCACGATGAAGATGATCTCGAGGTCGAAAATGATGAACTGGATCGCGATCAGGTAGTAGCGCACGTCGAACTGCATGCGCGCGTCCTCGAACGCGGCAAACCCGCATTCGTACGGCGACAGCTTCTCAGCCGACGGCCGCTTCGGACCGAGCAGGTTGCCGATCACCAGCAGGGCGATGCCGATGCCGGTGGCAACGAGCAGGAACAGCAGGGTCGGCAGGTATTCGGCCAGCACTCTCGTCTTCTCGGCTACTTGCCGCGGCGCGGCCCTTGCTTTGACCGCATGGGGAGGGGCGGGACGGCGGGGTCCCGAACGCTCCGGTGATGGTGCCCAAAGGGGGACTCGAACCCCCACGACCTAAGTCGCTACCACCTCAAGGTAGTGCGTCTACCAATTCCGCCATCTGGGCAAGCTTGTGTCCGCGACCCGACGGATCGCGGCAGGACGCTAGTGTAATCGCTATCAGCCGCCCTGAGGGGCGACAGCCGGGGGCGATTGCGTTGCATCGGGCGCGTTCCCGGGGGTCGCCGGCGCAGGCTGCGGCGCGGGCGCCGCCGGTACCGACGACGCGGGCGGGGTGGCGGCGGGCAGCGCGCCCGGCGCGGCCGGCACGCTGCCGGGCGCTGCAACGGGCGCCGTGGGCGCGGTCGGCACGCTCGACATCACGCCGAGATCCGTCTGCTGCACGTCGGGCCGCGCGCTGTGCGTAGCGTGCCACGCCATGTACAGCGTGATCGCGAAGAACGAGATCGCGAGCCACTTGGTCGACTTTGACAGGAAGTTGGACGCGCCGCGCGAGCCGAACACTGTCGCCGACGCGCCACCGCCGAAACCGGAACCAGCCTGCGCGCCGGCGCCGCGCTGCATGAGGATCAGCGCGACCATCGAGATGGCGATGATGACGAAGACGACATTGAGGATCAGCAGCAGCATGGCGGTACCCGGCGGGTGGTCAGTGGGAGGCGGCCGCCGATGCGGCCGCCGCGATGGCGAGGAAGTCCGCGGCAACCAGCGAGGCTCCGCCGATCAGGCCACCGTCGACATCGGGCTGCGCGAAGAGCGCCAGCGCGTTGTCGGACTTGCAGCTGCCGCCGTAGAGGATCGGCAGCCGACCCGCGATTCTATCATCGCGGAGCGCTGCCTCGCCACGGATGAAGGCGTGCACAGCCTGCGCCTGCTCAGGGGTCGCGGTGAGGCCGGTCCCGATCGCCCACACCGGCTCGTAGGCCACGACGGCGCCGTCCAGCGCCTGCGGGCCGGCGGCGTCGAACACCGCCGCCAGCTGCGCAGCCACCACCGCCTCGGTCTGCCCTGCCTCCCGCTGGGCGAGACTCTCGCCGACGCACAGGATCGGCGACATCCCCGCTTCGCGTGCGACCACCAGCTTGCGCGCCACCACCGCGTTGCTCTCCAGGTGGTACTGGCGACGCTCCGAGTGCCCCACGAGCGTGTAGCGCGCGCCGACCTCGACCAGCATCGCCGCGGCGACTTCACCGGTATAGGCACCGCGGGCGTTGGTGCTGACGTCCTGGGCGCCAAACGCAAGCCCCGGCTGGTCGAAGGCCGTGGCCAGCTCGCCGATGTAGGGCATCGGCGGCAACACCACCAGCTCGACCCCTGCCAGCGGCAGGCCTGCGCACACCTCGGCCAGCAACGCCTGCGCGAACGCGCGGCTGCCGTGCAGTTTCCAGTTCCCGGCGACGATCCTGCGGCGCATCGGACACTCCTGTAGGCGTAGGCGGCGAGGATACAGGCCCTGCCCCCACCCGATCGCCTACGCTGGCGCCCCGCCGCCCGAGACGCATCGAAGCCAATGGAACAGAGCCGGTGACCCTGCAGCGCGCCTTCGCCCCGGTGGTGGGCCCGACGACCCGGCTGCTGCTATTGGGCAGCATGCCGGGCGCGGCGTCGCTGGCGGCCGGCGCGTACTACGCTCATCCCCGCAACCTGTTCTGGCCGTTCATGGCCGACATCGTCGGTTTCGACCCCGCCCTGCCCTACGCCGCACGGGTGCGCGTGTTGCAGCAGGCCGGGATCGGATTGTGGGACGTGGTCGCTCGCTGCGAGCGTCATGGCAGCCTGGACAGCGCGATCGTCGCTGCGAGCGTCGAAGCCGCCGACCTGCCCAGCCTGCTTGCAACCTACTCCGCGATCCGCACCCTGCTGTTCAACGGAGCGCGCGCGGAGGCCGAGTTCCAACGCTTCCACCCACCAGGGACCATCGATCCCACCCTGGGGCTGCAGCGCCTGCCCTCGACCAGCCCGGCCAACGCATCGCAGCGGCCCGCCGACAAACTGGCGGCGTGGCGGACGGCGGTGTCCACGGCGCTGGAGTAAGAACCGCTTCCCGCGGTGCCTGCCGCGCCCCCGCTATCGCCACGCGGCCGTCGGCGCAGCCGCCCGCCGCGCCGCCTACTTCAGCTTGATCTCGCGCAGCCGCTCCTCGAGGTAGCCCTGCGCGGTGATCGGCTGCGGGTAGCGGCTGGGGTTGTCGTCGGTCACCGTCGAAGGCAGCACGTCGATCAGGAAGTCGGGATTCGGATGCAGGAAGAACGGCGTCGAGTAGCGCGGCTTGCGCGCATCCGAACCGGGCGGATTGACCACGCGGTGCGTGGTCGACGGGTACACGTGGTTGGTCAGCCGCTGCAGCATGTCGCCGATGTTGACGACGATGGTGTCGGCGTCGGAGGTGAACGGCACCCACCCGCCCTGCTGCGAGCGCACCTCCAGCCCGGCGGCGCTGGCGCCGACCAGCAGCGTGATCAGGTTGATGTCCTCGTGCGCTCCGGCGCGCTCGTTGGGGACGTCGCCGTCGACGATCGGCGGGTAGTGGATCGGTCGCAGGATCGAGTTGCCCGAGTCGGTCTTGTCGGCGAACCAGTCCTCCGGCAGACCGATGTGCAGCGCCAGCGCCGCCAGCACCTGCGCGCCCAGCGCGTCCAGCGCCTGGTAGAGCGCGTAGCCCTTTTCACGGAAGCCGTCGACCTCGACCGGCCACACGTTGGCGGGCATCGCCTCGCGGTAAGGCGAGTCGTCCGGGATCTCGCGGCCGATGTGCCAGAACTCCTTGAGATCGAAGTGGGTGGCGCCCTTGGCGGTCTCGACGCCGAACGGCGTGTAGCCGCGCGCGCCGCCGCTGCCGGGCACGTGGTAGCAGCGCTTGGTGCCGTCGGGCAGCGCGAAGAAGCGCTGGAAGACCTCGTAGCTGTCGTCGATCAACGCCTGTGGGATGCCGTGGTGGCGGATGCCGGCGAAGCCCCACGTGCGGTACGCCACGCCCAGCTCGTCCACGAACGCCTCGCGGTCCCGGGCGCTGGCGGGATGGGTGAAGCGGTGGATGTCGAGCGTGGGGATGTGCGCAGTCATCGGGATCTCGATAGGAAGAAAGTGGTGGCGCGCTCAGGCGGCCGTCGCCGCCGCGCGCACGGCGTCCGTCAGCCGAGACAGCGTGTCCTGCACCAGCGCGGCATCGTCGGCCTCGACCGTGACCCGCACCACCGGCTCGGTGCCGGAAGGGCGTAGGAAGGCACGGCCGCGGCCTTCGACCGCGGCCTGCGCCTGGGCCAGCGCCGCCTTGACGCTGGCGGCCTCGGCAGGCCGCGCGCCGGTGGCGACACGCACGTTCTCGGTGCGCTGCGGCACTTTGGCCAGGCCCGCGGTGGCCTCATGCAGGCCGATGCCGCGCCGCTGCAGCACTTCCAGCACCTGCAGCGCGCTGATGATGCCGTCGCCGGTGGTCGCGCGGTCCAGGCACAACAAGTGGCCGGAGGCCTCGCCGCCGAGGATGCCGCCGTGGTCGAGCAGCGCCCGGTGCACGTGGCGGTCACCGACCGCCGCACGCACGAATTCGATGCCGCGCGAGGCGAGCGCGCGCTCGAAGCCGTAGTTGGTCATCAGCGTGCCGACCACGGGACCGTGCAGGCGGCCACTGTCCTGCCAGTCGCAGGCGAGCACGTACAGCAGGTCGTCGCCATCGCGCACGGTGCCTTCGCGGTCCACGAACAGCAGCCGGTCGCCGTCGCCGTCGAAGGCGATGCCCAGCTCGGCCCCGGTGGCGCGGATGCGCTCCACCAGCGCCTCGGGATGCATCGAGCCGACGCCGGCATTGATGTTGAGGCCGTTGGGATCGACTCCGATGGCGTCGACCGTGGCGCCGAGTTCGCGCAGGACCAGCGGTCCGATCTGGTAGGTCGCGCCGTGCGCGCAGTCGACCACCAGCCGCATGCCGTCGAGACTGAAGCGCCGCGGCACCGAACTCTTGCACGCCTCGACGTAGCGGCCGACGGCGTCGCGCGTGCGCAGCGCCTTGCCCAGCTGTTCGGACGCGACGGTGGCGAACGGCTGCTCCAGCGCGGCCTCGATCGCCAGCTCGGTGGCGTCGTCGAGTTTCTCGCCCTCGGCGGAGAAGAACTTGATGCCATTGTCGAAATGCGGGTTGTGCGAGGCGGAGATGACGATGCCGCCGTCGGCGCGCAGCGAGCGCGTCAGGTGTGCGACTGCGGGTGTGGGCATCGGGCCCATCAGCTGCACGTCGACACCGGCTGCGACCAGTCCGGCCTCCAGCGCGGCCTCGAACATGTAGTTCGAGATCCGCGTGTCCTTTCCGATGATCACCTGCGGCTTGCGCCACTCGCCGCCGCGGCGGGCATCGGCCGGGCGCGCCGCGGCGCGCAGCGCATGGCCGTAGGCGTTGCCCAGTCGCAGCACGAAGTCCGCGGAGATCACGCCCTCGCCGACCCGGCCGCGGATGCCGTCGGTGCCGAAGTACCTGCGGCTCACGCCACCACCTCGATGTCATCCTCGGGATGCGGCAGCCGCATCAGCAGCGCCAGCAGCTGCGCGATGCGGTCGCGCAGCTCGCGGCGGTCGCAGATCTGGTCGATCGCACCGTGGTCGAGCAGGAACTCCGAGCGCTGGAAGCCTTCTGGCAGCGTCTCGCGCACGGTCTGCTCGATCACCCGCGGCCCGGCGAAGCCGATCAGCGCCTCCGGCTCGGCCATGTTGATGTCGCCCAGCATCGCGAACGATGCCGATACGCCGCCGGTGGTGGGGTGCGTCATCACCGAGACGTACGGCAGGCCCGCGGCACGCAGGCGGCCGAGCGCCGCCGACGTCTTGGCCATCTGCATCAGCGAGAACAGGCTTTCCTGCATGCGCGCGCCACCGCTGGCGGAGAAGCTGACGAAGGGCGCACGCAGCGCCAGCGCGCGCTCGGCGCCGCGCGCGAAGCGCTCGCCGACGACCGATCCCATCGAGCCGCCCATGAACGGGAAGTCGAACGCGCACGCGACCACCGGCTGGCCCTTCAGCGCGCCCTCCATCGCCACCAGCGCATCGCGCTCGCCGGTCGCCTTCTGCGCAGCCTTGATGCGGTCGCCGTACTTCTTCTGGTCGCGGAACTTCAGCACGTCGGTGGGGCCGAGCTCGGCGCCGATCTCGCGGCCGCTGTCGCGGTCCAGGAACCTGGCCAGCCGCGCACGGGCGCGGATCATGCGGTGGTGGCTGCACTTGGGGCAGACCTCGAGGTTCTCCTCGAGCTCGGGGCGATACAGCACCACGCCGCAGCGGTCGCATTTCTCCCACAGGCCCTCGGGGACGCTGCGCTTGCGCGCGGCGCCGCTGTCGGTGCGGATGCGGGCGGGCATCAGTTTCTTCAGCCAGGACATGCGTCAGCCAGGGTCGCGGCGGCGCCGCGCGAGGCGGCGGAGTTTAGCGCAGGCGGCCGTTCAGGCCGCCGCGGCGTCCAGCGCCGCGCGGATCGGCTCCAGGAACGCGGTTGCGCGCAGCGCCGCGTCGCCCGGGTCGGCGGCACCGGCCAGCGCCGCGACCAGCGCGCTGCCCACGACGACACCATCGGCGTCGACCGACATCGCCAGCGCGCTGGTGGCATCGCGGATGCCGAAGCCGGCGACCACCGGTACCGTGGTGGCAGCGCGGATGTCGCGCAGCCGCCCGGACGCCTCCAAGGTGTCGAGCCGGTCCGATGCGCCGGTCACGCCGGCGAAGCTGACGTAGTACAGGTACCCCTGCGCGGTCGCGCAGAGGGTGGCCAGCCGCACCGGCGACGTGGTCGGTGACGCCAGCAGGATCAGCGCGATGCCGCGGGCGCCGAAGGCCTCCCGGAATTCCTGCGCCTCCTCTGGCGGCAGGTCGACCAGCAGCACGCCATCGACGCCCGATGCCGCGGCGTCGTCGGCAAAACGCGCCGCGCCCCGGATCTCCACCGGATTTAGATAGCCCATCAGCACCACCGGGGTGGTGTCGTCACGCCGGCGGAACTCCGCCACCGCCTCGAACACGAACGCCAGCCCCGCACCGCGTCCCAGCGCGCGCTCGGAGCTGCGCTGGATGGTCGGGCCGTCGGCCATCGGGTCGGAGAACGGCACCCCGACCTCGATCACGTCCGCGCCCGCGGCAGCCAGCGCGTGCATCACCGGCACCGTCGCCTCGCGCGAGGGATCGCCGGCGGTGACGAACGGGATCAGCGCCTTGCGGCCTGACGACGCCAGCGCGGCGAAGCGCGCAGCGAGGCGCGGGGCGAGGCGCGGGGCGACCGCGACGTGATCCCACACGGCCGCACCGCGGTCCGCCACCGCCGTCGTTTCTGTCACAGCGCGATGCCCTCGCGGGTGGCGATGGTGTAGATGTCCTTGTCGCCGCGCCCGGACAGGTTGCACAGCACGATGCCGTCGCGCGGCATGTCACGCCCCAGCTTCACCGCCTGCGCGATGGCATGGCTGGACTCCAGCGCCGCGAGGATGCCCTCCGTCCGCGCCAGCAGGTGGAACGCCTCGAGCGCCTCGTCGTCGGTGATGCCGACGTACTCCGCGCGCCCGGCATCGGACAGGAACGCGTGCTCGGGCCCGACGCCCGGATAGTCGAGGCCCGCGGACACCGAATACGTCTCGGTGATCTGTCCATCGTCATCGCAGATCACGTAGGTGCGGTTGCCGTGCAGCACGCCCGGGCGCCCGGCGGCGATCGATGCCGCGTGCCGCCCCGTGGCGATGCCGTCGCCGGCGGCCTCGGCGCCGACAATGCGCACCGACGGGTCGTTGAGGAACGCGTGGAACAGGCCGATGGCGTTGCTGCCACCGCCCACGCAGGCGGTGATCGCGTCGGGCAGGCAGCCGTACTCCGCCAGCATCTGCGCGCGCGCCTCACGGCCGACGATCGCGTTGAAGTCGCGGACCATGCGCGGATACGGGTCCGGGCCTGCCACCGTGCCGATGATGTAAAAGGTGTCGCGCGCGCTGCCGACCCAGTCGCGCATGGCCTCGTTGAGCGCGTCCTTGAGCGTCGCCGAGCCGCTGGTCACCGGCACCACCTGGGCGCCCAGCAGCTGCATCCGGTAGACGTTGATCTTCTGGCGCTCGATGTCGGTCGCGCCCATGTACACGATGCAGTCGAGCCCGAGGCGCGCGGCGACGGTGGCCGAAGCCACGCCGTGCTGCCCGGCGCCGGTCTCGGCGATGATCCGGGTCTTGCCCATGCGCGCGGCCAGCAGCCCCTGGCCGATGGTGTTGTTGATCTTGTGCGCGCCGGTGTGGTTCAGGTCCTCGCGCTTGAGCAGGATCCGCGCCCCGCCAGCGTGCGCGCTCAGCCGCTCTGCGTGGTAGATCGGGCTTGGGCGGCCGACGTAGTGCGCCATGTCGCGGTCGTAGGCGGCAATGAACGCCGGGTCGACGCGCGCAGCGTCGTACGCGGCGGCGAGCTCGTGCAGCGGGTCGATCAGCGTGTCCGCGACGAAGCGCCCGCCGTAGCGGCCAAAGTGCCCCGACGCATCTGGATACGCGTGGTAGTCGGTGATCGTATCGCGTGCGGGCGCGGAGGATGCCTGTGACGATGTGGCGGGTGCATCGTCGACGGGCGTGCCGCCGCCGCTGGTGGGGTCGACGATCATGGGGTCAGAGTCCGTTGGCGCGGTCACCGGCGGGCGTGCCGGCCTTGATGTCGGGATCGACGTGGCAGTCGGCGCGCCGGACCTCTTCGACGAAGGCGCGCATGCGGTCGCCGTCCTTGATGCCCGGCGATACCTCGACGCCACTGGCAGTATCCACCCCCCACGGCAGCGTCGCGGTGACCGCGTCGAAGACGTTGCGTTCCGTCAGCCCGCCGGCCAGCAGCGCCGGCTTGTTGAGGCCCTGCGGAATGCGCGACCAGTCGAACGTGCGACCGCTGCCGCCGCTGGTGGCGTCGCCGTGGCTGTCGAACAGGAACGCCGCCGCCGCCGGGTAGCGCGCCTGCAGCGCCCTTGCGTTGTCGACCAGCGAATTTCCCATCGCGATCGCCTTGACATACGGAACGCCGAAGCCGCGGCAGAAATGGTCGTCCTCGTCGCCGTGGAACTGCAGCATGCTGGGACGCACCTGGCGCACCACGTCGCGGACCTCCTCGCCTGGGTTGTCGCGGAACACGGCCACCGCGTCGACCAGCGGTGCCAGCGCGTTGCGCATCGCGCGCGCCTCCTCGGCGTGGACGCGCCTCGGGCTGGCGTGGGCGAACACGAAGCCGATCGCGTCGGCACCGAGCTCGCTCGCCAGGCGCACGTCGCCGGCGCGGGTCATGCCACAGAACTTGATGCGGGTACGGAACAGCGTGCGGCTCATGCGCCTGACCTTACAGCGTGACTTCCGCGGGAAGACCGTCCCCGCCCGGGTACATTGGACCCACGAACACCAGCCCGGCCGATGGCGCGGTGGCGCCGGCCTGCGCGCGGTCGCGCGCGTCGAGGAGCTGCGCGATCCAGTCGCCTGGCTGCCGGCCTGCCCCGACCTCGAGCAGCGATCCGACGATGTTGCGCACCATATGATGCAGGAAAGCGTTGGCGGTCACATCGACGGTCACCACGTCGGCGTCGCGCGACACCGACAGCACGAGGACATTGCGGCGTGCGTGCGCGGCCTGGCAGTGCACGGTGCGGAACGTGGTGAAATCGTGTTCGCCGACCAGCACCTGCGCGGCGGCGTGCATCGCGCCCGCATCAAGCGGCCGGTGCACCCACGACAGGTATTGGCGCCCCAGCGCGGGACGCACCGTGCGATTGAGGATGCGGTAGCGGTAGCGGCGCGCGCGCGCCGAGAAACGCGCGTGGAAGCCCTCGTCCACGCGCTGGCACCAGCGCACCGCCACCGCCGGCGGCAGCCGCGAGGTCACGCCCAGGGTCCACGCAGCCGGTTCGCGGACGACTGCGCTGTCGAAATGCACCACCTGGCACTCCGCGTGCACGCCGGAGTCGGTGCGCCCGGCACACACTGTCGCCACCGGGCGATCGGTCACCGTCGACAGCGCCACTTCGAGCGCGGACTGGATCGAGCGGTCGGACGCGTCGGGGGTGGTGCCCAGGCGCTGCCAGCCGTGGAAGTCGCCGCCGTCGTATTCGATGCCCATCGCGTAGCGCATGGCGGGTCCAGGGTCGGGCGCGATGACAGCCCGCGTCCAGCCGTCGGTCAGGCCAGCTCGCGCAGCAGCCGCGCGGCCTCCTCGCGCGACGTGGCGTCGTCGCCCGCGACGACCTCCTGCAGCAGGCTGCGGGCGGTGTCCATGTCGCCGAGGTCGATATAGGCCCGCGCCAGCTCGATGCGCTCGTGGCCGCCGGGCGACGCGTTGAGTGGGGCGATCGCGGCACTGTCCCGGGTACCGGCGCGAGTGCCCGAGTCGCTTGCCGCCGTCGCGCCACCGGCCGCCGCCGCGTCCCCGGCGTGCCAGGTTGGCGCGCGCTCGACCGACTGCAGGCCGGGCGCGTTCCACGACGCCGCTGCGGGTGCCGGCACCGGCGCGGGCGTGGCATCGGGGTGGGAAGCCGGTGCCAACTGATCGTGCGTGGCGCGGTCCGGGGCTTCGGACGCCGGCAACGCTGTCGCCGACGCTCTTGGCAGGCTTGCGGCCAGCGTCGCGGGGTCGAAAGGCCGCCGCGTCGTGGCCGTGTCCCGGCGCCGCAGCAGTAGCCAGCCGACGATTGCGGCAAGCAGCAGCGCCAGCCCGATCCACAGCCACGCCAGGCCGCCGGCCGCGGTCGTGGCGCCCGACGAATCGGCCACGGTTGTTCCGGGGCGCGCATTGCTCTCGGCCAGGCGCGCCTGCGCGGCGGCCAGTTCGCTGTCCTTGAGCCCGATCAGCTGCTCCTGCTGGGCCTGCAGGCGCTCGAGGTCGACGACCCGCGCCTTGAGTTCCTCGACCTCGGCCTCGCGCGCGGCCAGCGTTTCGGCGGTCTGTTGCATCTCTTGTCGCAGCATGTCGCCCTCGCCACCGGCCTGGATGCCGGATCGTGTTCCTGCCTGGTTGCTGCCGCCCGGCGCCGGCGGCGTGATCTCGAGCCGCGCATCGGCCACGCGCGGCGTAGCGGTGGCCGCCGGCCCCGCGGCGGTCGCGGACGTGCTGTGGGCGACCGCCTCGGGCAGCGGCGCCGGCGTGCGCATCGCGCGCCACTGCGCCACCTGCTCGCGCACCACGGCACTGGCCTCGGCGGCGCTGTATTCGGCGCGCGCCTGCGGCGGCGGGATCCGCAGCACCGCGCCCTGGCGCAACAGATTGATGTTGTCGCCGATGAACGCCTGCGGATTGGCGCGCAGGAGCGCGACCATGGCCTGGTCGAGGGTTTCGTCGGCAGCGCGGATGTTGGCGGCGATGCGGCCCAGCGTCTCGCCAGCCTGCACCGGACCGTACTCGCCGGGATCGCCCGCCGGGGCGCTGTCAGCCACGGAAGCCGGCGGCGGCGACATCGGCACCGGGGCGCTGGGCGTCGGCGCGACCGCGGTCGATCCCGCGCTGCTGGCCGCGTCCTCGCTGCCCTGGGCCATCGGTGCGGGTGCGAGTGAGGCGTCGTCCGGCGGTGGCGGGGCCTGCGCCGGACGGATGATGGCGTCCGTAGTCGGCGCCACCGGCGCCTGGATTGGCGGCTGCGCGGTCGACGCGACCGCGTCCGGGGTATCGATCAACGCGGAATACTCGCGCACCAGCCGGCCCTGACCCCAGTCGACCTCGATCAGGAAGGTCAGCAGTGACTGCTGCACCGGCTCGGCACTGGTGACGCGGATCACTGACTGCCCGGCCGCATCGAGCGCCACCGCGAACTGCAGGTTCGACACCAGCCCCTGCGGCGGCGCCAGGCCGACGCGGGCAAACGTGTCTGGCGACGCCAGCCGGGCGCGCAGCTGGTCGAGCTCCGATGGATCGCTGCTGACGATGCGGATTTCCGCCAGCAGCGGCGCGTTGCGCTGCGACCTGACTTCGATCGGCCCGAGCCCGAGCGCCAACGCGGCACCCGGCAGCAGCGCCAGCAGCAGCCAGCACGCGATCACCCACACGAAACGTCGTTGCTTGGTCACGCGCCCCCCCGGCAGTCGGGGCCGACTCTAGCCGCGCAGGCGCGCGATTGGCAATTCAGCCGCGCAGTCGCGGCCTGCCCGGTGAGCACTGCCTGCCCCACTGCGCAGTGCGACGGCGCGCTGTCGTCATCGCCACGATCACGAGTCGGGGCGTCCATCGCCTGATTCGAGAGCCCGGGTGCCGGGTCGTCGCGCCGGGATGCGGATGGGCCAACGCCCGGGCTTCGGGCATGGCGACGGGATGGGGTGTGGAAGCAGACGCCCGGGCTTTCGAACCACAGCGGCGGGATGCGGGTAAAGGCCAACGCCCGGGCTCCGGGCTCTCGCGCCGGGATGCGGGGGTGTCGCTAGCGGCTCGATTGGGCATCCTGCCCAACTCACCGCCGGGCACATCCATGTTCCCTTTATGCGACACCCCCGCACCCCGGCGCGGCGCGGTAACATAGACACGTGCACTGCTTTCGCTATGGCCAAGCACGGGTCGCCTTCCCGGACCTGACGAATCCGCTTGATCTTCCGGAGCCACGTTGATCGTACAGGAGGCGGGTGTCGGGGTGCTGCGGAGAGTGCCCTGGCTCTGGCATTCAAACAGCAGCGGGGCAGCGCCATGCGGCCAGCCGCCCTCGCGCAATACGACGCAGCTGCCCTACCCCGCTGACTCCGCCGCCACCAGCTCGGCGATCTGCACGGCATTCAGCGCCGCACCCTTGCGGATGTTGTCGGACACGATCCACATGTCCAGGCCGCGCGGATGCGAGAGGTCCTCACGGATGCGCCCGACGAACACCGCGTCCTTGCCGGAGGCGTGCGTGACCGGCGTTGGCCAGCCGCCGGCGACGCGCTCGTCGACCACC
Source organism: Luteimonas sp. ANT-B3E (assembly GCA_001683895.1). GTDB lineage: Bacteria > Pseudomonadota > Gammaproteobacteria > Xanthomonadales > Xanthomonadaceae > Luteimonas. The sequence goes on along the minus strand of LXQJ01000052.1, from coordinate 49,394 downwards.
TCGACCCCGGGGGCCGCCTCCAGCAGCGCGCGCGCCTCGGCAGCCGTGACCTTGTCCCGCGTTTCGATGTGCACCGCCTCGGAGTGGCCGTAGAACACCGGCACCCGCACCGCGGTCGGGTTCACTTGGATGCCGTCGTCACCGAGGATCTTCCGCGTTTCCCAGACCAGCTTCATCTCCTCGCGGGTGTAGCCGTTGTCCATGAACTCGTCGATCTGCGGGATCAGGTTGAACGCGATCTGCACCGGGAACCGCTGCGGGTCCGGGCCCTGGAAGTTCAGCAACGCACCGGTCTGCCGGCCCAGTTCCTCCAGCGCCGCGCGCCCTGCCCCGGACACCGACTGGTAGGTGCACACGTTGATGCGCTCGATGCCGTAGCGGCGGTGGATCGGTGCCAGCGCGACCAGCATCTGCATCGTCGAACAGTTGGGATTGGCGATGATGCCGCGCGGCCGGTGGGCGATCGCCTCCGGATTGACCTCGCTGACCACCAGCGGCACGTCGTCGTCGCGGCGGAACGCAGAACTGTTGTCGATCACCACCGCGCCCGCTGCCGCGAACCGCGGCGCATGTTCCAGCGACGTGGCACCACCGGCGGAGAACAACGCGATGTCGACGCCAGCCGGGTCGAAGGTGGCGAGGTCGCGCACCACGAGGTCGTCGCCCCCGTAGGACACCTCGCCGCCGGCGGAGCGCTCGCTGGCCAGCGCGATCACCTCGCTGGCGGGGAACCCGCGCTCGGCGAGGATCGCCAGCATCACCTCGCCGACGGCGCCGGTGGCGCCGACGACGGCGACCTTGAATGTCCTGCTCATGGGGTGCGGTTCCTCAGGTGTACGGTGAAGTGAAGGCAGTCGCGGCGCGTGCGCGAGGCGCCACCATGCAACGGGCGCCCGGCGCCGGCCCCCGCGCACGGATTATCCACTGCCAGCGCCGGCTCCGCGCTTCGCATGCTCTCTACGGCGCAAGGCCGTTCGGCGTCGCCACTAGGCAGGGAGCGCTCGAGGCCGACCCTGGCATTGGCCGCCGCGAACCGCCATGTCGCGTGCGCGATGGTGGTGGCGTCGACGCGGCCGTCGGGCGATTAGCCGGCGTCGGTCGGCACGGCGCTGCCCGGGATCCGCGGCGCAACGTCGCCGACGTCGCCGCACTGCGCGCGGTGGCGCAGCGCCTGGTCCATCAGCACCAGCGCCAGCATCGCCTCGCAGATCGGCGTCGCGCGGATGCCGACGCAGGGGTCGTGGCGACCGGTTGTCACGATCTCCACCGCGTCACCTTCGACATCGATGCCCGGCGTCGGCAGGCGCAGGCTGGAAGTCGGCTTGAACGCCACCGACACCACCACGTCCTGCCCGGTGCTGATGCCGCCGAGCACGCCGCCGGCGTGGTTGGACAGGAAGCCGCAGGGCGTCATCACGTCGCGGTGTGCGCTGCCACACTGGGCGACGCTGGCGAAACCGGCGCCGACCTCGACGCCCTTGACCGCGTTGATCGACATCATCGCCGCCGCCAGCTCGGCGTCGAGCTTGCCGTAGACCGGCTCGCCCCAGCCCGGCGGCACGCCGTCGGCGACCACGGTGACCCGCGCGCCCACCGAGTCGCCGGACTTGCGCAGCGCGTCCATGTAGTCCTCCAGCGCGGGCACCTGCGACGCGTCCGGCCAGAAGAACGGGTTGCCCTCCACCGCGTCCCAGTCGTGGCGCGCGGGCAGCAGTTCGCCGAGCTGCGACAGGTGCCCGCGCACGCGCACGCCATGGCGGTCCACCAGCCAGCGCCGCGCGATCACCCCGGCGGCGACGCGCATCGTGGTCTCGCGCGCCGATGAGCGGCCGCCGCCGCGCGGGTCGCGAATGCCGTACTTCTGCCAGTAGGCGTAGTCGGCGTGCCCGGGGCGGAACTGCGCTGCGATGCGGCCGTAGTCGCGGCTGCGGGCGTCGACGTTGCGCACCAGCAGCGCGATCGGCGCGCCGGTGGTGCGGCCTTCGTACACGCCGCTGAGGATCTCGACCGCGTCGTCCTCGTGGCGCTGCGAGGTGTGCCGGGTGCGGCCCGTCGCGCGCCGACCGAGATCGTGGGCGAAGTCCGTGGCGTCCAGCGCCAGCCCGGGCGGGCAGCCGTCCACCACGCAGCCGATTGCCGGCCCGTGGCTTTCGCCGAAGGTGGTGACGCGGAACAGCTGGCCGAAGGTGTTCAGCCGGCGCGCCTAGAACAGACCGCCCGGGGCGGCGCCGTCGCCATCCCCATTCGCAGCCGACGCCGGCGCGCGCGCCGCGGCCAGCGCGGTGATACGGCCGTTGTGGGTCACCAGGTCATGGCGCTCGACGACAAACACGCCCATCTGACCAACCTTGAACTCGACCCACAGCAGCGGCAGCTCCGGCAGCAGGTCGGTGAGCGCGCGTTCGGCCTCGCCGACCTCGCACACCAGCAGGCCGTCGTCGGTGAGATGCAGCGGTGCGTCGCGCAGGATGCACAGCACCAGGTCCAGCCCGTCCTCGCCGGCGCGCAGGCCCATCTCGGGCTCGAATTCGTACTCGCGCGGCAGCGCGTCGGTCTCGTCGTCGGTGACATAGGGCGGGTTGCTGACGATCAGGTCGTAGTGCTCGCCCTGGATGCCGTCGAACAGGTCCGAGCGCAGGAACCGCGTGTTGCGAACGTGCAGCCGCGTCTCGTTCTCCGCGGCCAACGCCAGCGCGTCGTCGCTGAGGTCGACGCCATCCACGTGCCAGTCCGGGTTGTAGTGCGCCATCGCAATCGCGATGCAGCCCGAGCCCGTGCACAGGTCCAGCGCACGCCGCACCTCCCGCCCGCCCAGCCAGGGCGAGAACCCGCTCTCGATGAGCTCGGCGATCGGCGAGCGCGGCACCAGCGCACGGGCGTCGGACTTGAAGCTCAGCCCGGCAAACCAGGCCTCGCCGGTCAGGTACGCCGCCGGCACCCGCTCCTCGATGCGGCGGATGAACAGCCCCAGCACATCCTCTTTCTCGGCCTCGGTCACGCGCGCCTGGCCGTAGACCGGGCTCAGGTCGTGCGGCAGGTGCAGCGCGTGCAGCGTCAGCTGGGTCGCCTCGTCGAGCGCGTTGTCGTAGCTGTGGCCGAAGGTCAGCCCGGCCGCGTTGAAGCGGCTGGCGCCGTAGCGGATCAGGTCGATGATGGTCTGCAGCTGGTGCGTGGTCATGGCGTGCGCAACGCGACGGCAGCGGCCGGGGCCGGAATTATAGCGATGGCGCCGCTATCATGGCCTGCCGCGCGGTCCGCCGCGCCGCGCCCCCGGGACGCCGATGCTCAGCCGCTCCACCTTCGTCATCCTCGTCGCCGCGCTCGCGGGCGGGCTGGGCCTGCTGGCCTCGCAGCAGCTGCTCGACCGCCCCGACGCGCCCACCGGCCCGGCGCTTGCCGCGGTGCAGCTGTTCCCGCAGCCACGCGTGCTGCCCGATTTCGCGCTGCAGCAGTCCGATGGCACCCAGCTGGTGCCCGGCGAACTGCGCGGCCACTGGACCGTGGTCTTCCTCGGCTTCACCTACTGCCCCGACATCTGCCCGACCACGCTGGCACAGATGGCGCAGGCGCAGAATCAGTGGGAAGCCCTGCCCGACGCCTCCCGCCCACGCGTGCTGTTCGTCTCTGTCGACCCCGAGCGCGACTCACCCGACCGCATCGGCGAATACGTGCACGCCTTCCACCGCGACACGCTGGCCGCGACCGCGGACATCCCGTCGCTGGAGCAGTTCGCGCAGTCGCTGTCGCTGGTGTTCATGAAGGCGCCGCTGGGCGGCGACGCTCCGGCCGATGCGTACACCATCGACCATTCGGTCGCGATGGCCGTGCTCGACGCGCAGGGCCGCATGGCCGGCGTGGTGCAGCCGCCGTTTGACCCGGCCGCGATCGCCGGCGACCTCGCCACCCTGACCAGCAGCGCCGGCCGATGACCCTGGTCACCGCGCTGACCCACGTGCTGCCGCACCGGCTGCTGTCGTCAGTGGCGCGGCGGCTGGCCTATTCCGACCACCCGCGCCTGCGGCGCTGGCTGGTCGATACCGTGGTCGCGCGCTTCGGCGTCGACCTGTCGGAAGCGGCGCAGTCCGACCCGGCGGCGTATGCGACGTTCAACGCCTTCTTCACACGCGCGCTGCGTCCCGGCGTGCGCACGCCGGACGCCGATCCGGAGACCCTGGTGATGCCCGCCGACGGCCGCGTCAGCCAGTGCGGCGTGATCGCCCGCGATGATGACGGCAGCCTGCGCATCTTCCAGGCCAAGGGGCGGTCGTTCACCGCCGGCGCCCTGCTCGGCGACGACGATGCCGCCGAGGCCTTCGCTGGCGGCGTGTTCGCCACCGTCTACCTGTCGCCGAAGGACTACCACCGCGTGCACATGCCGTGGGCGGGACGCCTGCGCAAGACGGTCCATGTGCCCGGAAGGCTGTTCAGCGTCGGGCCGGATGCGGTCACCGGGGTGCAGGGGCTGTTCGCGCGCAACGAGCGCCTGGTCTGCCACTTCGACACCGGTTTCGGACCGATGGCGGTGGTGATGGTCGGCGCACTGCTGGTGTCGGGCGTGGAGACGGTGTGGAGCGGCGAGGAGATCCCCGCCTACGGCGAGACGGTCACGGTCAAGGACTACCGCGGCGAGGACATCGCGCTGGACCGCTTCGAGGAAATGGCGCGCTTCAATTACGGCTCCACCGTGATCGTGCTGCTGCCTGCCGGCGTGGCGACGCTCGATCCCGATCTGGGACCCGAGGTCGCGGTGCGCCTGGGCCAGCGGCTGGCGCGGCTGCTGGCACCCGCCCGTCCGGCTTGAAGGCACGGAACCGCACCAGCGCCATCATTGCGATCCCGGCGCAGGGGTTTTCCCCAGCTGGTTGCCGCCGGCGACATCGACCAACCTGCGGGCACCCTGCCAGCGCGGAACCTGTCGATGACCAATGTCCAGTCCCTTCGCAGCGCCTCCTCCCTGCCGCCGCCGCGCGTGGCCGACGCCCACGTGGTCGCGCACGGCGACACCCTCGGCCAGCTCGCCGCGCGATACGGCGTCAGCGTCGACGCGCTGCTCCAGGCCAACCCGCAGGTGCGACATCCCGACCGGATCTACGTCGGCGACGCCATCACGATTCCCGACGGCGCCAGCCGCACCCACGTCGTTCGCGCGGGCGACACCTTGGGCGCGATCTCCCGCGAGTACGGCAGCACGGTGTCGGCGATCGCCACGGCCAACGACCTGCGCAACCCCGACCTGATTTTTCCAGGCGATCGGTTGACGGTTCCGTCGCAGAATGGTCCGCCGCCCGGCGCGCCGGTTGGAAGCACGCCGGGATCGCCACCGGCCGGCAACGCCCCGGTCGACGGCAGCACCGGTCCCGCGCCGTCACCCACGCCACCGGCCGCGGGTGCCCCGGGTATCGGCTACGACGCGATCGTCGGCGTCCGCGGCAACCCCAACGTGACTCCGGCCTTCCTGGCAGAGGTCGAAGCCATGGCCGGCAGGCTTGGGACCCAGCCCCAATACGTACTCGCGGTGATGAGCTTCGAGACCGGCGGCACCTTCAATCCGGCACAGGCCAATCTGGCCGGTTCCGGCGCCACCGGGCTGATCCAGTTCATGCCGGCGACCGCGCGCGGACTCGGCACCACCACCGCGGCGCTGGCGCAGATGTCGTCGGTCGAGCAGCTGACGTACGTCGAGAGCTACTTCGCGCAGTATCCGGGTAGCCTCGGAACCCTGGAGGGCGTCTACACTTCGGTGCTCTCGGGCCGCGCGACGCCCGATCCCGGTGCGACCCTGCGCACGCCGTCGGGCCGCGACTTCGTCGCCGGCAACGTGGAGTACACGCAGAACTCGGGACTCGACTTCAACCGCGACGGCCGCATCACCGCGGGCGAGGCCACGCAGGCCGTGGCCGCGCGCCTGTATGGCGGCGTGTCGGCGGTCCAACAGCGGCTGGTCGACGCCGGTGCGGTGCCCGACGCGCAGCGCCAGGGTTTCGTCGACGGCGAGTTTGGACGCAACACCGCGTCCGCGGTCGCGGCCTTCCAGCAGGCGAACGGGCTACCGGCGTCCGGGCTGCTCGACGCCGCCACCGGCGCCGCGCTGTCCGGAACAGCGCCCACCGCACCGCCAGCGCCGCCAGCACCCCCGCCCGGTACAGGCCTGCCCACCGAGGCACTGGCCAGGGGCGACCGTGGCGATGCCGTGGCCCGCCTGCAGGATTCGCTCACGGGCTTCGGGCTGATCGCCCCGGCGACGGTCGCCGCCGGCCGCGGCAGCTTCGGTCCAGCGACCGAAGGCGCAGTGCGCGCGTTTCAGTCGCTCGCCGGCCTGTCGCCCAGCGGCGCTTTCGATAACGCCACACGCGCCGCGATGTCAGCGGTCGAGGGTGGCGTCGGCGTCGACCGCAACCCGAATGCCGACGTCGTCCGCGGCCTGCAGGCGCAGCTGGTCGACCGCGGGCTGCTGGGCGCCGGCGATGCCGCCGCCGAGGCCGGTCGATTCGGCACAGCGACCAGGGACGCGCTGCGCGCGTTCCAGGCCGAAGCCGGGATCGCGACCACCGGGATCCTCGGTGCAACGACCTTTGCGGCGCTGGCGGCGCCGGACCGCCCCGGCGCCGACCTGCAGCTCAGCCAGCCCGTGCACGAGCGCAGCACGCCGGGCCGGCAGACCATCAGCTCGCCGGTGATCGGCGAGTTCATTCTGACCGAGGGATTCATGGCCCGCGGCGGTCCGCACAGCAGCAAGCGCGAGGCATTGGCGATCTATTCCGACAATCCCGGGGTCGCGCAGCGGGTGCCCGCCGGCGTCTACAACCTCGGCATCGACTACGTGACGACCAACGGCCGCATCCAGTCCTGGTTCGACGGCACGGTGGAATCGATCCGCAGCGATCCCGGCGGCTATGGCAACTACATCATCACCCGCACCGACCTCACTTACAGCTACCAGGGTCGCGAGTATCCGGTGTACGCCCATTACGCCCACGCTGACGGCTTCACGGTGCGGGAGGGCGATCGCTTCAGCGCCGGCCAGGACATCGGCGACCAGGGCAGCACCGGCGGCAGCACCGGCGACCACGTCGACTTCCTGACCTGGATCAACGTCGACGGGGGACGGATCTTTATCTCGCCCAATCTCCTGACGACCAGCCGATGATGGCCACCCCGGTGGCGCGCTCCGCCCTGCGCGGGTGCCGCCGCGCCGTCGCCGGGGCGCAGCGGCTTCCGGATGTTCCGTTCGACGTGCACCATGCGGGTTCACGCCGCTGCGCGGCAGCAGCAGCGCCGCCCATCAGCGAGGAGCACCGCGTGCGCCAGATCCTTTCCGGTTTGCAGTCGATCGCGCTGCGACAGGCGTGGCACGCACTCCCGGTTGCCACCTGCCTGCTGTGGCTGGGCGGCTGCGGTGCGACCGACGTGCCCGGCGCGCGGACCGCAGCAGCGGCCTCGCCGGCTCCCACCGCCACCCGCGCAACACCGGCCGGGGCGCACGGTGCCGCGTCGCCCCAGGACCGAGCGGCGCAGGAAGCCGTGGTGCTCGACCTGCGCCAGCCGCCGTCGCCGCAGGTGGTGGATGCTGCGCTCGCCGCGCGCACGGTGGCCGCGGTCTATGGCGACGACGCGCCTGCGGACGTGCGCATCGTTGCCGCCCACGCGGGAGTGTTTACCGTTCCCGGCCGTGCGCAGTCGGCGGTGCTGCTGGTGCGCGGCGACGGTGTCGGCCCCGCGCCAGCGCCGCCAATGCTGGCGGTGGTCGACGGCGACAAGGTGGCGGCGCAGTTCGTTCCCGACGTGCGCTACCAGGCGCTGCCGGGGGTGGTCGACGCTGACGGCGACGGCCTCGACGACCTGCTGCTGGCCACCTCCGGCTACCGGATGGGCCAGTCCTGGGAGGGTCTCGACGTGGTGTCCCTGGCCGGCGGGCAAATGGAAGTGCTGCAGCAGTTTGTGCAGGTCCGGCTGGACGCGTGCGACAACCCGGTCGGCGAACGCAGCGTGGGCGCGGCGGTCATCATGCGCAGCGCCGAGGGACTGCGCGCGGAGCGCCATGTCGCCGACTGCGTGCCCGGCGGCGGAAGCCCCCCCGCCGCGGCGTTTCGCCCCGCTCCTGATCCGCGCTGAGCGGGGCCCGCCCGCGTCAGCGGGTGCATCCCTCCAGCTTCAGCCGCTGCCCCTGGCGCAGCGCGTAACGCGGTGCCTGCAGCCCATTGGCGCGCGCCAGCACCGCGGTATCGCATTGGTAGAGACTGGCGATCGCCACCAGCGTCTCGCCGCGGGCCACGCGGTGCTCGCGCGGCTCGCCGACTATCGCCGGCACGCCGGTGGCGACCGTCGTCGGCACCGCGCCGGCGCCGGGCACGTACCTCGACACCGGCGGCAGCACCTCCAGCGCGCCGGTGGTGACGACCGCCTGCCGCGCGCCGCTGCCGACCAGCTGGCGAGCGAGGTCCGCGCGCTCGCCGCGGGTGCACCAGCGGCCGTACAGGCTGGCCATGCGCACTGTGCCGTTGACCGTGGTGCCGGCGGCGATGACCTGGTCGGCCTCGTAGCGCGGGTTGAGGTTGCGCAGCGCACGCATGTAGCCGTCGCGGGTGCCGCCGTTGCCGAGGCAGATCGTCAGCTCGTAGATCGATGCCGGGCGCGCCAGCTGGAACGTCGCCGGGCGCGCGTCGACCTTCGGGAACACCAGCCCGTACTCGCGCGGATGCAGGTACAGCCAGGCCGCGGCGATCACCATCGGCACGTAATCCCGGGTCTCGGCCGGGAACTGCTCGTAGACGGTGGGATCCCAGAACTTGCGGCCGCCGGCGCCGCGGTGGATGCGCATCGCGCGTCCTTCGCCGCCGTTGTAGGCCGCCAGCCACATCTCGATGTCGTTGCCGAACTCGGCGTAGCGCTCGTTGAGGTAGCGGGCGGCGGCATCGGCCGATGCCTGGGGGTCGTAGCGGGTATCGAAGCCGGTGCCGTCCGGGCCAAGGCCGAAGCGGCGCCCGGTCGCGGGCATGAACTGCATCGGCCCGACCGCGCCGGCGCGCGAGCCGACGTGCACGCGTCCGGTCGACTCCTTGGCCATGATCCCGAACAGCAGCGCTTCCGGCAGACCGCTGCGCTCGAACGCCGGCGACATCAGATGGCGCATGTACTGGTAGTTCTCGTGGCTGGTGATCAGCGACACGCGGGTATCGGTCAGCCAGCGGCGGATGCCCTCCTGTACCGCGGGATTCAGCTGCACCATCTCCACGAAGCGCCGGCCGTCGGCGCTCAGCAGCGCCGCCGCGCTGGCCGCGTCGGGAAGCCCGCCGGGCGGCAGGTCGAGGCCGTCGTCGACCAGGGTGGCGTCGGTATCGTCGCCGTCCATGCCGGCGCCGGCATCGGTCTGGGCCTTCAGCAGCCGCTTGTAGGTCGGCAGCAGCTGGGAGATGTTGCAGCCGCGCTGCCTGGGGCATGCGACCAGCACGTCCTCCATGTCCTCCAGCGCCGCGTTGCTCTCTGCCACGCCTGACGGGTCGGCGTTGCCGACCTTGACCAGCGCCTCACGGTAGCGCGCCTCGGCGGCGCCCATCCGCGCCACCAGCGCATCGGCGGCATCGCGGTCGCGGCGCGACTGCGCGCCGGCGGTCGCTGGCAGCAGCAGGGCCAGCGCAAGCGCGGCGACGGTGGCGCGGGCGAACGCGCGATGGTGGCCTGGGCGACGGCGTGGCTGCGGGACGAGGGGCATGGAGGCGTGGGGATCGCGAGGGGCCGACCACGGTAGCGGCCACACCCGGCACCGGCAAGGCGCTGCGTACGCCGCCGCGGACCGGCGGAAGGCCATCGCGATGGCGCCAACCACCCGGCGCGGCGCCGCGGCGGCCGTAGAATCCCGGCTGGCCAACGCGCTGGGAGTACCCATGGATTCGATCCTCGTCGGCAAGGCCGTCACCGCCGTGGCCCCCTCCGGCGGCGGCCACCCCGCGGCCGCCCCGGGTGCCGCGTCCGTCGACGCCACCAGCACCACCAACGTCAGCCTGCTGGCGTGCTACGGCAACCGCCATGGGCTGGTAGCGGGCGCCACCGGTACCGGCAAGACGGTCACCCTGATGACGCTGGCCGAGGGCTTCTCGCGCATCGGGGTGCCGGTGTTCATCGCCGACGTCAAGGGCGACGTCTCCGGGCTCGCCGTCGCCGGCACGCACGGCGAGCGGCTGGACCAGCGCATCGCCGAGATCGGCATCGACGACTGGCTGCCGGAGGCCTCGCCGGTGGTGTTCTGGGACCTGTTCGGCCGCGACGGCCATCCGGTGCGCACCACGGTCAGCGAGATGGGCCCGCTGCTGCTGTCGCGGATCCTCGAGCTCAACGACACCCAGTCAGGGGTGCTCGACATCGTGTTCAAGCTTGCCGACGAGCGCGGCCTGCTGCTGCTCGACCTGCCGGACCTGCGCGCGCTGCTGGGGCTGGTGGCGGAGGAGCGGCGCGAGATCTCGACCAGCCACGGGCTGGTCAGCGTGCAGTCGGTCGGCGCGATCCAGCGCGCGCTGCTGCGGCTGGAGGCCGACGGCGGCGACGCCATCTTCGGCGAACCGGCGCTGGAGCTGGCGGACCTGATGCGCACCACGCCGCAGGGCCGCGGCGTGGTCGGCATCCTCGCCGCCGACCGCCTGGTCCTGAAGCCGCGGCTGTACGCGAGTTTCCTGCTGTGGCTGCTGTCGGAGCTGTTCGAGAGCCTGCCGGAGGTCGGCGACCTCGACCGGCCGCGGCTGGTGTTTTTGTTCGACGAGGCGCACCTGCTGTTCGACGACGCGCCGCCGGCGCTGCGCCAGCGGGTCGAGCAGGTGGTGCGGATCATCCGCTCCAAGGGCGTGGGCGTGTACTTCTGCTCGCAGTTCCCCGACGACGTGCCCGACGAGATCCTTGGCCAGCTCGGCAACCGCGTGCAGCACGCGCTGCGGGCCTATACCCCGCGCGACCAGAAGGCGGTGCGCACCGCGGCCGGCACCTTCGTCGCAAATCCGGCGCTGGACGTCGCCGCCACCATCTCCCAGCTCGGCACCGGCGAGGCGCTGGTGTCGCTGCTGCGCGACGTGCCCGGCGGCCCGCGCGGCGTGCCGATGCCGGTGGAGCGCACGCTGGTGGCGCCGCCGCGCTGCCGCATGGGCGCGATCACCGCCGCCGAGCGCGCGCAGGTGCGCGCCGCCAGCCCGGTCGGCGGCAAGTACGACACGCGGGTCGATCGTGAATCGGCATTCGAGATGCTCGCACGCAAGGCCGAAGCCGCCGCGGAGCAGGTACAGGCGCCCAGGGCGCGCACGCGTGGCGACGACGAGGCGACCGGGGGCGGCTTCGGCAAATCGGTCAAGGACGCGATGTTCGGCACCGGGCGCCGCCAGGGCATGGTCGAGACCATGGCTAAGCAGACCGCGCGCACCGTCGGCAGCCAGATCGGCCGGCAGATCCTGCGCGGCCTCTTCGGCGGCCTCAGCGGCCGCCGCTGACGGCCGTGACGCGATGACGCGCTGGCGGCCGCCGACCCCGGCCGGCACTGCGCTGGTCACCGTCGCCGGCCACGCCCGGCTCAAGGCCGAGCTCGACGACCTGTGGCGCGTGCGCCGGCCGGAAGTGGTGCGCGCGCTGTCCGCGGCCGCCGCCGAGGGCGACCGCTCGGAGAACGCCGAATACTCCTACCGCAAGAAGCAGCTGGGCGAGATCGACCGCCGCGTGCGCTACCTCGGCAAGCGGCTGGAGACGCTGCGCGTTGTCGACACCGCCCCCACCGATCCCGGGCGGGTGTTCTTCGGCGCCGAGGTCACGGTCGCGGATGCCGCCAGCGGCAACGAGGCGCGCTACCGCGTCGTCGGCCCCGACGAGACCGACGCGCGGCTGGGCTGGATCAGCATCGACTCGCCGCTTGCGCGCGCGATGCTTGGCAGGCGCGTCGACGATCGCGTGGTGGCCGCGCTGCCGGGCGGCGTGCGCGCGTACGACATCGTGGCGGTGGACTACCCGCGCGGCTGACGCGCCGGCCGCGTCAGCCCCCGCGGACGGACGGTGCGCGTCGCCGTCGACCCACCGGGCTCAGAAGCGCCCGTCATCGCCGTCGACGGTGGCGACCTCGCCGTAAAGGTCGTGCTCGTCGCTGCCCATGATCTCGACGTCGACGAAGTCGCCCGGCTTCAGGCCGGCGTCGCGGCCGTCCTGGACCTGGACCACGCCGTCGATCCCGGGCGCATCGGCCATCGAGCGCGCGATCGCGAGCTCGCCGTCGATCGCGTCGACGATGCAGGTCTGCACGCTGCCGACCTTGTCCGCCAGCCGCGCCGCGGAGATCCCGGCCTGCCGCGCCATGAAGCGCGCCAGACGTTCCTGCTTCACCGCCTCGGGCACCGGGTCCGGCAGCCCGTTGGCGCCGGCGCCGTCCACCGGCGAGTACGCGAACGCCCCGACCCGGTCGAGCTGGGCGTCGTCGAGGAACGCCAGCAGCGCCTCGAACTCGGCGTCGGTCTCGCCGGGGAAGCCGACGATGAAGGTGCTGCGCACGACGAGGTCCGGGCAGGCCTCGCGCCAGCGCTGCACGCGCTCCAGCGTGCGCTCGACCGCGCCCGGCCGCTTCATCAGCTTCAGGATCCGCGGGCTGGCGTGCTGGAACGGGATATCCAGGTACGGCAGCAGCTTCGGCATGCCGTCCGCGTGCACCTCCGCCATCAGCGGCACCACGTCGTCGACGTGCGGGTACGGATACACGTAGTGCAGCCGGGTCCACACCTGCAGTTCCGACAGTCCCTCGCACAGCGCACGCATCCGGGTCTGGTACTCGCGGTCGCGCCAGGTGCCGGTGGCGTAGCGCAGGTCGACGCCGTAGGCGGAGGTGTCCTGCGACACCACCAGCAGCTCGCGCACGCCGCCGCGCACCAGCCGCTCCGCCTCGCGCAGCACCTCGTCGACCGGGCGCGAGACCAGGTCGCCGCGCATCGAGGGGATGATGCAGAAGCTGCAGCGGTGGTTGCAGCCCTCGGAGATCTTCAGGTACGCGTAGTGCTTCGGCGTCAGCTTGACGCCGACGTCGTCGGCGGCGGCGCGCCGCGGCACCAGGTCGATGAACGGGTCGTGGCGCTGCGGCAGCGCCTGGTGCACCGCCGACATCACGCTGGCGTAGTCCTGCGGGCCGCTGATCGACAGCACGCCCGGGTGCGCCTCGCGGATCACCTCGGCCCGCTTGCCCAGGCAGCCGGTGACGATGACGCGGCCGTTCTCGGCGATCGCCTCACCGATCGCGTCCAGCGATTCCGTCACCGCGGAGTCGATGAAGCCGCAGGTGTTGACCACCACCACGTCGGCGTCGTCGTAGGTCTGCACGATGTCGTAGCCCTCGACCCGCAGCTGGGTGAGGATGCGCTCGGAGTCGACCAGCGCCTTCGGGCAGCCGAGGCTGACGAAGCCGACGCGTGGGTTGACGGCCCGCGGGGGGGCGCCTGCGGGGACGGTGGCGGGCATGGACGGTCGCGGCGCGGGGGGCCGGCGATTGTACCCGGGGGGCTAGACTCGGGCCTTTCCGGGAGAACGCCATGGCCAAGCGCATCCACGCCCCATCCGCCTACGCACTGCATCCGCAGCTGGCCGCCGACACCCACCCGGTCACCACGCTGGGACTGTGTGAGCTGCGGCTGATGGACGACTGCAATTACCCGTGGCTGGTGCTGGTGCCGCGGGTGGCGGATGCGCGCGAGCTGATCGACCTCGACGCCGCCCAGCGCACGGCGGTCGTCACCGACATCGACGCCGCCTCGCACCTGCTGCGCGACGCGTTCGCGCCGTTCAAGCTCAATGTCGCCGCGCTTGGCAACCTGGTTCCGCAGCTGCACGTGCACGTGATCGCGCGCTTCGAGGACGATCCGGCATGGCCGGCACCGGTCTGGGGCCGGGTCGCAGCCTGCCCCTATCCCCCGGAGCTGCTGGTCGAACGCATCAACCTCCTGCGCGACACCCTGCACGCGTGATCCGCGGCGTCACCGTCGAGCGTCTCGGCGAGGACGCGCTGCTGCTGCGCACCGCAGTCCCCGACGACCGCGCGACGCTCGAGGTTGTGCACGCCCTGGCCGAGCGCCTGGCCGACGACCGTCCGGCGTGGCTGGAGGACATCGTGCCTGCGTACGCCACGCTCGCACTGTTCGTCGATCCCGGGGCACACGTCGACGGCGATCCGCTGGAGGTGGCGGAACGCTGGCTCGCGGCGCGGCTCGAGGACGGTCTGGCGCAACCTCCCGTGGCCACGGCGGACAGTGCGCGACGCATCGTCGACATCCCGGTCCGCTACGGCGGCGAAGACGGCCCCGACCTCGACATGGTCGCGCATCACTGCGGGCTGTCGCCGGCGGACGTGGTCGCGCGCCACGCCGCCGGCGTCTACATCGTGGCGATGCTCGGCTTCGCGCCCGGCTTCCCGTACCTCGTCGGGCTGGACCCGGCGCTGGCGATGCCGCGCCGCGCGAACCCGCGCACCTGCGTCGCGGCCGGCAGTGTCGGCATCGGCGGCGGCCAGACCGGGATCTATCCTGCCGCCGGCCCGGGAGGCTGGCAGCTGATCGGGCGCACCGACGTCGCGCTGTTCGACCCCGCGCGATCGCCGCCGTCGCTGCTGCGCGCCGGTGACCGGCTGCGGTTCGTGGCCGTCCGCAGCGGCATGGGCGGGACGGGGTGAGCCTCGAAGTACTGGGACCGGGCCTGCTGACGACGGTGCAGGACGCCGGCCGTCCGGGCTGGCGCCACGCCGGCGTCGGCGTCGCCGGCGCCCTGGACGGCTGGTCGCTGGCGGTCGCCAACCGTCTCGTCGGCAACGCCCCCGATGCGGCCGCGCTGGAGATCACGCTGGCCGGGCCGACGCTGCGGCTGCGCCGCGCGGCGACCATCGCGCTCTGCGGCGCCACGCTCGACGCCGACGCCGACGGCGTGCCGCGGCCGGTGACGCTGCCGGCCGGGGCCACGCTGCGGCTGGGTGGCTGCCGCGACGGCGCGCGCACGCTGCTCGCCGTCGCCGGTGGCCTCGCGGTCGACGCCGTGCTCGGCAGCGCCAGCACCGACCTGCGCGGTGGCTTCGGCGGCCAGCAGGGTCGCGCGCTGCTGCGCGGCGACGTGCTGCCGCTGCGCGACGATGCGCCGCCTGCCGTGACCGACCGCGTGCGCATCGCGCCATGGTGGGTCGACCCGACCCCCGACCTCGACCTTGCGCGCGAGGCCGTGCTGCGCGTGCTGCGCGGCAGCGACGCCACCGCGCCGGCCGACGCGCTGTCCGCGCAGCCGTGGCGGGTCGACGCGGCGAGCGACCGCCAGGGACTGCGGCTCGAGGGCGCCGCACTGGCCATCGCCGACCGGCGCGAGCGCGTGTCCGAACCCGTCGCGCCGGGCACCGTGCAGCTGCCGCCGGGCGGTGCGCCGATCGTGCTGCTGGGCGACGCGCAGACCCACGGCGGCTACCCGCGCATCGCCCACGTGATCCGCGCGGATCGCCCGCGCCTGGCGCAGCTGCGCCCGGGGGACGCGGTGCGCTTCGTGCGTTGCGACGCCGCGACCGCACACGCGCTGAACGACGCACAGCGCGTCCGGCTGGCGCGGATGGCGCTGGCGATCGCGGCCCGCCGCCAGCGCGACGCGGCGTCGACCGGATGGCGGATCGGCTGACCGTCCCCACCCGCGGGCACGCCAGGGCTCACTCCCGCGTAGCACGCATACTTCCACCGTGCTCCGACCCGCGCCGCGACCGTGGAAGGCCGCCGCATCCGGCACCACCGACACAGACCGAGAGGACCCCGATGCCCACCGCCGCCACCCGCATCGACTTCAACTGCGATCTCGGCGAGGGCTGCGGCGACGACGCCGCGATCGTGCCCTGGATCAGCTCCGCCAGCGTCGCGTGCGGCGCCCACGCCGGCGATGCCGACACCCTGCGTGCGACGGTCGTGCTGTGCCGCGACCATGGCGTCGCCATCGGCGCGCATCCGTCGTTCGTCGACCGCGAGGGTTTCGGACGCCGCGAACAGGCGCTGTTGCCAGGCGCGGTGCACGCGCTGGTCTGCGCGCAGGCGGCCAGGGTGCGTGATGCCTGCAGCGCCACCGGCACCGCGCTGCGCCACGTCAAGCCGCACGGCGCGCTGTACAACCTCGCCGCGCGCGATCCCGCCACCGCAAAAGAGATCATCGCGGCCGTCTGCGACATCGATCCGACGCTGCGCCTGTATGCCCTCGCCGGCTCCGCGCTGGCGCGCATCGGCGCCGATGCCGGCCTCCAGGTCGTGCAGGAGGCGTTCGCCGAGCGCCGCTACGAGGCGGACGGGAGCCTCAGCCCGCGTGGCCTACCCGGCGCCACGATCGACGAGCTCGACGTTGCGCTGGCGCAGCTGGACGCGCTGCTGCGCACCGGCGCGGTGACCGCGCGCACCGGCGAGGCGGTCGCGATCCGCGCCGACACCCTCTGCCTGCATGGCGACCGCGCCGACGCCGCGGCCTTCGCGCGCGCGCTGCACGCCGCGCTGGCCTGCGCCGGCGTGCGGATCGTCGCGCCGGGGGACGCGTGACCGTCACCTGGCCGCTGGTCGGCGTCGCGCTGGTGGTCGTCGGCTTCGCGCTGCGGCTGAACCCGGCGCTGGTGGTGGTCGGCGCCGGCGTGGTCACCGGGCTGGTCGCGGGCTTCACGCCGGTGGGCGTGCTGGAGCTGCTGGGCGAGGCGTTCACCAAGCAGCGCTACCTGGCACTGTTCCTGCTGACGCTGCCGGTGATCGGGCTGCTGGAGCGGCACGGGCTGAAGGAGCGCGCGCAGGCGTGGATCGCGACCCTGCGCGGCGCTACCGCCGGGCGACTGCTGCTGGCCTACCTGGCGGCGCGGCAGCTCACCGCGACCCTGGGCCTCACCAGCCTCGGCGGCCATCCGCAGACCGTCCGCCCGCTGCTGGCGCCGATGGCCGAAGGCGCCGCGGAGGCCCGCCACGGCGCGCTGCCGGACGCCGAGCGCGAGCGCCTTCGGGCACTGTCGGCGGCCACCGACAACGTCGGCCTGTTCTTCGGCGAGGACATCTTCATCGCGTTCGGGGCGGTGCTGCTGATGCAGGCGTTCTTCGCCGAGAACGGCATCGCGCTGGAGCCGCTGCACATCGCGCTGTGGGGCATCCCGACTGCGGTCTGCGCGTTCTTGATCCACGGCGCGCGGCTGTCGCGGGTCGACGCCCGGCTGGCGCGCGCGGCCGCGGTGCTGCGCGAGCAGGTGCCCGAACGCGGCCCGGGCGGCGGCGACAGCGATACCGGTGGCGACAGCGGCACCCGGACGCGCGCCGCGTGATCACGCTGCAATGGGTGTACTGGCTGGCCGGCGCGTTCTTCGCCGCTGTCGCAGTGCGCGGGCTGCGTGACCGCGGCAACCCGCGGCGCGTCACCACGGCGGCGTTCTGGGGACTGCTGGCGGCGATGCTGCTGGTTGGCGAGCGGCTGCCGCCGGCGCTGGTCGGCGTGGTCGTGATCGCGCTGGCGCTGCTCGCCGGCCTCGGTGGCTTGCGCCGCGGCCACTACGAGGAGAGCGACGGCGACGCCAAGGCGCGCGAGGCGGCGCGGCTTGGCAACCGGCTGTTCTGGCCGGCGCTGCTGATCCCGGGCGTGACCCTGCTTTTCGCGGTGCTGCTCAAGGACGCAACGCTCGCCGGCGTGCGCCTGATGGGCAGGGAACAGACCACGCTGGTCGCGCTCGGCATCGCCTGCATGGTCGCTACCGCGGCCGCCTGCACGCTGACCCGGCGCTCGCCGTGGTCGGCGGTGGAGCAGTCGCGGCGGCTGCTGGACGCGATCGGCTGGGCCGCGCTGCTGCCGCTGCTGCTGGCGACGCTGGGCAGCGTGTTCGCCGCCGCCGGCGTCGGCGACGCGGTCGCCGGGCTGGTGCGCGCATGGATCCCGGTCGACAACCGGCTGGTGGTGGTGCTCGCGTACGCGTTGGGGATGGCGCTGTTCACGATGATCATGGGCAACGCCTTCGCGGCGTTCCCGGTGATGACGGCCGGCATCGGCCTGCCGCTGCTGGTGCAGGCGCACGGCGCCGACGCCGCCTCGATGGCCGCGATCGGCATGCTGTCGGGCTACTGCGGCACGCTGCTGACGCCGATGGCGGCCAACTTCAACCTCGTGCCGGCGGCATTGCTGGAGCTGCGCGACCCCTACGCGGTGATCCGCCTGCAGGTGGCCACCGCGCTGCCGCTGCTGGCGTGCAACGTGGTGCTGATGTACGTGATCGTGTTCCGGCACGCGTGGTGACGGCCGCCAGCGCCGCGGCGACGCACCCCTACAATCCCGCGATGCCCGCGCGCCCCGCCCTGCCCACCGTGCTGCTGACCGGCTTCGCGCCGTTCGCGGGCGACGTGACCAACCCCAGCTGGGACGCGATCGCGCCGCTGCACGGGCGTCGCATCCTCGGCCACCGGGTTGTCGCCCGACGGCTGCCGGTGGAATTCGGCGCCTCGGCGCGCGCACTGCGCGCGGCGATCCGCGACCTGCGGCCGCGGCTGGTGGTCTGCGCCGGCCTCGCGGCCGGGCGCGATGCGATCTCGCTCGAGCGCATCGCGATCAACGTCGACGACGCTCGCATCCCCGACAACGCCGGCGCCTGCCCGGTCGACGCCGCGGTGGTGCCCGGCGCGCCGGCGGCGTACTTCGCGACGCTGCCGATCAAGGCGATGCGCGCCGCGCTCATCGATGCCGGCATCCCGGCCGAGGTGTCGCAGAGCGCGGGCACCTATGTCTGCAACCACGTGTTCTTCGCGCTGCTGCACGCGCTGCGCCGGCGTCCTGGCGTGCGCGCGGGCTTCATCCACGTGCCGCCGGCCCTGGAAATGCCCGCCGCCGATGCCGCCCGACGCGGACTGCCGCTGGCGACCATCACCGACGCGCTGCGGATCGCGGTGCGCGTCGCGCTGGCCACCGGCGACGACCTGCGCCAGGCCGCTGGCGCGGTCGACTGACGCGGGGCGAGCGCGCGGCCCCGTGCCCGCTCAGGTACGCGGCAGCGTCACGCCCACCTGCCCCTGGTACTTGCCGCCGCGGTCCCTGTACGAGGTCTCGCAGACATCGTCGGCAGCGGCCTGGAAGAACAGCATCTGCGCCACGCCCTCGTTGGCGTAGATGCGCGCCGGCAGCGGCGTGGTGTTGCTGAACTCCAGGGTCACGTGGCCTTCCCACTCCGGCTCCAGCGGGGTCACGTTGACGATGATCCCGCAGCGCGCGTAGGTGCTCTTGCCCAGGCACACCACCAGCGTGTCGCGCGGGATGCGGAAGTACTCGACGGTGCGCGCCAGCGCGAACGAATTCGGCGGGATGATGCACTGGTCGGCCTCGACGTCGACGAAGCTGCCGGGGTCGAAGTGCTTCGGGTCGACGATCGTCGAGTTGATATTGGTGAAGATCTTGAACTCGCGCGAGCAGCGCACGTCGTAGCCGTAGCTGGACGTGCCGTAGCTGACGATGCGCTCGCCACCGGTGCCGCCGCTGCCGGCGAACTTGACCTGGCCGGGCTCGAACGGCGTGATCATCTGCTGCTCTGCCGCCATCCGCCGGATCCAGCGGTCGCTCTTGATGCTCATGCAGTCGTCTTCCGTGTGGTGTCGGTATCGCGGAACGCCGTCCCGCCGCCGCGCATTGTAGGCAGCAAGCCGGTGGCCCCGGCCGCTGCGGCCCGATGGGCCGCGCCCTGCCGGCTCAGACCAGCGACGACGCGATCGGCATCGCCGCGCGCGGACGCGCCGCCAGCGCGACGAGCAGCTGCGCGGCGACGTCGCGGTACGCCTGCGCCGCAGCCGAATCCGGCGCCGACGTTACGATCGGTACGCCGGCGTCGCCCTGTGCGCGGATCGCGATCTCCAGCGGCAGCGACCCCAGCAGCGGGACACCGTACTGCGCCGCCATACGCTCGCCGCCGCCCTGGCCGAACAGGTGCTCGACGTGGCCGCAGGCGCTGCACACGTGCTGGGCCATGTTCTCGACCAGTCCCAGCACCGCGACCTCGACCTTCTCGAACATCTTCAGCGCCTTGCGCGCGTCCAGCGTGGCAACGTCCTGCGGCGTGGTCACCACCACCGCGCCGGCGACCGGGATCTTCTGCGCCAGCGTCAGCTGGATGTCGCCGGTGCCCGGCGGCAGGTCGACGATCAGGTAGTCGAGGCCGTCGTCGCCACCCCACAGCGTCTGGGTCAGCAGCTGGGTCAGCGCCGAGGTCGCCATCGGCCCGCGCCAGATCATCGGCGTGTCCTGCTCCACCAGCAGCCCGATCGACATCGCCTCGATGCCGAAGGCGCGCATCGGCACGATCGACTTGCCGTCGGGGCTGTCCGGCTTGCCCGACAGCCCGAGCATGGTCGGGATGCTGGGGCCGTAGACGTCGGCGTCAAGCACGCCGACGCGCGCGCCGGTGGCGGCGAGCGCCAGCGCCAGGTTGACCGCGGTGGTCGACTTGCCCACGCCGCCCTTGCCGGAGCCCACGGCGATGATGTTGCGGATGCGCGGCAGCGGCGACAGCGTCGGCTGCACCGCACGCGCCGCGACGCGCGGCGGTGCCGCGGCGGGATGGTCGGGGGTCTGGGACATGCGCGCATTCTACCGATGGCCACCTTGCGGCCGGGCCCGCAACGCGTGGTGCGCACCGGCGTGCCGCTGCGCCGTCGCCCGGGCCGACGCTTGTCCAGCCGCGCGCGCCGATACGCCTGAACGCGTCGGGATCACGCGCGAGCGCGCCATTGCGCTGCGCCGCGATCGCGCCAACACTGCGCGCACGCGGGCCGCGCCGGCACCGCACCCCCTCTTGCACCGTCCCTGCCCCGGAGGCTTCCATGCGCCAACTCCTTACCGTCCTTGTGCTCGCCTGCGCCACGCTCCCGTTCGCCGCCGTCGCGCAGCAGTCGCCGGTCGGCCGCTGGCAGACCATCGACGACGCCACCGGCAACGTGAAGTCGATCGTGGTGATCACCGAGTCCGCCGGTGCGCTGTCGGGGCGCGTCGAGCGCGTGCTGCAGTCCGATCGTGGCCCCAGCCCGACGTGCGACGACTGCTCCGGCGCCAACAGGGGCAAGCCGGTGGAGGGCATGACCATCCTGTGGAACCTGAAGCCCGGCGGCGACGGCTGGCAGGGCGGCACCATCCTCGATCCGGCCAACGGCAAGACCTACAAGTCCAAGGCCAAGCTGCTCGAGAACGGCCGCAAGCTCGGCGTGTCGGGCTGCGTCGCCTTCATCTGCCGCGAGCAGGTCTGGGTGCGCGCCGCAGGCTGAGGCGCCGCACGCGTTTGCGTCACGAAGGCCCGGCACTGCCGGGCCTTCGGCGTTTTGGCGCATGCGATACTCCGCGACCGCGCCGACGCCATCCGCCCATGCCCCGCATCGCCCTCGTCACCGCCGCCCTGCCCTATGCCAACGGCAGCCTGCACCTGGGGCATCTGGTCGGCTACATCCAGGCCGACATCTGGGTGCGCGCGCGGCGCATGGCCGGCCACGAGGTGCACTTCGTCTGCGCGGACGACACCCACGGCACGCCGATCATGCTCGCCGCCGAGAAGGCGGGGATGACGCCCGAGGCCTTCATCGCCGGGGTCCAGGCCGGGCACGAGCGCGAGTTCGCGGAATTCGGGGTCGCGTTCGACCACTACGACTCCACCCACTCGGCCGGCAACCGCCAGCTCACCGAGGCCATCTACGCGCGCCTCGACAACAGCGGCCACATCTCGCGGCGCTCGGTCGCGCAGCTGTACGACCCGGTGCGCGGCATGTTCCTGCCCGACCGCTACGTGCGCGGCATCTGTCCCAACTGCGACACACCCGACCAGTACGGCGACAACTGCGAGCACTGCGGGGCGACCTATTCGCCGACCGAGCTCAAGTCGCCGGTGTCGGTGGTCAGCGGCGCCACGCCGGAGCTGCGCGACTCGGAGCACTTCTTCTTCGAGGTCGGGCAGTTCGAAGGCTTCCTGCGGGAGTGGCTGGCGGGCGACGTGGCCGTGCCCGGCGTCAAGCTGAAGCTGCAGGAGTGGCTCGACGGCGACGGCGGGCTGCGTGCGTGGGACATCTCGCGCGACGCCCCGTATTTCGGCTTCGAGATTCCGGGCCATCCGGGCAAGTTCCTGTACGTGTGGCTGGACGCGCCGATCGGCTACCTCAGCAGCTTCCAGGCGCTGTGCGAGCGCACCGGGCTCGATTTCTTCGCGTTCCTGGCGCCGGGCGGCGACACCGAGCTGCACCACTTCATCGGCAAGGACATCGTCAACTTCCATGGCCTGTTCTGGCCGGCGGTGCTGCACGGCGCCGGCTTCCGCGCGCCGACCCGGCTGCACGTCAACGGCTACCTGACCGTCGACGGCGCCAAGATGTCGAAGTCTCGCGGCACCTTCGTCCAGGCGCGCACCTACCTCGACAGCGGGCTGGCGCCCGAGGCGCTGCGCTACTACTTCGCCGCCAAGTCCGGCGGCGGCGTCGATGACATCGACCTCAACCTCGCGGACTTCAGCGCGCGGGTCAACGCCGACCTGGTCAACAAGTTCGTCAACCTCGCCAGCCGCTGCGCAGGCTTCATCGGCAAGCGCTTCGATGGCCGGCTGGCCGATGCGCTGCCCGAGCCGGCGCTGCAGGCGCGCTTCGTGTCGGCGCTGGGCGACGTGCGCGACGCCTACGAGCGCAACGACCCGGCCAGCGTGCTGCGCCAGGCAATGGCGCTGGCCGACGAGGCCAACCGCTACATCGACGAGCGCAAGCCGTGGGTGCTGGCAAAGCAGGATGGCGCCGACCTCGAGCTGCAGGCGGTGTGCACGCAGGGCCTCAACCTGTTCCGCGTGGTCGCCGGCGCGCTGCGCCCGGTGCTGCCGCGGCTCGCGCACGACGCCGAAACCTTCCTCGACGCGCCGGTCGCGTACTTCGACGACCTCGCCGCACCGCTGGTCGGCCGCTGCATCCATCCGTACACGCCGCTGTTCACCCGCATCGACCGGAGCCACATCGACGCCATGATCGACGCCAGCAGGGATGACCTGAAGCCCACCACCGCGACCGCGGTGACCAATGGCAGCACCTCGGCGACGCCCGCCGACACCCCGGCGCCGCCGGCCTCCACCGCGGCTCCATCCACGCCGGCGCCGGCTCACGCGTCCCCGGTCGCGCCCGGCAGCGCGGCCGGGACGGCGCCGCCAACGGTCTCGATCGACGACTTCGCGAAGCTCGACCTGCGCATCGGCCGCGTGCTCGCGTGCGAGCTGGTCGAAGGCTCGGACAAGCTGCTGCGCTTCCAGCTTGACGCCGGGGCGCTGGGGCGGCGGCAGATCTTTTCCGGTATCCGCGCCAGCTACGCCGATCCGACGGCGCTGGTCGGGCGCGACGTGGTGTTCATCGCCAACCTGGCGCCGCGCAAGATGCGCTTCGGCGTGAGCGAGGGGATGATCCTGTCGGCCGGCCACGACGCAGGCGCGCTGGCGCTGCTGGCGGCCGACCCCGGCGCGGCGCCGGGGATGCCGGTGCGCTGATGGCCGGCGGCGACGCCACGTGACGGCGACGGCGCCAGGCGTGTCCGGAGCGTGGCGCGATACCGGACCGACCCGCGGCGACGTGGACACGGACGCGGCACCTGCGTCCCTGGTGGAGCGTCTCGACCGGCTGCTGCCCCAGACGCAATGCGGCCAGTGCGGGCATCCCGGCTGCCTCCCCTACGCGGAGGCGATGGCGCGCAGGGACGCGGGCGTCGACCGCTGCCCGCCGGGCGGTGACCAAGGGGCGCGGGCGCTGGCGCACGTGCTCGGGGTGGCGGCGATGCCGTACGACCGCACGCGCGGGACGTACCTGCCGCCGCAGGTGGCGGCGGTGATCGAGGCCGACTGCATCGGCTGCACGAAGTGCCTGCAGGCCTGCCCGGTGGATGCGATCATCGGGGCCTCGAAGCTGATGCACGTGGTGATCGCGCCGCTGTGCACGGGCTGCGGGCTGTGCCTGCCGCCATGTCCGGTGGACTGCATCGAGCTGCTGCGGGTGCCTGAGGGCTGACACCTGCAGCGCGGGGGACAGGCAGCAGGGGCGTGCGGTTGCAGAGGCCGCCTCAGCTGCTCCAGCTGAAAAAAGCGCGGCGGGCGCTGCGTGGGGCGGCAGTGAGGGCGGAAGTACTCCACCGGCTGACCCTGCGGGTCTTGATGCCGGCTGCGCACTCCCGCCCTCACCGCGACGATGCAGTGGCAGCGGTCCGACGAGGAGCCACCGCGACGGCGACGGCTACATCAACATCAAGATTTAAGGAAGCCACCGCCACTGCAACGGCGGGATCGGGTGACTCCGCCGCGGAGATCGGCACGCTGCCAGCGTGCCGGTCAGTTGGTCGGCACCGCCGTGTCGGTCGCGGGCGCCTTGCACGCAGAGCAGATGCGCTCGACGGCGTGGCCGCGGGCGCGGAGTTTCTCGACGACGCCGTCCTTGCCCAGCAGGTGCAGCGCGCCGACCACGACCAGGGTGTCGTCACCGTCGGGGGCGGACAGCCGGGCCTCGATGGCCGGTAGCCAGGCGTCATTGCGGTCGACGTTGATGCGCTGGTAGAGCGCGGGGTACGACGCGCGCATGTCCAGCGCCATCTGCTGCCAGAGGGTGGCCGCGTCGCCCTCGCGCCAGGCGCGGTGCACGGCCTGCATCGCCTCGGGGCCCTTGCCGGCTTCGGTGAGGGCCTCGTCCAGGAACTGCCGCTGCTCGGCCACCGACATGCCGTCGAGGAAGGCGATCTGCTGGGCACCGGTTTCCAGCCCCGTGGTCGGCTTGCGTTCGGCAGCGGCGCGGGCCGCAAAGTGGGCGTCGATGCCGAGCTCCGGCTGCAGCCCCATCCTGGACATCTCGGTCAGGGTGACGACAAGCGCCGCGAACCAGGGTTCCATCGCCTGCAGCGACGCGGCGGTCATGCCGGTGCGCGCCAGCAGGTCGGCATTCGCGGTTTCCCACGCACGCAGGCGCGCGACCGTGGCCGCAGGCAGTTCACTGTCGAGGGTGGTGCCGTCGTTGCGCAGTGCCGCGCGCGCCATCTCCAGGCCCAGCTGCGGTGACGACATTTCCTCGGGCGCCAGCTCGAACATCACCTTCTCGGCATCGGCGAACGCGAGGTCGACGTCGCGCGACAGCGGGTAGTCGCTGGGCAGCAGCAGGTGGAACGCGCCCAGCAGGTACACGGTGTTGTCCCCGGCCGTGGCCTGCCACAGCAGCGGCACCGGTGGCACATGCGCGCCTGGCGGTGCCTGCACGGCGAAAGCTGTCGGCGTGGATGACCGGTCCTGAGCGACGGCGCCGCCGAACAGCGCGCCCAGCAGCAGCGGCGGCAGCCAGCGGGGGACGGAAGGACGGTGGCTCGGGCGCATGCGCGGTTCCTCAGGATGTGGGGCTGGCGGGCGGGACGTAGGTACGCTCGCCGGCGGTGACCGGCAGCGACAGCCGGTTGCCGTCTGGCGGCAGCGGGCACGTCGCGTAGCGGGTGAACGCGCAGGGCGGGTTGTAGGCACGGTTGAAGTCGACGACCACACGGCCGTTGGCCGGCGCCCCGGTGTCGATGTAGCGACCCGCGCCGTAGGTGTCGTGGCCAGTGGTGCCGTCGGCGAGGATCAGGAACAGGCCGCCATCCGCACCGGCCAGCGCGGCGAGCCGGTAGTCGACGCCGTCGCGCACAAACGACACCACACCCGGACTGGGCATCGCGTCGACGCCGCCGATGAGGTTCGCGACCTCGATCGTCGTGCCGGCGGGGTTTGGCCTGAAGTCGGCATCGATCCGCCAGCCCGGGTCAGCCGGCCAGTAGTCGAGCCGGCCGAAGCCGGTGCGGGTGGGCGCGTCGGCGTGGCGCACGCGCAGCGCTTCGCGGCCGCCGCGGTGGATCACCGACAGCGTGCCGCGACCATCGTCGAAGCCGACCACGCTGGGCGCGGGATCACGGTCGTCGCGCAAAGCAGCGCGCGCGGCCAGAGGGGCGCCGTCGAGCGTCAGCGCGACGCCACGCTCGGGCGTGAGGAAGAGTCCTCGGCGCTCTCGCTGCAGCAATCCGAGCTTCGGCGGGCCCAGCGCCAGCCGCAGCCCGCTGTCGGCGCTGCTGCCAACGTAGTGCGCCGGCAGTTCGATCCAGTGCAGGCCGATGAGGCTGGTCCAGCCGTCCGGTGCCAGCAGCGCGTCACGGCGCTCGCGCCGCCAGCCGGCCTGTGCGGCGACGAATGCCGGATCGATGGCCGCCGTGGGCGCCGGCTGTGTCTCTTCCCCGGCACAGCCGGGCAATGCCGCCGCCAGCAGCAGCGAGGCCATCCCCATGGTCCAGCCACGTTGCGTCATGTCAGCGTCCTCGCAGGAACCAGCGGTCGATCTCGGCCATCGAAAAGCGCGCCCAGGTCGGGCGGCCATGGTTGCACTGCCCGGAGCGCTCGGTGGCTTCCATGTCGCGCAGCAGGCCATTCATCTCCGGCAGCGTCAGCCGGCGGTTGGCGCGCACCGCGCCGTGGCAGGCCATCGTCGACAGCAGCGCGTCGCGCGCCGCGGTGACGCGGGCAGCGCCGGTGGTGGTGTCCTCGCCGTGCTGGCGCAGGTCGGCCAGCACGTCGCGCAGCAGCGCCTCGGTGTCGCCATGCGCCAGCAGCGCCGGCACGGCGCGCAGCAGTAGCGCCTGCGGCCCGCCGCGGCTGACCTCGAAGCCGAGGGCGTCGAGGGTCGCGGCCTCGCGTTCTGCGACCTCGGCCTCGCGCTCGCTGACCGCCAGCGTCGCCGGCACCAGCAGCGGCTGCCGGCGCAGGCCCTCGCCGTCATGCGCGGCCTTCAGCCGCTCGTAGCCGATGCGCTCGTGCGCGGCGTGCATGTCGACCACGATCAGCCCATCGCGGGACTCGCTGAGGATGAAGACGCCGTGCAGCTGCGCCAGCGCAAAGCCCAGCGGCGGCACCTCGCCGTCGTCGGCGGACATCAGCGGCCCGGTCGCGGTGGCATCGTCCACGGCGGCCGCCTGCGACACCTGCCCGTACAGCGCGGCGTAGCCGGCGCGCGCTTCGTCGATGCGCAATGCCAGCGGCGACTGCGGCCGCGCGCCCGCGGCGAAACCGCGCGCGACCTCGGCCTGTGTCGACACTGCAGCGACCAGAGGTGCGTTGCCAGCGCGCGTCGCCGCCAGCGCGTCGTGCAGCGTGCGGCGGACGAAGTCGTGCACCAGGCGCGCGTCGCGGAACCGCACCTCGTGCTTGGCCGGGTGCACGTTGACGTCGACCCGCTGCGGGTCGATCGACAGGAACAGCACGTACGCCGGCTGCCGGCCGTGGAACAGCACGTCGGCATACGCCTGCCGCACCGCATGCGCGACGCTGCGATCGCGCACCGCGCGGCCGTTGACGTACAGGTACTGCTGGTCGGCACTGGCACGCGAATAGGTCGGCTGCGCGATCCATCCGTGCAGGCGCAGCCCAGCGACATGCTCGCCTTCTCCATGCGCGAGCCTGTGGTCCACGCGCAGCGCGCTGCGTGCAAAGTCCTCGCCCAGCGTCTCCACCAGGCGCTCGTCGGGGGCCTGCGCCGCATCGCCGCGGTAGCGCCGCGACGGCCGGCCGTTGTGGCTGACGCGCAGCTCGACATCGGGCCGCGCCAGCGCCAGCGAGCGCAGCCATTCCTCGACGTGTCCGAGCTCGGTGCGCTCGGCGCGCAGGAACTTGCGCCTGGCCGGCACGTTGTAGAACAGGTCACGGACCTCGACCGTGGTGCCCGCCGGATGCGCGCTGGGCGCGACCTGGCCCACGCGGCCACCGTCCACCCGCAGCGATGCCGCGTGGGCATCGCCGGCGCGCCGCGACGTCAGCGAAAAGCGGCTGACCGACGCGATCGACGGCAGCGCCTCGCCACGGAAGCCCAGCGTCGCCACCGACTCCAGATCGTCGATCGACGCGATCTTGCTGGTCGCATGGCGCGACACCGCCAGCGGCAGCTCGGCGGCATCGATTCCGCCGCCGTCGTCGCGGATCCGGATCAGGCGGATGCCGCCCTCCTCGAGGTCGATATCGACCCGCGTGGCGCCGGCATCGAGCGCGTTCTCGACCAGCTCCTTGACCACCGACGCAGGGCGTTCCACCACTTCGCCGGCGGCGATCTGGTTGACGAGGGTGTCGGGAAGCTGGCGGATGCTCAAGGCTGCACGCGAGGCCGCGCTGCGGCCGTGTCGACGGATCAGCCGCGATGATAGACGCTCAGGGGCTGCCACCCGACGCGGACGACGCGCCCTGCCCCCCCGCGGCGCG
Source organism: Luteimonas sp. ANT-B3E (assembly GCA_001683895.1). Lineage (GTDB taxonomy): Bacteria > Pseudomonadota > Gammaproteobacteria > Xanthomonadales > Xanthomonadaceae > Luteimonas. The sequence goes on along the minus strand of LXQJ01000052.1, from coordinate 21,157 downwards.
CGCCGCGAACAGCGTGCCCGGCGGCGGCTGGCTGGTGAAGTAGGTGTTGACGCCATCGAGCACCGCGCGCGCGACCGTGCGCTGGAACACCGGGTCGATCAGCCGCTGCTCTTCCTCGGCGTTCGACAGGAACGCGGTCTCGACCAGCATCGCCGGCATGTCGGACGTGCGCAGCACCGCGAAGTTGGCGCGCTCGATGTGCGGCTTGTGGTTGTTGCCGATGCGCTTGAGGCCGGACAGGATGTGGTTGCCGGCGTCCTCGGAGGCCTTCATGCGGCCGCTCTGGGTCAGGTCGAGCAGCACGTTGGTCAGCGTGCTGTCGCTGCGCTGCATGGTCGCACCGCCGATCAGGTCGGCTGCGTTCTCCTTGTCGGCGAGCCAGCGCGCGCGCTGCGACGAGGCGCCCTTCAGCGACAGCACGTACACCGACGATCCCTTGGCGTTGCGGTTGGGTGCGGCGTCGGCGTGGATGGAGATGAACATGTCCGCCTTGGCGGTGCGCGCCAGCTGTGCGCGACGCTCCAGCGGGATGAAGGTGTCGCCGCTGCGGGTCAGGAACGACTTGAGCCCCGGGGTGGCGTCGATCTGCCGCGCGAGTTCGCGCGCAATGGCCAGGGTGATGTCCTTCTCGCGCTTGCCGGTCGGGCCGACGGCACCGGGGTCCTGGCCGCCGTGGCCGGCGTCGATCGCGATCACCAGCGGACGCATGCCGGGCCGCATGGTGCTCCCGGCCGCGGGCATATCGGGCTGCGACTCCGCGGCAGCGGCAGCGGCGGCGCGCGCGCGGGCCGCGCCGGCCGGCGTCAGCGTCGGCACGCCGGTGGCGATGCGGGTGGGCACGCCGGTCGCGATCGTGGTGGCGACCGGGATTCGCGCCGTGGTGGCAGCCGGCGGCGGAGCCGAGGCGCCAGTCGCGTCGGTGCGGGGATCGCTGCCGGACGACGGCGCGTTCACCGTCGACGCGGACATCGATGTGGCAGCAACGCTCGATGCTGCGGGCGTCGGCGTCGGCGTCGGTCGCGGCATCGCGGCGATCAGCTTCGAGGTCGCACTTGCCGACGCCGCGGCGGGATCGATCGCGGGCGGCGGGGGGGGCGCTGCCGCAGCCGGCGGGATGGCAACTGGGGGCAGCGGCGCGTTGGCCGCGACGGCGGGTGCGGCGATGGGCCCATGGTCGCCAGGCCACTCCAGCACCAGGCGCGGCCCGTCGGCACCAGGCTCGAAGCGCGGAGTCAGTACCACGACCGGCGACGCCAGGTCGAACACGATCCGGGTCGTACCCGGCACCGGCTGCCCGCTGCGCACCGCCTTGACCAGACCGGCCGCCGCCGGCGGCTGGAAGCCCTTCGCCAGGGTCACACCGGGCAGGTCGACCACCAGCCGGTCAGGACCGGCGAGCGAGATCACCTTGAAGTCGGATTCGGTCGCCAGCCTCAGCTCGGCACGGGTCCCCGTGGCGCCCGCCGCCAGCTGCAGGCCGCCGAGTTCGCCGGCCTGGGCCAGGTTCCACAGCAGCGCGGCGACCAGGGCTAGGCCGAGCAGCAGCTGCTGGAACTGGATTCCCCGGACGCGCATGGCCGTAGTCAAACATCCCCCGCAGGCCTTTGCAAGCCATCTTTCCCTTACGAATCCGCGGCCTGCCCCACCTTCCTGCTACGGGGATTCAGGAAGGTCGCGCAAGCTCGGGTTCAGGGCAGTGCCGGTCGCATCGTCGCCAGCCACGCTTCGCCCGCCGGCGAACCGGCCGTCAGCGTGCAGTCCCTGCCGTCTCCGGCCACCGCGAGCGAGACCGTGATGTCCACCGCCGGCAGCGCGCCAATGCCACGATCGGGCCACTCGACCAGCCACAGACGCGCATCGGCGTCGTCGAGACCGAGGAACTCAAGTTCGCCAGCGTCGCCGATGCGGTAAAGGTCGAGGTGCAGTGCTTCACCGCCGGTGGCCAGCGGATAGCATTCGACGAGAGTGTAGGTGGGGCTGCGGATCGGGCCGCCGACGCCGAGCCCGCGCAGCCACGCACGCGCAAGGCTGGACTTGCCGGCGCCGAGGTCGCCGCGCAGGTGGACCACGGCGGTCGCCGGCTGGGTGGCGCCCAGCCGGTCGCCCAGCCGGTCGGTTGCCGCCGCATCGGCGAGGTGCAGCGCGATCAAGGGCGCGCGCCTGGATTCGCGCCGCGGCGCAGCCAGGGCAGCAGGTCCGACGGCAGCAGGCCGCGTTCGCCACCGTCCGCGGCCGCGGCGTCGCCCGCCGCCGCATGCAGCAGCGCGCCGTGGCAGGCGGCGTCGAACGCGTCGAGCCCCTGCGCCCGCATCGCCGCGATGGTGCCGGTCAGCAGGTCGCCCATGCCGCCGACGGCCATGCCTGGATTGCCGGCGCCGACGACTCGCGGGGTGCGGCCCGGGGCGGCGATGATCGTGCCGGCGCCCTTCAGGACGACGACGCAGCCATGGCGCTCGGCCAGCTGGCGCGCGCTGGCGCGTCGATCACGCTGGACATCGGCGGCGGTCAGCCCCAGCAGGCGCCCGGCCTCGCCGGGATGCGGCGTCAGCACGGCATCCGCCGGCAGCAGTGCCGGGTCGCGCGCCAGCAGCTGCAGCGCATCGGCATCGATCACCAGCGGCCGGCTCGCGCCCAGTGCCGCGGCGAACAGCGCACGACCCCAGCTGCCCTGCCCCAGCCCGGTGCCGATCGCGACCACGCTCGCCGCCCCAAGCAGCCGCGCGAGGGCCTCGTCGCCGTGCAGGTCGTCGATGCCCCACGCCATCGCCTCCGGACGCCGCGCCAGCAGCGACCCCACGTGCGCGGTGCGGGTCGCCACCGTGATCAGCCCGGCCCCGCAGCGCAGCGCGGCGTCCGCCGCCAGCAGCACCGCGCCACCGTGCCCGTGGTCGCCGCCGATGCACAGCACGTGGCCGCCATCGCCCTTGTGGCTATTGCGCCCCCGCGACGGCAGCACCGCCGCCAGTGCGGGCGGGCGCAGCAGCCAGGCTGCCGGCGGTTGGGACACTGCCGGCGGCGCAGCGTCATCGAGCCCGTCGAACGCCAGCTCGCCCACGTACCCAAGCGCCGCGCCGGAGTGCAGCCCGACATGCCGCGCCAGCAGCTGCAGCGTCAGCACCGCGGTCAGCGCGTCTCCCGGGACGTCGCCGGTGTCGGCATCGACGCCGGACGGCACATCGATGGCCATCACCGGGGTGCCCGCGCGGGCCAGCGCGCGTAGCAACGCAGTCGTGGCCGCGTCCGGCGCGCGCGACAGGCCTAGGCCGAACACCGCGTCGACGAGCAGCTCCGCCCGGTGCAGCGCCGTGCGCGGGCTGGCGGTGTCGCGCGTCATCGCGGCACCTTCGGACGTGCCGTCATCGTCGAAATCTTCGAAGCCGCCCCCGGCCGCGTCGAACGCAGCGCAAGCACGGCGGGCAGATGCCGTCGACGGGGCATGCGCCGCCAGCCGGACCACGGTCACGTCGCGACCGGCCAGGAGCGCATGCAGCGCAAGCACGTAACCGTCGCCGCCGTTGTTGCCGGGCCCGCAGGCGATCGCGATCCGTTGCGCAGCCGGCCAGCGCCGCAGCAGCGCGCGCCAGCAGGCGAGCCCCGCGCGGTGCATCAACGCGTCCTCGTCGCCGTCGACGTCGCGGGTCGAAACCGCCTCCATCGCGCGCACCGCGCGCGCGTCGTGCAGCGGGAGCATCGCGGGATCCGAGGGCGTCATCGGCCGGATTCTATACTTCGCATCCCGTGACCCCTTCCCGCCGACACATCCCTGCCGCGGTCGACAGCCGACCCGCGCACGCCGACCCCGACGCCGGTCGCGCGGCCGATGCCGCGGTCCCGGACGTCAGCGTCGATCCCGCAGCGGTTGCGGCGCGCATCCGCGCGCTCGCGCTTTCACTCGGCTTCCAGCGCTGCGGCATCGCCGGTATCTCGCTCGACGACGACGAGGCCCACCTGCGCGACTGGCTGCAGCAGGGCCTGTACGGGACGATGGACTGGATGGCGCGCCACGGCGACCTGCGCAGCCGCCCGGCGGCGCTGGTGCCGG
>LXQJ01000052.1:12027-17018 GCA_001683895.1 Luteimonas sp. ANT-B3E | reverse complement strand
GTCGGTGGGGTTGGACTACGGCCGCAACGACGACGACGCGGCGTGGCGGACGCTCGCCGATGGCGAACGCGCATACGTGGCGCGCTACGCGCTGGGGCGGGATTACCACCGGCTGATGCGGCGCCGGCTGCAGTCGCTGGCCGATGCCATCGCGGCCGAGATCGGCCCATTCGGCCACCGCGTGTTCGTCGACTCCGCACCCGTGCTGGAGCGCGCGCTGGCGCGCGACGCAGGGCTGGGCTGGATCGGCAAGCACACGTGCCTGATCGACCGCGATGGCGGCTCGTGGTTCTTCCTCGGCGAGATCTACCTGGACCTGCCGCTGCCGATCGACCCGCCGGCGACCGCGCACTGCGGCAGCTGCGTGCGCTGCATCGAGGTCTGCCCGACCGGCGCGATCACCGCGCCGCACCGCCTCGATGCGCGCCGCTGTATCAGCTACCTGACGATCGAGCACGCGGGCAGCATCGACCCCGCGCTGCGGCCGCTTATCGGCAACCGCATCTTCGGCTGCGACGACTGCCAGCTGGTGTGCCCCTGGAACAAGTTCGCGCGCACCACCGACGAACCCGCGTTCCGCGCCCGCAACGATCTCGACCGCGCGACGCTGGCACAGCTGTTCGCGTGGGACGAGGCGGAGTTCCTGCAGCGCACCGAAGGTTCCGCCATCCGCCGCAGCGGCCACGCCCGCTGGCTGCGCAACATCGCCGTCGCGCTCGGCAACGCCCCCACGACCCCCGAGGTCCTCGCCGCGCTGGAATCGCGGCGCGACGCGCCGGATGAGGTCGTGCGTGAGCATGTGCTGTGGGCATTGGAGCGGCATGGCGCGTCAGGCACGGACCAGACGCGCTCGGCGAACGGCGCCGAGTTCCCCCCTGGGTTGTAACGGCGAGCAGACATGTGCGCCTGTTGCGGCGGCCACGCCGCGTGGCGGCACTCCTCGAAGTGCAAGGCGACGAAGGTGCGTGGCTGCGTGATGGAGCGACGCCAGCACAGGGCATCGCTCCCCGGTTCGACAGGCCATACATGGCCTGCTCACCGCCGCGGCCATCCTTGGCCGCTCTCCGCAACACCCTGCGCACGCGCCGCATCGGTCATTACTTGCACGGCCTTCGACGACGCAGGCAGGAACGCCAGCCTTCGACTTCCATGATCGACGCTGCTGCTGCGCACCTCGCTCGTGCAATTTCGATGCGCAGCCGATCGTGGGGCTGGTGCCAGGGCCGCTTTCACTGCCCTGCCGGTGCCTGTGCTGTTCCGGGCAGGTGCGGCGACGCGGCAATGAGGCGCGTCCGTTTGCGGGTTGTCGTCAGCAGCGCACAGGGATGTGCGCGGCCGTGAGTCGGCCATGGGTGAGCATGGGCTGCTCGCGCGGCACTGCCGCGCAGCCCTTGCGAACGCCCGGCCCGCTGGGCCGGGCTGGACCGGACGCATAGCGGCCGGGCCGATCGAACGGGCGGACGACTGCCCGTGAGCGGACGCGCCGACCGGCGATCTCCACGTCGATCGACTCCCGAGAACGGTCGACAAGATCTGGACGGATGCTTGAAACGATTGAACGCGTGACCAGCGACGAACTTTCCATGGGCCGCCGATTGCGCTCACCCGGCGCCGCTGTACTGGACCTACTCCGCCGCCTGCCGCTTCCGCAGGATCTCCCCCAGCACCGCGCGGGTCACTGGGTCGGCGGGCGCATCCGCGGCGGCGCCCTGCAGCGCGGGCAGCAGGCCGCTGGCGATCGACTTGCCTAGTTCCACGCCCCACTGGTCGAAGGCGTTGATGCCCCACAGCACCGACTGCGCGTACACGCTGTGCTCGTACAGCGCGACCAGCATGCCCAGCGAGCGTGGCGTCAGCTCGTCGATCAGCAGCAGCGTCGACGGCCGGTTGCCCGGGTAGGCCCTCTGCGCATCGTCCGCGTCGTGGCCATTGGCCAGCGCCTCGGTCTGCGCCAGCAGGTTGGCCAGCAGCGCGGCATGGTTGTCAATGTAGGGATGCGCCGGGCGTACGACGCCGATGAAGTCGCAAGGCACCGTCTGCGTGCCCTGGTGCAGCGCCTGGAAGAAGCTGTGCTGCGAGTTGGTGCCCGCCCCGCCCCACAGCACCGGGACCGTGTCGGCGCCGACTGCGCTGCCGTCGGGTCGCACCGACTTGCCAAGGCTTTCCATCACCAGCTGCTGCAGGTAAGCCGGCAGCAGCGCCAGGCGCTCGTCGTAGGGCAGCACCGCCTGCGTCGCCAGGCCCAGCACGTTCCGGTTCCAGATCGCCGTCAGCGCGTGCAGGTTGACCAGGTTGGCCCCGGGAGTCGAGTCGAGCGCGTGCGCATCCATCTCTGCCGCGCCTGCCAGCAGCGCATCGAAGCGCGGCATCCCGACCGCCAGCGCGATCGCGAACCCCACCGTGGACCACAGCGAGTAGCGCCCGCCGACCCAGTCCCACATCGGCAGCACGTGCGCGGCGTCGACGCCGAACGCCTCCGCGCGCGGCAGGTTGGCGCTGACCGCAAACAGGCGATCGCCGCCGCCCAGCCAATCGCGCAGGACGGTGCCGTTGAGCAGGGTCTCCTGCGTGGCGAAGCTCTTGGACACCAGGATCGCCGCGGTGCGTGCCGGGTCGAGGCCACGGAGCGTGTGCTGGGCATCGCTACCGTCGACGTTGGTCAGGAAGTGGACGCGGAAGCGACCGCTGCCGAAGTCCTTGAGCGCGTCCACCACCAGCCGCGGCCCCAGGTCGGAGCCGCCGATGCCGACGTTGACGATGTCGGTCACGCCGGAAGCCTCCAGCTCCGCGACCAGGCGCGCCATCTGCGCGCGTGCCTGCGTCGCCTGCGCGCGCGCGTCGCGTGCGGTGTCGCTGGCGCCGACATCACCGCGCAGCGCGGTGTGCAGCGCCGGCCGGTCCTCCGACACGTTGACGTGAGCGCCGTCGACCAGCGCGCGGAACGCCGCCGGCAGCCCGGCGCGCGCGGCCAGCGCATGCAGCGCGGCCAGCGCCTCGAGGTCATAGCGCTGGCGGGCGAAGGTGGCGTACAGCGGCCCAACGCGCAGCGTCATGGCGCTGCGATCGGGATCGGCGGCGACCAGGTCAGCGAGGCGCGCGCCCTGCAGGCGCTCGCCGTGGGACAGGAGCGCGCGGACCGGATCGACGCCGGCCAAGGTCAGGGCGCCTGGGCCGGGATCGAATCGTTGGTGTGGGTCAGCTGGTTCTGGCGGTCGACGTAGACCAGCTTCGGCCGGAACAGCGCCGCTTCCGCCTCGTCGCAGCTGCCGTAGGCGCAGATGATCACCAGGTCGCCCGGCTGCGCCTTGTGCGCGGCCGCCCCGTTGACCGAGATCACGCCGCTGCCCTCCTCGCCACGGATGGCATAGGTCGCGAAGCGCTCGCCGTTGTTGATGTTGTAGATCTCCACGCGCTCGTACTCGCGGATACCCGCCAGCGCGAGCAGGCGGGCATCGATGGCGCACGAGCCTTCATAGTGCAGCTCGGCATGCGTCACCGTGGCGCGGTGGATCTTGGCTTTCAGCAGGGTCAGTTGCATCGGTCGGGGCCGTGGGGTGCCAGCGTCCGAGTTTACGCGACCGCGCCTGTCAACCCTGCGATCGGCCGATGGCGGCGGGGCCGGCTCAGCCGCCGCGGTCGAACGCGAGGTTGTCGATCAGGCGCGTCGTGCCCAGCCGCGCCGCCACCAGCGCCACCAGCGCCGCGTCGCGGTCGTCGGGCATGCGCAGGTCGGACGTGCGCACCTCGGCGTAGTCGACCGCGAAGCCGGCCGCCTGCAGCGTGTCGCGCGCGGCGTCGCCGGCGGCGGCCGGGTCCTCGCCCGACCGCACCGCATCGCGCATCGCCTGCAGCGCACGGTGCAGCGCCGGAGCGCGCGCCCGCGCGTTGGCGTCCAGGTACTGGTTGCGCGAGCTCATCGCCAGGCCGTCGTCTTCGCGCACGGTGTCGACCGCCAGCAGCGCGACCGGGAACGCCAGGTCGCGCACCATCGCGCGGATCACCGCCAGCTGCTGGTAGTCCTTGCGGCCGAACGCGGCCACGTCAGGCTGCACCTGCAGCAGCAGCCGCGCGACGACCGTGCAGACCCCGTCGAAGTGGCCCGGACGATGCGCCCCGTCGAGGATGTCGGTAATGCCCGGCACGCGCACCAGCGTCGCCGCCGCGACGCCGAGCGGATACATGGTGTCCACCGATGGCGCCCACAGCAGGCCGCAGCCGGCCGCGGCCAGACCGGCGGCGTCGGCGTCGGGCGTGCGCGGATAGCGCGCGAAGTCCTCATCGGGACCGAACTGCGTCGGGTTGACGAAGATGCTGGCGACCACGCGGTCGGCGTCGCCGCGCGCGCACCGGACCAGTGCGTGGTGACCCGCGTGCAGGTTGCCCATCGTGGGGACGAAGCCGATGCGCGCACCGCCGCGACGCCAGCCGCCAATGCGGGCGTGCAGCGCATCGAGATCGCCGGTGATCTCCATCAGCGGGCGCGTCCGCTCCGCGCGCTGGCCTTGGCCACGCAGTCGCGCGGGTGGCGCAGGCGCGGTCTCACGCGGCGTAGCTGTGGTCGGCGTCGGGGAACGCGCCGCTGCGCACCGCGTCGACGAACGCGCGCACCGCGCCTTCGACCGAGCCGCCCCCGGCGAGGAAGTCCTTGACGAACTTCGGCCGGCGGTAGCCGCCGTCGAGGCCCAGCAGGTCGTGCAGCACCAGCACCTGGCCGTCGCAGCCAAGGCCGGCGCCGATCCCGATTGTCGGCGCCGCCACAGAGGCGGTGATCGCTTCGGCCAGCGGCGACGGCACGCACTCCAGCACCAGCAGCTGCGCACCGGCGTCCACCACCGCAGTCGCGTCCTCGCGCAGGCGCGCGGCGGCTGCCTGGTCGCGGCCCTGGACACGATAGCCGCCCAGACGCAGCACCGACTGCGGCGTCAGCCCGAGGTGCGCCGACACCGGGACTTCGCGCTCGACCAGGTGGCGGATGACCTCCAGCTTGTGGC
>LXQJ01000052.1:1965-11898 GCA_001683895.1 Luteimonas sp. ANT-B3E | reverse complement strand
GTGGGGGGCGCGCGCCGGGCTCGCGTCGGACTGGAACGGAAGGTCGGCAACCAGCAGCGCGCACGACAGCCCACGGGCCACGCAGGCGGTGTGGTACACCATGTCGTCAACGCTGACCGGCAGCGTCGAGCCGTGGCCCTGCACCACCATGCCCAGCGAGTCGCCGACCAGCACCAGGTCGACGCCGCCGGCGTCAACCGCGCGCGCGAAGCCGGCGTCGTAGGCGGTCAGCATCGCCAGCCGCTGGCCAGCCTCCTTGGCCGCGGCCAGTGCCGGCACCGTCATCGGACGGCGTGCGGGGGTCGGCGGTGTGGCATACGGCATGGTCGGGTCCAGACGGCGCGCGGGCGCCAGGGCGGGCGGGTGGCGGATGGCAGTGGCGCCAGACAGCGCGGCTGCGCGTCGGCGGATGGACTCAGGGTAACGCCTTGATCCCGTCACGCGCGACCGCGGCCAGCAGCGCGTCGACCGTGCCTTGCCCCGGCACCACGAGTGCTGGAGCTATCTCCGCCAGCGGCACCAGCACAAACGCGCGACCGCCCAGGTGGGGGTGCGGCAGCCGCAGTCCAGGTTCGTCGACGACGCGGTCGCCGTGCATCAGCAGGTCGAGGTCCAGCGTGCGTGGCCCCCAGCGGTCATGGTCACGGTCGCGATCGCGCCCGAAGCGCTGCTCGATCTCGAGCAGCGCGTCCAGCAGTGTGCGCGGCGCCAGCGCGGTGGCCACCGCGGCCGCGGCGTTGACGAAATCCGGCTGGTCGACGCGTCCCCAAGCCGGTGTCGCGTACAGCCGGGAGACCCGCAGCACACGGGTCGAGGGCAGCGCGTCGATGACGACAACCGCGGCGCGCAGCGTGTTGGCGACATCGCCAATGTTGCCGCCGAGCCCGATGAACGCGGTCGACGCCGCGGCGGGCGCCGGCGGCGGCACGCTCATTCCGCGACCGCGGCCCCGCGGCGCCGGCGGCGGCGCTTGCGCGGCGCGCCGGTCAGCTCCCCGTCACCGCCAGCCTCGCCGTCGACATCGTCATGGCTGGGCTCGGTGGCGATCGCGTTGTCGGGGTCCAGCTGCGCCTCCTGCCAGAACGCGATGTCGTCGGCGTGCTCGGCCGACGCGTGCTGGCGCAGTTGCAGGAAGTCGAACGCGGCGCGGAAGCGAGGATGCGCGATCATCCTGAATACGCGCTTGCGCTGGCGCAGGCCGAAGCGGGTCTGCAGCATCCAGATCTCCTGCATCGGCAATGAGAACCGCCGCGGCAGCGCGATGGTGTCGAGCTGGTGCACGGTGACCCGATCGGCCGCCCGGCGCTGCGCCTCGATCGCCTGCATCCCCTGCGCCTGCAGCGCCATCAGCGAGCGGCAGTACGCGGGCCACAGCAGCAGCGCGAACAGGAACGCTGGCGATACCGGCTCGTCGGCGGCGACGCGGGAGTCGGTGCCGCGCAAGCCCTCCAGCAGCATCCGGCGCAGCGCGCCGCTGCGGTTGGATGCCAGTGCCGCGGCGGTCTCCGGGAACAGCGCGCGCAGCAGGCCGTGCGCTTCAAGGCGCTCGAAGCTGGCCACCGCGTGCCCGGACAGAAACATCTTCAGGCACTCCTCGAACAGCCGCGCAGGCGCCGCCTCGGACAGCAGTTGCGCCAGCGCCGGGATCGGTGCGGCGGTGCCGTCGTGGATCGTGAAGTCGAGCTTGGCCGCCAGTCGCACCGCGCGCAGCATCCGCACCGGGTCCTCGCGATAGCGCGCCTCGGGGTCGCCGATCATCTTCAGGACGCGGTTGGCGACGTCCTCGAACCCACCGACGTAGTCGCGCACCGAGAAGTCGTCAACCGTGTAGTACAGCGCGTTGGCGGTGAAGTCGCGGCGCACGGCATCGTCCTCGATCGTGCCGTAGACGTTGTCGCGAAGCAGGCGCCCGCCCTCGTGCAGCTCGCGGTCGCCGCTGCCGTCGTCGACGTTGGCGCGGAAGGTGGCGACCTCGATGATCTCGCGCCCGAACACCACGTGCGCCAGCCGGAAGCGGCGGCCGATGAGACGGCAGTTGCGGAACAGCGACTTGACCTGCTCCGGCGTGGCCGAGGTGGCGATGTCGAAGTCCTTGGGCTCGCCGTCGACCAGCAGGTCGCGGACCGCGCCGCCAACGAGGTATCCCTCGTGGCCGCCCTCGCGAAGCTTGTAGAGCACCCGCAGCGCGCTTGGGCTGATGCCCTTGCGCGAGATGTTGTGCTGGTCGCGGGGAATGACGCGCAGGGACGTCGGGACGGTATCGGGGGTGTTGGGCATCGGTTGGAAAGTCTTCTCGGGTTTGCCGCACGGCATCCGCTTCGTTCTATACTAGCAAGCCACGCAGCCACCACGGCGGCGGCGTGGTCGGACGTCCAGCCGGCAAAGGCCCCCAGGCCCGCACCCTGCTCCCTTCGTCTAGAGGCCTAGGACGTGGCCCTCTCAAGGCTAAAACACGGGTTCGAATCCCGTAGGGAGCACCAATACCGGAAGCCCGCAGCGGAGACGCCGCGGGCTTTTTCTTTTGCCACAACGCGTGCGCTGCGCCTGTCGCCCGATGCGCTGCGGGTACACTGCGGCTGCCACCGCCGGACCACCGCCATGCCCTTTGTCGTCACCGAAAACTGCATCAAGTGCAAATACACCGACTGCGTCGAGGTCTGCCCGGTCGACTGCTTCCACGAGGGGCCCAACTTTCTTGTCATCGATCCCGACGAGTGCATCGATTGCACGCTGTGCGAGCCGGAGTGCCCGATCAACGCGATCTATCCCGAGGACGACGTGCCGGCGGGACAGGAGGCCTTCGTCGCCCTCAACGCGGAGCTCTCCAAGGCCTGGCCGGTGATCACGGTGCGCAAGGACGGCCCGCCCGACGCCCGGGAGTGGGAGGGCAAGCCCGACAAGCTGGCGCTGCTGGAGCGCTGAGAGACGTCGGGGCGCACCCCAGCGGCGCGCAGCCGCAAGGATAGGGACGCCGGGGGTCGTTTCATTGTTCGCTTCGCCGCAGTCAACGTCGCCGGTGCAATGGCTCAGCCGCCGAGCGCGGCCTTCAGCGTCGCGATCAGCCGCACGGCGCCCTCGCCGCTCGCGGGCAGGCCGCGCGGGTCGACCGCGGACACGTAAGTGCCCGAGGCAATCGGCGTCACCCGCACCAGGAACTTGCCGCCGGCGTAGTCCACGTCGTAGGTGCCGAGGATCTCGGCCTTGCTGACCACGGTCACGCCCTGCGTCGCGGCCAGCAGCTCGCCGACACGGGTAAAGGTGACGTCGCGTTCGCCGGACACGTTGAAGCCGGTGGTGTTGGCGGTCGCGGCGCCCTGCCCGGCCATCGATGAACGCGTCACCGATGCTGGCGCAGCGGCCTGCGCACCGGGGCTCATCGCCATCGCCCCGCTGGTGTCAGGACGATCGAGGTCCGGCGGGACCTCCAGCGGCCGCGATTCCGGGCTCTGCGCATAGAGGTCGTTCTTGCCGCGGAACATCTGGCAGCCGGAGGCGGCGACGACGGCCAGGGCCAGCGCGGCGATGGCGAGCGCGCGCGGAGCGCGGGCGGTCGAAACGGGGCGACACTGCTGCATGGTGGATCTCCTTGGAAGGTCAGGCCGCGACGGGCGCGCGACAGTCGTGTTCGAGGGCCACGATGGCGGCCATGGTGGCATCCGCGGCGGCGACATGCGCCGTATCGAGCCCGGTCAGCGGCAGCCGCAGGCCCTGTCCCAACCCCAGGCGCGACAGCAGCGCCTTGACCGGGATCGGGTTGGGCGCCACCGCGATGAAATCGTTGATCGCCGCCAGTCTGGCCTCCACCGCATGGACGTCGTCTTGACGCCCTGCGCGCGCGGCGTCGCAGAGGCGGCGGAACGTGCCCGGCACGACGTTGGACACCACCGAGATCACGCCGTCGGCGCCGGCGAGCATCGCCCGCGAGGCGGTTGGATCATCGCCACTGAGCACCGAGAAGCCGGCATCGCGCAGCGCCAGCAGCGAAAGCATGCGATCGGGCTCGCTGACCGCCTCCTTGATGCCGACGATGCGCGGATGCGGCGCCAGCGACGCCACGGTGTCCGGCAGCATGTCGCAGCCCGTGCGCGGCGGCACGTTGTAGAGCAGCACCGGCAGCGCGCCGTCGTCTGCGATGGCGCGGTAGTGCGCCAGCAGGCCGTCCTGGGTCGGGCGAACGTAGGGCGGCGTGACCACCAGCGCCACGTCCGCACCCAGCGCCGCCGCGCGGCGGCCCTGCTCGATCGTCTTCGACGTGCTCGACTGCCCTGTCCCGGCCAGTACCGGGATGCGCCCGCCGACCAGCGCTACCGCGATGCGAAGCAGGCCATCATATTCGCTGTCGTAGAGCGTCGCCGCCTCCCCGGTGGAGCCGGCGACCACGATCCCCTGCGTGCCGGCATCCAGCTGCTGTCGCAGCAGGCGGTGCCAGGCGTCGAGATCGACCTCGCCGGAGGCGGTGAAGGGCGTCGCGAGTGCGGTAATGCTGCCGGAAAGATGCAAGCGCGGGAGTCCGTCGGGAGGGATGCCAAGGCGCCGGAGTCCACGCCCCGCGGTGTCGGAGGCTGCGCCGGCGGGCAGGCCGCGATCTTACTTGCGGGCGCAAACCAGCGGCAAGTATGCTGGCCGCCAGCGCCGGCCCTGCCCGATGCTGCCGTTCAGACCCCACCGAACGCGACCGCCTGCTCGAAAGTGTTTCCCGCCGCGGACGTTGCCTTGACCGAATCACCTGAAGCCACCGACACCGCAGCGCGGCCGTCGCCGAATGAAAACCACCTGCTGATCAACGCCTATACGACGCATCCGCACTCCCCGCTGCTGGCGGTGTCGCGCCGGATCGCCGACAGCGGCTGCAACCTCGTCGACACCCGCCTGTCCACGGTCGGCCGCGATGTGTCAATGACCGCGCTGGCCACGGGCTCGTGGGACGCGGTGGCCAAGCTCGAGGCGATGCTGACCCGGCTGGAGCGGGAGGAGGAGCTGAAGCTCGTCTGGTACCGCACCGGGCCGAAACCGATCCAGTCCAACCTGCTGCCGTACGTGGTCGAGGTGGTGGCCGCAGACAAGGCCGGCATCCTGTTCCAGCTCGCCGATTTCTTCGATCGCCAGGGCATCACCATCGAGAGCCTGCACTGCTCGCGCTACCGCGCGATGCAGACCGGCGCCGACATGTTCTCCGCGCAGGTCACCATCGGCGTGCCGTCGGAGATGCACATCGCCGCGCTGCGCGACGATTTCCTCGAGTTCTGCGACCACCTCAACCTCGACGCCATCATGGATCCGATGAAGTTCTGAGCATGGTCGAACCCGGCAAGGCGCTTCCGACATCCATCCGCCGGCTGCCGCTGTCGCTCTCCGGCGGCAGCGAATCCAGCCTCGGCGACTTCATCGGCCGCTGGCTGGTGCTCTATTTCTACCCGAAGGACTCGACCCCCGGCTGCACCACGCAGGGCGGTGACTTCAATGCGCTGCTGCCGGAGTTCCACGCTCTCGGCGCCGAGGTGCTGGGCGTGTCGCGCGAGTCGCTGCGCTCGCACGACAACTTCCGCGCGAAGCAGGGCTTCGGGTTCGCCCTCGCCAGCGATGGCGACGAGGCGCTGTGCCGCGCGTTCGACGTGATGCGCGAGAAGAAGCTCTACGGCCGTGCCTACGTCGGCATCGATCGCAGCACGTTCCTGGTCGACCCCGATGCACGCCTCGTGCAGGCCTGGCGCGGTGTCAAGGTGCCCGGCCACGCGCGCGCCGTGTTCGACGCCCTGCAGTCCGCGCAGTCGCAGTGACCCATCCGTGCCGCCCCGTCGACCACCGCCCCGCCTGCCGGGCTGCGGTGGATCGACGGCGTGCACGTCTACCGCGTTCCCCGCTTTTCCCCGCCACCCTTCCCGGGATCCATCGATGACCAGAGGCAAGCGCATCTACGTGCTCGACACCAATGTGCTGATGCACGACCCGACCGCGCTGTTCAAGTTCGAGGAGCACGACGTGTTCCTGCCGATGCAGGTGATCGAGGAGCTCGACAACGGCAAGAAGGGGATGTCCGAAGCGAGCCGCAATGCACGCCAGGTCAGCCGCTTCATCAACGAGCTGATCGAGGCCCAGGGGGCGGACAAGCTGTCCTCGGGGCTGCGGCTCGAGCGCCCGAGCGGGCTGCAGCTGCGCAGCGCCGACAGCATCGGCGTGCTCCGCTTCCAGACCGGCGAACTCGACACGCGCAAGCTCGGCGCCGACGACAAGCCCGACAACGACATCATCGCGTCGATCATCGCGCTCAAGCAGGCCGACCCGCCGGCTCCGGTGGTGTTCGTGTCCAAGGACATCAACCTGCGGATCAAGGCGGCGATCGCGGGGATCGCGTCGGAGGACTACGAGAACGACCGCGCGCTGGACGATTTCAGCCTGCTGTACACGGGCGCCACTGCGCTGGCGGAGGACTTCTGGCAGCGCCACGGCCGCGACCTGAAGTCATGGACCGAGAAGGGCCGGACCTTCTACGAGCTGACGCGCGGCGAGTGCGAGGACTGGCACCCCAACCAGTACCTCTACCTGCCGGGCGACGAGGATGCGGAATTCCGCGTCGCGAGGCTCGACGGCGAACGCGCGACGCTGCAGATCCTCGACGACTATCGCAGCAGCCAGCACGCCGTGTGGGGCATCACCGCGCGCAACCGCGAGCAGAACTTCGCGCTCAACGCGCTGATGGACCCGGAGATCGACTTCGTGACGCTCCTTGGCACGGCGGGCACCGGCAAGACGCTGCTGGCGCTGGCCGCGGGCCTGGCGCAGACCCTGGACGCACAGCGCTACCGCGAGATCATCATGACCCGCGCGACGATCAGCGTCGGCGAGGACATCGGCTTCCTGCCCGGCACCGAGGAAGAAAAGATGACGCCGTGGATGGGCGCGCTGACCGACAACCTCGAGGTGCTGATGCCGCACAACAAGGAGGCGGGCAGCTGGGGCCGCGCGGCGACCAACGACCTGATGGCGTCGCGGATCAAGATCCGCTCGATGAACTTCATGCGCGGGCGCACGCTGCTGGACCGCTGGATGATCCTGGACGAGGCGCAGAACCTGACGCCGAAGCAGATGAAGACGCTGGTCACCCGGGCCGGCCCCGGCACCAAGATCGTGTGCCTGGGCAACGTGGAGCAGATCGACACGCCCTACCTCACCGAGACCACGTCCGGACTCACCTACGCCGTCGACCGCTTCAAGGGCTGGGCCCACAGCGCCCATATCACCCTGCGCCGCGGCGAGCGCTCGCGGCTGGCGGACTACGCGTCGGAGGTGCTGTAGGAGACATGGCCTGGCGGCGTCGACTCGACAGCATGCGCCGCCCGGAACGGTGTCGCGTCGTGAACGGCGTGCTGCAGCCGACGCCGCCGGGCTGATCGCCGCACAATGCCGGCATGGGAACCCGTATCACCACCAGCGCGCTGACGATCGCCGGCTCCGATTCCGGCGGTGGCGCCGGCATCCAGGCCGATCTCAAGACCTTCGCCGCACACGGCGTGCACGGCCTCAGCGCGATTGCCGCGCTGACCGCGCAGCACACCCGCGGCGTCACCGCGGTGCACGTGCCGCCGGTGGCGTTCCTGCGCGCCCAGGTCGATGCCTGCTATGACGACTTCAACATCGGCGCTGTCAAGGTCGGCATGCTGGCGACGGCCGATGTCATCGCCGCCGTCGTCGATGCGCTCGTCGCGCATGACGCGAACGGCGTGGTGCTGGACCCGGTGATGGTGGCGACTTCGGGCGCGAAGCTGCTGGACGACGATGCGCTGCTCGCGCTGCGCACGCTGCTGCTGCCGCTTGCAGACGTACTGACACCCAACATCCCCGAAGCCGAACTGCTGCTGGGTCACGCGATCGTCGACGGCGACGCCGCCGAGCGCGCGGTCGCCGGGCTGCTGGCGCTGGGCGCGCGCGCAGTACTGCTGAAGGGCGGGCACCTGGACGAGGGCGACGCTGTCGTCGACCGCTACGGCGATGCCAGCGGTGGCGGGCGCCTGGTGCATGCGCGCATTGACGTCGACGGCCACGGAACAGGCTGCACGCTGTCGTCGGCGATCGCCGCGCAGCTGTGCCGCGGCGTGGCCATGGACACCGCCTGTGCGCTCGCCACCGACTACGTGCACCGCGCGCTGGTCAGCAGCTACACGCCCGGACGCGGCGCGGTCGCTGTGCTCAACCACGTCAGCGCCGGGGATGCACATTGAGCGCTGGCGCAGGCCGCGGCCAGCCCCGCGTGAACGCATCGGTCGCGGGCGTCGTGGCTGGCGAGATCTCGCTCCAGGCGCGCGACGGCCACCGCTACGCGCTGCTGTCGCGCATCCCGTCGCAGCCGTCGCGCACGCTGCTATGGCTGCCGGCGCTGGGCGTGGCCGCGCGCCACTACCTGCCGTTCGCCGAGTCCTTTGCCGCTGCCGGCATCGCGGTGTTCGTGCACGAGTGGCGCGGCGCGGGCAGCAGCACGCTGCGCGCGGCGCCGGACCTCGACTGGGGCTACCGCGAGCTGCTGTGCCAGGACGTGCCCGCCAGCGAGGCCGCCATCAAGCGCGCCCTGCCCGGCCTGCCGCGCGTCATCGGCGGCCACAGCCTTGGCGGGCAGATCGCCGGCTGCCGGGTGGCGCTGGCACCCGGCTCGGCCACCGAGATCTGGCTGGTCGCCAGCGGGGCGCCGTACTGGCGCGCGTTCCCGGCACGTCAGCGGCTGTGGCTGCCGCTGGCGTATGCGTTCGTGCCGTGGCTGGCGTCGCGCTTCGGCTACCTCCCCGGCCGGCGCATCGGGTTCGGAGGCAACGAAGCGCGAGGGTTGGTCGACGACTGGGCGCGCACCGCGACCAGCGGGCGCTACGCCGCACACGGCATCCATACCGATCTGGAGGAGGCGCTGTCGCGCGTCGACTCGCCGGTGCACGGCGTCGCGATGCAAGACGACTGGATGTGCCCGCCGTCGTCGACCCGGTTCCTCGTCGGCAAGTTCAGCGGCGCGCCCGGACAGGTCAGCGTGTTCGATGCCCACGGCCTGGGTGCACCCGCCGACCATTACGCCTGGATGAAGCATCCGCAGGCGGTCGTGACGCACCTGCTGGGCACGCCTGCCGCTGGCGTCGTCAGCGCCTGAGCGAACGCCGCGAGCCTGCGCGGGAGGGACGCGACGACGCACCGAAACTCGGAAGGCGGCGTCGCTGGGAGATCGAGCCCGTGCGACAGCGGCAGGGGCGCTGTGGACTCTCGTCAGGACAGCGCCTTTGCACCCGCGGCAGGCGCAGGCACCGCAGTGGGCACGGGAATCGACGGGCGGACTCGGCACGCCCGAGGAGACGGCGCGCGCGGCGGCCGACCGCGGCCTGGCAGATGTACGGCATCAGGTTGTCGGGTACGCCTTCCGGATCCTCGCCGATCAGTCCGGAGGGGTGCGCGCCCACCGGATTGAAGGAGCGCAGGTTGACCGCGTGCAGGCCCGGTGCGCTGGCGCAGACATCGGCGATCATCGACTCCATCACCAGCTTGGTGCGGCCATAGGGGTTGGTGACCCGCAGCGGCGCGTCCTCGTCGACAGGCACGCGCTCCGGGTCGCCGTAGACGGTCGCCGACGAGCTGAACACCAGCCACGGCACGCCGGCGTTGCGCATCGCGCGCAGCAGGTGCAGCGTGCCGGTGATGTTGTTGTCGAAGTAGTCCCTCGACATCGCCATCGCCAGGCGTTGGCCAGTGGCCTTCAACAGCGCCTCCTTGCGGACCCAGAGCGCCAGCAGGCCGGCGTCGCACGGCACGACGCCGACCTCGTCGCGATGGCAGATCTGGTCCGCGATCCCCCTCATCCGCACCGCACGGATGGACGACTCGACGTCGATGCCCACGCGGCAGTTGGCGACGGCGATCGCGACCACGCCGTCACCGTGGCTGAGGCTGGTTCGCAGCCGCGCACCT
>LXQJ01000052.1:0-1891 GCA_001683895.1 Luteimonas sp. ANT-B3E | reverse complement strand
CGGCGGCCACCCCCGCGCGCGGATTGGCGCAGCCCGGATGATCCAGCTGCGGGCATCCGCGCGCGTCCCGCGTGATGCGCACGTCGTGTGCGGCGGTGCACGTAACCGCGGCCACGACGATCCGGTGCAGGGCATAGGCGATGACGCGCTCGTCTCGGTCGACCACGCGATGCAGGCAAGCGCGCGCGCGCTCGTCCTCCCCGAGCAGCAGGGCGGCGTCGTCTCGCCACGGCAGCCAGTCCGCGATCTCCGCATGCACCGCCAGCACGCGCCCCGCAGCCACTGCCGCGGCGGCGTCGCGCGGAATTCCGGAGACGGCGGCGTCCACGGCGGCTGGATGCACGGCGCGAAGCAGCCGTAATGGCGTTGGACATCGGGACACGATCCCTCGACGGAGTTGCTGGCGGCTGCCTGCCGGCCAACGCCGGAAACGTGCCCGGCAGGACGCCGCGCCCGCCTCGCGAATGCGTCCGTTCGCGGGCGCTTGCCGCGTTGTCACGGTGATCCGATCCGCCGCAGATGGCCACAAGGTGCCCGAGACCCGATCCAACGCGGTGCGCCGGAAGCTCCGCCGCATCGCCAACGAGGCCGCGGAGCTGCCGCTGCTGCGCCAGCTGGCGAGGCCGCTGTACCGCCGCATGTTCCAGCGGCCGTATCGCAACGGCAACGCCTATTTTGGCCGCTACGACAGCCACGCCGCCGCACTGCGCGACGCGCCGCGCACGCTGCCGTCGAGCTACGACCAGCCCGACGCGGCCGGCATGTACCGCGATCGCCACGGCCGCATCCGCGTCAGCGACTACCCGGCGGTGTTCTGGATGTCACGCCTGCTGACGGGCGGGCAGCGGCGGATCTTCGACCTGGGCGGGCACATCGGCGTGAGCTACTACGGGTTCCGCGGGCACATCGGCTATCCGGACGACCTCGAGTGGACGGTGCACGACACCCCCAGCGTCATGGACGCCGGACGCGTCTGGGCACGCGAGCACGATGCGGGCGGGCGGCTGCGCTTTGCGGACTCCGCGACCGATGCCGACGGACACGACGTGCTGTTCTCCAGCGGCACGCTGCAGTATCTCGACTACGGCATCGCCGACCTGCTGCGCACTCTCGCCGCGCCACCGGCGCACGTGCTGGTCAATCTGGTGCCGATGCACTCCGCGCACGGCTACTACACGCTGCAGAACATCGGCCGCGCGGTACTGCCGTACCACGTGGCGGCCCTTGCCCTGCGTGCTCGAGGAAATGGCGGCGCTGGGTTATCGCGTAGTCGACCAGTGGTACTCCGCAGAGCGTTCACTGCGGGTGCCGTTCGAGCCGGATTGCGCGATCGACGGCTACACCGGCCTCTATTTCGCACGTGGCTGACCGGAGAACTGACAAAAAAATCGGCCTGCCCTGCGGCAGACCGATCAGTCTTTACTGGTGCGCCCGGAGAGATTCGAACTCCCGACCCCCAAGTTCGTAGCCTGGTGCTCTATCCAACTGAGCTACGGGCGCGCAAGCCGACAATTGTGCCCAGACATCGACAATTTCGTCAACGTCCAGACGGTCTGGAACCTGGCGGAGAGTGAGGGATCCTAAACCGACCGCCCTAACCCTCTGACTCGTAAGCCTTTGATGCTGCAGGACCCCTTGGCCTAGATGTCCAAGGGAGTGTCCAACCGAAAGTATAACGGAAGCGTCCAGCTGGTGGCTACTTCGACACGTCTCCAGCCGGTCGGCTAGCGCCCTGGCGCCGGCGCTGCTAGGGCGCCGGCTGCACTGAGTCGCCCTTTCGCTGTGTGACGGCAGGCCTAAGGGGGCAAGCGGCAGCCGATCTGATGTTGCCCCACAGATCCGGAGCCCAAGAAGCGATACTTTTCTCGCAACTTGGAGTTCGACATGAACA
>LXQJ01000051.1:159649-161243 GCA_001683895.1 Luteimonas sp. ANT-B3E | reverse complement strand
ACCCCACGACTCACTCGGTGGGCTGACACCCGCCGAGTACCGCACCACTCACGTCGGAAGCTCTACTTTTGAAGTGTCTGCTTGACGGGGGAGCTTACGATCCAAGCTTGCCGGGGTTGTTGCTGTAGGGCATGTCAGCCGGCGCGATACCCTTATCCAACCCTCCGGCTTAGGCCGCACTTACGAAAAAACCGGCATTTCGCCGGTTTGGTCATGTCCTTGTTCCGATAGGTCTTCCGGGTCGATCCGGGCCTTCAAGCTCCACGATGCGAACGTGGCGCTCTCCCAGCTGAGCTACCGCCCCAAGGGCCGTGATTCTAGCCGGCGGCGTCGACGGCTGGCAACGTGCGCGCGGCGGTGCTCGCCAGCAGGGGTGCCAGCAGTGGCTCCAGCTGGGCCCGGCGCCAGCCGGCCAGCGCGCCGGGCCAGTCGTCGCCGTCGAGCAGCGCCTCCAGCCAGCGGCGCGACGCGAGTACGCCATCCGGCAGACCCAGCGTGGCGCCGTGTGCCGCCACCGCGTCCTGCAGCGCGCGCAGCGCGCGCTTGTCGCGGTCGTCGCTGCGCGGCGGCGGGGCATCGTGCTCGTCGGCCAACGGCGTCGCGAGCGCTTCCCAGATCAGCTCCGCCAGTCGCTTCGGCGCCTTGGGGTGGGCGTCGAGCTGGCGCTGCAGCGAGGCGAGGTCCGGCGGCAGGTCACGCGCCAGCCGGGTGGCGAAGTCGTTGTCGAGAATCCAGGTGCGCGGGCGGTCGGTGTCGCGGGCGTAGGCGTCGCGCCAGCGCAACAGCCGCAGCAGCCGGATGCGCGCATCGGAACCGAGGTGCTGCGTAGTGCGCAGCGGCAGGTGCGGCCAGCGCTCAAGCTCGTCGCGACGCGCGTTGTCCACCATCCGCGTGCAGTCCTCGCCGCACCAGGGCTCGCGCCCGTGCAGCGCCAGGTCGGCCGACAGCGCGTCGTGCAGCGCGAACAGGTGGCGGACGTCGTCGGCGGCGTACTCCAGCTGCGACGGCGAGAGCGGCCGGCGCAGCCAGTCCGAGCGGGTTTCACCCTTCTCCAGCGGCACCCCGAGCGTTTCCATTACCAGCCGCTGGTAGCCGAGGCCGCCGCCGGCGCCGGTCAGCCCGGCGGCGACCTGGGTATCGAACAGCGGCGCCGGCAGCGCGCCACAGGCGTGCTTGAACGCCACCAGGTCCTCGCTGGCGCTGTGCATGACCTTGAGGATCGCGCGGTCGTCGAGGATGCCGCGCAGCACGGCGGTGATGCCGGGCGCCAGCGGATCGACCAGCAGGATGTCGTCGTGGACCGCGACCTGCACCAGCGCCAGCTGCGGCCACCAGGTGCGCTCGCGGATGAACTCGGTATCGAGCCCGATGCGGTCGGGGCGGTCGGCGAAGGCGGCGGCGAGGGTGGGTGGATCTGTGATCCAGCGGGGCAGGGTGGGCGTCATCGGCGGCAGCGTACCGGGCGCGTCGCGGCGGCGGCAAACGTCGGCGCGGCCGGCGGCACGGTGCGGGGTCCCACGCCGCGGACGCCGGGCCGGCTGTCGTACTCTTGCGCGCATGGAATCCGACAGCCCGTCCGCCCGCCGCGACCCAG
>LXQJ01000051.1:96259-159538 GCA_001683895.1 Luteimonas sp. ANT-B3E | reverse complement strand
CCGGCAGGTCGGGCGCGTGCTGGCGCTCGCGCTCGCGGCGGCGCTCGCGCTCGCGGGCTGCGCTGGCGACGACCCCGCACCCGGGTACGACGGTGCGGTTGCCGGCGCGGACGGCGCCAGGCGCGATCGCGACGGCCAGGTGGTGATCAGCGGCGACGACCGCCTCGCAGAGCGCCTGACCTGGCGGGTGCCGACGGTCGACCGCGACCCGGAGGACGAGCGCGGCCTCGTCGCTGCGGCCGATGCCGCACTCGCCGCGGGCGACCTGTACGCCGGGGGCGATTCGGCGATCCCCCTGTACCTGGCGGTCATCAATGCGGAAAGCAGCGGCGGCGGAGCCGGGATGGCGACCGGTACCGCAGATGCGCACGAGGCCACGGGCCCCAGCGACGCTGCCGACGTGGCGCGCGCGCGCGCGGGCCTTGCGAAGGCGGTCGCCGCGGTCCTTGCTGAAGGCGGCCGTGCCTTGGTGCTGGCCGACGACGAAGGCGAGGCGCTCCGCGCGGCGCGCGTGTCCGCCGCGGTGGTGCGCACCGCGGCGCCCGATGCGCCCGCGGTGGAGGCATATCTGGCGCGAGTCGACCTGGCGGACCGGCTGTGGGAGCTGGGCAGCGGCGCCGAGCGCGCGCTGGCGCAGGACGAGGTTGGGGAGGACGGAGGCGCTGCGCTGGCGCTGGCGCGCGAGGCGCTGGCGCTGGCGCCCGGGTATCCGCGCGCGCTGCAGGCGGAAGCCGCGGTCGAGAGCGCCCTGATCCGCCGCGCCGAGAAGGCGGGCGGCGGCGGCGACTTCGTGGCTGCGGCGAGCTGGCTGGATGCGGCCGACGCGATCCGCGACGACACCGCGACCGTCGGCGACGCGCGCGCCCGGGTCGTGCAGATGCGCCTGTCGCGCATCGCCCGCCTGCGCGACCAGGGCGTGGCGCTGCTGGCGCGCGGAGGCGACGTCGACGCGGCTCGCGGGCTGCTGGCGCAGCTGCTGTCGCTGGCGGAGCCCGGCGATCCGGCCGCGTCGGAGCTGCGCGAGCGCATCGACCTCGCGGTGTACTACGGCATGTTCAGGCCGCGACAGAACTTCACCGATGCGCTCGCCAGCGGCGCGCGCGGGCCACAGATGGTGGTGGTGCCCCACGGCGGCTTCCGGATGGGGGCCGCCGACGACGATGCCCAAGCCGAGGCCAACGAGCGGCCGCAGCGCTACGTGCGCTTCGACCGTGGCTTCGCGCTTGCGCTGCACGAGGTGACGGTGGCGGAGTTCGGACGCTTCATCGCCGCCACCGCACACCGCACGCGCGCCGACCGCCGCGGCTACTCGATGGCCTATGACGAGCGCAGCGGCAATTTCATCCGCCGCAGCCGCGTCGACTGGCGGTCGGACTACGCCGGGGCGACCGCTGACGGCACCGCGCCGGTGCTGCACGTCAGTGCCCCGGATGCAGAGGCCTACGCGGCGTGGCTGTCGGATGAGAGCGGCCAGCGCTACCGGCTGCCGAGCGAGGCCGAGTTCGAGTACGCGCTGCGCGCGGGTGGCGATGCGGTGTATCCATGGGGCACGGGGGAGCCGCCCTCGGGCAGCGGCAACGTCACCGGCGCCCGCGACCGCTCGCCGGGCGGACGCAGCTGGAGCAATGCGTTCAGCGGATATGGCGACGGCCATTGGGGCCCCGCGCCGGTGGGGACGTTTTCGGCCAACGCGTTCGGCCTGCATGACCTCGGCGGCAACGTCAGCGAATGGGTCGCCGACTGCTGGCATGATAGCTATCGCCGCGCGCCGACCGGCGGCACCGCCTGGGTCAACCCCGGCTGCCGCACGCAGGTGATCCGCGGAGGCTCCTGGGCCAGCGCACCGTCACAGACGCGATCGTCATGGCGAGCGCCGGTCCCGGTCGACACCGCCAACGCGCGCATCGGCTTCCGCGTCGCGCGCGACCTATAGACCCGCGCCCGACCCGGCCGGCAGGAGACCCACCCCGATGCGACAGGACCCGTTCGGCAACCGAGGTGGCCAAGGACAGCCGGCACGGCGGCGAGGCGGCTTCAATCCGCGCATGCTGATCCTTGCGGTGTTTGCGATCTACGGCGTGTACTACTACTTTTCCAACCAGACGGTGGACCCCGTGACCGGGGAGAAGGTGCTGATCGACAGGAGCCTGTCGATCGAGGACGAAAAGGCGCTGGGGCTGCAGGCGTACGAGGAGATCCTGTCGCAGGAGCGTCCGGTGGATCCGGACTCGGAGATCGCGCGCCAGGTGCGCGCCATCGCCGCGCGGCTGATCGACAAGGTGCCCGAGGTCGAGGCCGCGCTGGCGGCGGAGAACGGGCAGCAGGCGCCGACGTTCTCGCAGGATTTCGAATGGGACGTGCAGGTCATCGAATCCGAGCAGGCGAATGCCTTCTGCCTGCCGGGCGGCAAGATGGCGGTCTACACCGGTCTGGTGCCGGTGGCAGGCAACGAGGACGCGATGGCGGTGGTGATGGGCCACGAGATCGCGCACGCACTGCTGCGCCACGGCGCCCAGCGCATGGCACAGCAGAAGCTGTCGCAGATGGGGCAGATGGCCGGCGCGATGAGCGGTATGGACCCGCAGCAGCAGCAGATGGTGATGGCGGCGATGGGCTACGGCTACCTGCTGCCGTACGCGCGCAAGCACGAGACAGAGGCTGACGAGGTCGGGCTGATGCTGGCCGCGGCGGCATGCTTCGACCCCGCAGAGTCGGTGCCGCTGTGGGAGCGCATGGGCGCGGCCAGCGGTGGCGGGGCGCCGCCGGAGTTCTCGTCGACGCATCCCAATCCCGGCACGCGGATCCAGAACCTGCGGTCGTGGATGCCCAAGGCGATGGAATACCGCGAGCGCTTCTGCACCACGCCCTGAAGCGCGGCGCGCTGCAGCGCGCTGCGCTCAGAAGCTCATGAACAGCCCGCCATTGACCGGGATGTTGGCGCCGGTGATGTAGCCGGCGTCGTCGTCGACCAGGAAGCCGACGACGCGCGCGATTTCGTCCGCGCGCCCCAGTCGCCCCACCGGCACCTGCGCGACGATGCCGTCGCGGATGTTGGCGGGCATCGCCATTACAAGTGCGGTGTCGACATAGCCGGGGGAAATCGAGTTGACGGGGACGCCCTTGCGCGCGAGCTCGCGCGCCAGTGACATCGTGAACCCGTGCATGCCCGCCTTGGCTGCGGCGTAGTTGGTCTGTCCGAACTGGCCGGTCTGGCCGTTGACCGAGCTGATGTTGACGATGCGCCCGAAGCCGCCTGCGGCCATGCCGTCGACGACCTGCCGGGTGCAGTGGAAGACGCCGTCGAGGTTGACGTCCATCACCTGTCGCCACTGCGGGTGCGCCATCTTGCGCAGCGTGCCGTCGCGGGTGATGCCGGCGGCGTTGACCAGGATGCCAACGTCGCCGTGGCGGCGTGCGATGTCGGCGAACGCACCCGTGCAGGCGTCGAAGTCTGTGACGTCGAGCGCGACGCAGTCGACGTCATGACCCGGGATCGCGGCGCGCAGCGCATCGGCACGCCCGTCGAGCGGCCCAAGGTCAGCCGCGACTACCCGGTGTCCCGTCTGGGCGAGCAGCGCGCAGATCGCGGTGCCCAGGCCGCCGGTGCCGCCGGTGCCGACGGCGGTCCGCGACCCGCGTGTGGGCGTCACTTGCCCCGGGGTTTCGGGGCGTCGGCGTCACGCATCCTGCCGGCGCTGGGCGGGCCAGGCGTGGGGCTGCCGGGCGAGCGGCCCATGCCGCCGATCAGGCTCTGCTGGAACTCCTGCCACATCGCCATGTTGCGCTCGGTCAGCTGGTTCATCATCGCCCACGGTGTCTGCCCGAGGACGCTGCCCATCTGCTGGCGGAACTGGTGCTGCTGCTCGAGGAAGGTCTGCATCGAGCGGTCGAGGTAGCTGCCCATGAAGCCCTGCAGCGAGTCGCCGTAGAAGCGGATGATCTGGCTGAGCAGCTGTGTCGACAGCATCGGCTGCCCGTCCTGCTCGTGCTCGGTGATGATCTGCAGCAGCACCTGCCGCGTCAGATCCTCGCCGCTCTTGGCGTCGCGGACCTCGAAGGTCTCGCCGTCGACGATCAGCTGGCGCACATCCTCGATGGTGATGTAGCTCGAGATCTCGGTGTCATAGAGGCGCCGGTTGGGATACTTCTTGATTACACGGTTCGTGGTCATTGAGCAAACACTCTAACGATGCTGGCCCGCAGCATGGCCCAGCGCCGAAGGGCTTGCAACCTGCCGGAAATGAACGCGTCCGGGTACCGCTACCAGCCCATGTACTGACCGCCGTTGGCGGACAGGTTGGCCCCGGTGATCCAGCTGGCCTCGTCGGGGATGAAGAACCCGACCGCGTACGCGATCTCGTCAGGGTTGCCGAGACGCCCGGTCGGGATCTGCGCGACGATCTTCGCGCGCACGTCCTCGGGCACCGCCATCACCATGTCGGTGCCGATGTAACCAGGCGACACGGTATTGACGGTGATGCCGAAACGGGCATTCTCCTGCGCCAGGGAGATGGTGAAGCCGTGCATGCCGGCCTTGGCCGCGGCGTAGTTGGCCTGCCCGTACTGTCCCTTCTGTCCGTTGATCGAGCTGATCTGGATGATGCGGCCCCACTTGCGGTCGCGCATGCCTTCGATCACGGGGCGGGTGACGTTGAACACCGAGTTGAGGTTGGTGTTGATGACCTCCTGCCACTGGGGCGCGGTCATCTTGTGAAAGGTGCCGTCGCGGGTGATGCCGGCGTTGTTGACCAGGATGTCGACCGGACCCAGCTGGCGCTCGGCCTCGCGGACCATGCGCTCGGCCTCCTCGGGGGAGCCGACGTCGCCTGCGGCGAGCGCGATGTCGTGCCCGGCGGCCTGCATCTGCGCCTGCCACGCGCGCGCCTTGTCCTCGTTGCGGAAGTTGGTCGCCACGCGGTGGCCGCCCTCGGCCAGCCTGCGGCAGATCGCCGTGCCGATACCGCCCGTTCCGCCCGTCACCAGTGCCACGCGTGCCGTCATCGTCCCGCTCTCCCTGTGCTGTGTGGTGTGCCTGGCGAGCGCGGCCTACGGCTTCAGGCCATGCAGCGCGCACGTCGGTGCAGCGCGCAAGTCTATTCGGCCGTCGCCGGATCGCCGTTGTGCAATGCGGCGAACGGGGTGGCGCGCTGCGGTGTGCCCGGCACCGAGCGCGGGGCGAAAGCGCGCTGTGCAGCCGAGAGGAGCGTACCGACATCGCGCGCGCCGGCGATCGCCGCGTGGTCCTGTCCAAGCAGCCTCCAGGCCGCTGCAAGCACCGGCAGCGGCGCGGTCGGATCCACCGGCAGAGACCGCAGCGACTTGGACAGCTTGTCGCCCCCGGCGTCGACCACCACCGGCAGGTGGGCGTGACGCGGCGTGGTCAGCCCAAGCGCACGCTGCAGCAGGATCTGCCGCGGCGTCGAGCCCAGCAGATCGGCGCCGCGCACCACCTCGGTGATGCGCTGCGCGGCGTCGTCGACCACCACCGCCAGCTGATAAGCCCAGAGACCGTCTGCACGACGCAGCACGAAATCGCCGACCTGGCCGGCGACGTCCTGCGACACCGTGCCAAGCACCATGTCGGAGAAGGTCACCGCGAGACCGTCCTCCACCCGCAGCCGGACCGCGGGATCGCGACGACGCACGCCCGGGCTGCACTCGCGATGCACGCCGCCGACAGCCGCGAGCCCGGCGCGGCTGCAGTGGCAACGGAAGGCGCGGCCGTCGTCCAGGAGCTGCTCGAGGGCACGTGCGTAGAGTGCGCCGCGCGTCGACTGTGCGACCACCCGGCCATCCGGCACCAGGCCCATCGCCGTGAGCATCCGACGCTGCCCTGCCGCGGCGCCGGCGACTTCGCGCGGAGGGTCTAGGTCCTCGATCCGCAGCCACCATTCGCCGCCGGCATGGCGTGCAAACAGCCAGCTGCCCAGCGCGGCCATCGCCGAGCCCAGGTGCAGCGCGCCGGTCGGCGATGGCGCGAACCGGCCGCGCTGGGGCGTGCCCGTGGACGAAGGCGGGTCGGTGTTCGGCATGTGTCTTGCGGCAGCCCGGGTCACTTGAATTTAACCGCCGCCGCACACAGTTCACCACCGTCCTGCCACCTCCACGACCGGATCGCTCCCATGTTCAAGCGCATCGCACTGTTCCTTGCCACCAACCTTGCCGTGCTGGCGCTCGTCAGCGTCGTCATGTCCGTGCTGGGGGTGAATCCGTCCAGCATGGGTGGCCTGCTGGTGTTTGCCGCGATGTTCGGCTTCGGCGGATCGATCATCTCGCTGCTGCTGTCGAAGTGGGTCGCCAAGCGGTTCGCCGGGGCACGCGTCATCGAGCAGCCGGCCAACGAGACCGAGCGCTGGCTGGTCGACACCGTGCGCCGGCAGGCGCAGGCCGCCGGCATCGGCATGCCGGAGGTCGCGGTCTATGACGCACCGGAGATCAACGCATTCGCCACCGGCGCCAACCGCAACAGCGCGCTGGTCGCGGTGTCCACCGGCCTGTTGCGGGCGATGACCCGCGACGAGGCGGAAGCCGTGTTGGCGCACGAGGTCAGCCACGTCGCGAATGGCGACATGGTCACGATGGCGCTGCTGCAGGGCGTGCTCAACACGTTCGTAATCGTGCTCGCACGCATCGTCGGCCGCGTCATCGACGGCTACCTCAGCGGCGGCCGCGACAGCGGCGGCGGGATGGCGTATTACGCCATCGTGTTCGCGCTGGACATGGTGTTCGGGCTGTTTGCGAGCATGATCGCGATGTGGTTCTCGCGGCACCGCGAGTTCCGCGCCGATGCCGGCGGCGCCACGCTGGCGGGCCGAGACAAGATGGTCGCGGCGCTGGAGCGGCTGTCGCAGACCTACGGCCAGAGCACGCTGCCGAAGCAGGTGGCGGCATTCGGGATCAGCGGCGGCGTCGGCGGCGGGCTCAAGCGGCTGCTGATGAGCCATCCGCCGATGGACGAGCGCATTGCCGCGCTGCGCGACTGGCGGCCGGACGGCGGCGATGTGCGCCAGGGCATCGTCGCCTGACGCGGGCAAGACTGGCCGATCGACCACCTGCGACTGCGCGCGGCCGCGAGCGCGTCGCCTACTCGAACTCGTAGTTCATGTCCGGGCCGGCGCCGGCGAGGAAGTGGCCCTCGACGTAGTCGACGCCGCTGCCGAACAGGATCGACATGCTGGCCGCGTCCTGCACGAACTCCGCGATGGTGCGGATGCCCAGGTCGCGTGCCTTGCCGGCGATCTCGCGGATCCGTGCCTGGTTGTCGGGGTTGCGCGACAGGTCGTCGGTGAAGCTGCGGTCGATCTTGAGCAGGTTGGGCTTGAGGTGCGCCAGCAGCTGGAAAGAATCGAGCCCGGCGCCGAACTGCTCCAGCGCGATCCGGCAGTCCAGCCGGCCGATCGCGGTCGCGAAGTCCTGCGCCGCCTTGAGGTGCGTGAATACCTTGGCCTCGGGCAGCTGCAGCACCAGGTACTCGCCTGGGACGCCGTGCGCGGCCAGCTGCTCGCCGATGAAGCGGGTCAGGCTGTTGTCGGCCAGCGAGGCCTGGCTGACCTTGACCAGCAGCGTGGTCGGGCGGCCGGCGCGGATACGCTGGCCAATGACGGCGATGGTGTGGCCGATGACGTAGCGGTCGATCTCCCACAGCAGGCCATGCTCTGCGGCGATCTGCAGGAACGCCAGCGGACGTACCAGCTCGCCGTCGCCTGCGTTCAGGCGCAGGAACGTCTCGTAGACCGCGCCGGTGTCGCCCTGCAGGTTGATCACCGGCTGGTAGTGCAGCACGAAGCCCTCGTTGTCGAGCGCGTCGCGCAGTCGGACCACCCATGCCTTCACGTGCTCTTCCTCGGCGCGGTCGACCGCGCTCGGGTCGAACAGCTCGAAGCGGTTGCCGCCGACGCCGATCGAGGACTGCACGCCCTCACTGGCCTTGGACAGGACCTGGGTGACGCTGGCGATCTTCTCGCCGATCTGCACGCCGCCGATGCTGACGGTGACCACGCTGGAGCGGGTGCCGATGGAGAAGACGTGGGAGGCGAACGCCTCGCAGATCCGCTGCGCGGTGGCCGCAGTCGCGGCGTAGTCGCTGCCCGGCAGCAGCACCGCGAGGGTGTGCTCGGAGAACCGCGCGGCGACCGCAACGGTGCCTTTCAGCACCCCCTGCAGCCGCTCCGCGACGCCGGCCAAGATCGCGTCGGCCGAGTCCAGCCCGATCTCCTGCAGCAGGCGCTGGTAGTGATCGGGCTCGATCATCAGCAGCCCGTGCTGGGCGTTGCGCTGCGCGGCCTCGTCGACCGCATCCTCCAGCGCGCGCAGGAACGTCGGCCGGTTGAGCAGGCCGGTGACCTGGTCGCGCTGGCGCAGCTCCTCGATCTCCAGCGCGAGCTCGGGGTCGACCTCCTGCCGGCGGAACACCACCTGCAGGCAGGCTTCGCCCTCGTACTGGGCGGCGGTGAACTCCATCGACGCCGGGAACGCGTTGCCCTCGACGTCGCGCGCCTCGAGCTCGTAGCGCGGCGGCGGCGCCTGGCCGCGGCCGAGGTCCTTCAGCAGCTGCTTGAAGTCCTCGACGTGCTGCGAACCGACCATGTCCAGCAGCGACATGCCCTCGATGTCCTCGAACTCGTCGTAGCCAAACATTTCCAGGTACGCCGCGTTGGCGCGGATGTGCATGCCCTCGTGGATGTAGGCGATCGGCTCGCGCGAGGAGTCGATGAGCGCGTCGCAGCGGCGCTCCGTCTCGCGCACGCGCGCTTCCAGCCGTCGCAGCGCGCGTCGCGCCTCGAGGTCGCTCCACTCGGCGCGCACCGCCGCCAGCAGCAGCTGCGAGCGGTGGCGCAGGACCACGCGCCGCGCGCCGCCGCCAAAGGCGTCGGTAAAGCCGGCCTCGTCGAGGGCGTCGGTGACCGCGATGACCGGCAGGTCCTTGCCGCTGGCGCTGACCTGCCTGAGTACGTCCTGCAGCGCGATGCCCTGCGCCTGCTGCGCCGCCATCACGATGTCGGCGGGCTGCGAGGCGATCATCGTCGCCATCTCTTCGGGCGACCCCGGTCGGAGCGGCCGGACCGCGATGCCGGCATTGCGCAGGGTACTGACGATGGCCTCCGCGGCTTCGACGCTGTCGTCGACAATCATCAGGCGCAGCGCGTTGTCGGGGCTCTTGGCCATCGTTGTCTTGTTCCCCAGTGAAGCGGCGTTATGCCATGGCGCGGCGCGTGGCGTCCATCGTCACGCGTCTAAAGTGGGCGTTTGGACGGGTCGCCAGCGACCTCGCGGACCAGGCGCGGCACCAGGAAACCGGGCAGGCGCGCGCGCAGCGAGGCGTGCAGCGCCCGCGCGGTCGCATCGTCGACCTCGAAGTGCGCGGCGCCGGCCACCCGGTCGAGCTGGTGGAGGTAATAGGGCAGCACGCCGGCATCGAACGACTGTTCCGACAGCGCTGCCAGCGAGTCGGCGTCGTCATTGACGCCGCGCAGCAGCACCGCCTGGTTGAGCAGCGTGCAGCCCACCGCGCGCAGCGCGGCCATCGCGCCGTCAACGGCGGCATCGAACTCGCGCGCGTGGTTGGCGTGGACCACCACCACCACCGGCCAGGGAAGCGCGCGCAGCCAGGCCAGCAGCGCGTCGTCGACGCGCGCCGGCAGCACGATCGGCAGCCGCGTGTGCACGCGCAGCCGCCGCACGTGGGGGATGGCCGCCAGCTGCCCGGTGAGCTCGGCAAGCTTCGGCGTCCCCAGCGACCAGGGGTCGCCGCCCGACAGGATGACCTCGCCGATCGACGGATCGGCGGTGATCGCGGCCACCGCCTCGCGCCAGCCATCCGCCGCAGCGGTCTCCTGCGCATACGGGAAGTGGCGCCGGAAGCAGTACCGGCAGTGCACCGCGCAGCTGCCGGTTGCGACCAGCAGCGCGCGCCCGGCGTACTTGTGGATCACCCCGTGCGCGGAGCGGGCGGCGGCATCGCCGACCGCATCCAGCGAGAAGCCGGGAACCGGCCGCAGCTCCTCGTCCAGCGGCAGCACCTGCCGCAGCAGCGGGTCGGCGGGGTCGCCGTGCCGCATCCGCGCGACGAAGCCGCGCGGCACGCGCAGCGGGAACTGCGCCGCGGCGGCGTCCGACAGCGCGGGCACGGCGTCGGCCAGGCCGAGCAGCGCCAGCAGTTCTCGCGGGTCGCGGACCGCATCTCGCCAGGCCTGGCGCCAGTCGGCGGGCTGCATCGTGGGGAGGGCTGCGGGTATCATGTCGGGCCGGTTTGCGGGGCGTCGCGCCACCACGGCACGCATGTTTCCCTCGCGATCCCGTCTATTTTAGCCGCAGGCACGCATCGACCCGCCTGACCTACTTGCAGGAGCCAGCATGGCCAGTTACGGCATGAACGACGTCAAGAACGGGATGAAGATCCTCGTCAACAGCGAACCGTGCGTCATCACCGAGACCGAGTACGTCAAGCCAGGCAAGGGCCAGGCCTTCACCCGCATCAAATACCGCTTCATCAAGTCCGGCCGCGTGGTCGAACTGACGATGAAGGCCACGGACGCGCTCGAGGTCGCCGACGTCATGGACACCGACATGCGCTTCCTTTACGCCGACGGCGAACACTGGCATTTCATGGACCCGGAGTCGTTCGAGCAGGTGCAGGCCGACAGGGCCGGGGTGGGCGACGCTTCGAAGTACCTGAAGGGCGAGGAGGACTGTGTGGTGACGCTGTGGAACGGCAATCCGATCGCGGTGCAGCCGCCGAACTTCGTCGACCTGAAGATCGTCGAGACCGACCCCGGCGTGCGCGGCGACACCTCCGGCGGCGGCGGCAAGCCGGCGACGCTGGAGACCGGGGCCGTCGTGCGCGTGCCGCTGTTCGTCGGCCAGGACGAGGTCGTGCGCGTCGATACCCGCTCCGGCGACTACGTCAGCCGCGTCAAGTGACGCATCAGCGCCGCGACCCGGGCGCAGTGGCACGGAGGCCCGCGTGACCGGTCATGTCCCCGAGCCATGCGACCTGCTGATCGAGGCCGGCTTCGTGGTACCGATCGAGCCGCACGGCGTCGTGCTCGCCGCCCACGCGGTCGCGATCCGCGACGGCATCGTGGTCGCGCTGCTGCCGGTGGCCGAGGCGCGCGCGCGCTTCGCCGCCGTCGACACGGTGTCGCGGCATGACGCGGTGCTGCTGCCGGGCCTCGTCAACGCCCACACCCACAATCCGATGACGCTGCTGCGCGGCATCGCCGACGACCTGCCGCTCAAGGTGTGGCTGCAGGAACACATCTGGCCGGTCGAGGGCGCGGTGATGGGCCCGGACTTCGTCGCCGACGGGGTCACGCTGGCGATCGCGGAGATGCTGCGCGGTGGCACCACCTGCGCCAACGAGAACTACTTCTTCCCCGACGTCCAGGCCGCGACCTACAAGCGCCACGGCTTCCGCGCCCGCGTCGGGCTGCCGGTGATCGACTTTCCGACCGCGTGGGCCGCATCGGACGACGCGTACTTCGACCGCGCCGGCGAGGTCCACGACCAGTGGCGCGACGACACGCTGATCGCGACCGCGTTTGCGCCGCACGCGCCGTACACGGTCAGCGACGGCAACTTCGCGCGCATCCGGATGCTCGCCGACCAGCTCGACCTGCCGGTGCACCTGCACCTGCACGAGACCGCGCAGGAAGTGCGGCAGTCGATCGACGATCACGGCCAGCGCCCGATCGCGCGGCTCGATCGGCTCGGGTTGGTCAACGACCGCCTGATCGCGGTGCACATGACCCAGCTCACCGACGGAGAGATCGACCTGTGCGCCGAGCGCGGCGTCAGCGTCGTGCACTGCCCGGAGTCCAACCTCAAGCTCGCGTCCGGGTTCTGCCCGGTGTGCGCGCTGGAGCGGGCAGGGGTGACGCTTGCCATCGGCACCGACGGCTGCGCCAGCAACAACGACCTCGACATGGTCGGCGAGACCCGCACGGCCGCGCTGCTGGCGAAGGCGGTGGCCAACGACGCCGCCGGCTTCGACGCGTTTACCGCGCTGCGCGCCGCGACCCTCGGCGGCGCGCGCGCGATGGGGTTCGACCACCTGGTGGGGTCGATCGAGCCCGGCAAGCAGGCCGACCTCGCGTGCATCGACCTGTCCGCGCTGGAGACGCAGCCGCTGCACCACGTGGTCTCGCAGCTGGTCTACGCGACCGGCCGGCAGCAGGTGACCGACGTCTGGATCGGTGGCGTCGCGAAGCTGCGCGACCGCGTGCTGGTGGACATGGACATCGCCGGCATCATCGCCAATGCGCGCCAGTGGCGCACCCGGATCGCGGCGCTGCGCAGCTGAAGCGCCGTGGGCGCCGCGGGGCAACCCCTTCCGAGGAGATCGACATGACTGCCAGCGACACGCCCGGCCCACCACCCGCCGCAGGCCCGGCACCGCAGGCGCCTGCGGGCGCGGATGCGCACGGCGACAATTTCCGCCAGGGCGAGCTCGACCGCTTCGGCGCGCTGGCCAACCGCTGGTGGGACGCCGATGGCCCGCAGAAGGCGCTGCATGCGCTCAATCCGCCGCGTCTGGCGTACGTGGCCGCCCGAGTCGAGCTGTCCGGCGCCCGCGTCCTTGACGTCGGCTGCGGTGGCGGGCTGCTGAGCGAGGCGCTCGCGCAGGCCGGCGCGCAGGTGACCGCGATCGACCTCGCGCCTGACCTGGTGCGCATCGCGCGCCTGCACGGGTTGGAGTCTGGCGTCACCGTGGACTACCGGGTGCAGTCGGTGGAGTCACTGGCGGACGAGGCACCTGCCAGCTTCGACGCGGTGACGTGCATGGAGATGCTGGAGCACGTCCCGCACCCCGCCGCGATCGTGCAGGCCTGCGCCGCGCTGCTGAAGCCCGGCGGCCGGCTGTTCGTGTCGACGTTGAACCGCACCCCCGCGGCGTTCGCGCTGGCCATCGTCGGCGCCGAGTACGTCGCGCGCCTGCTGCCGAAGGGCACGCACCAGTACCGCGACTTCATCCGTCCATCGGAGCTCGCCGCGTGGATGCGCGCGGCAGGGCTGGCGCCGGAGGACGTCAGCGGGCTGATGTACGAGCCATGGCGCAACGCCGCGCGGCTCACTGCGCGCACCGACGTCAACTACCTCGCCTGCGCGCGTGCACCGGGGGCCGGCGATGCCCTCTGACATGGCGGCGTCCGCCGCCGCACGCTTCCCGCGCGGCGCGCTCTTCGACCTCGACGGCACCCTGCTCGACAGCGCGCCCGACATGCTGGCGACCGTCAACCGCATGCGTGCTGCGCGCAGGCTCGCGCCGATGGCGCTGGCGGACATCCGCCCGCACGTGTCGCGCGGCGCGCGCGCGATGAGCGCGGCGGCGCTGCCGGACGAGCCGCCCGCCAGCGAGGCGGTGGTGCGCGAGTTCCTCGACATCTACGCCACCGAGCTCGGGCGCAGCAGCGTGCTGTTCGACGGTGTCGAGGAGATGCTGTCGGCGCTCGAGGCCGACGGCGTGCGCTGGGGCATCGTCACCAACAAGCCGGAGTACCTGGCGCGCGAGATCCTCCCGCAGCTGGGCTGGCAGGCGCGCTGCGGGGTGCTGGTCGGCGGCGACACCCTCTCCGAGCGCAAGCCTCATCCCCTGCCGCTGCTTCACGCGGCGACGATGCTGGGGCTGGATCCGCGGGCCTGCGTCTACGTCGGCGACGACCGGCGCGACATCGAGGCGGCGCGCGCCGCCGGCATGCCGTCGGTGGCGGCGCTGTGGGGCTACCGGCTCGACCACGACGACCCGGTCGCGTGGCGCGCGGACACCATGCTGGACGACGCCTGCGAGCTGCTGACGCCTGACGCCTGGCCGGCGTGCGCATGAGCCGCCCCGGGGGGCAGGCGCGCGCGGCCGCTGCGGCGCTGTCGATGACACCGGTCACGGCAGGCACCGGTCCGCACGATGGCGAGGCGGCGGTGTTCGTCGATGCCTGGCGCGCGCGCTGGCCGGAATGGTCGGTAGCGATGGCGTTCGTCGCGCCAGCGCAGCGCGGCCGCGTCGCGGCGTGGGGCGCGCTGCAGCAGGCGCTGTCGGATGCGGCGTGGACCGGCGACGATCCGACGCCCGGACTCGCGAAGCTGGCGTGGTGGCAGGAAGAGCTCACTGGCTGGACGAAAGGCGCGCGCCGCCATCCACTCGGCGCGCTGCTGCAGCCGCAGGCCGTCCCGTGGCTGGCGCTGTCGCGCGCGCTGCCGCGGCTGCAGGCGACCCGACTGCGTCCAGGCGAAGCGGTGGTGGACGAACGCGCGTGGCGCGACTATGCCGCCGCGCTGGCCGCGTGCGACGCCGCGCTGTTCGGCGCCGGCAGTGGGCAGGGGACGGCGGCAGGTGGGGAAGTGGCTGCCGCGACGTCGCCTGCGGTCGCCGTGATCGTGCGCACGCTCCGCGGCGAGCGGTCGCTGCTGGGTGCAGGAGCAGGCGCCACGGCAACGAGCGACACGCCATCGCGAGGCGGGCCTGCTGTCGTGGCGCAGGCGGGCGCGGCGCCGGTCGTCTCCGACCTGGCACAGCCGCGCGCGATCCACGCGGCACTCGTCGACGCGCGGCTGGGCAGCGCGCGCGCACCGCTGCCTGCGTGGCGCGTGCCGTGGCTGGCATGGCGCGCGGCGCGCAACGCGCGGTGACCGGAAACGCAGCGTTTCGAGGGTCCCCCGGGAGCGACGCATACAATGCGCATCCCCCGGTTTTCCGCACAGGCCCGCCAACGTGACGATGGCCACACCGCTCTTTGCACTGCCCGATGTCGCCGACGACGCCGCGCACGCCGCGCGTGCACTCGACTGGGTCGGCATGCGCGGGATCGCACTGCCGCTGCGCCTGCGCAGCGACGATGGCACCACGGTGCTGGTGCCGGCGTCGGCCGATATCGGCGTCGACCTGGCCAAGGCAGACGCACGCGGCATTCATATGTCACGCCTCTACTTGCGGCTGCAGGACGCGCTGGCGGCCGAAGCGGTCACGCCCGGCGGCCTGCGCCGGATCCTCGAGGACTGCATCGCCTCCCAAGCGGGGCTGTCCACCAGCGCGCGGCTGACGCTGCGCTACCAGCAGCTGCTGCGCCGGCCGGCGCTGGCCAGCGACAACGCCGGCTGGAAGGCGTATCCGATCGAGATCGATTCGCACATGGGGCCGGAGCGGCTGGCGATCACGCTGGCGCTGTCGGTCGACTATTCCAGCACCTGCCCGGCATCGGCGGCGCTGGCGAGGCAGGCCAACGCCGAGCGTTTTTCCGCGGATTTCGCCAACGCCGCGCCGTCGTCGACGCAGGTGGTGCATGACTGGCTGGCGTCGCCACGCGGCCTGGCCGCCACGCCGCACGCGCAGCGCAGCCGCGCCGACGTGCGCGTATTGCTGCG
Source organism: Luteimonas sp. ANT-B3E (assembly GCA_001683895.1). Lineage (GTDB taxonomy): Bacteria > Pseudomonadota > Gammaproteobacteria > Xanthomonadales > Xanthomonadaceae > Luteimonas. The sequence continues at coordinate 144,184 of LXQJ01000051.1, read as the reverse complement.
CACGGCATTCGACGAGCTGCCGGTGGTGGCACTGATCGACGGCATCGAACACGCGCTGGGCACGCCGGTGCAGACCGCGGTCAAGCGCGAGGACGAGCAGGCGTTCGCCCGTCGCAATGCCGACAACCTGATGTTCTGCGAGGACGCTGCGCGCCGGGTCGCCGGGGTGCTGGTCGCGCACGACCGGGTCGAGCGATTCGACGCGACCGTGTCGCATTTCGAGAGCCTGCACGCCCACGACGCGGTTGCCCGGGTCAGCGGGTCCGGAGCGGCCGCGGGCTGACGCCTTTGCGGCGCGCGCAGCCTAGCGGCGTTCCAGCACCAGCAGCGGATCGACCCGCACGTCGAACCAGTTCATGCCCCAGTGCAGGTGCGGCCCGGTCGCGCGCCCGGTGGCGCCGACCGCGGCGATCGGCTGGCCCTGCAGCACGCGGTCGCCGACCGCGACGTCGATTCGCGACAGATGCAGGAAGTTGGAGCTGACGCCGTGGCCATGGTCTAGCAGCAGCGTGCCGCCGGTGAGATAGAGGCCCGGCGCGGCGAAGGTGACCACGCCTGCCGCCGGCGCCAGTACCGGCGTGCCGGTCGGTGCCGCGATGTCCATGCCCGAATGCCCGCTGCCGGCCTGGCGCCGGCCGTCGGTCGACGTGTAGACGCGCGCGTTGCCGAAGCGCCCGCTGATGCGGCCCTTCACCGGCCAGATGAACGGCTGCGCGAAGTCCGCGCGGTCGTCGTCGCGCGTCCGCGCGGCGGTGACCTGCGCCTGCTCGCGGCGGATGCGTTCGGCGATCGCGGGCGGCGGATCCACGGTGCCGGGCGGCACGCCGCGCACCTGCTCCAGCGGCCAGTCGCGCGGGGTCACCTGGATGGCGACGGTCTGCGTGCGTCCACCGTCGAGCTCGACCACGACCAGCTCCGGACCCGTGACGTCGCGGCCGACGCCGAACACCACGCTGCCATAGGGCGTCGCGCGCAGCACGCGTTCGCCGTGGCGTACGCGCGCCCCGGGCGGCACGCGGCCGATCACCAGCGCACCCTGCTGCACCGACGACGGGAACACCACCCGCGCGTCGCGCGTCGCCGGCGGTGGCGCACTGGCGCCGGGCACCTGGGCCGGCGCCGGGGCTTGCCACGCCGCGGCGACCAGCACCAGCAGACCCGCGCACAGCGCGCCGGCGACGCGCCCGCGGCTCATCGTTCGAAATCCAGGCGCTGGCGCCGGGCTGTGCCGACGAGGGCGCGTCCCGTGCATAGGTGGGCGTCGAACTGACGGTTCTCGTTGACCAGGCGCGCATCGACGATGAGGGTATTCGGGGTAGCGGGCATGCAGGCCTCAGGCGCTGGGTGTGCGGGGGGGGCGGCACGGGATCGTGGCCGCCGGGGTGCAGCGGATGGCAGCGCAGGATCCGCCGCACCGCCAGCCATGCGCCGCGCAGCGCGCCGTGGGTCGCGATGGCCTCGACCGCGTACTGCGAGCAGGTCGGTGCGAACCGGCAGCGCGGCCCCAGCAGCGGCGACAGCACGCGCTGGTAGGCGCGCAGCAGCAGGATCAGGCAACGTTCGATCACGGAGTATCGATCACAGGATGTGCATCCAGCGCTAGGCAAGGTGCCGCGGTTGCCGGTGCAGGGCCAGCAGGGTATAACAGCCCGCTTTTCCGACCAAGGCGACAGGTGCCGGCGTCATCGGCGCGGTGTCGCGGATCGGGATGACGGGGTGCCCTGGCGTGCTTCTCCATGCGCCTGACATGTCTCCGTACCGTCGCCCGCCGCACGTACGATCTCGCCCCCGGACCTGCGACCGGCGAAGCCCGTCGGCACGCGTCGACGTACTTTTCAACAAGGATCACCGCACGTGGCAGTGAAGAAGCTCATCAGCAAGGTCGCCAAGGCGATGAAGAAGGCCGTGACCCCGGCGAAGAAGCCCATCGTCAAGACGGCCGCGAGGAAGGCGCCAGCGTCGAAGCCGGCGAAGGCCGCGGCTGCGCGCCCCGCAGCGAAGCCGGGGAAGGCGGCGGCCGCACGTCCCGCGGCAAAGCGGGCCGCGACGGCTGCTGCCAAGTCCAAGGCGCCGGCCAAGGCAGCCACCGCAAAGTCTGCCGGCAAGCCTGCCACCGCGCGCAAGCCCGGCGCGGCGAGGACTTCCAAGGCCGCCAATACCCCGGCCAGGAAGGCGGCCGCGGTGCCAGCGAAGCCGCAGGCCAAGCCAGCGACGGCTCCCGCGGCGAAGCCGGCGGCCAAGCCCACCAAGCCCACCAAGCCCACCAAGCCCACCAAGCCCACCAAGCCCACCAAGCCCACCAAGCCGACGGCCGCGCCCGCGAAGCCGGCAGCGCCGCCGCCGGCGGCGAAATCGACGTCCGCATCGCTGCCTTCTCCGGCCAAGGCGGTCGCGCCTGCGGCCAAGTCCAGGTCCAAGGCCGGAGCCGGCCAGGCGCCGCGCCCCATCGCGCGCGCCGTGGTCGCGCCGCGCCCGGTCGGCAAGGTCGCGGTGGCGGTCGCTGCGCGCACCACGTCGCCGGCCACCAAGCCGAAGTACAAGGTGGTGCCGTTCAAGGCCGACCCTGCGACGGGCCGCCCGATGCTGCCCGAAGGCTACAAGCCGGGGGCGGACGAGGAGTACATGGGACCGCTGCACACCGAGTACTTTCGCCAGCGGCTGACGAAATGGCGCGTGGATCTCGTCGAAGAGTCCAAGCAGACCATCGAGAACCTGAAGGAAGAGGTGCGCGACATCGGCGACGAGGCCGAGCGGGCCACCCGGGAGACAGAGAATTCGCTGGAGCTGCGCACCCGCGACCGTTACCGCAAGCTGATCGGCAAGATCGACAGTACGCTGAAGCGCGTCGACGCAGGAGAGTACGGCTACAGCATCGACTCGGGCGAGGAGATCGGCCTGGACCGCCTGGAGGCCCGCCTCACCGCCGAGCGCACGATCGACGAGCAGGAGCGCTGGGAGCACCTGCAGAAGCAGATCGGCGACTGACCGTCGCCGCTGCAGCGACCCGACGGACCCCGCCACGGCGGGGTTCGTCGTTTCCGGCCCGCTGCGTGGCCGGCGAAGGCGGCGGTCGGCGTAGCTCCGGGAGCGACCGACATCGGTGGGAGCCGCGCCCGGGCGCGTCCCTTCCGCCACCGGAGTCCCGTCATGAAGGCGGCGTGGTCGCATTCGTCACCTGCTCGGCGCAGGCCGACAGCCTCAACAGCGCCAGGCCGGTCAACGTGTTCGCGTCGGCGACCAACCGGGGTGGTGCGACGGTCACGCTCAACTGCACGCTGGTCAACGGCGACGACTTCAACGGTGCGAGCAGCACGCCAGCCAGCGTAGAGCTGCCGGTCAACGTCCTCACCGTGCTGCAGTGGCTCCCCGTGGCACCGGCGACGCAGCTGCCGTTCGCGTCGGTGTCGATCAGCTGCGCGCTGCCGCCCGGGGTCGAGATCAACTACTTCGGCCACGACATCGCGGAGGACATCGGCGCCTGAGCCGGCGACGCCCGCGCGGGCAGCGTCCGGACGGGCTGGTGTGTGGAGGATGGCGCGCCAGCGGCGCAGTGCGCTGGCCTGCGATCACAGCTCGCGCAGGTCCAGCCTCCGCAGCCGCGGCGCGCGCAGCGCGGTCACCCCGGCGACGCCGATGGTGACGCAGCCGCCGATGACCACGGCCGGCACCAGCCCCAACAGCCGCGCCATTGAGCCGGCATAGAACGCGCCGAGCTCGTTCGACGAGCCGATGAACAGCCCGTTGATCGACGACACCCGGCCGCGCATGCCGTCAGGCGTCGCCAGCTGCAGGATGGTCGAGCGCAGCACCACCGACACGCCGTCGCACATTCCCGACAGCAGCAGGAACAGCGCCGACAGCCAGAACGCCGTCGACAGCCCGAAGCCGATGATGCACAGCCCGAAGCCGGCGACCGCGACCAGCAGCGCGCGTCCGGCGTGTCGCTGCAGCGGGCGGCGCGCCAGCCATACGCCGACCGCGACCGCGCCCAGCGCCGGCGCGCCGCGCAGGATGCCCAGGCCCTCTGGTCCGTAGCGCAGGATCTCGTGGATGAATGCAGGCGCCAGCGAGATCGCGCCGCCGAACAGCACCGCGAACATGTCCAGCGCCAGCGCGCCGAGCAGGATCTGGTGCCCGAACACGAAGCGCGCACCCTCGGCGATGCTGGCGAAGATCGGCGCGCGCTGCAGCTGCAGGGCCGGTTCGCTGACCTTCAGGCGTGCCACCGCGACCGCCGCGCCCAGCGCGAACGCCGCGGCCACGCCGTAGGCGGCGCCCATGCCCGCCCAGCCGACGATCACGCCACCCAGCGCCGGCCCGACCACCAGCCCGGACTGGAACACGATGCTGCCGAGACTGGCGCCGCGCGCGAACTGCGCCCGCGGCAGCACGCGCGCGAACAGCGCGTTGTAGACCGGCCCCAGGAACGCGCGCACCGCGCCGGTCACCGCCACCGCGACGTAGATCGGCGCGACGCCAGGACCTGCCCAGCCCGCGGCGATCGCGGCCAGCGCCAGCGGGGTGGTGGCGAGTCCCAGGCAGGCGACCATGCCCAGGCGCCGCCGCGGCAGGTGGTCGACCAGATAGCCGGCGAACGGCGCGACGCAGAAGTACGGCAGCACCTCGGCCAGCCCGATCAGTCCGAGCATCCACGGGTCGCGGGTCAGCGCGTAGACATGCCATCCGACGGTCACCGCGACCACTTGATAGGACAGGATCGAGCAGATCCGGTACAGCATCAGCCCGCGGAATGCGGCGTTGCGCAGCGACGCGTCGCCGTTGCCGGCGTGGACGTCGCCGCCGGCGCTCACGCCAGCGCGCGCTGCGCGGTGTCGCGGATGAAGGCCAGCAGCGCGGCCAGCCCGTTGCTGCGCGTCGGCGAGAGGTGCTTGCCTAGGCCGAACGCGGCGATGTCGTCGGCCTGGGTGGCGACGATGTCGGCGGCGCTGCGCCCGGAATACACGCGCAGCGCGAGGTAGATCAGGCCGGAGACGATCGCCGAGTCGCTGGCCGCGGCGAAGTCGAGCCGGGACGCGTCGCCGGCGGGCACGATCCACACCATCGACTGGCAGCCTGCGAGGCGGTGGCGTTCGTCCTTGCACGCTTCGTCGAGCGGCGGCAGCTTGCGGCCGAGGTCGATCAGGTACTGGTAGCGCTCGCTCCAGTCGCCGAAGAACGCGAACTCGTCGCGGATCGCGGCCTGCGCGGCGGCGGGCGTGGGCTCGAGCGGGAACGGGGAGGGGGGCATGGGGTCGGTGTCGATGGCGCGGTCCGGCCCGCCATTGTCCCGCATCCGCCGCTCAGCCGCGCTTCCACCGCACGCCCTGCGCGGTGTCCTCCAGCTGCACGCCCTCCGCCGACAGCTGTGAGCGGATCGCGTCCGCGCGCGCGAAGTCCCGGGCCTGCTTGGCCTCCGAACGGGCGTCGATCAGCGACTGGATGCGCGCATCGTCGCCATCTGCGCTGCCGCGCGCGAACCAGTCCGCGGGCGCCTGCTGCAGCAGGCCCAGCGCGAGCCCGGCGCCCCGCAGCGCGGCGCGCGCGGCGGCACGCGCTGGCGCATCGTTGCCCACGCGGCGGGCGTCGGCGGCGATGCCCGCCAGCAGCGCCAGCGCCATCGGCGTGTTGAGGTCGTCGTCCAGCGCCGCCTCGATCGCCTCCGGGATCACGGGTGCGTCGCCAGGCGGGGCGTCGCCAAGGTCGCGCAGCGTGCCGTACAGCCGGTCCAGGGTCCGGATGCACTGTTCGACCAGTGCGTCCGACCATTCCAGCGGCTGGCGGTAGTGCGCCGACAGGAGTGCGTAGCGCAGCGCCTCGGGCGGGTGCACGCGCACCAGGTCGTGCACGCGGGCGATATTGCCGACCGACTTCGACATCTTGCTGCCGGCGAAATTGAGCATCCCGTTGTGCAGCCAGAACCGCGCGAACGTCCGACCGCCGTGCGCGCACTCGCTCTGCGCGATCTCGTTGTCGTGGTGCGGAAACTGCAGGTCGATGCCGCCGGCGTGGATATCGATGGTCTCGCCGAGGTGCGCGGCGGCCATCGCCGAGCACTCGATGTGCCAGCCCGGGCGGCCGCGGCCCCAGGGCGATGTCCAGCCCGGCAGGTCGTCGCTGGACGGCTTCCACAGCACGAAGTCGCCCGGGTCGCGCTTGTATGGCGCCACCTCGATCCGCGCACCCGCCAGCATGTCTTCGCGCGCCCGCCGCGACAGCCTGCCGTAGCCGTCGAAGCGCGCCACCGCGAACAGCACGTGGCCTTCGGCTGCATAGGCATGGCCGCTGTCAACCAGGCGCTGCACCATCGCGATGATGTCGGCGACGTGCGCGGTCGCCTCCGGCTCGATGTCGGGTGGGGCGATGCCGAGCGCGGCCATGTCCTCGCGGTAGGCCGCGGCGAAGCGGTCGGTGATGGCGGAGATCGGCACGTCCTGCGCGAGCGCGGCGGCGTTGATCTTGTCGTCGATGTCGGTGATGTTGCGCGCGTAGCGCAGCGCGCCGAACCGCCGCCGCAGCATGTCCGCCAGCACCCCGAAAACGACCGGGCCGCGGGCATTGCCGATGTGGACGTAGCCGTAGACTGTCGGACCGCAGACGTACATGGTCACGTCGTGGCCGTCGCGTGGCGCGAACGGGTCGACTTCGCGGGTCAGGGTGTTGAACAGGCGCAGGGTCATCTCGGGGCCGCGTGCGGGGAAAACCGCGAGTCTACCGACGCGCAACGGCCCACGACAGGCGCGATTCAGGCTTGCAGAGCATGACCGCCTACACTCGCGGACCCTTCCTGCTGCTGCGTGGTCGATGCAAGCGTGTCGCCTGGTCCTGCTGATGTCGCTGCTGCCGTGCATGGCCCCGGCGGCGTGGGCGCAGGCGGCCGCCAGCGGCGAGAACGTGCGCATGGACTGGGCGCAGGTGCTGCGCGCGGAGCCGGTGTACCAGACGCTCCGAGCCACCAGCATGGTCGAGCGCTGCGAGCAGTCGACCCCGGTGCAGGCCGACGCCGCGCCGCGCCGCGGCATCGCGCGCGTTGTCGGCGCGGTGCGTGACGTGCTGACGCCGAGCGCCGCCTCCGACGATGTCGGCCTGCCGTCCACGCCGGCGCGTGAATGCCGCATGGTGCCGGTGGAGCGCGAGTTCCGGCGGCCGATCGCATTCGACGTCGACTACATCCACAAGGGCGTGCGCTACCGGTCGCGGATGCCGTATGACCCCGGCAACCGCCTGCGCGTCCGCGTCGCCGTCACGCCTGTCATCCAGGCCGGCAACGCCGACCGCTGAGCGGCGTCGCGCGCGGTTGCGGGTGCCGTCCCCGCATGCGACCATCCGCGCCCGATGCACAGCCCCTGCGCCGACGCCGATATCCTCACCTCTGCCCACATGGCGTCGGGGATGACCTCTCGCGCGCGTCGAACGGAAGCCCACGTCCCCGCCAGGTAGACGAGAGCCGCCGCACCCGCGCGTTGCCTCCAAGACCCGGCCCCGTAGCCGGGTCTTTGCGTTCTGATCCCGCCGATTCGCGCAGCGCCTCATAGCCACACAGGACCACGATGAAGCACTTCCTCAACACCCAGGACTGGACGCGCCCCGAGCTCGACGCGCTGCTGCTGCAGGCCACGGCGTTCAAGCGCGAGCGGCTGGGGGACGCGATGCGCGGTCGGTCGATTGCACTGGTGTTCTTCAACCCGTCGATGCGCACCCGCACCAGCTTCGAGCTCGGCGCGTTCCAGCTTGGTGGCCATGGGGTGGTGCTGCAGCCAGGCAAGGACGCGTGGCCGATCGAGTTCGACCTCGGCACGGTGATGGACGGCGATACCGAGGAGCACATCGCCGAGGTTGCCCGGGTGCTGGGGCGCTATGTCGACCTGATCGGCGTGCGCGCGTTCCCGAAGTTCGTCGACTGGTCGGTCGACCGCGAGGACCGGGTGCTGCGCGCGTTCGCGCAGTACTCGCCGGTGCCGGTGATCAACATGGAGACCATCACCCATCCGTGCCAGGAGCTGGCGCACGTGATGGCATTGCAGCAGCACTTCGGCACCAGTGACCTGCGCGGCAGGAAATACGTGCTCACGTGGACCTACCACCCCAGGCCGCTCAACACCGCGGTCGCCAATTCCGCGCTGACCATCGCCACCCGCATGGGCATGGACGTGACCCTGCTGTGCCCGACGCCGGACTACGTGCTGGACGAGCGCTACATGGGCTGGGCGCGCGACAACGTGGCCGGCAGTGGCGGCTCGTTGCAGGTCAGCCACGACATCGACAGCGCCTATGCAGGCGCCGACGTGGTCTACGCCAAGAGCTGGGGCGCGCTGCCGTACTTCGGCAACTGGGCGCCCGAGCAGCCGATCCGCGACCGGTACCGGCACTTCATCGTCGACGAAGCCAAGATGGCGCTGACCAGCGACGGCGTGTTCTCGCATTGCCTGCCATTGCGCCGCAACGTCAAGGCGACCGATGCGGTGATGGACTCGCCGCGCTGCATCGCGATCGACGAGGCCGAAAACCGCCTGCACGTGCAGAAGGCGATCATGGCCGCGCTGCTCGCCGGCTGACGCCGCCACTCCCGCTCCCGCTCCTGCCTTTTTGCGCCGCCCCCGAGCCTCCCACCCCGAAACCCAGGCCGTCATGACTACCGACTCCACCGCTAGCACCGCCACGAGCGCCCCCGGGAGTTCCACCGACATCGTGCTCGCGTTTTCCGGCGGGCTCGACACCAGCTTCTGCGTGCCCTACCTGCAGGCCCAGGGCTGGCAGGTGCACACGGTGTTCGCCGATACCGGCGGCGTCGACGCCGCCGAGCGCGCGACGATCGAGGCCCGCGCCGCGGAGCTCGGCGTCGCCAGCCACGTCACCATCGACGGCGGCCCGGCGATCTGGGACGGGTTCGTGCGGCCGTTCATCTGGGCCGGCGAGGGCTACCAGGGCCAGTACCCGCTGCTGGTGTCGGACCGCTACCTGATCGTCGATGCGTCGCTGGCGCGCGCGAGCGAACTGGGCACCAATGCGATCGCGCACGGCTGCACCGGCATGGGCAACGACCAGGTGCGCTTCGACCTGGCGGTCAAGTCGCAGGGCGACTACCGCATCGTGGCGCCGATCCGCGAGATCCAGAAGGAACACACCCAGACCCGCGCCTACGAGCAGGCGTACCTGGAGGAGCGCGGCTTCGGCGTGCGCGCCAGGCAGAAGGCGTACACGATCAACGAGAACCTGCTGGGGCTGACGATGTCCGGCGGCGAGATCGACCGCTGGGAGGCGCCGGGCGACGGTGCCCGCGGCTGGTGCGCGCCGCGCAGCGCGTGGCCGACCGAAACGCTGTCGGTGTCGCTGCGCTTCGAACACGGCGTGGCGGTGGCGCTGGATGGCAACGACCTGGATGGTGCGACGTTGCTGGGCAGGCTCAACACGCTGTTCGCGCCGTACGGCGTCGGCCGCGGCATGTACACCGGTGACACCACCATCGGCCTCAAGGGTCGCATCGTGTACGAGGCCCCGGGTCTGGTCGCGCTGCTCACGGCGCATCGCGCGCTGGAGGAGGCGGTGCTGACCAAGCAGCAGAACCGCTTCAAGCCCGAGGTCGCGCGCAAGTGGGTCGAGCTCGTCTACGAGGGGTTCTTCCATGACCCGCTCAGGACCGACCTGGAGGCGTTCCTGGCGTCCTCGCAGCGGATGGTCAACGGCGAGGTCGTGCTCGAGACCCGCGGCGGGCGCGTCGACGCGGTGGCGGTGCGCTCGCCGCACCTGCTGTATGCGAAGGGCGCGACGTATGCGCAGTCCGCGGACTGGGGCGTCGAGGAGGCCGAGGGCTTCATCAAGCTCTTCGGCATGAGCTCGACGCTGTGGGCCGAGATCAACGGCGGCCAGCGCTGAGCGCCCCATGACCGGCACCGACCTGCTCGCCGCGACGCTCGACCACCTCGAGTCGCTCGTCGGCTTCGACACGCGCAACCCGCCGCGTGCGATCTCCATCGACGGCATCTTCGGCTACCTGCGAGCGCGGCTGCCGGGGTTCGAGGTCGATGTCGTCGACCACGGTGCGGGGTCGGTCAGCCTGTTCGCGGTCCGCGGCGCGCCCGGGGTGCTGTTCAACGTGCACCTGGACACGGTGCCGGACTCGCCCGGGTGGAGCGCCGACCCGCACCTGCTGAGGATCGGCGACGACCGCGTCGTGGGCCTTGGCGCCTGCGACATCAAGGGCGCGGCGGCGGCGCTGGTGGCGGCCGCGAACGCGGTCGAGGGCGACGCGGCGTTCCTGTTCACGAGCGACGAGGAGGCCAACGATGCGCGGGGGATTGCGGCCTTTCTCGCGCGCGGGCGGCGGTTCGACACCGTGGTCGTCGCCGAGCCGACGATGTGCGAAGCGGTGCTGGCGCACCGCGGCATCAGTTCGGTGCTGATGCGCTTCGCAGGCACCGCGGGCCACGCCTCCGGCGCACAGGATGCGGCGGCCAGTGCGCTGCACCAGGTGGTGCGCTGGGGCGGCCGCGCGCTCGACCACGTCGACGCGCTGTCGCATGCGCGTTTTGGTGGGCTGACCGGGCTGCGCTTCAACATCGGTCGCGTCGAGGGCGGCATCAAGGCCAACATGATCGCGCCGGCGGCGGAGCTGCGCTTCGGCTTTCGGCCGCTGCCGTCGATGGACGTCGATGCGCTGCTGGCGACGTTCGCCGGCTGCGCGGCGCCGGCCGCGACGCACTTCGAGGAGACCTTCCGCGGCCCGGCGCTGCCCGCGGGCGATGTCGCCCACGCCGAGGATCGGCGCCTCGCCGCGCGCGACGCCGCTGACGCGCTGGACCTTCCGATCGGCGGCGCGGTCGACTTCTGGACCGAGGCCTCGCTGTTCTCGCAGGCCGGATACGACGCGTTCGTCTACGGCCCCGGCGACATCGCGCAGGCGCACACCGCCGACGAGTGGGTGTCGCTCGACCAGTTGCGGCGCTATGCCGACAGCGTCGCGCGCATCATCGCCGCGGCCCGCTGACCGTCCCGTTCCGCCCCGACCACCTGCAGACCGCATGCAATGACGCCCCAGACCCTCCAGACCCGCCAGACCATCGTCCGCCTGCTGTCGAGCATGGCCAGTGCGAAGGAGATCTCGCAGTACCTCAGGCGCTTCTCGCAGGTCGACGCCAAGCGCTTCGCGGTGGTCAAGGTCGGCGGCGCGGTGCTGCGAGACGACCTCGACGCGCTGACTTCGTCGCTGACCTTCCTGCAGGAAGTCGGGCTGACGCCGATCGTGCTGCACGGCGCCGGGCCCCAGCTGGACGCCGAGCTCTCTGCCGCAGGGATCGGGAAGCGCACGGTGGACGGGCTGCGCGTGACCTCGCCGCAGGCGCTCGCAGTCGTGCGTCGCGTGTTCCAGGCCGCCAACCTGGCGCTGGTGGAAGCGCTGCAGGGCAACGGCGCGCGCGCGACATCGATCATGTCGGGCGTGTTCGAGGCCGACTACCTCGACCGCGACGCCTACGGGCTGGTCGGGAAGGTGCAGCGCGTCGGGCTGGCGCCGATCGAGACCAGCCTGCACGCGGGCTCGATCCCGGTGATCGCGAGCCTGGGCGAGACCGCCAGTGGCCAGATCCTCAATATCAACGCCGACGTCGCCGCCAACGAGCTGGTGCGCGTGCTTCAGCCCTACAAGATCATTTTCCTCACCGGTACCGGCGGGCTGCTGGACGCCGAGGGGCAGGTCATCGACTCGATCAACCTGTCCACCGAGTACGAGCACCTGATGCAGCAGCCGTGGATCAACGGCGGCATGAAGCTGAAGCTCGAGCAGATCGCCGACCTGCTGGGCGACCTGCCGCTGGCGTCGTCGGTGTCGATCACGCGCCCCGCGGACCTCGCCAAGGAGCTGTTCACGCACAAGGGCTCGGGCACGCTGGTGCGCCGCGGCGAGCGCGTGCTGCGCGCCACGTCGTGGGACACGCTGGACCAGCCGCGGCTGCGCCAGCTGATCGAATCGAGCTTCGGGCGCAGGCTGGTCGAAGACTACTTCGCGCGCACGACGCTGCTGCGCGCCTACGTGTCCGAGAACTACCGCGCCGCGGTGATCCTGGTCGACGGCGGGGGCGAGGTGTACCTCGACAAGTTCGCGGTGCTCGACGACGCGCAGGGCGAGGGCCTGGGGCGCGCGGTGTGGAGCGTGATGCGCGAGGAGACGCCGTCGCTGTTCTGGCGCTCGCGCCACGGCAACGCGGTCAACATCTTCTACTACGCCGAGTCCGACGGCTGCTTCAAGCAGGAGCAGTGGAAGGTGTTCTGGTACGGGCTGGACGGTTTCGACGCGATCCAGCGCTGCGTCGCGCACTGCGCGACACGCGCGCCGACGCTGGCGGACTGACGATGGAGCCGGCCACCACGACCCCCAGCGACACGACGATCATGCGGCGCGCCAGCGTCGGCATCGTTGGCGCGCGCGGACACACCGGCACCGAGCTCATCCGGCTGGTCGTCGGCCATCCGGCGCTGCAGCTGGCCTTCGTGTCGTCGCGCGAGCTCGGCGGCCAGCGGGTGACAGCGCATCCCGATGCCGACACCGGCGACCTCCGGTTCGAGACGCTGGACGCGGCCGCGGTCGCGGCGAAAGGCGCCGACGTGGTCATCCTCGCGCTGCCCAACGACCGCTGTGCGCCATTCGTCGCCGCGATCGACGCGGTGCGACCGCAAACGGTGATCGTCGACCTGTCCGCCGATCACCGCTTCGACCCCGGCTGGACCTACGGCCTGCCGGAGCTGACCCGGGCCGGGCATGGCGGCGCGACGAGGATCAGCAACCCGGGCTGCTACGCCACCGCGATGCAGCTGGCGATCGCGCCGCTGCTCGACCGGCTTGCAGGGCCGCCACAGTGTTTCGGCGTTTCCGGCTACTCGGGCGCCGGCACCGCCCCGTCGGACAGGAACGACGTGGAGAAGCTGCGCGACAACCTGATGCCGTACGCCCTGACCAACCACGTACACGAGCGCGAGGTGTCGGCGCGGCTGGGCGTGCCGGTAGAGTTCATGCCGCACGTGGCGCCGCATTTCCGCGGCATCACCATGACCGTCAACCTGTGGCTCGATGCCGCGATGACGCGCGACGCCATCCTCGCGCGCTACCGCGACTGCTACGGCGGCGAGTCGCTGGTCGACGTGGTCGAAGACGCGCCGTGGGTCAGCGCGATCGCCGGGCAGCACGGCGTGCGCATCGGCGGCTTCGCGGTCGCGCCGGGTGGCCGCCGGGTGGTCGTGGTGGCGGTGCTAGACAACCTGTTGAAGGGCGCCGCCACCCAGGCGATCCAGAACGTCAACCTCGCGCTGGGGCTGCCGGAGCTGTCCGGGATCCCGCAATTCGCGCACGCACCGGAGACCATCCCATGAGCGGACTGCTGTGGCAGAAGCCCGGCGTCGCGGTCGATGCCGGCATCCAGGCATTCCTGGCCGGCGACGACGTGGTGCTGGACCGCGAGTTCTTCCTGCACGACATCGCCGCCAGCCGGGTGCACGCGCAGGGCCTGCGCCAGATCGGGATCCTGTCGGACGACGAGCTCGCGGGCCTCGAGCGCGAGCTCGACGCGCTGGCGGACGATTTCCGCAGTGGCGCGTTCGTGCTCGATGCCACCTTCGAGGACGGTCATTCGGCGATCGAGGCGCGGCTCACCAGGCGCCTCGGCGACGCCGGACGCCGCATCCACACCGGCCGCAGCCGCAACGACCAGGTGCTGGTCGCGACCCGGCTGTGGCTCAAGGACCAGCTGGCGACCACCCGGGCGCTGTGCGTCGAGGTGGCCGGCATCGCGCTCGACCGCGCGCGCGCGGAAGCCGACGTGCCGCTGCCCGGCTATAGCCACCTGCAGCGCGCGGTGGTGTCGTCGCTGGGCATGTGGTGGGCAGGCTGGGCCGAGGCCTTCATCGACGATGCGGTGCGCGCGGGCCACACCCGCGACTGGCTCGACGCCAATCCGATGGGCAGCGCGGCCGGCTACGGCGTCAACCTGCCGCTGCAGCGCGACGCCGCCACGCAGGCACTGGGGTTCGCCCGGCTGCAGGTGTCGGCGACGTACGCGCAGCTGTCGCGCGGCAAGTTCGAGATCGCCGCGCTTGAGGCGCTGGGCAGCGCGGTGGGGGACCTGCGCCGGCTGGCGTGGGACCTGAGCCTGTTCACCAGCACCGAATTCGGGTTCGTGACGCTGCCGGCGCGCTACACCACCGGCAGCTCGATCATGCCCAACAAGCGCAACCCGGACGTCATCGAACTGATGCGCGCCACCTACGCCAGCGTTACCGCCGCGCGGAGCGAGCTGGAGCACCTGCTGTCGCTGCCGTCGGGCTACCACCGCGACCTGCAGCTGGGCAAGGGCGCGCTGGTCCACGGTTTCGGCAAGGGCCTGCAGGCGCTGTCGCTGCTGCCCGACCTGCTGCGCCACCTCGACTGGGACCAGGTGCGCATGCGCGCCGCGCTGGAGCCGTCGATGTACGCCACCGACCTCGCGGTGGACATGGCGCGCGACGGCGTGCCCTTCCGCGACGCCTACCGCCAGGCCGCCGACCCTGCGCGCTGGGCGCAGGGCGATCCCGCCGCCAGTCTTGCGGCGCGCAGTTCCCCCGGTGCCGCCGGGGATCTGCGGCTGGACGTGCTGCATACGCGGCTAGACGCGCTGCAGGCCGCTGCCGTCGACGGATAGCGCCGGCGCGCCGGGCGCCGCCAGCGGCGCGCCCGGGGCCATCAGCGCGGCGGCCGAGGGACGCGCCTTGTCGTCCAGCGTGATCGTGACCACGCGCGCGTCGCGCACCATGCCGGCGGTCGCGACATCGGCGCCGAGCAGCGTCGCGACCTCGGCGATGCCGATGTCCGCCACCGGCTGTCGGCGCTCCTCGCCGCTGAAGCGGGCGCGGTTGTATTCCGCCCAGGCCAGCAGCACGGCGCCACAGACCAGCGCGATCACCGGCAGTGCCATCAGCAGGAACGGGTCGACCGCGTTCTGCTCCACGTACAGGCGGCCGTAGCCGGTGCGCACGCCGACCACCCACGCCAGCAGCGTGACCAGCGGCAGCCAGAGGTAGAAGTACAGCAACCACAGGCCGGCGGTGACCGTGCCGTACGCAGTCCGGCGCGCGGTGCCCTGGCGCTCGGGGCGGTCGATGATGGGAGGCGTCATGTGATTCCCCGGTCGGGACTGGTCCAGGTGGCGCGCTGGCGACGCCGGCGCAGGAGGGTCTTCGGGAACGCGACGACCGCGGTGAACATGCCCAGCAGCCAGAACACGATCGGGTACCAGATCACCCAGTAGAAGTGGCGTGCGATCCCCGGCTCGTAGCGGCGCTCGATCATCAGGCTGGTGCCAAACTGCAGCAGGCAGACCATCGCCAGCACCACGCCGTGCCAGCGCGGCAGGATGCTGTCGACGCGCAGTGCCGGTGGCAGCTCGACCACCAGGCCCAGCGACCACAGCACCATGATCGTCAGCATCACGTAGGCCCAGGTCAGGCTCAGCCCGTACTCGGCCAGCACACCCCACATGCGGCGCTTGCGCCACTTGAGCACGTCGGCGCCATGGCTCAGCAGCACTTCGACACCGCCCTGCGCCCAGCGCAGGCGCTGGTTCCACAGTCCGCGCGCCGTTTCCGGCATCAGGATCCAGCCGAGCGCGTTGGGCTCGTAGCGGATGTCCCAGCCGGCGATCTGCAGCCGCCACGAGATGTCGATGTCCTCGGTGACCATGTCGTCGGCCCAGTAGCCGACCTGGTGCAGCGCGGTGCGCCGGAACGCGCAGATCACGCCGGAGATGGTGAACAGGCGGCCGTAGACGCGCTGCGCGCGCTTGATCAGCCCGACGATGGCGGAGAACTCGCCGACCTGCATGCGGCCGAGCAGGGTCGAGCGGTTGCGCACGCGCGGGTTGCCGGTGACCGCGCCGACGCGCGCGCCGTCGATCAGGTGGCCGACCATCCAGCGCGTCGCGTGCGGGTCCAGCATCGCGTCGGCGTCGACGCACACCAGGTATTCCGAGCGCGCCGCCAGCGTGCCCATGCGCAGCGCGTTGGCCTTGCCGGCGTTGCTGGCCAGGTGCATCACGCGCAGCCGCGGAAACTGCGCCACCAGCGCCTCAAGCCGCGCCGCGGTGTCGTCGGTGCTGCCGTCGTTGATCGCGATGATCTCGAAGTCCGGGTACGCCTGCGCGTCGAGTGCGGCGATGGTCTCGGCGATGTGTGGCGCCTCGTTGAAGCACGGCACGAGGATCGACACCGGGGGCGCGTGGCGCAGCGGCGTGGGATTGCCCGGCAGCGGTGATCCGCGCTCCCGGCGGAAGTGGTAATACACCCCGCCCGTGATCCAGAAGAACGCCATCACGATCGGGTAGAAGAACGCGAAGTTGAACAGCACCGCGAGCGGCGAGAGGGTGGGCCAGTCCATGTCTCAGCGCTCGATGTAGGGGAAGGCGCGCGCGGAGATCACGTCGCGGGCGTCGGGGAGCGCGGGCTGTGCGCGCAGGAAATCGTCGGGGTAGTACGCGAGGTGGCGGACGCCGGCGGCGACCAGTGCGCGCGCCTGCGCGCGCAGCACCGCGCCGTCGATCGGACGGCCGGTGCGCCAGTCCACCGTCTGCAGCTGGAACACCGTCGTCTCCAGCGCGCCGGGCTGCGCCGCGACGGCCGCGACGAGTTCGCGCAGCCACGCACGCGGGTCCGCGGCCTGCTCCATCTGCGGCATCGCCATGAGCGCGGTGTAGTCGTACGCGGCGTTGAAGGCGTCCAGGCGCTGCGCGAACCAGGCTTCGCTTTCCGGTTCCAGCACCGGTCGCGCGAACAGGTTGCGCACCGTGACCAGCTTGGGCCGCCAGGTCTCCGCGGCGGTCTGCAGCTCGGCGGTCAGGTCGACCAGCGCCTGCGTCCGCGCGGCGGGGTCCGGGCCTAGCGCCGGCAGCTCGTCCGCGCGCAGGTAGGCGTCGTCGTGGAACAGCAGGCCCTCGAAGTAGCTGTTGGCCGCGAGGTCGGCATAGATGTCTGCCGCGATCCGGCGCGTACGCGGGTCGCGCGGGTCCAGCCGCGGGATATCGGCGGGGTCGCTGGCCACGATCCGCAGCTGCGCCTGCAGCTGCGGGTCCGGCAGCTCGAAGCCGAGCACCGGCAGCCACGCGAATACGCGGACCTGCGCCCGCGTGCGCAGCTGCCACGCCACCCGGTTGAAGAGGTCCGCGCGCATCGGCAGGTGTCGGTTTGGGAAGTACAGCGCATCGGCCGCGCCGTTGCCGTCCGGATCGGAGAAGGCCTGCAGCCAGACGTGGCTCGGCCCGATGTCGCGCACGCGCTGCACCAGCGCGTCCAGGTTGCGCTCGGTCTGCGCCGGGTCCGGATCGTAGACGTAGTCGAGGTCGACCTGCATCGCGCGCACGCCGGTCAGCGCCACGTCGCGGCGCAGCTCGCCGGCGAGGTCGGTGACGTCGGGGTTGTTGAACATGAGCAGCCTGGCCAGGCTGCCGGCGTCGCCGTCATCCAGCGATGCCTGTCCCTGCTCTCCGAGGTCGCCTTCGGCCGAGCGACCTTCGAGGTCGAAGCTGAGGGTCATGCCCAGCGACGCGGCGACGTCGTTGGCAACGCGGTTGTACGCGGCATAGGGCCAGACGATGGCACGTGGCCGCTGCCCGGTGCCGCGCGCGATGGCGTCGACGCTGGCCACGAGGTCCGCGCGGATCCGCTCGCGGTATGCCGCCTCGGATTCGTAGCCGGCCCGCGACCAGATGCGGGTCACCGCGGCGGGGGTGACGTTGCCCTGCGGGTTGCCCGGCACGCCGCGATGCAGGTCGTGGCTGTGCGAGCCGATCTCCACCAGGCCGCTGTCGGACATCTCGCGCAGCTGCTGCCAGGTAGCGAAGTCGGCGCGGGTAAGCGCGCGCGGGCCGTAGTCGACGCGGCCGTCGGCGTCCATGCCCGTCCACGCCGTGACCGGCGCCACCAGCGCCGGATAGCCGTAGGCCTGCAGCAGCGGGAACACGCGTGTGTAGACGCTCTCAAGGCCGTCGTCAAAGGTCAGCAGCACCGCCTTCGGGGGCAACGTGGTGCCGCCGGCGCGCGCGTCGCGCACGGCCTGCGCGCTCACCGGCACGTAGCCGTGCGCGCGCAGCCAGTCGAGGTGGGAGACGAAGTTGCGCGTGGACACCGCATAACCGTCGGGGTCGCCCTTCGCGGCGACCTCGTCGCGGACATCGTGGTAGCTCAGCACCAGCACCGCGCGCGCAGGCAGCGCTACGCAGGCCAGCAGCGCCGCGACCAGCAGCGGGACAAGGCGGTTCATCGGGCATCTCCCCAGCGATAGACAAGATCGATGCCGACGCGCTGCTCGCGGTTGCCGTCGTACACCGGGCGCGACCAGGCGACGCCGTACTCGAGCACGTGGCCGCCGTCGAACTGCAACAAGTGGCGGTAGCCGACCGCCGGCATCCAGGCGGTGCCGAAGCCGCGCTGGTGGTAAGGCCCCACGGTGACGTCTAGGCGGTGGCGGAAGTGGCGCTCGTAGCGACGCCAGGCCAGGTGGTCGATGCGCGCGCCGATGCTGGCTGACGCGTCGCGCTCCGGGTTGAAGTAGGGCACGTCGGCGCCGCGGGAGCCGCGGCTCGTGGACACGCCCGCCAGGCCGTCGACCAGCCAGTGCGGCGAACGGTACAGCCGCTGGCTGGCGTCGAAGCCGACCTGCTGGCGACGGTTGCCGTCGTCGTAGCGGAACTGGCTGGCGCCCACGCGCAGCCAGGTCTCGTCACTGGGCGTCCACAGCGCGGCCGCGGCGACGCTGTCGGCCGTGATGCCGAAGCGGCGCGCCTGCAGCGAGGCATCGATGTCGCGCCGCGCGACCTGCAGCGAGCCGTGCCATGCGTCGCTGAAGCGCCAGTCGGCGGCGACCGTGAGCGAGATCCCGCCGTCGCCGAAGTCGTCGACCGCGCGCGCCGCGATCGCGGACACGCCCAGGCGGTCGTGGCGGTAGCTGGCGCCGAGGCCGGCGCGCCGGAAGCGGATGCGCTGGTCGTCGAAATCGGCCCAGGCCTCCTCGGCGACCGCGCCGATACGCCAGCGATCGTCGATCAACGGAGAGTCGATCGCCACCCGCACGCTGCCGTCGCGGCTGCCGAGCGGCGACAGCGACGTGCCAGCGTCTCGCGCGCGGCTGCGTCCGCGGTTGGCGTCGACCGCGACCTGCCAGCCGCGATGGCGCTCGAGGCGACGGCCAAGGCGGTCCAGCCGAGGATCGGCGGGGTGCCGACGACGCAGTTCGGCATACGCCGCGCGCGCCTCGTCGACGAGGTCCAGCGCCAGCAACGCATCGACGCGGCCCACGCGCGCGTCGCGGGTGTCCGGATCCAACGTCAGCGCCATGTCGAAGCGCTCCAGCGCCGCGGCCGGGCGCAGCCGGCGCAACTGCACGCTGCCAATCGCGGACTGGGTGCCGGCGTTGTAGGGGCCGATGCCGCCGAGTGCCGCCAGCGACGCCTCGGCGCCGCCGTTGTCGTTGGCGAACGACTGCGCTATCGCGCGGTTGATGTCGCCGGTGTAGCGGTCCCAATTCTGGTAGCCGCTGCGGGCGCCGGCACGACGCGGCCACGGCACCTGCTGGTCGGCCAGCGACGCGAACTGCGGCAGCGCCAGATCGAAGCGCTCCTGCTCCAGCCACGCATAGGCCAGCAGCAGGCCGGCGTTGAAATCCTCCGGGTCGTGAGTGAGCGCCTGCTGCAGCACCACCGTGGCGTCCTCCGCCCGGCGCAGCGCCAGCAGGGAATCGCCGACCGTGGCGAGGATGTAGCCGGGGACCTCGATACCGTCGGCCAGCAGTGCGGCGTGGCCGTCGGCCACCTCCTGGTGGCGCTGCAGGCGGTTCAGCGCGGCCAGGGCATCGACGCGGAGGCGGGTCGCCTCCCAATTGGTCGTCCGCGGCGATACCGCCTGCAGCTCACGCAGCGTGGCGAGGGCCGCCCGCGCCTCGGCCTGCCGCGTGTCGGGGGTCTCCGGCATAGTCGCGCCCCACGCGATCATGCGCGCCACGCGGTCGCCTTCGATGCGTTCGCGCTCATGGGCGGGGAACAGGGCGGGTCGCTCCTGCAGGGCGGCATACGCCAGCCCGGCGCTGCCGAGGTCCGCGAGGCTCATCGCGCGGCTGCGGAACGCCCGCTCCGCCACGCCCGCGTCGCCGGTGTCGTGGGACAGCACGCGCTGCTGCAGGACCAGGGCGTCAGCGGGCCGGCCTCCGTCGCGCAGGCGGTCGGCGGCGTCGAGCAGCGCGTGGGCGCTGCGGGCATCGAGGCTGGAGCCCAGCGGGCCCGGGGCGGCATTGGCCGCGAACGCCGGTGGCGTCGCGAGCAGCAATACCAGGAGGGCAGCGGAAAGCGCGAAGGCAAGCGCGTGGCGAGGGCGCGCGAGCGGGCGCGCCGGGAGCAGACGGGGAAGGAGCAAAACGGGATCCGGGGACGCGACAGGACGGGCGTCTTCAGGGAAAGCGAGACGTGCGTCACGGTCTCCAGCGATGCGCATCCTAAACGAGACGCGCGATGGCCGTCTTCATGTCCTTGAACGTCCCAGGATCAGGCGCTGTCGTCGCCGGAAAAACAAAAAGCCGGCACAGGGCCAGCTTGCTGCGTGGATCCATCGACTGGTCGGGGAGACAGGATTCGAACCTGCGACCTCTACGTCCCGAACGTAGCGCTCTACCAGACTGAGCTACACCCCGATTGTCAGCCGCGCATGATACGGGCCAGGGCCGCGGGCGGCAACTTGGAAGCCGGTAGTGGCGCGAGCTGACGCCGATCGCCGCGTCCGATGGGTGGGGCCAGGTGCTCCCCGAGCCGTCCCGCGGCCGACCCACTAGACTGGTCGGCCCGCTGGACACCATCGCCTGGAGCCCCGCTTGATCAAGCCCCGCACGCCGCCCGGCATCCTCGAGTTGCTGCCGCGCGACCAGATCGCGTTCCAGCGCATGCTCGACACCATCCGCCGCACCTTCGAGGCGTTCGCGTTCCTGCCGGTGGAGACCCCGGTGTTCGAGCTGTCCGACGTGCTGCTGACCAAGTCCGGCGGTGAAACCGAGCGCCAGGTGTACTTCGTGCAGTCCACCGGCGTGCTGGCCAAGGCCGCGGACGCCGACGGCAATGCCGGCATGCCCGAGCTGGCGCTGCGCTTCGACCTCACGGTGCCGCTGGCGCGCTACGTCGCCGAGCACGAGCACGACCTCGCGTTCCCGTTCCGCCGCTACCAGATGCAGCGCGTGTACCGCGGCGAGCGGGCGCAGCGCGGGCGCTTCCGCGAGTTTTACCAGTGCGATATCGACGTGATCGGCAAGGACGGGCTGTCGCCGCGGATCGACGCCGAGATCCCCGCGGTGATCCACGCGGTGTTCTCGGCGCTGGACGTGGGTGCGTTCACCATCCAGCTGAACCACCGCAAGCTGCTGCGCGGCTTCTTTGCCGGGCAGGGCATCGGCGACGACCTGCAGGCCGGCGTGCTGCGCGAGATCGACAAGCTCGACAAGCGCGGCGAGGACGCGGTGCGCGCCACGCTGCAGGGGGAGGGCTTCGCGCTTGCGGCCGACGTCGTCGAGCGGCTGATGGCGTTCTCGCGCGTGCGCTCGCAGGGTCACGACGACGCGCTGGCGCGGCTTGCCGCGCTCGGCGACGGCACGCCGCTGTTCGAGGAGGGCCGCGCGGAGCTCGTCGGCGTGATGAAGCAGCTGCGCGCGATGGACGTGCCCGAGGCGCGCTATGCGATCAACCTGTCGATCGCGCGCGGCCTCGACTACTACACCGGCATGGTCTACGAGACCGTGCTCGACGACCATCCGCAGATCGGCTCGGTGTGCTCCGGCGGCCGCTACGACGACCTCGCGGGGCACTACACCAAGTCGCGGCTGCCCGGCGTCGGCATCTCGATCGGCCTGACCCGGCTGTTCTGGCAGCTGCGCGAGGCCGGGCTGGTGGCGACCGCGGAAAGCTCGGTCGACGTGCTGGTGGCGCTGTTCGACGATGCCGGGCTGGACCACGCGCTGGCGCTTTCGCAGAAGCTGCGCAGCGGCGGGCTCAACGTCGAGACCCAGCTGGAGCCGCGCAAGCTGGCCAAGCAGATGCAGTACGCCGACCGCGCGGGCATCCGCTTCGTGGTGATCCGCGGCGAGGACGAGGCGGCGCGCGGCGTGGTCGCGGTCAAGGACCTGCGCCGCGGCGAGCAGTTCGAGGTGGCCGAGGCCGACCTTGCACGCACGCTGTTCGTCGAGCGCGAGCAGTGGCGGGCGCAGGGCGCGCGCTGAAGCCATTCCGCACCAGGAGCAGACACCCGATGCAACCGATCCTGCTCGACGGCGAGTCGCTGACCCACGGCCAACTGGTGATGGTGGCCCACGGCGCGCCGGTGGCGCTGGGCGACGCCGCGCTGGCGCGGGTGGCGCGCGCCGCCGATTTCCTGGCCGAGCAGGTGCGCCGCGAGGAGCCGATCTATGGCGTCTCCACCGGCTTCGGCAGCAACGCCGACAAACTGCTGGGCGCGCATCCGCTGCGCGACGAGCTGCCGGGCGCGACACCGTCGGGCCGCTCGCTGCACCAGGAGCTGCAGCAGAACCTGATCCTGACCCACGCGGTCTGCGTCGGCGAGCCGCTGGACGCCGACGTGGTGCGCGCGATGCTGTGCATCCGCATCAACACGCTGCTGCGCGGGCATTCGGGCATCCGCGTGAAGACGCTGCAGGCGCTGGCGGCGATGCTCAACGCCGGCATCGTGCCAGTGGTCCCGGCGCTGGGGTCGGTCGGCGCGTCCGGCGACCTGGCACCGCTGTCGCACCTGGCGATCGTGCTGCTGGGCGGCGGCGAGGCCTTCGTCGCCGGCGAGCGCATGCCCGGCGCCGAGGCGCTGCGGCGCTGCGGGCTGGCGCCGGTCACGCTGTCGTACAAGGAGGGGCTGGCGCTCAACAACGGCACCGCGCAGATGCTGGCGACCGGCGTGCTGGCCCTGTATCGGCTGGAGGAGCTGGCCGACACCGCCGACCTTGCCGCGGCGATGACCATCGATGCGTTCGCCGGCCGGCTGGGCGCGTTCGGCGACGACGTGCACGCGCTGCGACCGCATCCGGGGCAGGTGGCGGTGGCTGGGCACCTGCGGCGGCTGCTCGACGGCTCCACGCTGGCGGACATCGCCTACCACCTCGTGCCGCGGTTCCGTCAGTGGCTGCCGGGCAGCTGGGACACGCCACAGGCGCAGGCGCTGGTGTTCGACATCGGCTGGGAGTGGGTGCCGACCGCGCAGCGCCACGGCCGCGAGACCTTCTACCGGCGCTTCAAGCCGTTCCGCGGCGGCAAGAAGCACCAGCCGCAGGACAGCTACTCGCTTCGCTGCGTGCCGCAGGTGCACGGCGCGGTGCGCGACGCGCTGGCGCAGGCGCGGCGCGTGTTCGACATCGAGCTCAACGCGGTGACCGACAACCCGCTGGTGTTCCCCGACCGCACCGCCGACGACGGCGGCGAGCTGCCGATCGAGCGCCAGGTGATCTCCGCCGGGCACTTCCACGGCATGCCTCTCGCGCTGGCGATGAGCTACGTCAAGGCGGCAATCCCGGTGCTGGCCGGCATCTCCGAGCGCCGCCTCAACAAGCTGCTGGACCCGGCCACCAGCGACGGGCTGCCGGCGTTCCTCACCGGTGACGAGGACGGCACCCAGTCCGGCTACATGATCGTGCAGTACACCGCGGCGGCGATCGTCAACGACCTTGCCACGCGCGCGCACCCGGCGTCGGTGTATTCGATCCCGACCTCCGCGAACGCCGAGGACCACGTGTCGATGGGCACCAACGAGGCACGCCACGTGCTGTCGATGACGCAGGACCTGGGGCGCGTGCTGGCGCTCGAGCTGTACACCGCGGCGCAGGCGCTCGACCTGCGCCGCGACATGATCAACGCCGCCCGCGACCTGGCGCGGCGCGCGGACGCAGAGGCGATCGCGGGCAAGGTACTGAACGCACCGCTGCCGGGAGCTTCCGACCGCGCGGCGTTCCTCGCCGAGGCCGACGCGCTGCGCGCGGAGCTGGCGGAGGCGCCGGCATTCCATCCCGGCTACGCGGTCGCCGCGGCGCACGCCGCGATCCGCGCCCGCATCCCCTACCTCGACCACGACCGCGCGCTGGACGCAGAAGTCGCGACCGCAGTGCAGCTCGTGGAGGACGGCGAGGTCCTGGCCGCGGCGCGGGCGGCGATGATGCGGGGCCAATAAGGCGTGTCGATGACGTAGCGCGGGGCAACCGCAGCGCCCCGGGTCGCTCCACGACGATGGATACCCGTCCGATGCGCGCAGGCCTCCAGCGCTTGACCCGGGCGTCTCGAACAACTAACGTACTAGCACGTTAATACATTGACACCATGAAGCAGCGCATCGAACCCCTGCCCGAACGCGACGCCAGTGCCTCCTTCAAGGCGCTGGCGAAGGCCTTGGCGTCGCTGGACAAGCCCGACGACGTGGCCGCGTTCCTGATCGACCTGTGCACGCCGGCGGAGCTGGAGGCCATGGCCGACCGCTGGCGCGTGGTGCCGCTGCTGCTGCAGTCGCTGCCGTATCGCGAGATCCACGACCGCACCCAGGTCAGCGTGACCACCATTGGTCGCGTGGCCCGCACCCTCGAACACGGTGCCGGCGGCTATGCCGCGGCCGTGGCACGCCAATTCCCGCGCCTGTCGGCGTCGCACTGAGACCCCCTTGCATGAGACCCCCAGCCACCTCCGTGGCGCGCGACCGCCTGCGCATCGCGATCCAGAAATCCGGCCGCCTGAGCGAGCCGGCGCGCGCGCTGCTCGCGTCCTGCGGTCTGTCGTGGCGCGAGAGCCGCGACAAGCTGTTCTGCTACGGCGAGTCGCTGCCGGTCGACCTGCTGCTGGTGCGCGACGACGACATCCCCGGCCTGCTCGCCGACGGCGTCTGCGACTTCGGCGTGGTCGGCCGCAACGTGCTGGGCGAGTACAACGCCGAGCGCGGGGACCGCGGGCTGGACCCGGTGTCGCGCGAGATGCGCGGTCTGGGCTTCGGCGGCTGCCGGCTCGACATCGCGGTGCCGGAGGCGTGGGAGTGGGAAGGGCCCGCACAGCTGCAGGGCCGCCGCATCGCCACCAGCTATCCGGCGCTGACCCAGCAGTGGCTGCGCGCCGAGGGCGTCGAGGCGACGGTGGTGATGCTGTCGGGCTCGGTCGAGATCGCGCCGCGGCTGGGGCAGGCCGATGTCGTCTGCGACCTGGTGTCCAGCGGCGCCACGCTCACCGCCAACCAGCTCAGGCCGGTGACCACGCTGATGCAGAGCGAAGCCGTGCTGGCGGGCCCGGTGGCGACATTCGCCGACCCGCGCGCCGAGCTCGCGCAGCTGCTGCTGCGCCGCCTCGACGGCGTGCTGCGCCTGCGCGACAGCAGGCTGCTGCTGTTCCAGGCGCCGCGCGACGCGGTGCCGGCATTGATCAAGCTGCTGCCCGACGCCGAGCCGCCGACCATCCTGCAGGTGGATGGCGCCGACACCCTGGCGCTGCAGGCGCTGTGCCATGGCGCCATGACGTGGCAGCGCCTGGAAGACCTGAAGTCTGCCGGCGCCCGCGGACTGCTGGTGCTTCCCGTCGAGAGGACGCTGTCATGAATGCCGTTGCCATCACCGCCGCCGGGGCCGCCGCCATCCGCCTCTGCTGGTCGGAGCTCGATGACGCCGCCCGCAGCGAGGCGCTACGGCGCCCCGTGCAGCGCACGTCGGCGGAGACCGCGCGCGCCGTGGCCGACGTCATCGCGCAGGTGCGCGTCGATGGCGACACGGCGCTGCGCGCGCTGACGCTGCGCTTCGACGGCGTGGCGCTGGACGCGCTGGCGGTGACGACGGAGGAGTTCGCGGCCGCGGAGGCGGCCGTGGCGCCGGCGCTGCGCGACGCGATGGTGCAGGCGATCGCGCGCATCGAGGCCTTCCACCGCGCGGGCATGGCGCCTCCCTATGCAGTCGAGACGGCGCCCGGCGTGGTCTGCGAGCGCATCGTGCGTCCCGTTCCACGCGTGGGGCTGTACGTGCCCGCTGGCAGCGCGCCGCTGCCATCGACGGCGATGATGCTCGGGGTGCCGGCGCGGCTGGCCGGCTGCCGCGAGGTGGTGCTGTGCACGCCGCCGCGGCGCGACGGCAGCGTCGATCCGGCGGTGCTGGTCGCGGCGGCGCTGACCGGCGTCAGCCGCGTGTTCAAGCTCGGCGGCGCGCAGGCGATCGCGGCCATGGCCTATGGCACTGCGTCGGTGCCTGCCTGCGACAAGCTCTTCGGCCCGGGCAACAGCTACGTCACCGCGGCCAAGCAGCAGGTTGCGCAGGACGGCGCCGCGGCCATCGACATGCCGGCAGGGCCGTCCGAGGTGCTGGTGATCGCCGACGACGGCGCCGATGCCGCGTTCGTCGCCGCCGACCTGCTGTCGCAGGCCGAGCACGGCCCGGACTCCCAGGTGCTGCTGCTGAGCGACAGCGCGCGGCTCGTGGACGCGGTAGCGCTGGAGCTCGACCGCCAGTTGGCGGCGCTGCCGCGCGCCGACGTGGCGCGGGTGGCGCTGGCTTCTTCGCGGCTGGTCGAGGTCGACCGCCTCGATACCGCGTTCGACATCAGCAACGCCTACGCCCCGGAGCACCTGATCCTCGCCCTGCGCGCGCCGCGCGAGTGGCTCGACCGCGTCGAGGTCGCCGGCTCGGTGTTCCTCGGCGACGACACGCCCGAGGCGCTCGGCGACTACTGCAGCGGCACCAACCACGTGCTGCCCACCAACGGTGCGGCGCGCGCGTACAGCGGCGTCAGCGTCGCCAGTTTCCAGAACCTGGTCAGCGTGCAGCAGGCGACGCGGGCCGGGATCGCCGCCATCGGCCCATCGGCGATCGTGCTGGCCGAGGCCGAAGGCCTGGATGCCCACGCCAACGCGGTGCGGCTGCGGCTGCAGGCCGCGGGCGACGCGACCGGGACGGCGCAGTGAGCGCGCGTCCCGCGGTGCCTGCGCAGGGGCGCGCGACCGGCGTGCTGGCGCTGGTGCGCGAGGACCTGCAGGGATTCGGCGGCTACCGCTCGGCGCGCAGCGAGCGCCTGAACGGCGACGTGTGGCTCAACGCCAACGAGGCGGCCTGGCCCAACCCGGGCGACCCCGACCCGCAGGCCGGCCACCGCCGCTACCCGGAGCCGCAGCCGCAGGGGCTCTGCGACGCGCTGGCGCGGCTGTACGGCTGCGCGCCGTCGCAGCTGCTGGTCGGCCGCGGCAGCGACGAGGCGATCGACCTGCTGGTGCGCGCCACCTGCGCCGCCGGCCGCGATGCGATCGTGGTCAGCCCGCCGGTATTCGGCATGTACGCGGTCAGCGCCCGCCTGCAGGGCGTGCGGCTGGTCGAGGTGCCGCTGGTCGACGGCGACCATGGTTTCGCCGTCGATCTCGACGCCGTGGCGGAGGCCGCGCTGGCCTCGCGGGCGAAGCTGGTGTTCCTGTGCTCGCCCGGCAATCCGACCGGCAACGCGGTCGCGATCGACGCGGTTGCCGCGCTGGCGCGACGCCTTGCCGGCCGCGCGCTGGTCGTGGTGGACGAGGCCTACGGCGAGTATGCCGACCAGCCGTCGGCCACGACGCTGCTGGCCGCGCACGACAACATCGCGGTGCTGCGCACGCTGTCGAAGGCGCATGCGCTGGCGGCGGCGCGCATCGGCTGCGTGATTGCCGACGCGGCGCTGGTGGGGGTGCTGCGCGCCTGCCAGGCGCCGTACCCGGTGCCGTCGCCGTGCGCGGCACTGGCGCTGGCGGGACTGTCCGGTGCGGCGCTCGATGGCACGCGCGCGCGCGTCGCGACGGTGCTGCAGGAGCGTACGCGCCTGCACGCCGCACTGGCCGCGCTGCCCGGCGTGCGCCGCGTCTATCCGTCGCAGGGCAACTTCCTGCTGGTCCGCTTCGACGACGCCGGCACCGCGTTCGCGGCGCTGCTGGCGCACGGCGTCGTGGTGCGCGACCAGCGCGCCGCGCCAGGGCTCGTCGATGCGCTGCGCATCACCATCGGCACCCCGCGCGAGAACGACCGCGTGCTCGATGCGCTGGGCGCCCGGGAGCAGGCGGCATGACCCCGATCCTGTTCGTCGACCGCGACGGCACCCTGATCGAGGAGCCGGCGGATTTCCAGATCGACGGCTACGACAAGCTGCGGCTGTTCGCCGGCGTCATCCCGGCGCTGCTGCGGCTGCGCGACGCGGGCTACCAGTTCGTGATGGTGACCAACCAGGACGGCCTCGGCACCGACGCCTATCCGCAGGCGGCGTTCGACGGCCCGCACTCGCTGATGATGCAGGTGTTCGAGAGCCAGGGCATCGCGTTCCGCGACGTCCTGATCGACACCAGCCTGCCGGCCGACAACGCGATCACGCGCAAGCCCGGCATCGGCATGGTGCTCGGCTACCTCAAGGACCGCGGCATCGACTGGAACCGCTCGGCGATGGTCGGCGACCGCGACACGGACATCCAGTTCGCGGCCAACCTCGGCGTGCGCGGGTTCAAGCTGCGCACCCCGCAGTTCGGCGGCGACTGGGACTGGGCGGGCATCGCGCACGCGCTGGCCGACGCGCCGCGCACCGCGACCGTGCAGCGCAACACGAAGGAGACGCGGATCCGCGTGTCGATCGACCTCGACCGCGCGGCCGAGCCCGAGGTCCACACCGGGCTGGCGTTCTTCGACCATATGCTGGAGCAGCTGGGCAAGCACGGGGGCTTCGCGCTGTCGCTGCACGCCGAGGGCGACCTGCACATCGACGAGCACCACACCATCGAGGACGCCGGCATCGCGATCGGCCAGGCGCTGCGCGACGCCATGGGCGACAAGCGCGGCATCGGCCGCTACGGGTTCACGCTGCCGATGGACGAGACCCTCGCCAGCGCGGCGCTGGACTTCAGCGGGCGCCCGTTCTTCGTGTTCGAAGGCGCATTCCGCCGTGAGCGCGTGGGCGACATGCCGACCGAGCTGGTGGCGCACTTCTTCCGCTCGATCTGCGACGCCTGCGGGCTGAACCTGCACCTGAAGGTGCAGGGAGACAACGACCACCACCAGGTCGAAGCCTGCTTCAAGGCGTTCGCGCGCGCGCTGCGCCAGGCGATCGCGCGCGAGGGACGCGAGCTGCCGACGACGAAGGGCGTGCTGTGACCGCCGGCATGCGGGACGGGCACTGATGGACGTCGCGCTGGTCGACGCAGGCGGCGCCAACCTCGGCTCGGTGCGCTATGCGCTCGAGCGGCTTGGCGTGTCGCCGCGGATCGTGCCCGACGCCGCATCGCTGGGCACGCCCGACCGCATCATCCTGCCCGGTGTCGGCGCCGCGGCACCGGCGATGGCCGCGCTGGCCGCAGGCGGCCTCGATGCCGCGTTGCGTGCGTCGACGGTGCCGCTGATCGGCATCTGCCTCGGCATGCAGCTGCTGTACGCACGCTCCGAGGAGGGCGACGTCGCCTGCCTCGGGCTGCTTCCCGGGAGTGTGCGGCGGATGCCGGCGTCGCCGGGCATCCGCATCCCGCACATGGGCTGGAACCGGCTGCGGCTGCTGCGCGCGTCGCCGCTGCTGGGGGGGATCGACGACGGCGCCTGGGCGTACTTCGTCCACGGCTATGCCGCGTCCGTTGACGCCGCCTGCATCGCGGCCAGCGACCATGGCGGCTCCTTCGCCGCGGTGGTGCAGCACGGGCACGTCTCCGGCGCCCAGTTCCACCCCGAACGCTCGGCACTGGCCGGCGCACGGATGCTGCGCAATTTCCTGGAGTGCACGCCATGAGCTTCGTCGTCTATCCCGCCATCGATGTCCGCGATGGGCGCGTGGTCCGCCTGACGCAAGGCGACTACGCGCGCGAGACCCGCTACCGCAACGATCCGTTCGGGCTGGCGCGGGACTACGCCGATGCCGGTGCACGCTGGCTGCACCTGGTGGACCTGGACGCGGCGCGCGCGGGTGGCTACACGCTGTCGCGGCTGCTGCTGCGGATCAAGGCCGAGACCGGGCTGCTGGTGCAGACCGGCGGCGGCGTGCGCGGCGAGGGCGACGTCGAGAAGCTGTTCGCCGCAGGTGCCGACAGGGTAGTCATCGGCTCGCTGGCGGTGGACGAGCGCAAGCGCGTCGCCGAATGGCTGCTGCGCTACGGCGAGGAGAAGATCGCGGTGGCGCTTGACGCGCGCTGCGCCAAGGACGGCCGCTGGCGCCCGGCGACGCACGGCTGGACCCAGCCGGGGCGTACCTCGCTTGGCGAACTGGTGCGCTTCTACGGTCGCGGCGGCCTGCGCCACCTGCTGTGCACCGACATCGACCGCGACGGCATGCTCGCCGGCCCCAACCTGTCGCTGTACGGGCTGGTGCGCGAGTGGGCGCCCAACCTCGCGGTGCAGGCCAGCGGCGGCGCGCGCGGCATCGAGGACGTCGAGGGCGCGCGCGCGGTCGGCTGCGCCGGGATCGTCCTGGGCAAGGCGCTGCTGGACGGGCGCATGGACCTGCGCGAGGCGCTGGCCATCGCCAGCCCGCTGCTGCGCGCGCACCTGCCGCCGCCGCGGCTGCAGGGCGGGCGCGGCTGATGGTGCCGCGCGGTGGATCCCGCGCCGGAGGCGGCGGCGCGCGATGCTGAGCCGCCGCATCATCCCGTGCCTGGACGTGCGCGATGGCCGGGTGGTCAAGGGCGTGCGCTTCCGCGACCACGTCGACGTCGGCGACATCGTCGCGCTGGCTCAGCGCTACCGCGATGCCGGTGCCGACGAACTCGTGTTCTACGACATCACCGCGAGCCCGGAGGGACGCAGCGTCGACCGCGGCTGGGTGGCGCGCCTGGCGCGGCTGCTGGACATCCCGTTCTGCGTCGCCGGCGGCATCCGCAGCGTCGCCGACGCGCGCGCGGTACTGCATGCCGGCGCCGACAAGATCTCGGTCAATACGCCAGCGCTGGAGCGCCCTGCGCTGGTCCGCGAGCTCGCCGACGCTTTCGGCGTGCAGTGCGTGGTCGCCGGCATCGATTCGCTGCGCGACGACGACGGCGCATGGCGCGTGCGCAGCCACACCGGCAGCGCCGCGACCACGCGCGTGTCAGGCCGGGGCACGCTGGACTGGATCGAGGAGGTGCAGCAGCTGGGCGCCGGCGAGGTGGTGCTGAACTGCATGGGCAGCGACGGCGCCCGCGATGGTTACGACATCGGCCAGCTGCGGGCGGCGCGCTCGCTGTGCGCGGTGCCGCTGGTGGCGTCGGGCGGCGCCGGCGGCGCTGCGCACTTCGTCGAGGTGTTTCGCGATGCCGATGTCGACGCCGCGCTGGCCGCCAGCGTCTTCCACTCCGGGGAGCTTGCAATCCCAGTGCTCAAGGAAACGCTCCACGACGCCGGGATCTGCGTACGTCGCTGATCCTTCATCCTGTTTGCCGGACACGCCATGACTCCAACCGACATGCCCGAAACCCAGGCGACCGATGTCGCGCCCCTCGCGATCACGCTGGGCGACATCGATGCGCTGGCCTGGGACAAGCAGCGCGGGCTGCTGCCGGCGATCGTGCAGGACGCCACGACCCATCGCGTGCTGATGCTGGGCTACATGGACCGCGCCGCGCTGGCGATCACGCTCGACAGTGGTCAGGTGACGTTCTTCAGCCGCAGCCGCGGCACGCTGTGGCGCAAGGGCGAGCAGAGCGGCAACACGCTGCAACTGGTGGCCATCGACACCGACTGCGACGCCGACACGCTGCTGGTGCGCGCGGTACCCGCGGGACCCACCTGCCACCTCGGGCGCACCAGCTGCTTCGCGCAGGCTGCCGGCAGCATGCTGGCGGACCTCGACCGCCTGGTCGCGACGCGCGAGGCGGTGCGTCCGGCGGGCAGCTACACCACGCGGCTGTTCGACGGCGGCGTGCGCCGCATCGCGCAGAAGGTGGGCGAAGAGGGCGTGGAGACGGCGCTGGCCGGCGTGGTGCAGGACGACGCCGCGCTGCTGGGCGAGGCCGCGGACCTGACCTACCACCTGCTGGTACTGCTTCGCGCCCGCGGGCTGGGGCTGGCGGACGTCGAGCGTGTCCTGCGCGAACGCGAAGGCGCGCCATGCGCATCGGAGAGCTGAGTCGCATCGTCGCGACGTCGCGACGTCGCGGGACACTGCGGCGTAAGCGCAGCGCGTCGGCGGCCCGCGCAAGCTGACGCGCAGTCACGCTGCGGACAGCGACGTCCTGACGCAGTTGCGGCCGTTGGCCTTGGCCGCATACAGCGCCCGGTCCGCGATCTCGAAGCCGAGGTCGACGTCGTCGATCGTGCCCGGTTCGATGGTGTGCACGCCGAGGCTCGCGGACACGCGCACCCGCAGCCCCTGGACGTCACAGGGCTCGGCCACGAGGGCCTGGCGTACCTCCTCCGCAATGGCGACCGCCGCCGCGAGGGCGTGCCCGGGCAGCGCGACCACGAACTCCTCGCCGCCGAAGCGGGCCAGCAGCGCGTCATGCGGCCTCAGCGCGCGGCCGATGCGCTGCGCCGCCGCGCGAAGGCACGCGTCGCCGACGAGATGGCCATGCTGGTCGTTGATCGCCTTGAAGTGGTCGAGGTCGACGATCAGCAGCGACAGCGGTCGACCCGAGGCATTGGTATCGGCCAGCATGCGCTCGAAGGCCTCGTGGAAATGGCCCCGGTGGTAGAGCCCGGTCAGGGCGTCGCGGCGGCTGGATTCGCCCAGCCGCGCATGCGCGTCCTCGAGCTGCAGCATCGCGCTGCGGACATCTTGGGTGCGCTGCGCGACCTTGCGCTCGAGCCGCTGGTTGGCCTCGTACACGATGCGTTCGTTCTCTTTGCGCAGCGCACCGTAGCGGTAGCTGAGCGCGATCGACAGGAACAGCATCTCCAGCGCCGAGCCGATCTGGACGCCGTACTCGGTCACGAACCGTTTGGGAACCAGCCCGAATGCGACCAGCGTGAACACCGCGGTGCCGCTGAGAAACATCGCCCACGACAGCAGGAACAGCCGCGCCGGCGTATAGCCGCGGCGCAGCACCACGACAGTGACCACGCTGATCCAGACGATGCTCGCCAGGACCGCCAGTGACACGACCTGGGTGATGACGCGGTACGGCACCACGGTGGCAGCGATGCCGAACGCGACGAACAGCACGATGGCGGCGACGCTGACCTGGTTGCCGGCCGGCCAGCGCTGCGGCAGCTCCAGGAATACGCGCGCGAACTGGTGCATGCCGATGAGCGCCAGGCTGATCGACAGCGGCACCGACTTGTCGGCGAGCCACGTGTTGTTGGGCCACAGGTATTCGAACCCCAGGCCGTTGAGGCAGAACAGCACCATTCCGAACGCGCTGATGTGGAACAGGTACCAGAAGTAGCTGCCGTCGCGCAGCGTCAGCCACAGGACCAGGTTGTAGAAGAACAGCGCCAGCAGGATGCCGTAGTACACGCCGATCGCGAGCTGGGCGTCGCGCGCGATCTCGGTGAAGGCCGTCTGCGTATACAGCACCAGCGGCACCTGCATCGAGCTCTGGCTCTGCACCCGCACCAGCAGATCGACCGGTTCGCCCAGCGGCAGGTCGAGCAGCACGTTGGGATGGCGGTAGCTGATGCTGCGCGAGGAGAACGGCTGGCTGTCACCGCCCGCGTGGTGCGCAAGGCTGCCATCGGCGCGGCGCACGTGTACGTCGATGTAGTCGCTGAGCGAGCAGCCAGCGCCCCTCCGCCGGATCGCGGTTGCGCACGCGCACGTGGAACCAGAATGCGCCGCGCTGGAAACCGAACGCCGCGCTCCCGTCGGGCAGCGGGACGAAGTGGCCGCCGTCGACGCGGCGCCACGCGTCCTCGGTGCGGTCGCTGGCTTCGGGGTCGTGCAGGTAGCGCACGTGCGGCGACAGCGGGACCTCTCCGGAGCCGGCGGCGAGTTCGACAACCTGGGCGAACGCCACCGGGGGCAGGAGCAGCGTGGACAGCAGCATCAGCACCATCGCCAGCAGGGGCCAAGGGCTCCGGAGCGGTGGCGCCGTGCGCGCGATGGACGCCGGCGCCCACCCCCGGGCGCACGCGCGATCCGCCGACACGTCGCGGCTGTCAGTAACCCACGCCCTTGCTCCTGTTTTCCCCATGCGTCCCGCCTGCGTCCTGCTGCGCCCCGGCGTCCCACTGCGGGGGATGTTACTGCAGTGCCGGGTGCATCCGGAGGAGAACGCGCGCCGCGACCAGAAATGGATCACCGATCGGAGGACCCGCATGCAGTCGCCTACGCCACCATCGTCGCCGCTGCGACTGGCGCCGCTGCAGCTGGCCGCGTGCCTCGCCTTGCCCCTGCACGCCACGCCCGGCGATGGCCGGGCGGGCGCAGCCGCAGCGTCGGACGCAGCGCTGCACATCGTGGGCACGATCTACGACGACCGCGACGGCAACGGTATCCGCGACGGTGACGAGCGCAGCATCGATGGCGTCGCGGTATCCAACGGACGCGACGTCGTGCGCAGCGGCGCAGGCGGCCACGCTGGGGGCCGGGCAGGCGGTGTTCCCCGTCAAGCCACCGGGCTACCGCGTGCCGCTTGGCCAAGACGGGCTGCCGCGCTTCTGGTGGCGGCCTGGCATGGAGCTGGCGGCGGCCTCGCAGGGAGTGGCGTCACAGCCGGGCGATCCGCTGACGGCGGCGCCGGTGGCGTCCGCGGTCGTCGACCTGCCGCTGCTGGCGGCGGACGGCCGCGCCGGCACGCGGCCGCTCGACGTGCTGGTGATGGCGGATCCGCAGGTCAAGTCGGCGCGCGACGTGGACCATTACGCGCGTGACATCGTTGCGCCGCTGATCGCCGATGGCCGTGGTGCCGGTGGCGATGTACCGGCCGACCTCGGCATCACGCTGGGGGACGTCGTCGACGACGTGCTGGCGCTGTACCCGTCGATCAACGCCGTCACCGCGCGGCTCGGAGTGCCGTGGCTGCACGTCGCCGGCAACCACGACCTCGATCCGACGGCCGTCGATGATGCGGCCGCATTCGCGGTGTTCCGCGCGACCTACGGGCCGGACACCTTCGCCTGGGAGGATGGCGCCGCGGCGTTCGTGCTGCTCGACAACGTCGTCCCGCTGCCCGGCGAGCGACCGGCCTATGTCGGTGGATTGCGTCCGCCGCAGTTCGCGTTCCTCGAGGCCTATCTCGCGACGCTGCCGCCCGGGCGGCTGCTGGTGCTGGCACTGCACGTGCCGTTGTTCGACACCGCAGCGCCTGGCCGCGCCGATACTTTCCGGGCCGCCGACCGCGCGCGCCTGTTCCGCCTGCTCGAGGGCGTGCCGCGGGTCCTGGTGCTCAGCGGCCATCGCCATACCCAGCGCCACGTGCGCCACGGCGTCGACAGCGGCTGGCGTGGCGCAACGCCGCTGCACGAGTACAGCGTGGGTGCAGCCAGCGGCGCGTTCTGGTCTGGCGCGCCCGATGCGGAGGGCATTCCCGACGCGACGATGGCCGACGGCACGCCCAACGGCGTCGCGCGCCTGCGCGTCGCGGCGGACGCGTGCGCTGGAATGGATGCCCGCGCGCCTGCGCGGCGGCGACCCCGCGCGCACCGCGGCGATGTCGCTGCACGCCCCGCGCGTGCTGCGCCGCGGCGCGTACCCCGCGTGGGCCGTCTACGCCAATGTCTACACGGGAGAGCACGACACCCGGGTCGAATACCGCGTCGCCGGCGGCGAGTGGCGCGCGATGGCGCGCGTCGACCGTCCGGATTCCTAGCTGCTGGCCGAGAACGCGCGCGACGACGCGCCTCCCGCGCTGCGCGGCTTCGACCGTTCACCGGAGGCGGAGCCATCGACGCAGCTGTGGCGCGGCGCGCTGCCGACGGATCTCGACGCCGGCGCGCACCCGATCGAGGTGCGCGCATTCGACCGCTGGCAGGGCGAGCAGCGCGCCAGCACGCGCTACCGGCTGGCCGACGCCACGCCGTAACGCAGTGGGCGGCCTCGACGAGATGCGGCGGGAGGCGGGGCGAGCGACGCGCGGACATCGTGCACCCCGGGAGCGCGCAACGTGCACGCGATCACTCGTCGGCGTCGCTCTCCACGTGCGGATACGGCACCGCGTCCGCGGCCGGCAGCGTCGCCTGCCAGGCCGCCAGGCGCGACGCGATCCCGCTGCCGATGGCGATCTGCGGCAGCGACGGGTCGAACCCTTCGCGGCGTTCGCGCGCCGCCACCATGCGCGTGGCGTGGTCGTACGCGGCGACGAAGCTGGTGCCCTGGTTCATGCCCTCCACCAGCCATGCACGGCCGAAGTAGGTCGCAACCGACGCGACGCCGCATCCGAAGGACGCCCGGTCGTGGCGCGATGCCGTGACCACGAGCGTCCCGGGGTCGCGCAGGGCCGGCAGGAAGCCGCCCGAGAAGCACGCCGAGACCACGATCACGCGGTGGCGGATGCCGGACAGGTCCAGCGCGCGCCGGATCTCGGCGGGCCGCAATCCGCCCTCGATCACCGGATAGAGCCGCAGCGACAGCGCGTGGTCGACGCTGCCGTGGCTGGCGAGGTACAGCAGCAGCAGGTCTTCGTCGCGGTCCATCGCCGCACCGATGCCAGCCAGCGCGCGGCGCAGGTTGGCCGCGGTGGCCAGCGGCCGCGGCGATACCCCCAGGCTG
This sequence comes from Luteimonas sp. ANT-B3E, assembly GCA_001683895.1. Classification (GTDB taxonomy): domain Bacteria; phylum Pseudomonadota; class Gammaproteobacteria; order Xanthomonadales; family Xanthomonadaceae; genus Luteimonas. The sequence goes on along the minus strand of LXQJ01000051.1, from coordinate 107,591 downwards.
TCGGCGTGGTTGACCAGCGACAGCGTCCGCCCGTCGGCGTCGAGCCGGAGTGCCGCCACTGTCTCCAGGTACAGCACTTCGTTGCGGAACACGTCCTCGTGGCCGTCGCCGGCGAAGCCCAGCACGTAGAGATCCGGATGGCCAGGGCGCTGCGCCGGCATCGCCGCGACGGCCGCGTCGATGAGCCGCGCGTCGCGCACTTCCAGCGGATCCTGCGCGCCGTGCACGACGGCGGCGGCCACCAGCAGCAGCACGGCGCCGATCGCGGCGATCGCGGACGCGGTGCCGCCTGCATGCACGGCCGTCAGCCGCGCCGCGCGCAGGGGCATCGCAGGCTCACGGCGACTCGATCGCGGTGAAGTGCTCGACCCGCAGGTGGCCGTGGCAGGCGTCCCCGCTGCGCGGCTGCGGATAGTCCTGAAGACGGTCGATCAGCACGGTGCGCAGGCCCGCATCGCGGGCAGCGTCCAACTCTTCCACCACGTCGGACAGGAACAGGATCGCCGCGGGCGACTCTCCGAGCGCGGCGGCGATGGCGGCATAGCTCGCCGCCTCGCGCTTGCCGCCGACCCCGGTGTCGAAGAAGCGGTCGAACAGCGGCAGCAGGTCGCCGGCGTCGGAATGGCCGAAGAACAGCCGCTGCGCGCCGACCGACCCGGAGGAATAGACCGCAAGCCGCGTGCCGGCCGCGTGCCAGCGCCGCAGCGCGTCCGCGGCGTCCGGGTAGACGTGCGCCGTGAAATCGCCCTGCCGGTAGCCGTCCAGCCACAGCATGCCCTGCAGCGCCTTGAGCGCGGTGTGCTTGCGGTCGGCGTCGATCCACTGCTGCAGCGTGGCGACGATGGCGTCGTCGCCACCGACGCCTGCCTCGTCGGCCACCGCGTCAAGCCAGCGGCGCACCTCGGGCTCGCTGCCACGCGTTGCGACGAAGCCGGGCAGTGCGCGCCGCGCGTACGGAAACAGCACGTCGCGCACGAACGCGATGCTGCTGGTGGTGCCTTCGATGTCGGTGAGGATCATGGGACTGCCGTGCAGCGGGGCGGAGGCGTCAGGCGCGGTCGCGCGCGTAGCGCGGGAAGCGGCCGGCGATATCGGTGCCGGTGAAGTGGCCGACCCAGCCGTCGGGCTGCTCGAAGAACCGGATCGCGACGAACTCCGGCTCGGGGCCCATGTCGAACCAGTGCGTGGTGCCGTCGGGCACCGCGATCAGGTCGTCCTTGACGCATTCGATCTCGTAGACGCGCTGGTCGACGTGCAGCGTGAACAGCCCCGAGCCGGCGACGAAGAAGCGCACCTCGTCCTCCCTGTGGAAGTGCTCGTCCAGGAACTTGGCGCGCAGCACCTCGCGTTCCGGATGATCCGGCGCGATGCTGATGACATCAACGGTGGTGAAGCCGCGCTCGGCCGTGATGCGGTCGATGTCGGCGCGGTAGGCGGCGATGACCTCGTCCGGCGACGCGCCCGGCGCGACGTCGTGGACCGCCTTCCAGCGCTCGAAGGTGACGCCGATGCCGGCGAGCTCGCGCGCGATGGCGTCCCCGTCGCGGCTGTCGAAGGTAGCGCTGTCGGGGGCGTCGTCGGCGAAGATGCGCAGGCGGCTCATGGCGGCTCCTGTAGGAAGGCAGGAAGTGGCGGGGCGGGGTGCGACCCGGCCGCCGGAGGCTAGCAGGCGCCGCGCTGGGGTGGGGCGCGGTCGCGGAACACTATGGCGCCACGCGACGCGCTTTCAACCGTACGTCGCTGCTGCGATCCGCATGCGCCGCCTGACGCAGGCCGCGGCACGCGGGTCATGCGTCAGTGCCGGACCTGCAGGGTGCGCAGCGTCAGCTCGCAATCGAGCAGGAAGTCGAACGCATCGAGGTGCCTGCGTGCCTCGGCCATGTCGCGGCCCCACGCATACAGCCCATGGCCGTCGATCAGGTAGCCCCACATCGGCCCGCCGTCGAGCAGCGCGTCCACCTGGGCGGCCAGTGTCGGCATGTGCTGCGTGTTGGCCAGCACCGGCAGGTCGATCGCCGCTTCGTGGGTGGTGTTGCCCGGAAACGCCTTCAGCAGTTCGTAGCCCTCCAGCCGCACGCGGCTGGCACCGGCGAACAGCCGCGAGGCGACGGTCTGGGCGCGCGAATGGGTATGCAGCACGCAGCCGATCTCGGGATAGCGCCTGTAGAGCTGCGTGTGCAGCAGCGTCTCGGCGGACGGGCGATGGTCGCTGCCGACGGCGTGGCCGTCGAAGTCGACGACCATGATGTCGGCCTCGCGCAGGCGGCTTTTGTCTCGGCCCGAGACCGTGATCGCGGCATGGTGTTCGTCGAGCCGGTGCGAGAAGTTGCTGCTGGTCGCCGGCGTCCAGCCGCGCGCGGACAGCTCACGGACATTGACGATGATCTCGCCGGCAAGCTCGCAGAGCCGGTGCGTGTCGTAGGGCAGGGCGTCGTGGCTCATGCGGCGATTCTAGCCGACGACGAAAACCGAGTCCGCACGACCGGCTGCGGATCAGGCGATGGCCCGCACCAGCACCACCAGCACCAGCAGCGGCGCCACGATCCGGAGCAGCCAGCGCCAGCCGTTGAACAGCCATTCGGGCATGTCCGACAGCTGTTCGCGCAGGATGGTGCGGTTCAGCGCCCAGCCCGTGAACAAAGCAATCAGCAGTCCGCCCAGCGGTAGCATCAGGTCGTTCGCCACGAGTTCGATGAAGCCCATGATGTCGCGGCCGAAGATGCGTACGTGCGACCAGACGTTGAGCGACAGCACCGAGAGGAGGCCCAGCATCCAGCACAGGCCCGCCATCGCCAGCGCGGCCTGCCTGCGGCGCCCGGTCCCGAATTTCTCCACGATGAACGCGGTGGCGGGTTCCAGCAGCGAGATCGACGAGGTCCACGCCGCCACCGACAGGAGCCCGAAGAACAGCAGCCCGTAAAGCACCCCCATCGGCATCGCATCGAACGCGAGCGGCAGTGATGTGAAGATCAGGCCAGGGCCACCCCCTGCAGGGTCGAGTCCGAAGGACAGCACCACCGGGAAAATCGCCATCCCCGCCAGCAGCGCCACCGCGGTGTCGGTCAGCGCCACCGCGATGCCCACTCGCGGGATGGACACCCCCGCGCGTGGCAGGTACGCGCCGTAGGTCATCATCGTGCACATGCCCAGGCTCAGCGAGAAGAAGGCTTGGCCCATCGCGCGCAGGAAGACGTTGCCGTTGATCTCAGACCAGTCGGGCTTGAACAGGAACGTGACCGCCTGGCCCATGTAGCCGGTACTCAGCCCGTAGCCCACCAGTACCAGCAACAGCAGGAACAGCGCCGGCATCAGGAAGCGCACGGCGCGTTCGAGCCCCTTCTCGACGCCCATGGCCACGACCACCACCGTCAGCAGCATGAACAGCGCGTGCCAGAACGTCAGCTCCAGCGGGCTGGCCAGCAGCGCGGCAAACGTCGCGGCGGGATCGGTGATGCCCGCGCCGCCGAACAGCTGCCGGAGGTAGAGCCAGCTGTAGTGCAGGGTCCAGCCTGCGACCACGCTGTAGAAGCTCAGGATCAGGATGCCGGCGATGATCCCGATCCAGCCGATGCCCACCCACGCCCTGCTGGTGGCACTGTCGCGGGCAAGACCGCGCAGGGTGTTGATTGGGCTCATGCGTCCATGACGGCCGATCAGGACCTCGGCCACCAGGATTGGCAGGCCGACCAGGGCGATGCAGGCCAGATAAACAAGCACGAAGGCACCGCCCCCGTTGTCGGAGGTCATGTACGGGAACCGCCAGATGTTGCCAAGGCCGACCGCCGATCCGGTGGCGGCGAGGATGAACATCAGGCGGGAAGACCACATGCCGTGGATGGAGGTCGTCTTGTCCATGGGCGAATCCAAAAGAGAGGTCGGGGACGCGCGGCTGGATCAGCTGCGCGGCGGCGGAGTGTGCGTCGCTGACGCCGCGGGCGGTGGGGTCGCGTCGGTGTCCGGCAGGCGCAGTATCTTGAACCCGGCGTACGCCAGTACAAGCGCGACCATCGGGCTGACCAGGTTGAAGAACGCGTATGGCAGGTAGTCGAGCGTGGCCACTCCCAGGGTGGCGGCCATGTAGGCGCCGCAGGTGTTCCACGGGATCAGCGGCGAAGTCATCGTGCCTGCATCCTCCAGTGCACGCGACAGGTTCACCGGTGCCAGCCCACGCCTGCGGTATTCCGGCTGGAACAGGCGTCCCGTGAGCACGATCGACATGTACTGGTCGGCGGTGACAACGTTGGCGCCGAACGCGGTCACCAGGGTTGACGCGATCAACGCCCCGGTGGAACGCGCCGCCTTCAGCACGCTGCGGATCATCCGCTCCAGCAGGCCGGTGCGCTCCATGACCGCGCCGAAACCCATCGCGCAGATCACTACCCACACGGTGTTGAGCATGCTCGACATGCCGCCGCGGGTGAGCAGGTCGTCGAGCGCGGCGTTGCCAGTCTCCGCCTGGTAGCCGTCGAACATCGCCGTCCATGCACCCGACAGCAGCGCCATCGGGCGCGACAGGTCATCGTTGCCGGCCAGCGCGACCACGGCGTCAGGCTGGAACACCACCGCGAACACCGCGCCGATCAGTGCCCCGATCATGATCGTCGGGAATGCGGGGAAGCGCCGCATGGCGAGCCCGAACACCACCAGCATCGGCAGCAGCAGGTACCAGCCGAGCGTGAACCGGGCATCAAGCAGGCCCGGGAGGTCGTTGAACGCGGCACTGTCGCTCCCGCTGCGGTTGCCGAGGCCCATCAGGGTGAACAGCACCAGCGCGATGACGATGCTGGGTCCGGTCGTCCAGATCATGTGGCGGATATGCTCGAACAGGTCCGCGCCGGCAGCGGCGGGCGCGATGTTGGTGGTATCCGACAGCGGTGACATCTTGTCGCCGAAGTAGGCGCCGGAGATCACAGCGCCTGCGGTGATCGGGAGGGACATGTCCAGTCCCTGCGCCACGCCGATCAGGGCCACGCCGAGGGTGCCGGCGACCGTCCACGAACTGCCGATCGTCAGCGCGACGATGGCGCAGATGAGGCACGCAGCCGGGTAGAAGTACGCAGGATGCAGCAGCTGCATGCCGTACACGATCATCATCGGCACCGTACCGCTGAGGATCCAGGTGCCGATGAGCGCACCTACCGCCAATAGGATGAAGATCGGCACCACCGCCAGCGAGACGCCGTGGACCAGAGCGTCCTGGATATCCTCCCACCGCAGGCCGTTGCGCAGGCCGACGATCGCGGCGACGCCCGCCGCCAGCAGCAGCGAGATCTGGTTGGCGCCGTAGGAGGCATTGTCCCCGTAGAGGCGGACGGCCAAGGCGAGCGCGATCGACAGGAACAGCAGAGGCAGCAACGCCTGCCATAGCGCAGGCGCGCGCATGGGGCGTGCGTTCATGCGGGTTCGGGCGCCCTGCGGTAGTTGCGGATCTCGCCGCTGCGAAGCCGCGCCATGTAGCTGCGCAGCTCCCGCCGGATCAGGGGGGCCAGCAGGTACACGCCGACCAGGTTGGGCACCGACATCGCCAAAATCATGGCGTCGGAGAAATCGATCACCACGCCCAGGTTGACCGACGCACCGACCACCACGAATGCGCAGAACACGAACTTGTAGCCGAGGCTGATCATGCGCGATTCGCCGAACAGGTAGCAGGTGGCCTTCTCACCGTAGTAGGACCAGGTCAGCATTGTCGAGAACGCGAAGAGGAACACCGACACCGCCAGCAGGTAGGGAAACCACGACAGCACCGACGCGTAGGCCATCGACGTCAGCAGCACGCCGTCGCCCACACCCTCCATCTGGTACATGCCGGTGATCACGATCACAAGCGCGGTCATCGTGCAGATGACGACCGTATCGATGAACGGTTCCCACAACGCCACGAGGCCTTCCGACACCGGCTCACGCGTGCGTGAGGCCGAGTGCGCGATCGCCGCCGAGCCGACCCCCGCCTCGTTGGAGAACGCCGCGCGGCGGAAGCCCTGGATCAGCACGCCGATGAAACCGCCGTAGCCTGCCTCCGGCGTGAACGCACCCGACACGATGGCCTGCAGCGCGGGCACCACGTTGCCGATATCGGTGGCGATGATGAATAGGCCGCACGCGAAGTACAGGGCGGCCATCAGCGGGACCAGCTTGCCGGTAACGCTGGCGATGCTGCGCAGGCCACCGATGATCACGCCCGCCACCAGCGCCGCCATCACCAGCCCGAAGATCCAGCCCCGGCCGGCCAGCCAGCCATCGGCACCGCCAGTCACCAGCTGCATCTGCTGGAAGGTCTGGTTGACCTGAAACATGTTGCCGGCGCCGAGCGAGCCGCCGATGCAGCACAGTGCAAACACCACGGCGAGCACCTTGCCGAGTCCGGCAAGCCGTGGGCGGTACTCGGCAATGCCCTGGCTGAGGTAGTACATCGGGCCACCCGAGACTGTGCCGTCGGCGTTGATCCGTCGAAAGCGCACGCCCAGGGTGCATTCGGCGAACTTTGAACTCATCCCCAGAAGGCCGGCCACGATCATCCAGAAGGTCGCGCCCGGACCGCCAATGCTGATCGCGATCGCCACGCCGGCGATATTGCCCAGCCCCACTGTGCCCGACAGCGCCGTCGCCAGGGCCTGGAAGTGGGTGACCTCGCCCGCATCCCCGGGCCGTGAATAGTCGCCGCGGATCAGCCGGAACCCCTGGCCGAAGCCGCGGATGTTGATGAAGCCGAAATAGACTGTGCAGAACAACGCGGCGACGATCAGCCACAGCACCACGAACGGCATGCTGGCGCCAAAGCCGATCGGCACCGGATGGAACACCAGCCAAGAGACCACGTCGGCGATCGGCTTGAAGGCGCTGTTGATCGCCGCGTCCAGGCCGCTGCCCGGGGTGCCGGTCGAGGCAAAGGCAGGCAACGACCACACGGCACACAACGAAAGCGTGGCAAGTGCCGGGCCCCCCCGGGCGGACGTTCGCGGCAGCGAGACCCCGCGTGGACGCCCATGGGGGTGGAGACGGTCGCAACGGCTCAAAGTGCCCCCTGTCGGACGATGGCAACGCCGCGGTACCTTGCCAAAGCGCGGGGGGGATCACAAGCGCAGGCGCAGCATGGCGGCGACAATGGACGTCGACCGCCAGAGGAACTGCATTGAAAGATGACGTCGCCGCACTGGAGCGGGCTCTGGAGCGCCATCACGATCGCCGTCCGGAGGACGCTGCATCCGTCGATGCTTTCGCGGCGCTGCTCCGTGACCCCACCGACCCTTCGTCCGGGAACGACTGGACGGGCACTTCACGGCCTCGGCGCTAGTGGTCAGCCGCGATGGGGCGCGTACCCCTCCTGACCCACCACCGCAAGCTCGGTCTTTGGCTGCAGCCCGGCGGCCATGCCGACGGCAACCGCGACCTGGCGGCGGTCGCGCTGCGCGAGGCGCGCGAGGAGACCGGCGTCGCGGGGCTGACGATCGTGCCGGCGGTGTTCGACCTCGACCGGCATCGCATTCCCGCGCATGGCGGCGTGCCGGCGCACTGGCACTATGACGTCCGCTTCGTGGTGCGCGCCGCCGCCGACGAGCGCTACGTCGTCAGCGACGAATCGCACGCGCTGGCGTGGCGCGACATCGCGGCGCTATACGCCGACAGCCAAGCGGATCCGTCGTTGCGCCGGATGGCCGGGCGCTGGCTGGAACAGTCTGCCTGACGTGCGCATGCCTGCCGTCTCAGACAGGCGCCGGGGGTCACGCACTTGGCGCGACATCCGCGCCGCGTCCCTTGGTCAGTACAGCACCCGCGTCCTCAGCGTGCCGGGGACCTCGTCGAGCGCGGCGCGCAGGCGGATCGCCTGCGCCTGGTCGGCGGTGACGTCGATGACCACGTAGCCCACATGCGCGTCGGTGCGCAGGAACTGGCCGTCGATGTTGACGCCCTGCTGCGAGAACACCTCGTTGATCCGCGACAGCACGCCCGGCACGTTGCGGTGGATGTGCAGCAGGCGGTGGCTGCCGTCGTGCTCGGGCAGCGTCACCTCGGGGAAGTTCACCGCCGACAGCGTGCTGCCGTTGTCGCTGTAGCGCACCAGCTTGGCGGCCACCTCGATGCCGATGTTGTCCTGCGCCTCCAGCGTGCTGCCGCCGACGTGTGGGGTCAGGATCACGTTGTCCATGCCTACCAGCGGCGACGCGAACGCTTCGCCATTGCCCTGCGGCTCCAGCGGGAACACGTCGACCGCGGCGCCGCCCAGGTGGCCGCTGCGCAGTGCGTCGGCCAGCGCGTCGATCTCGACCACGGTGCCGCGCGAGGCGTTGAGCAGGTGCGCGCCAGCGCGCATGCGCGCAATCTGCGCGGCGCCGATCATCCACTGCGTCGAGGCGTTCTCCGGCACGTGCAGGGTGACCACGTCGGACCGCGCCAGCAGGTCGTCGAGATCGATGGCGGCGCGCGCGTTGCCCAGCGACAGCTTGGCCTCGATATCGTGGAACAGTACCTGCATGCCCAGCGATTCGGCCATCACTCCAACCTGGGTGCCGATATGGCCGTAGCCGACGATACCCAGGGTCTTGCCGCGCACCTCGTGGCTGCCGGCGGCGGACTTGGACCAGCCGCCGCGGTGGCACTCGGCACTCTTGGCCGGGATGCCGCGCATCAGCATGATGGCCTCCGCGATCACCAGCTCGGCCACGCTGCGGGTGTTGGAGTAGGGCGCGTTGAACACCGGGATGCCGGCCAGCTGCGCGGCCCCCAGGTCGACCTGGTTGGTGCCGATGCAGAAGCAGCCGACCGCCATCAGGCGGCGGCCCTCGGCCAGCACGCCGGCGTCGAGCTGCGTGCGCGAGCGGATGCCGAGGATGTGCGCGCTGGCGATCTCCGCGCGCAGCTGGTCATCGGGCAGCGCCTTGGCGTGGGCGTCGATGCGGCTGTAGCCGGCCGCGCGGAACACGTCGACCGCGCTCTGGCTGACCCCTTCCAGCAGCAGCACGCGGATGTCCTCCTTCGGATAGGAGGTCTTGGGGACGGCGGCGGCGTTGGCCATGCGGGGGGATCGGCGGATGGCGGGCCAGTCTGCCAGAGCGTGCGTGAGCCGCGGCGCGTCCCCGCGCGCAGGCCGCGCATGCCCGACGCTGGTCCCCCGCGGCGTTCAGCCGCGCGGTGGACGCTGGCAATGACGGCTGTCAGGCTGGCCCGCCGTGCCCGCCACGTGCCGCCCATGACCGATTCCCGCGTCGCTTCGCTGCAGGCCGCCGTGCCGGGGCTGCAGATCAAGACCGACCCTGCCGACCTGGAGCACTACGGCCGCGACTGGACCCGGCGCTGGACGCCGGCGCCGCTCGCGATCGCGCTGCCCGGCAGCGTCGCGGAGGTGCAGGCGGTGATGCGCTGGGCGAATGGCCACGCGGTCGCGGTGGTGCCGTCGGGCGGACGCACCGGGCTGTCGGGTGGCGCGGTGGCCGCCAACGGAGAACTCGTCGTCAGCACCGAGCGTCTGCGTCGCGTGCTCGGCTTCGACGCCGTCGACCGCACGCTCACCGTCGAGGCCGGCATCGCCCTGCAGGCGGTGCAGGAGGCCGCGGCCGGGCACGGGCTGTCGTATCCCGTCGACTTCGCCGCGCGCGGCTCGTGCAGCATCGGCGGCACCATCGCCACGAATGCCGGGGGCATCCGCGTGATCCGCCACGGCAACACCCGCGACTGGGTCGCAGGCGTGCGCGTGGTCACCGCCACCGGCGAGCTGCTGGACCTCAACCGCGGGCTGCTGAAGAATTCAAGTGGCTACGACCTGCGCCACCTGATCGTCGCGTCCGAGGGCACGCTGGGGATCATTGTCGAGGCGACGCTGCGGCTGGCGCCGCCGGCGCAGCCGAGCAACGTGATGCTTCTGGCGCTGCCGTCGTTCGCGGTGGTGCTGGACGTATTTCAGGCGCTGCGCGCGCGGCTGCAGCTGGAGGCCTTCGAGTGCTTCAGCGACCGCGCGTTGCACCACGTGCTCGTGCACGGCGCGCAGGCGCCATTCGACGCGCTGCACCCGTACTACGCGATCGCCGAGTTCGCGACCGGCGGCGGCGTGGAGGCCGAGGCGCAGGAGGGACGGGTGCTCGCTGCGTTCGAGCACTGCATGGAACAGGGCTGGATCGCCGACGGCGTCATCAGCCAGTCCGATGCGCAGGCCGCGCAGCTGTGGCGGCTGCGCGAGGGCATCACCGAGAGCCTGGCGCCGTACGTGCCGTACAAGAACGACGTCTCGGTGCGGATCTCGGCGCTGCCGGGGTTCCTCGCCGAGACCCAAGCGCTGCTGCTGGCGGAGTACCCGGAGTTCGACGTGGTGTGGTTCGGCCACATCGGCGACGGCAACCTGCACATCAACGTGCTCAAGCCCGTCGACATGGCGCAGGACGCGTTCGTCGCGCGCTGCGAGCACGTCACCCGGCTGCTGGTCGACGCGCTCGCGCGCCACGGCGGCAGCATCTCCGCCGAGCACGGCATCGGGCTGGTCAAGAAGCCGTACCTGTCGAGCACTCGCAGCGACGCGGAGATCGCGCTGATGCGCGGCATCCGCCGGGCAATGGACCCGGCGGGGATCCTGAATCCGGGGAAGCTGTTCGATCGCTAGGAAGCGGCACGCGACCGTTGCACGCCGCGCCTGGATGTGCCCGCCATCGTCGCGGGTTACGCTCTGGCGCCCTTCCATTGGAGCGCGACATGGTGCCGACAATCTCCGCTGCCGCCGCGGCGGCACAGACCCGCGCCGCAGTACGCCCGCTGCCTGCCGCTGTCATCGCGGTTGCCGCGCTGCTGCTCGCTTCCACGCAGGCGTTTGCCTCGAGCTTCGCCGGCACCTCGGCGGGGACGTCCGCGGGCGGCACGTCGGCGTCGTCGGGCAGCACCTCGGGCGACGACAAGGTGGTGCTCGCCGCACGCGAGGACGCCGCGGGCTTCGTTGCAACCGACGGTGAGCTGCGGACCGTGCGCCTGGATGCCGCGCTGCGTCACCTTCGCTCGCGGGATCCGGTGGCCGCCGCGGCGTCGGATCTTGCGCTGGCGCGGGCGATCCTCTCGCGGTGATCGCTCGCTCAGCGCGGGGCGTCGGCGCCGTCTCGCCGGCGTGCCTGCTGGCGTGCGCCGTTGGCGGCTGGGCTGCTTGGGTTGCAGGTGCTGCGTCTGCATCGCTGCCAGCATCCGCGCCCTTCGTTGCCCCCCCGTCCGCCGCGTCTTCGTCAGCATCCGCATCCGCATCCGCATCCAGCCCCGCGCCGAGGCCATGGCGCATCGTTGATCCAGCCCTCGCCGGGCACCAGGCCGAGGCGGCGCGGGAGCTGCTCGAGGACGCGTTCGCCCTGATGCCTCCCGCATGGCG